>CAZSHI010000005.1:0-28143 GCA_964606735.1 uncultured Enterobacteriaceae bacterium
ACATGGTAAAATAAGAGTGCAGGAAAGCACAGACTATGGAGCTTGATAAGCTTCGCCAACAAACACTGTGAGCCCAGTGTTTTCCTGATCTAAAAGGAAGCAACATGGCAGAAAAGAGTAATTACGACTCCTCCAGTATCAAGGTGCTTAAAGGCCTGGATGCTGTTCGCAAACGCCCCGGTATGTATATCGGCGATACCGATGACGGCACCGGCTTGCACCACATGGTTTTCGAGCTGGTAGATAACTCCATTGACGAGGCCCTGGCGGGCCATTGTGACCTGATTACAGTAACCATTCACAGTGACGAGACGGTCAGCGTGTCAGATAATGGCCGCGGTATCCCCACCGAAATTCATGAAGAAGGCGTTTCTGCGGCTGAGGTGATCATGACAGTACTGCATGCCGGCGGGAAGTTTGACGATAACAGCTATAAGGTCTCAGGCGGCTTGCACGGAGTAGGTGTTTCTGTAGTAAACGCGCTCTCTTCTTACCTGAAGCTGACCATCCATCGCGGCGGCAAAATTCATGAACAAACCTATCACCATGGTGTGCCGGAAAAAGCCCTGCAAGAAGTCGGGGATACAGAAATTACCGGGACAATCTGCCATTTCAAGCCTTCTGTTGATACGTTCACCAATATTGAGTTTCAATATGAAATCCTGGCTAAAAAACTTCGCGAGCTGGCCTTCCTGAATGCCGGTGTCGCTATTGAGCTTTTTGATGAGCGCACCGATAAAAAAGAGCGCTTTAGATATGATGGCGGCCTGCAGGCTTTTGTTGCCTATCTCAACCAAAATAAAACGGCTATCAACAAGGTTTTTCATTTTGCGACTGAATCTGAGGATGGTATCGGGATTGAGGTTGCCATGCAGTGGAATGATGGCTACCAGGAAAATATCTACCCCTATACGAACAATATTCCACAACGAGATGGCGGCACTCATCTGGCCGGGTTTCGCGGCGCTCTCACCCGTGTGCTCAAATCCTATATCGACAAGGAAATTGAAAACAAACGGGGTAAAGAGGTTGCCACTTCAGGAGACGATGCCCGTGAAGGGCTGACGGCTATTATTTCGGTTAAGGTGCCGGATCCCAAGTTTTCCTCGCAAACCAAGGATAAACTGGTGTCTTCAGAGGTTAAGACGGCTGTAGAGCATGAAATGGGCAAGTTTTTCTCGGACTTTTTGCTGGAAAACCCCCAGGAAGCCAAAAACATTGTCAACAAAATGATCGATGCGGCGCGTGCGCGTGAGGCGGCACGAAAAGCACGTGAAATGACGCGGCGCAAAGGGGCGCTTGATGTTGCCGGACTGCCTGGAAAACTGGCCGATTGTCAGGAAAAAGACCCTGCTCTGTCAGAAATATATATTGTAGAGGGTGATTCTGCGGGTGGTTCTGCCAAACAGGGAAGAAACCGAAAAAATCAGGCGATTTTGCCACTGAAAGGCAAAATCCTTAATGTTGAAAAAGCGCGCTTTGACAAGATGTTAAGCTCGGCTGAAATTGGAACCCTCATCAAGGCACTGGGTTGCGGCATAGGCGGAGAAGAATTTAGCCCAGACTCCCTGCGCTATCACCGGATTATTATCATGACTGATGCGGATGTTGATGGCTCACATATTCGTACCCTGCTGTTAACCTTTTTCTTTAGACAGATGCGCGAGCTGATAGAGCGTGGTCATATCTATATTGCTCAGCCACCACTGTATAAAATTCGCAAAGGCAAACAAGAGCAGTACCTGAAGGATGATGAAGAGCTGGCACAGTACCAGGTGCAAAATGCATTGGATGGTGCGAGTCTGCATGTCAGCAAGGATGCGCCTGGCATAAGTGGTGAGGCGCTTGAAGATCTGGTAGGCCGCTATCGCAAGGTTCAAAAAATCATCAAACGGCATGCACAGCATTACCCCATGGATGTTCTGCAGGCTCTCATCACCCTGCAACCATTACAGGCTGCTCAGATGGGCGATGAAGCATATGTTCAAAGCTGGGTTGAGGCTCTGCAGGCAGCGGTGGCCAAATCCCAGATCAGCGGGGCGCTTTATGTGTTTTCCTGCAAATATGATGAAGAAGAAAAGCTGTATGAGCCTTTGTTGACGTCCACGATTCATGGTGTCAAGCGTAAGGCTGCTCTCACGCCAGAGTTCTTTAACTCATTGGATTATAAGGAAATTTGTCAAATGGGTGAGGCGCTTGAAGGGCTGATCGAAGAAGGCGCCTACGTACAGCGTGCTGATAAGCAGCAGAAAGTCGGCTCTTTCAGGGAGGCTCTGGACTGGTTAATGGCTGATGGAATGAAAGGCCATTATTTGCAGCGTTATAAAGGTCTGGGTGAAATGAATCCTGAGCAGTTGTGGGAGACTACGATGGATCCGACATTCCGGCGCATGTCTAGAGTAACAGTCAAAGACGCAATGGCAAGTGATCAGCTATTTTCCACCCTGATGGGTGATCAGGTAGAACCTCGTCGCGAGTTTATCGAAATGAACGCCTTGACGGTTTCCAATCTCGACGTGTGAATCAAGCAACGGCGCATATGCCAAACATATGCACAGTGCGGTTCTAGAGTTCGTTCATTGATTAAAGCGCCTGTTTAATCCATTTTTCGGCTTTCCTTGTCAGCTCTCTGGCATCTTTTCCTTGGGTCTCCATGGCTGAACCGATCACGACATCTATGGTGCCGGGATATTTGAGAAACTTCCCACTGGGCCAGAAAAGCCCCGCGTTATGCGCAACGGGTAATAATTTGACGCCGGCATCGATAGCAAGCGTAGCCCCGCCACTCTGGTAGGTTCGCTCCTCGCCTGGCGGAACGCGTGTTCCTTCAGGGAAAATCAGAACAGAAATACCCTTGGTTAGGCGCTCCTTCCCTTGCTGCATTAAAACACGACGCGCCTTGAACTTTTGTTTCCGATCAATGGCTATGGGTTTGAGTAAGGAAAGCGCCCAGCCAAAAAAAGGCAAGCTGAGCAATTCTTTTTTGAGAATTGCAGATACGGGCGAAAAATAAGCGTAAAGAAAAATGGTTTCCCAGGGGCTTTGATGATTACTGATAATAACTACAGGGAGCTCTGGAATATTGCTTTGACCGCTGACCCGTATGCGAATGCCGCAGCAGAATTTGAGCCAGAAAAATATAAAATGATTCCAATGGAGAAAAAAACGATAACGACCTGGCATGGTCAGGAAAGGGCCGATCAGTATACACAGACAGGCAGAAACCAGTAGTGAAATGAAGAAACCAATATAAAAAAACAGTGAACGTAGAAAAATGAGCATGTTAATCCAGAATATGGGTGACGGCTGAGCTCAAGTCATCATAGATTGAAACCTGTTTCTTGAAATTATCTGACAAGTTAGCTTCAGTTTGAGCGCCCTTACCACTACGTACAAGAATCGGCTGGCAGGACATGGACAGAGCAGCCTCAATATCTTTAAGAGTATCACCTATAAAAAAAACATCATGCAGAGAAAGATCGAATTCACGCTCAATTTGCTGAAGCATACCTGGCCGCGGTTTACGACAAAGGCAGTTATCGTCAGGCAGGTGGGGACAGTAAAAAATAGCATCAATCTGGCCGCCAGCTTCTTCTACAAGACTCTGCATATAGTTGTGGATATTGGCTAGATCGACTTCTGTAAATAAGCCCCTGGCTAGGCCTGACTGATTACTGACAATCATGACAGAAAACCCGGCCTTGGAAAGACGCGCTATGGCTTCGATACTCCCTGGAATTGGTCGCCACTCATCGACAGATTTGATGTATTCATCGGAGTCTAAATTGATGACGCCGTCCCGATCGAGTATGACCAGTTTGCTTGTCACGACTATGACGCTTGAAGATAGGATATGTCGGCAATTTGTAAAAACAGTTCGCGTACAGAAGAAAGCAGAGACTGTCTATTTTGCCGAACAGAAAGGTCATCAACGTTGACCATGACTGTGTCGAAGAATTGTTCGAGAGGTTTCTGCAGTGTTGCCATATGCTCGAGCGCTTGTTGAAACTGTCTGTCTTTTATGAGCGGGGTCGTTATTGTAAGGACGTTGGTAAACGCATCATATAAAGCCAGCTCTGCATCTTCATTTAATAGGGTCTGGTCAACTTCAGCTGTGGGAACTGAATCGAGTTTGGCAAGAATATTAGCAACACGCTTATTAGCAGCAGCCAAGGATTGAGCCTGCGGCAATTTTGCAAAGTGACTGACGGCCTTGACTCGGTGCTCAAACAGAACGGGCAGGTTAGGTCTGACAGCATCGACCGCTTGAAAAGAGCGTGTATCAACACCCTGCTCTGAAAAATAGGTGCGTAAACGTTCAAAGATGAAATCCATAATCCTTTGTTCCAGACCGGCCTGTTCTGGAAGCTCAGCAAAGGCAGATATGGATTGCTGTATACAGCTTAGCAGATCAAGAGGCAGTTGTTTTTCAAGAAGGATACGGAGGATCCCCAAAGCCGCCCGGCGCAGAGCAAAGGGATCCTTGGAGCCTGAAGGTGGCTGACCAATACCAAAAAGTCCGGTGATGGTATCGATACGGTCCGCAAGAGCCAGGATAGTGCCGGTCATCGAGTCAGGCAAGGCGTCACCAGAAAAGCGTGGCAAATAATGCTCTTGAATGGCCTGCGCTACTTCAGGATGCTCCTTGTCATGTTCTGCATAATAACGTCCCATAGTGCCCTGTAGTTCAGCAAATTCACCTACCATGTTGGAAAGCAGGTCACACTTACAAAGCTGTGCAGCGCGTTGACAAAGAGCTGGTTCTGCATCGAACTCTCCGGCCAGAAAAACAGCCAGGTTTTCAATACGGCTTACCTTGTCATACACAGAACCTAATTCATTCTGGAAAATAACACGTTTTAAGGTGTCCAGATGAGAATTGAGCGGCCGGTTGAGGTCCTGCTGGAAAAAGAAGGCTGCATCAGCAAGTCTAGGCCCGATGACTTTTTCATTGCCCTTGATGACCTGAGGAGGATCTTCACTTTCGATATTACTGATAGTAATGAAATGAGGCAGCAGTTGTCCCTGATTATCAAGCAGGTGGAAACATTTTTGGTGTTTCTTCAAGGAAGAGATCAGAGCTTCTTTGGGAACCTGAAGATATGCCGGGTCAAAATTTCCCATTAGAACGACAGGCCACTCGACTAGTGCGGTAACTTCATCCAGGAGCTCATCATCCAGTTCTACCTGAGCATTCTTCACGCTGGCCTGGTCAAGGACCATCGTTTTTATGCGTTCTCTACGTGCTGAAAATGACGGTTCAACCCAGCCTGTTGAGTGTAATAAAGCAGGGTAATCATCCGCAGACTGTAAATGAATTGCCTGTGGGTGATGAAAACGGTGGCCATGCGTCTGGTTTGCTGCATCGAGCTCAAACAAGCGGGCAGGAATTACTTCATCGCCAAACAGCAGAACAAGCCAGTGTACCGGCCTGACAAATTCTTCTCGTGATGCCCCCCAGCGCATTCTTTTTGGAATAGGTAAGGCCGCCAGTGATTGTTGCAAGAGCTCAGGTATCAGTTCAGCACAGGGAGCACCAGCCTGTGTAGAAGCATAAAAAAGCTTTTCAAGTTTACCGTCATTTTTTTGCTGTAAGCCGCTGACATCGACCCCGCATGAAGTGGCGAAACCCAGAGCTGCCTTGGTAGGCTTACCTTCAGCATCAAAGGCGGCCTGCACGGCAGGGCCAAAACGTTCAATACTGATATCGTCCTGGGATTCTGCAAGAGCAAAAACTTTTAAGGCGAGGCGTCGTGGGCTTGCGAATATTTCTGTTTTTTCATAAGCCAGGCTGGCTGAGCGAAGCCGGTTCTCGAATTCGTTTTGAAAGGCTAGAGACAGGTTTGATAAGGCCTTTGGTGGCAGCTCCTCGGTGCCGACTTCTATCAAAAGGTCGCGTGTGGACATACTAAGCCCCCTCCCCGTCTTCAAACTTTTGCAGGCACTCCTTGCGCATGGCTTCACTGGCCAGCGGGAACTTTAATCTGGCACGAGATCTGTAATATGCCTGTGCCACTTCACGGGCCAGGGTTCTGACGCGGAGAATGTAACGCTGACGCTCAGTCACTGAAATGGCGGAACGGGCATCCAGCAAGTTAAAAAAATGTGAAGCCTTAAGGACCATTTCATAGGCCGGCAATACCAGTTTCTGTTTGATCAGGTGCTGACACTGCTTTTCACAGTCATCAAAATTGGTAAACAGAATGCCGGTGTCTGCCTCTTCAAAATTAAAAGCCGACATCTCGAGCTCGTTCTGATGAAACACATCACCGTAAGTCACCGGTCCATTCGGGGTATTGGCCCATAGCACATCATAAATGGAGTCTTTTTCCTGCAAGTACATGGCCAGGCGCTCAAGGCCATAGGTGATTTCGCCACTGACGGGATAACACTCCAGTCCGCCAACCTGCTGGAAATAGGTAAACTGGGTAATTTCCATGCCATTGAGCCATACTTCCCAGCCCAGGCCCCAGGCACCCAGTGTCGGGGATTCCCAATTATCTTCAACAAATCGAATATCGTGAACTTTAGCGTCTATTCCAATATGTTTTAACGAATTTAGATACAGATCCTGAATGTTTAAGGGCGAAGGCTTCAAAATAACTTGGAACTGATAATAATGTTGCAGGCGCATCGGGTTTTCGCCATAGCGCCCATCTGTGGGGCGTCGGCAGGGTTGCACATAGGCCGTATTCCAGTTCTCCGGGCCAATGGCGCGCAAAAAAGTGGCCGGATGAAAAGTGCCGGCACCGACTTCAAGATCGAGAGGCTGAACGATAACACAGCCCTGCTCGGCCCAGAACTGTTGCAATGCCAGGATTAATCCCTGGAAGCTTGAGGTGTCGGCATGACTGCTTTTGCTCAAAAGTGCATCCTTCTATGTTGGTTGATTGTCTTAAGCGGGCATGGAAGCCGGCAATTATCCTAAAAACTGAGGGCAATGGCGAGGAATAACTTGGCGCGAACCTGCCCGACGGAGTATGCTTTTGCGGCTTTCAAGTGTAAAACAAGGCAGGTTGACCCGTTGAAGTCCGGATTAAGCATTGTATTTATACGACTTATGGCGCTATTTCCACTAGAAATGGCGCGAACGGTCGGGAAAATGCTGGGATATTGCGCCTATCTTGGTCGTTCCAGGCTCTATTATACGAGCCAGACCAATATACAACTATGCTTCCCCGGCCTCAGTGGCGATGAGCGCCAGGCATTGATCAAAAACAGCCTAATGAATACCGGCATGACTCTGGCAGAAAGCGGCGCTGTCTGGCTCTGGCCGGTGGAAAAAATTATGGCAAAACTCCTCGAAATTGAAGGTGCCGAGCTGCTAAATGATGCCAGACAGAGTGGCCGCGGACTCATTCTGATAGGGCCCCATCACGGTAACTGGGAATTAATGGGGCTTTATCTCAGCACCCTGGGGCAATGTGCCCAGCTTTATCAGCCGCCTAAAAATGCCGCACTGGACAAGCTGCTTTACCGGGCCCGGAGTCGGGGCAGCGCGGCCATGTATCCAGCAAACAGCAAGGGCGTAGCAGCAATTCTGGCGGCCTTAAAGCGAGGTGAAATGTGCGGCATCCTGCCTGATCAAGTGCCGATGCCTAACGCGGGAAAATTTGCCCCTTTTTTTGGCCATGATGCGTACACCATGACCTTGATTAGCCGCTTGCTACAAAAAACCGGTGCCAGGGCTTTACTCACTTATGCGCGGCGCGAAAAAGGCGGTTTTAGGATAATTATCCAGGAGCCCGACCCGCTGATATATGCCAAGCATATGCAAGACGCTTTGGCTGGCCTTAACAAAACCGTTGAAATGGCAGCCAGGGATGCTGTTGAACAGTATCAATGGGAGTATAAGCGTTTCCGTTATCAGCCTGAGGGCAAACAAGAGCCCTATACGCGTTAGATCAATCACGCCAGAACTGGGGGGTGAGCAGCACCAGCAAAGTGAATACTTCCAGGCGCCCCAACAACATACCCAGACAGAGTATCCATTTACTGGAGCTTGGCATCCCGCCGTAAGTTTGAGCGACATCACCAAGTCCAGGGCCCAGGTTATTGATACTGGCACCGACGGCTGTAAAGGCAGTAGTGATATCAAGGCCGGTCGCCAGCAGGGCTAGCAGCATGGTCATGTAAGCCATGACGTAGACAGAAAAGAAGCCCCATACAGATTCAATGACCCGGTCCGGTACGCGGTTATGGCCAAGCTTGATTGGAATAACGGCATTGGGATGAATCAAGCGTTTCAGTTCACGAAAACCCTGCTTGATAATCAGTACGATTCGGATGACTTTCATGCCGCCACCGGTTGATCCGGCACATGAGCCGATGATAGCCATGTAGAACAACAAAAAAGGCAGGAAGGTCGGCCAAGCGCTAAAATCGGCTGAACTAAATCCCGTTGTCGTACTGATGGAAACAACTGCAAAGGTTCCCTTAAGCAACGCTTCACTGAATTCATAGGTCTCTGACAGGGTCAGGAATAAAACCGTGACAAGTGCAATGGTCAGCAGCATCATGAGGTAAAAGCGCAGTTCGGTATCAGGCCAGTATGAACGGAAGCTGCGTGTCCGAATGGCGAGAAAATGCAGGGCAAAGTTGATGCCGGAGATGACCATGAAAACAACTGCTATGATTTCAATGGCTGGATTCTGGAAATAGCCGATACTCGCATCGTGCGTTGAAAAGCCGCCAATGGCGATGGTTGCATAGCTGTGGCAGATGGCATCGAAAGGAGACATTCCGGCCAGGTAATAGGCGAGGGCACAAATGGCGGTCAGGGTGACATACAGAAACAACAGCGCTTTGGCCGTTTCAGTGACGCGGGGTAGCAGCTTGTTATCTTTAACCGGCCCCGGGCTTTCTGCTTTATAGAGTTGCATACCACCAATGCCCAACATCGGCAGGATGGCGACGGCGATGGCGATAATACCCATACCACCAAGCCACTGTAGCTGCTGACGGTAATAAAGTATGGTCAGCGGCAGCTGATCAAGCCCGGATAAGACGGTGGCGCCGGTAGTTGTTAACCCTGAAACGGATTCAAAAATAGCGTCAGTAAAAGACATGCTGATGGTATCAATGACCAGAAAAGGAATGGCGCCGAAGGTGCTGAGCACCGTCCAGAACAGTGTCACGATTAAAAAACAGTCACGGGTGCGTAGATCTGACCTGATGTTATGAGCAGGAAACCAGAAGATTAATCCGCATAGAAAGGTAATGAGAAATGCGCTGATAAAGGCTGACAGGGTGCCATCATTGAACAGGTAGGCAAGGCCGATCGGGGGAATCAGGGTGAAACTGAAGAGCATTAATAAGATGCCCAATATGCGAAATATGACGGATAGATGCATTGTCAGCTTTGGTGTTAGAAGAAGGCGAATCCGACCTGAAACAGGGCTTCGACTTCTTGGATTTTGCTTTTATCAACCAGAAACAGAATGACATGATCATCCGTCTGGATAACGATGTCATCATGGGCGATCAGCACTTTGTCATCACGAACGATAGCGCCGATTGTGGCGCCTTCAGGTAAATCAATTTTCTCGATGGGGTTGCCAACCACGCGGGAGGTAGATTTGTCCCCGTGAGCAATCACCTCAATGGCTTCTGCTGCACCGCGCCGCAAGGAGTGCACATTAACAATATCACCACGACGAATGTGAGTCAGCAGGCTGCCGATCGTGGCCTGCTGTGGCGAAATGGCGATATCAATTTCGCCGCCCTGAACCAGATCGACATAAGCGGGGTTGGCTATGAGTGTCATAACCTTTCCTGCCCCGAGGCGCTTGGCAAGCAGGGATGACATGATATTGGCTTCGTCGTTATTGGTCAGCGCCAGATAGACATCGGCAGAATCGACCCCTTCTTCCAGCAGGACATCACTCTGTGATGCATCAGCATGAAGAATGGTTGTGGACTGCAGGCTTTCAGCAAGCACCATGCAGCGCTTGGCGTCGATTTCAAGCAGTTTGGTGCGGTACTGTTTTTCAATGGAAGCAGCAAGACGCTCTCCGATATTGCCGCCGCCAGCGATGATAATGCGCTTGTAAGGTTTGTCGACCTTGCGCATTTCACTCATGACGGTGCGGATATTCTCTCTGGCGGCAATAAAAAACACCTCGTCATCGCGTTCGATAACGGTATTGCCCTGCGGGATGATGGGGCGGTTCTGCCTGAAAATGGCGGCTACACGGGTATCAACATTGGGCATGTGTTCGCGCAGTGTTCTGAGCTCCTGATTGATCAGAGGGCCGCCGTGTTCGGCCTGGACGGCAACCAGTTGAACGCGGCCTTCTGCAAAATCCATGACCTGCAAAGCCCCAGGCAGATCCAGCAGGCTCTTGATGTAGTGTGAGGCAATTTCCTCAGGACTGATAACAACATCAATGGGAATTGCTTCAGGAGTAAAAAGCTTGGGGGAATAATTAACGTAGGAGTTGGCGCGCAGACGACAAATCTTTTTGGGAGTTCTGAACAGGCTGAATGCGACCTGGCAGGCGACCAGGTTAGTCTCGTCACTGTCTGTAACGGCTATCAACATATCGGCATCTTTTGCGCCAGCATTGGCTAGCACATCAGGAAAGGATGGCTGCCCCATGGTGGTCCCGATATCAAGCCGGTCCTTCAGTTCCCGTAATAAATCCTCATTCTGGTCGACGACTGTTATGTCGTTGGCTTCTTTGGCTAAATTCTCTGCCAGGCTGGCGCCGACTTTGTTGGCACCAAGAATAATTATTTTCATTGAAGATCCATCGCCTTATAGACAGTCGTTACTGACCCTGTGGATGCCCGCATAGTTTAACACTTTTGCAGGAGAGCATAGTAAAAACCATCATGAGATTCTTGCTGGGGAAACAGCTGGAGGCCATGAGGTTCAGGATGAGCGCCAGGAAGGCTAAGTGTCAGTTCCCGGGCATCCTTGCAATCACTAAGAAAGTGGGCAACCTGTGCTGTATTTTCAGCACGGAACAAGGAGCAGGTGGAATACAGTAACAAACCGCCATTCCTGAGAAGTGGCCAGCATGAGCGAAGAATTTCCCCTTGTAAGGCGAGCAGATTATCCAAATCTTCAGGGCGCCTGAGCAGTTTGATGTCAGGGTGGCGCCGAATGACGCCAGTGGCGCTGCAGGGAACATCTAGCAAGATTCGGTCAAAATGCTGGTGTTCTGCCTGCCAGCGTTGAGCCTGAATACGAATGTCCTGGCAGTAAAGTGAAGCCTCTGCTTGAATCCGTTGCAGGTTGTCTTTAATTTTCTGCAGTCGTTGTGCATCACTGTCCACGGCATAAAGGGTTGCGCCGGGCGCCTTTTCCAGAATGGCACAAGTTTTTCCGCCTGGTGCAGCACAGGCATCGAGTATTTGCTGGCCGTTTTGCACCTGCAGAAATTCGGCAGCAAGCTGTGAGGCTTCATCCTGTACGGAAACCAATCCATCCTGAAAGCCAGGCAGAGAGCTGACATCAACAGGCTCATTTAAAATCAGAGCCTGGGCGCCTAGCTTGCCGGGGGCTGCTATAATATTAGTAGCCTGTAAGAGAAGCAGGTATTCATGTCTTGAAATTTTTGACTGGTTGATTCGCAAGCTCATCGGAGCACGTTGGTTATTGGCTACCACGATGTCCATATACTGAGCTGGCCAGTCAGTTTTAAACTGATCAAACATCCAGGCGGGGTGGGAAAAATAAACAGCCGGATCTTCTTTCAGCTGTTCCAGCATGACCGAGCCTTCACGCTGAATCGTTCTGAGAATGGCATTAACTAGGTTTTTTGCCCAGGGTTTTTTCAGGAGCTTACAGGTATCAACGCATTCGTTAATAACGGCATAATCAGGCATGCGCATGAACAATAGCTGGTAAGCGCCGATAATGAGCAAGCAATAAATGTCTTTATCCTTTTTCCGCAGCGGCTTATCAAGTAGACGGTCAAGCAGTGCGGCCAACTGGTGAAAATGTCGGCACGCTCCATAACAGCTTGCCTGCAGCAGGCTGCGGGAATCCTGGGGTATTTCGCTATCGAGTTTATCCAGTAAGGAAGAAAGAGAGCCTTGCTGTTCCAGCAGAGATTGCAGAATCTTGACGGCAAGCTGGCGATGCTTTGAGAGGGCCATCAATAATTTATTCCTGTCCGGAATCGAAACATGTTCCCGGTTTGAAAAAGTCCGGCCGCCCATTTAAAAAGCTACTGAGATCAATTTCAGCTTTGCCGGGAAGCTGAATATTTTGCAACAAGAGGCAGTCTTCCTTACAACTTATGAGCACCCCCTGTTTATCAGCCTTGATAATAGTGCCGGGTGTCTTATTTATATTGCCATTGATGACTTTTGCGCGAATTATTCGGATGCGCTGTTGCTGATAAAAGCTGTAAGCAGGAGAGCGGGGATAGAGGGCATTAATCTGACGGAGAACCTGATGGGCTCCCCGACTCCAGTCTATTATCGAGTCTTCCTTTCCTAGCTTCTTTGCATACGTGCTGTGTGCATCATCCTGAGGTTGCGGCTTAAGTGTGCCAGCCTGAATTTGCGGCAAGACATCCAGCAGAGCTTGCTGACCAAGCGCTGACAGCCGTTGGCTCAGAGTTGCGCTGTTATCTTCATCGGAAACGGGGGTTTTGAGACAATAAAGAATATCACCCGTATCAAGTCCCGCATCCATTTGCATGATACATATGCCGCTTTCCTTGTCGCCGGCCAAAATTGCTCGCTCAATAGGCGCGGCGCCACGCCAACGGGGCAAAAGAGAAGCGTGCACATTAATACAACCATGGCGGGGCAGCTTCAGCACCGCTTCGGGAAGAAGCAGGCCATAAGCGACGACGATCAAGAGATCGAGGTTTAACGCTGCCATTTGTTCTTGGGCCTGTTCGCTTTTCAAGCTGACTGGCTGAAAAACCGGCAGCCCGTGCGCGAGGGCGAGTGTTTTTACCGGGCTGGGCTGGTCTTGTTTGCCGCGACCAGCAGGGCGGTCGGGCTGGGTATAAACAGCAGCAGGTAAATAAGCGGCCTTTACCAGGGCATCAAGATGGGAGGCGGCAAACTCTGGCGTCCCGGCAAAGCCGATTTTCAGGGCGGGCTTATCCATATCAGCTAACTTCAGTCGGGTTGCAGAAAGTTCAGGCGCTCTCTTTTTGCCGCAGCTCTTTTTCCAGCTTGGTTTTAATGCGTTGGCGTTTCAGGACGGAAAGGTAATCGACGAATAATTTGCCATCCAGATGGTCTACTTCATGCTGTATGCAGACTGCCAGCAAACCTTCTGCCAGCATTTCAAAGGCTTCTCCATCACGATCCAGGGCTTTAACCCTGATTTTGCGAGGTCGCTCCACAAATTCAAAATAACCGGGAACAGATAGACAGCCTTCTTCATGCCGGTGCGGTTCAGGGTCCAGAACCTCAATTTCGGGATTGATAAAGACCAGGGGCTTGCGCTGTTCATCTTCATCGGCAATATCAATAACCAGCAGACGTTGATGAATATTAACCTGCGTCGCCGCCAGGCCAATACCCGAAGCTGCATACATGGTTTCGAACATGTCCTCGATGGTTTGCCGCAAACCGTCATCGACTGCGTCGACAGGCAGAGCCTTTTTACGCAATCTGGGATCCGGGTATTCAAGTATTTCTAGCAAACTCATGGGCTCTATGCTCTTAACAGGCCGTTCGGGGCCCTAATAATACGTTATTTCGGGTCAAATTATTAAACCTTCAAGGGTGGGAAAGTCAATTAGGTCACAAATTACCTAAAAAAGAATAGCTAAGCATATATAATTAAACTACTTATTGATAAGATGTGCCAAATATACAGATACCGGTCATGAGCATTGGCTTGCAGTTGGGTAATGCTCATTTTGAACGCTGAATAAAATAATTTGCAAGCAGGAGTTGAGGATGTCAGACACTCACTTCATCAAAGGTTTTAGGGCAGCGCTGCTGTTGTCACTGCTTTTTCTTGTCTCTGCTATCCAGGCACAGCAGGGCGATGTTATTAATATTCGCCAAGGCTCTCCGGACAACTATGTGGTGGTGGAAGGCGATACACTCTGGGATATAGCCGGTGTTTTTCTTGATGAACCTTGGCTGTGGCCGGAAATTTGGCAGCTGAATCCGCAAATCAGCAATCCTGACCTGATTTATCCTGGCGATAATGTTGTTCTTTACTATGTTGATGGACAACCTCGTATCACCGTTGAGCGCGGCGCTGGCAGCAATGCGGGCAGGTCTGATGAAATCGCTGACACCAGCCTACCGGTTATAGCGCTTTCCCCTAGAGTGCGTCGCGAACCCCTGCTTAGTCCTATACCAGCTATTTCTCTGGAAGCGATGAGCCCCTACCTGAGTAGAAACCGGGTCATTGATATTACGGCGCTGGATAATGCGCCAACTGTGCTGGGCTCCAGAAGTGATAGGAAATTTTCCCATGAAAACGATGTCATCTTTGCTTTGGGGTCCTGGGCCGAGGACATCAACACGTATGAAATTGTTCGACCAACCCGGGAGATAAACGACCCGCTAACAGGCGATGTGATTGCCGTCGAAGCTGAGCTGGTTGGTTCTGCAAGTATTCTCGATATTGAGGATGATGCGGCAACACTGGTTGTTAACAGTAATCTGCAGGAGGTCCGTATAGGCGACTCTTTTGTGGTCAGCGAATCCTTGATACTGTCATCCCAGTACTTTCCGGTTGCCCCCGAGTTTGACGTCACTGCCGCTGTTATGGATATCAATTTCGGCCGATCTTTCGGCGGAAAATACGATACGCTGATTATTAACCTGGGCGCAGAAGACAACATTGAAGCGGGTCATCTGTTGGCCCTACAAAAAGCCAACATTGAATTCCCTGACCCGAATGCACAGACTTTTCTGCGGCTGCCAGACCCCAACAGTACGATTAGCTTCAGTGGCGAAATTTACGGAAGAATACTAGTCTATAGAGTATTCGATAATCACAGTTTTGCCCTGGTATTAAGCAGTGACCAACCGGTAGCACTGAGCGACAGGGTGATTACTCCCTGAGACGTCTTCCGCAGCCTTGATCATGGATGATCACAATGCAAGAGCAAGAGCTTACTGCCTGGCTTAGCCTTAGTCTTGGTTCCGGCCTACCTGCACGACAACTTCTCGGCTTACTGGCGCATTTCCCCTCCCCACGGGCTCTGCTTGAGATGCCGCTTAAGGAGCTGCAGCCTAATCTTGTTGCCCCGATAAAAGCAGTGCGCGCGGCTTGTCGAGCCCAGGGGGTTCAAGGCAGGGTCATGCAGGCCCTGAAGTGGCAGGAACAAAAAGATTGCCACATATTGAGTCTGGATTCTCCTCACTACCCGGGGCTACTTAGGGAAATTGCCGATCCGCCTGTGCTGCTTTATGTCCAGGGACATGCCGAAGCCCTGAGCCTGCCCCAGCTGGCAATCGTTGGCAGTCGCAAGCCCAGTCCGGGCGGGCGCGAAATGGCAAGGCTCCTGGCCGGTGATCTAAGTAAAGCAGGCTTTAGTATCTGCAGCGGGCTTGCTCTGGGAATAGACACAGAAAGTCATCAGGGAGCCCTGGCGGTTAAGGGCGTCAGTGTCGCTGTGCTGGGAAGCGGGTTGGACCGCGTCTATCCTCGTCAAAACCAGGTATTGGCGCGAGACCTGCGGGAACGTGGAGCACTCGTTTCCGAGTATCCGCTGGGAGCGGCTGCACAGGCGTGGCATTTTCCACAACGTAACCGTGTGATTAGCGGACTCAGCCGGGGAGTGCTGGTTGTAGAAGCTGCTCAAAAAAGTGGTTCTTTAATTACCGCCCACTGTGCGCTTGAACAGGGACGTGAGGTCTTTGCCGTACCGGGCTCGCCATTCAACCCGCAGTCACGGGGCTGCCACAGTTTGCTGAAAAATGGGGCGGCGCTGGTTGAAAGTGTCCGCGATATTGCCGAAGAGCTTGGTGGCTTTTGTACAAATGCCGACATTTCAGCAGCAGCTTTGCTTACTGACAGGATGACGCAGCTCAGCCAGCCTGCGCGAAACCTGCTAGGTTGCCTGGATGCCAACTGGGCCAGTATGGACACACTGGTTCTGCGTAGCGGTTTACCGGTTGAGCAAGTGCTGGCAACGCTGAGTGAACTTGAAATATATCGCTTGATTGAAGCCGGGCCAGAAGGCTATTCATTGTCACTGCGCAGGGCATAAGTAATAATGCGCCTCCAATGAAGCATACCTTGAATTTATCCACGATACATGATCATCTCAAGCGAGGTGGCATTATTGCCTATCCCACAGAAGGGGTCTGGGGGCTGGGCTGTGATCCCTATAATGAAACAGCCGTATTGCGGATACTGGAGCTCAAGGGGCGTGAGCTGGAAAAAGGCCTGATTCTGGTAGCTTCGGGATTGCAACAGATCGACATGTTACTAGAAGGCTTGCCACTTTCGGCCAGGCAGCAGCTGCAAAGTGCCTGTCCTGGGCCTGATACCTGGTTAATTCCTGATCCAAATCAAAAAATTCCATCCTGGATTAAAGGAAGCTTTGCTACAGTAGCAGTCAGGGTAAGTCAGCACCCAGTGGTGAAAAGTCTGTGCGGGCAATGCGGCCTGCTGGTTTCAAGCTCGGCAAATCCGGCAGGCAAGGCGCCGGCCCTGAGTGAGCAGGAAGTTGCCAACTATTTCAAAGAAGAGATCATGATAGTGCCTGGCGAGCTAGGCGGTCAGGACGGACCCAGCCGGATTATAGACTTGCAGAGTGGCCGGGTAGTCAGGTCTTAAAAAGAGGAGTGTGTCTGGTGTTAGATGTGGATACAAGTGCAGTAAAAGATTATTTACTCAAGCTGCAGGATGAAATCTGTCATGGGCTTGAACTTGTTGATGGCAAGCAAAGCTTTCGTGAAGATCGCTGGGACCGTGAAGATGGCGGTGCTGGCATTACAAAGGTGCTGGCTGATGGCGCTGTCATTGAAAAAGGCGGCGTTAACTTTTCCCATGTCTATGGCAAATCACTGCCCCGGGCAGCAACAGAGCTGCGCCCGGAACTGGAGGGAGGCTCGTTTCAGGCCATGGGCGTGTCCCTGGTCATCCATCCTGAAAACCCCTATTGCCCAACCTCGCACGCCAATGTGAGGTTTTTTATTGCTGAGAAAGAAGGCATCGATCCGGTCTGGTGGTTTGGCGGCGGTTATGACCTGACACCGTACTATGGCTATGATGAAGACTGCATTGCCTGGCACAAGACGGCGCAAAAATGTTGCGAGCCCTTTGGCCCTAATGTGTACCAGGATTTCAAAAAACACTGTGATGAGTATTTTTATCTGCCACACCGGCAGGAGCCCAGGGGTGTGGGCGGACTGTTTTTTGATGACCTCAATGGCTGGGGCTTTGAAAAATGCTTCGCCCTGATGCAGGCCGTGGGCAACTCCTATCTGGAAGCCTATGCGCCCATTCTGCAAAAGCGCAAGGACACGCCCTACACCGAGCGCGAAAAATTTTTCCAGGAATACCGGCGCGGGCGTTATGCAGAGTTCAATCTGGTAATTGATAGGGGCACTATTTTTGGCCTGCAATCCGGCGTAGGCCGCATCGAATCGATTCTGATGTCCTTGCCTCCTCAGGTGCGCTGGGTTTATGACTGGCATCCTGAGCCTGGCTCCGCAGAGGAAAAACTATATACTGACTACCTCAAACCCAGAGACTGGGTATAGCCTGCTACAGGAAGTCGTTTTGGATCAATACGCCGTGATGGGCAACCCGATTGCCCATAGCCTATCGCCTGCCATTCACCACGCCTTTGCGAAGCAAACAGCACAGGATTTGCAATATCAGGCGATTCTGGTTGAAGCAGGACAGTTTCCTGCTGCAGTCAACAACTTTTTCAAACAGGGCGGCAAGGGCCTGAATGTCACCGTGCCTTTCAAGCAGGAAGCCTGGGCGCTGGTCCACGAACGCTCTGCTGATGCTGAAGTTGCCGGTGCTGTTAATACGCTCTTGATGGATGCTAGCGGGAAGCTCCAGGGCCACAATACCGATGGCATCGGCTTGATTCGGGATATCAGGCAAAACCATGCGCTTAGCCTGCAGGGCAAGGATGTACTCATCCTGGGGGCTGGCGGGGCAAGCCGCGGCATACTCTTGCCGATTCTGCGAGAATCTCCAGCCAGCGTCACTATTGCCAACCGCACCACAGCCAGGGCTGAAGCTCTGGCCAGCGCATTCGGGGACTACGGCAAAATCAGCGTCAGGGGACTGGACCAGCTGGAGTCTTGTCAGACTGACTGGCTGATCAATGCCACTTCTGCCAGTATGCAGGGAGATTTGCCAGCACTGCCAGCAGGGATTTTACGTGCAGGAGCTGCCTGTTATGACCTGATGTACAGCAGCCAGCCAACGCCATTTTGCCGATGGGCCAGGCAAGCCGGGGCAGCACAGGCATTGGACGGCTTGGGGATGCTGGTTGAACAGGCTGCCGAGGCTTTTTATCTCTGGCGTGGCATCCGGCCAGACACGGCTGGCTTAATTGAGGAGCTGCGCTGAACTACAGCGACTCATGGTCGTGCTGGTGAAAGTTCTTCAGCTTGACGTAGTGCTCGGCGCTATAAAGCAGAAAGTCGATTTCTTCCTGCCGTAGCGGGCGAACTCGTTTGACCGGTGAGCCGACATACAGGTTGCCGCTTTGCAGCACCTTGCCGGGTGTCACCACTGAGCCGGCGCCGACAATGACATCTGATTCCACAACTGCGCCGTCCATGATGATGGCGCCCATCCCAACCAGTACACGATCCTTGAGTATACAGCCGTGCAGAATAACACGATGGCCAACGGTGACATCACTGCCGATATGTAGTGGAAAGCCTTCGGGGCCAAAAGATTCCGGAGAGGTACAGTGCAAGACAGAGCCATCCTGGATATTGCTGCGTTCACCGATGCTAATGTCATGGACATCACCGCGCAGGGTACAGTGTGGCCACACAGACGAGTCGCGGCCAATTTTTACCCGCCCGATGACCACCGCGCTGTTATCGATAAATACACCGCCAGCCAGTTTTGGCGAGTAATCCAGATAGTTCCTTATGCTCATCAATTTGCTCCAGGACAAAGAAATTATGTCCTCAAGATTATGCCAAGACTACTGAAATGAACAGAGACTATTTGCAATCTGCTTACAGGGACGTAATTTGATATAAATCAGCTAACAAGGACGCACTGTTCATAGCCTTTCGTTGACACTTGCTGATATAATGCGCGGCGAATTGTCGCATGCCTTTACAGGTTCATGAGCAATATTGGGTTTGAACCAAAATTCCTAGAGAAGATTTTGCGATTGGTATCTTCGAGCCAGACCTAATGTCTGGATTTTTACAGAGAATCAAAGAAAGTGGAGAAGTGGCGAATGCAGCCTAAGTTTAAATTTATATCAGCCCTGCTACTGGCATGTTCACCCCTGATGGGCAAGCTGGCTTTTGCAGCGGAAGATTTTCGTGAAGGCATCAACATGCCAGTTGGCATCACCGAAATCAGCCGGTCTACCTACGACCTGCACATGCTGATTACCATTATCTGCGCCTTAATTGCCGTGGTGGTCTATGGGGTCTTGATCTGGTCATTGATCAAATACCGCAAATCCAAAGGTGCCAAATCCGCCGATTTCCATGAAAATACCACCATTGAAATCGTCTGGACGGTCATTCCCATTCTTATTCTGGTCAGTATGGCCATTCCTTCAACCGGCGTATTGCGCCAGATCTATGACAGCTCTGATTCCGAGCTGGACATCATGATCACGGGTTATCAGTGGCGCTGGCAGTACAGCTATCTGGATGATGAGGGTGAAGAGGTTTCCTTTTTCAGCAACCTGGCAACTACCGATGAGCAAATTGCTGGCTTGGATGAAAAATCAGAAAACTACCTGATTGAGGTTGACGAGCCCCTGGTGATTCCGGTTGACACCAAGGTGCGCTTTTTGTTGACAGCGGCTGATGTGATTCATTCCTGGTGGGTGCCTGAATTTGCCGTGAAAAAAGACGCCATTCCAGGTTTTATCAATGAGTCCTGGGTTATTGCCGAAGAAACTGGCATATATCGCGGGCAATGCACGGAATTGTGCGGTCAGGACCATGGCTTCATGCCGGTCGTGGTTGAAGTTGTTGAACGCGAAGAGTTCGATGCCTGGTACAGCGAGCGCCAGGAACAGGCTGCGGCTATCGCCGAGTTGGCCAATCAGGACTGGACACTTGATCAGCTGGTAGCCCAGGGTGAAACGGTCTACCGTACCTTCTGCATGGCCTGTCACCAGCAAAATGGCCAGGGCTTGCCGCCGGCATTCCCGCCACTGACAGGCTCGGCGATTGCGACCGGACCGATTGAGGACCATGTCAATATCGTCCTTAATGGCGCCCCGGGTACAGCCATGGCAGCCTTTGGCAACCAGCTCAATCCGGTTGATCTGGCTGCTGTCATCACCTATGAGCGAAATGCCTTAGGTAATAGTGTGGGAGACATGATTACTCCCGTCGAGATTCTGCAGGCCCAGGCTGAATAAGTACCTGGTGCAAGAGTAAAGTAGAGGAGTTACAAAATATGAGTAATGTCGGCACCATTGAAGGCCATGATACCCATCACGATGATCATCATCATGGCCCTGCCAAGGGCATAACCCGCTGGCTGTATACCACCAACCATAAAGATATTGGATCACTCTATCTGTGGTTTAGCTTGGCCATGTTTCTGCTGGGCGGAGTCTTTGCCCTGGTAATTCGTCTGGAGCTGTTCCAGCCGGGCATGCAGTTTGTTGAGCCCAATTTCTTTAACCAGATGACCACCATGCACGGGCTGGTGATGGTCTTCGGAGCTGTTATGCCAGCCTTTGTCGGCCTGGGTAACTGGATGATTCCGATGATGATTGGCGCGCCGGACATGGCCCTGCCTCGCATGAACAATTGGAGCTTCTGGATTCTGCCTTTCGCCTTTGCCATGCTGGCCTCCACGCTGCTGATGGAAGCCGGAGCGCCTAACTTCGGCTGGACCTTCTATGCGCCGCTCTCAACAACCTATGCGCCGGAGACGGTAACCTTCTTTATTTTTGCCCTGCACATCATGGGCGCTTCATCCATCATGGGCTCGATTAATATTATTGCCACCATTCAGAACCTGCGTGCCCCCGGCATGACCTACATGAGAATGCCGCTGTTCGTGTGGACCTGGTTGATCACCGCCTATCTGCTGCTGGCAGTTATGCCGGTACTAGCAGGTGTGGTCACCATGATGCTGTTTGATGTGCACTTCGGCACATCTTTCTTCAATGCTGCCGGTGGCGGTGATCCGGTACTGTTCCAGCATGTGTTCTGGTTCTTTGGTCACCCTGAGGTTTACATCATGATTCTGCCGGCTTTTGGCGTGGTCTCGGAAATCATTCCGACTTTCTCACGTAAACGCCTGTTCGGTTATGACTCCATGGTCTATGCGACCTCATCCATTGCCTTTTTGTCATTCATCGTCTGGGCCCATCACATGTTCACCACCGGCATGCCATTGGCCGGTGAGCTGTTCTTCATGTATGCCACAATGATGATTGCAATACCGACAGGGGTGAAAGTATTTAACTGGCTCAGCACCATGTTCAAAGGCTCCATTAGCTTTGAAACGCCGATGCTGTTTGCCATTGCCTTTGTGGTGCTGTTTACCATGGGCGGATTTACTGGCCTGATGCTGGCGATAGCGCCGGCTGACTTCCAGTACCATGACACCTATTTCGTGGTGGCACATTTTCATTACGTACTGGTGCCGGGCGCCGTGTTCTCCATCATGGCTGCCGTGTATTACTGGCTGCCGAAATGGACCGGCAATATGTACGATGAAACGCTGGGCAAACTGCATTTCTGGCTATCATTTGTCGGCGTCAATGTGCTGTTTTTCCCGCAGCACTTCCTGGGGCTGGCCGGCATGCCGCGACGTATTCCTGATTACGCGCTGCAGTTTGCCGATTACAACATGATCTCCAGTATCGGCGCGTTCCTGTTCGGCTTCTCACAATTGCTGTTCGTGTTTATCGTTATCAAGTGTGTGCGTGGCGGCAAGAAAGCGACGCAGGAAGTCTGGGAAGGCTCGCATGGCCTGGAGTGGACGATTCCCTCTCCGGCTCCTTACCACACCTTCACCACGCCACCTGATCTGCCGGAACAGGTTCATTCCTGAGAGATGAATAGATGAGCGAAGGGCAGCAACACAAGTCACAAGCTGGAATGTCACATTCGCGCCTGACTGCGAAACTGTTGTTGGGCGCGGTGGCGATGTTTGGTTTTGGTTTTGCGCTGGTGCCTCTTTATAACGTGTTTTGCGAGATAACCGGACTTAACGGAAAAACCGGCGGGCAATATGCCTATGAAGCTGCACAGGTGGAAGTGGATGAAAACAGACTGGTCACGATACAGTTCCGGGCTACCAATAATGCCGGCATGTCCTGGCAGTTTGAGCCGGCAGTGCGTGAAATTCAGGTTCATCCGGGGGAGCTGACGGAAGTAAGCTTCTATGCGCGCAACCCCAGTGCGGATGCCATGGTCGGCCAGGCGGTTCCCAGTGTATCGCCCTTCCGAGCGGCAGACTATCTGCACAAAACTGAATGCTTTTGTTTTAACCAGCAAACGCTGGCAGCGGGGCAGGAGATCGACATGCCCCTGTTGTTTTTTATTGATCAGGACATCCCCGAGGATGTGACAAAGCTGACTTTGTCCTACACCCTTTTCGATGTCACCGCGAGTTACCAGCAGACAGCCAGCCGGTAATACGCACTAACTATTTGATAAAGGTGGAAAGCTGTAATGGCAAGTGAAAATATCAACAGCACGTATGAAACATATTATGTTCCCGAGCAGAGCAAGTTCCCTATCTGGGCTTCGTTTGGCCTGTTCCTGTTTGTTTTTGGCATGGGAAATGTGCTCAATGATATCGCCGCTGAAGAAGGTGCCGGCGGCTCGGCAATTATTGCCCTGCTGGGATTTGCCACGCTGGCCACGGTACTGTTTAACTGGTTTGGCACCAGCATCCGTGAGAACCACCAGGGCCTGCCAAGTGCTCAGTTGAAGCGCTCCTATGTGCTGGGTATGTACTGGTTTATTTTCTCGGAAGTCATGTTTTTTGCGGCCTTCTTCGGAGCGCTGTTCTATGTTCGTTCCTGGGTAGTGCCCTGGCTTGGTGGTGAAGGCGACAAAGGCATTACCAATATGCTGTGGCCAGAATTTGAAGCCGTGTGGCCCGTTATTGCCAACCCAAATGAGGCGCTGTTTGAGAGCCCTCATGAGTCCATGGCCTGGTCTGGCTGGGGCGATGCACTGGGTTACCTGCCGCTGTGGAATACCATCATTCTGTTATCGTCCAGTGTGACGGTGCATTTTGCTCATGTTGGCTTGAAGAATAACAACCGCAAGCAGCTCACTGCCTGGCTGTCACTTACCGTTGCACTCGGGGTGGTGTTTTTATTCCTGCAGGCTGAAGAATACATTGAGGCCTATCATGAACTGGGCCTGACACTGAACTCTGGCATCTATGGATCAACCTTCTTCCTGCTGACCGGTTTTCATGGTTTCCATGTAACACTCGGAGCCTTTATGCTGGCGGTGATGCTGGCGCGAACCCTGAAAGGGCACTTTAAACCGGAAGATCATTTTGGTTTTGAAGCAGCGTCCTGGTACTGGCATTTTGTCGATGTGGTCTGGGTTTGTTTGTTCCTCTTCGTCTACATACTGTAGAGGGCTGACTCTTTTCCCGCTCCTTGTAAAGAAGTGCTCGGTCAGCAGCTAGTGAATGTATAAGCTCATTCTCTGTGCACTTTTTTGCTTCGCCTGGGAAAAAAAGGCGAGCCCCCGGCGGGGAATATAGCCTCAGTAAGCGATCAGGAAATTAGACTTTCTAGATTATTCAGGGGTTATACCAGGGCGCACTCGGCGTAAGCTGGCCAGTGCCAACGCCATAGACAATGCAAATCATCAGCAGTACGGCCAGGGTTACACGGACACCCAGGGCATAGAGTGTGCGTTTGCTTTCATTGCCCTGATCTTTGAAGAAAAATACCGCTCCGCTGAACAGGCTGGCAATGATGCCGAGCAATAGTATTACAATGATGATTTTTAACACGGAAATTCCTGCTGGTTTTGACTGCATACTAGCAGACTCGCCAGACGACTGACATAACGTGATACCGCTACGATTAAAAAATTTTCATTTCAACTGGAAGATCAGCCTGTTTATCCTGTTGTTTTTTCCATTGTTTATCCGACTGGGGTTCTGGCAGCTTGAGCGCGAACAGGAAAAGCTAGACCTGCAAAGTCTCTATGAAAGTCGCCAGAGCGCAGAAACACGTGAGCTCGGTGGTCTGGACACAGATAGCGATCTTCAATATGTGAATGTTCGGGTGCGCGGACATTATGACAATTCACATACCTTTCTGCTGGACAATAAAGTTAATGAAGGGCAGGCTGGCTTTGAAGTTATCTCGCCATTTAGGGAGCAGGGCGGCGAACTGGTGATGATTAACCGTGGCTGGATTGCATCAAATGCCTATCGTGAAAACTTGCCACAGGCGCAGGCGATTGAGGGAGAAGTTGAGCTCAGCGGTGCTATCTATGTGCCGCTCGGGGAGCAATTTATGCTGGCAGAGGAAGCACCCGGCACTGGGTGGCCACGTATTATCCAGAGTCTTGATATGACCAGGATGGCGGAAGCCCTGGGCGTGGAAAGGCTGTTTCCCTATACGGTCAGGCTTGCTTCCTTTAGCCCGGGGGCCTTTGTCAGGAACTGGCCGGTAATTACAACAACGCCTGAAAGGCACAGGGGCTATGCCGTTCAATGGTTTAGCATGGCAGGCGTGCTGCTCCTGCTGTACCTTTATCTGAGCACGCGTCCTGAAGAAGCTGAAGAGACTTTACATGGACAGGAATAAACTCAAACTGACATTGCTCTTGCTGGCCGTGGCTTTACCCATTGGTCTGGCGACCCTGTCATTTTATGTCATGCAGAATCGACCTGTTATCGCCACGACCAATAATGGCGTGCTGATCATGCCTGTCATGGATATCACTGAATTTGCTATGGTCGATGAACAGGGAGCCCTGGCATTCCAGTCTTTTGAAGAACTGGTAGCGGGTGTTGATGCGGATGATTATGTACCGGCCCCCTGGCGTTTGTTTTTCCTGGGCAGCAGCAGCTGCGATGAGCCCTGTGGTGACCGCCTGTTTTATCTGCGTCAGCTGCATCGCCTGCTGGGGGCTGATGAGGACCGGGTGGCGCGCTATTATGTCAATGTCGGTTCAGGCTCTCAGGTGCTGGATGAGCGCACCCGGCGAATGTTTGCTGAAGCCTTTAGCTCCCAGCAACTTGTGTTTAGTGAACGCGAAACCCTATTAAGCCGACTGACAAGCATTTTGCCTGAGGGCGTTGACCCGGTAGCCGAACATTATATTTTTTTGGCCGACCCGCTGGGCAATGTCATGTTATATTTCACGCCCGACAATACACCTGAAGAGATATTGCAGGATATAGAGAGATTGCTGGATCGCTCCAGCCTGGGATAGTCCATGAAGAGTCATAAACCCACTTATGCCCTGACCCTGCTGGCGACCGCTCTGGCGCTTTGTGTTGTGGTGCTTGGTGCTTTCACGCGGCTTTCCGATGCCGGACTGGGTTGCCCGGACTGGCCTGGATGCTACGGGTTTTTGTGGATGCCAGATACCCCGAATGAAATTCTCCAGGCCGAAGAACTGTTTCCACATGCCCCCTTTGAGGCTGAAAAAGCCTGGCCAGAAATGGTGCATCGTTATTTCGCCAGTTCGCTGGGCCTGCTGATTATTCTCATTAATTTCTTTAACTGGAAACATCGTAGCAGGCAGGATCAACCGCGGCTGCTGCCGATTTTTTTGCTGGGCCTGGTAATTGTGCAGGGCCTGTTTGGCATGTGGACGGTAACCCTTAACCTTTGGCCACAGGTGGTTACCGGGCATTTGCTGGGCGGCTTTACGACGCTCAGTCTGCTCTGGCTGCTGTGTCTGAGGCTCGATAACAGGCCCTGGCCGCAACCTGCCATGCCCATCCGTTACTGGGAAAACCTGCGCCCTCTGGCGTTGCTGGGCCTGATACTGGTGGTAGTGCAAATATTACTGGGGGGCTGGCTCAGTTCAAACTATGCTGCACTGGCTTGTCCGGATTTTCCGACCTGTCAGAACCAGCTGCTGCCAACCATGGATCTGGCCAGCGGGTTTAATATTTTTCAGGATATCGGCCCCAACTACCTTGGCGGGCAAATGGATGGCGAAGGGCGAGTGGCCATTCATTTCATGCACCGGCTAGGTGCTGTGGTACTGACCGTTTACATGCTGTTTTTGATCATGCAGCTTTATCGCTGCAGTGCCAGCAGCCCCCTGAAAGGCCTGACCCATATCATTTTAGCCATCTTGCTGGTACAGCTTGTCTTGGGCATCAGCAATGTTGTTTTTTCCCTGCCGCTCTGGGTAGCGGTTGCCCACAACGCCGGTGGCGCATTATTATTGCTCAGCATGGTAACGCTGAATTACCGGCTATATAAAACCACGAGCGCAATGTTTTAGGCATGAGTGAACTGAGCATCTCCAAAAAAGCCACATGGCGTGATTATTACGAAATGTGCAAGCCACGGGTTGTCATGATGATGATCCTGACCTCGCTGGTGGGCATGTTTCTGGCCGTTCCCGGCATGGTGCCTCTCAATGCCCTAATCTGGGGTAACCTGGGAATTGCACTGGTGGCCAGTGCTGGCGCCGTTATCAATCACCTGATTGACCACCGCATCGATACCATCATGCAGCGCACCCTCAAGCGCCCCATTCCCCAGGGGAAAGTTACTCCTACCCAGGCACTGGTCTTTGCCATGCTTATTTGTATGTTGGGCATGGGTATCTTGATCTTTCTGGTGAACCCCCTGTGCGCCTGGCTGACGCTTGCCTCTTTTATTGGTTACGCAATCGTCTATACCGGTTACCTCAAACGGGCCACACCACAGAACATTGTCATCGGCGGGCTTTCAGGCGCCATGCCGCCACTACTGGGCTGGACGGCAGTCACTGGCACGGTTGATCCTGGAGGCCTTTTGCTGGTGCTGATAATTTTTGCCTGGACACCACCGCATTTCTGGCCACTGGCGATTCACCGCAAGAAGGACTATGCCAAAACCGATATTCCCATGCTTCCGGTAACACACGGTGATGCCCTGACCAAGCTGCATTCATTGCTGTACACCATCATCATGCTGATCGTCAGCATCCTGCCCTATCTAACCGGTATGAGCGGTCCGGTGTATCTGGTTGCTGCTCTGCTGCTGGGGGCCGGGTTCATGTACTGGTCCATTTTCCTGATGATCGGCACGAAAAGCACAACAGCCCTGAAGACCTTTCGTTATTCCATTTTCTACCTGATAGCACTGTTTATTGCACTGCTGATTGATCACTACCTCTGATATGAAAAAAGGCGTTGCCAATACTGTTGTCTCTTGCGTGGCCTTCATGGCTCTGGTGCTCGGCCTGACCCTGAACCGGATTCTCTCGCCGGTGAACATGAGCAACGAAGAGCTCTCTGAAAATGGTCTCTTTGTTTATGATGTGCCACGCCTGATTAATCCTTTTTCACTGCAAGACTTCAATAGTGAACCGGTTGGTCTGGACTTGCTACGGGGCAAGTGGAGCCTGATTTTTTTCGGCTATACCTATTGCCCGGATATCTGCCCGCTGACCATGGCAACGCTTAATCAGTTCACCCAGATTCTCGCTGAGGAAGGCGATTACAGTGAGGATACGCAGGTCATCATGGTCAGTGTTGACCCGCAGCGTGATACGCAGGAAAAGCTGCGAGAATACGTGGGCTATTTTAATGATGACTACCTGGGGCTTAGCGGTGAGTACATTGATATTTTCAACTTTGCCTCACAGTTGAATATTGCCTTTGCCTATGTGCCGGGTGTGGGTGAGAACTACCTGGTCAACCACAGTGGCGAGATTGCCCTGATCAATCCGAACGGACATTTTCATGGCTTCTTCAAGGTGCCGCATGACCCGGAGAAAATGGCGTTTAACTATGAGGTCGTGCGCCAGCGCTGGCAATAGTTACTCGCGGTCTGACCAGACAGCAAATTCATTGCCACTAGGTTCAGTAAAATGAAATCGCCTGCCGCCGGG
>CAZSHI010000005.1:28243-71546 GCA_964606735.1 uncultured Enterobacteriaceae bacterium
TGCCGCCGGGTTTTTCAATTTTTTTGCTGCGTTGCTTCCAGTGTTTCACTGTAAAACACGATCAGCGACGAGCCACTTTCAAAACGGGCTTTTCGCTCAGCCGAATAGAAACCTCCATCCAGTCCAGCATGGGAAAAAGCAGTATCATCAGGGCCATAATCTTCGAAAGCCCAGCCAAAGACTTCAGTGAAAAAAACATTTGCTGGCGGAAATATCTGAGGATGCAAACTTCACGTAGTTGATTTTTTCGTGCTCGTTCATCGGTGTTCCTGTGCTAGGTCCCTCATGAGCCCTTGTCGAAAATAACTCGCCACTGACCGTCCGCTTCCAGGCGCCAAATTGAATTGAAGCGCCCAATCTCTTCACCGGCAGGGTTCAGCACTGGCCCTGAACTTAGCGCCAGGCTACCGGAATCCAGCACGCTCACCACATCCGGTAGCCAGCTAAAAGGCGCAGCACCCTGAAAGAAAACCGACCAGGCGCTGACGATGGCATCACGGCTGCGTATCGGGTCATTGCCATTAAAGAAAACGGCTTCAGCGGAAATAAAATCGGCGAAGGCCGCAATATTCTGATCTGCCATGCTTTGTGAAAAGGCCAGCTCCCGGGCTGCAACAGTCGCTTGTAGCGCGTTGATATCGGCAGTCGCCGCCTGTGCAAAGGAAGGGAAAAAGCCTGAAATCACAAGACCCAGCACAATGAAGGTTTTTCTCATGAGTAGCTCCTGTAAATTATCCTGATCGGAATAACAGCACAGTTCATGTAAAAACACTATCCGTAATCCGCCAGGCAGCTTTCAGCTTTTGTTGTGCTTTTCGTTACCGCGTTTATAGTTTCCTGTCAGGCGGGCCAGAAGCTGCTGCTGTCCGGCAAAGTCTAGTTCTTCAAGCTGCAGGGCAGCCTGCGAAGCCTTTTTGCCACGCAAATTGCTGACATTGCGTCCTTGTCTGAGAATGTTGAGTACGCCCTGTTTGCTGAACTGATAGGCGAAGCCCAGATCTCTAGTTTTGACCATGTCTCTAAAGCCTTTGTGTTCTAGGCAGGCGTATAAAACGCCAGCAGGGTATGAGAGTCTGTCTGATGATAGCAAGGATGAGCTCAAGCAGTATCAGGCAAAGCAGCCCCAGGCCGATACCGCTGCCGATGGAAGCTGCATTCAGCGTGACACTGTACTGATAGGAGGCCTGCAACTGCTCGTTGATCTCGACTAGCGGTGACAGAAAAACCTGGTAATAGGCGCCGCCCAGGGATGCATTGAATTGTGTCAGCGCGTTTTTCAGAGCCAGGTTTCTGTCAACAAGCGCCCGAATGCTTTGTCCGCCGGCAACAATGACCTCATCGTCGCGGCTTTCATAATAGGCGACAAGCTGTTCAAGGTCCCCGTCAAAAAACAGCTCGGCATCATCCTGAAATTCCGCCAACCCGAGACTGGATTCCATGACCCGGGATTCCAGGATCTGCCGGTACTCATCGACAAAGCCGGGGACTTGAACGCCAACCAGCAGCCCCAGCAGCAAGGCGACAATTTTTAAATAATCCAGAACTTTTTTCATGGTGCCTCCTGTACAAGGCGAAAGTTTCCTCTTCTACATTATGCAGGGAAATGTGGCAATTTACGGGCAGGATCAGGGAAACATACTGATGCAAACACAGTTCAGGGTAGTTGAGTCGCACGCAACTCCAGCGGAATAAGGGCAAGTTTGTCATACAGCCTGCGTTTTTGCCGGATGCCCCAGGCTTCATAAAGAAAAAGGTCAATAGCACGCCACATGGCTACCCAGCCGGTGATGAGAAAGCCTTCCTGTGCGATTAACCAAAGCAAGCCTCCCTGTGCCAGAGACGCGATGAACTGCTGCGCGCCAAGACAGAAAAGCAGGAACAGTAATCCAATCCCCAGAGCACGTCGGCCCTGCTGATAGGAAAAACGTAAATCCTTACTGGTGATTTCTGAGCGGTAAGCAAAATAGTTATGAATCGCCTCAGAGAACAGGGTGGTTGTTTCAGCATTACACAGGGCAGGGGGCAGATAGAAAACCAGTTTAACAGGGGTGTCCAGATGGAATTCCCGGACCGAATCGATAATGTAATCCCGTGCTTCCTGATCGAGGTCCTTCTCCCGGAAAGGAGAAGGGTCCAGGGAATTAAACAGCTGCCGGATTTCGCCAAGCTTTATTTCGACAAGAAAAGTCTCCCCCTCCCGGCGATAATAGTTTTCCGGGTTTTTGGAAGCGTTTTTACCAAAACCAAACATGCAGAGGCGTGACCTTGCAGAAGCGGGTAAGCAGATGTGACAACGAATCTTACCATTCACAGGCGCGTGAAGAGCAGTGAAATTTTGCTTGCCATTGATAAAGCAGGGTCAGTAATAAGGTCGCAGTAGCATCACCTAAAGTAAAACCTCAATATCATCGGCTTTGCGCATGTAGTCGGGGAACGCTGCGACAACAGGATGACTACAGTGGACGAGGCCTAGGCTGTGCCGCGTTCCTTATTACAGCAGGCCTCGTGGAAGGGTGAAGTCATCGTAAAGGCATTGCATTCCTAGCGAATAGCTATATTCTGGTGAAACCTTCGTTTTGTCATTTATCTCTGATACCTGGCTAAGCGCCCAACTACTGAGGCCGCCAGATGTCAAAACCCCGCTTGTGCTACCAGACCATTGAAGTTGGAAAAACAGATATCCATCTGTGCACGCTGCGCAACAAACAAGAATTTCACGACCCCGATGGTATAGCTGAAAAGCTGGGTATATCTTCAGCAGCCTGGCCTATATTTGGCGTAATCTGGCCCTCAAGCATCGTGCTGGCACACTATATGCTCGACTATAACATCGGCTCGAAACGGGCACTGGAAATTGGCTGCGGAACCGCCCTTAGCAGCTTGCTGCTTAACAAGCAGCGTGCAGATATCACAGCAACTGACCTTCATCCGGAAGCCGAACTTTTCCTGAACAGAAATACCGAACTCAATGGAGACAGGCAGATTCCTTTCGAAAGAACCGGCTGGGCAGATAATGATGATAAGCTGGGACTGTTCGACCTGATAATCGGCAGTGATCTTTTGTATGAAGAAGAGCATATAGAGTTGCTTGCCGGCTTCATCCGTCACCATTCGAAACCGCAATGTGAAGTCATTATTGTGGATCCAGGGCGGGGCAGGAAAAACAAACTTGCCAAAAGTTTGGGGAAGATTGGATTCACATTCTCATTTTTTAATCCTGCGGATACGGCTTATCTCGACAGTGAGTTCAAAGGTCATATTCTAAAGTTTATCCGTAAGGGATAGGCAGTTAATGCCGAATTATGTGACATGACCGAAGCAAGCGGACCACCCAGCTTAACGGCAACATGCATGCCTTCTTATTCCAGCTATTTTCTAAACAGGGAGCTGAGCAGAAACAGGATGGCAGCACAGACAACAATGCTGGGACCACTGGGGGTATCGAGATAAAAAGAGGCAAGCAGTCCGCTGCATACGGCAAAGCAGCCGATCAGGCTGGCAGAGAGCGCCATTTTTTCAGGCGAGTTGGAAAAGCTTCGAGCACAGGCTGGTGGAATCACCATCAGCGAGGTTATCAACAAAATGCCGACTACGTGCATGCTTAGCGCAATAACGGTGGCTATCAGAAGCATCAGCAGCAGGCGGACTCTGGCTACTGGTAGGCCTTCCACCTGAGCCAGTTCCTGGTGCAGGGTAATGGTCAGCAGGCGGTTCCAGTTAAGCGTCAGCAGAGCCAGTGCAGCGACAACGCCAGTGGCAATCCATACCAGATCAAGATTACTAACCGTTAACAGGTCGCCAAACAGATAGGCCATCAAATTTATATTGGAGTCGGTAAAACTAAGCATTACCAGACCGAAAGCCAGGGAACTGTGAGCGAGAATCCCGAGGATGGTATCGGTGGCCAGATGATGTTTGCTTTCCATCTGCACCAGCAAAAGGGCAATAGCCAGACAGGCAAAGATCACGGCAAACTGTAGATTGATATCCAGCAACAGGCTGAACGAAATACCGAGCAGAGCAGAGTGTGCCAAGGTGTCACCAAAATAGGCCATGCGGCGCCACACCACAAAGCAGCCCAGCGGGCCAGCAATCAATGCCACCAGCAGGCCGGCAGCGAGTGCACGCAGGACAAAGTCAGCCATGCTCGTGACCCGAATGATCCTCATCGACGATTTCGCCACTGAGATCATGACTGTGATTATGATGGTGGGTATAGACGGCCAGCGCTTCGGCTTCCTGCTTGCCAAACAGCTCCAGATAGGCAGGGTCCTGACTGACCTGCTCCGGCAGGCCATGACAGCAAACATGCTGGTTCAGGCAGATGACCTCATCAGTGGCCGACATCACCAGGTGTAAATCGTGTGACACCATCAGCACCCCACAATGGTGCCTGTCACGAATGGCAGCAATCAGGGCATAGAGTTCTGCCTGTCCGGTGATATCGACGCCCTGCACGGGCTCATCCAGCACCAGTAATTCAGGATCCTGAATCAGCGCACGCGCCAGCAGTATACGTTGCAGTTCGCCACCGGAAAGCGAATGTATCTGTGCCTGTAGCAAATGGCTGGCGCTGAGCTCATCCAGCACGGATGCGATCCTTTCAGGCTGGGCACGCACCGCCAGCTGCAAAAATTTCTGAACCGATATTGGCATGCTGGCATCGATATGCATACGCTGTGGCATGTAGCCGATGCGCAGGTTATTGCGTCGTTCGACATGGCCCCTGGTCGGTTTCAGCAGCCCGAGGACAAGCTTGACCAGTGAGGTTTTTCCAGCGCCATTTGGGCCGATGAGGGTGACGATCTGGCCTTCTTTGATTTGCAGGCTGATGTCGTGCAGAATTTCACGCTCATCCAGCGTGAGCGATAGGTGATTAGCCAGCAAGAGTGTATCGGTCACAAATAATGTTCCGGTGAACGGTCAGAAAAAGCTTTTACCATCAGCCTGTGAAGGCCGGCGGCAAGTTTGCGCACAAGGCGAGGTAATATATCATAGTGGGCTTTCGTGGTTTAGCACCGGGTTATCATCTTGCGCCGTATTATCACTCTGCTCTTATTCCTGGGTCAGCTTTGCTGCTGGGCTTTCCCGGCTGCTGCACAAGTGCAGGTGGTCAGCAGCATCAAACCGCTGCAACTGATCGCGGCAGCAGTTACTGAGGGCATCTCATCTCCGGCGCTGGTGATTGGCCCGGGCCAGGATCCTCATCACCTCTCGCTGCGTCCTTCCGAACGCAGGACGCTGGCCACTGCGGATGTGCTGCTCTGGGTAGGTCCGCTACTGGAACAGGAGCTGTCTGACATCATTGAGAGCTCAGACGCTGAAGTGATTTCTTCCTTTGCGCTATTGCAGGCGGCTGGCCGGGATATGGGCGAGAACATTGATCCGCATATCTGGTTATCCACACAGCATGCCCGGCTGATTGCGCAGGTCCTGGCCCGGCGTCTGCAGGCGGTGGATGCGCCCAACCGGGCAGCCTATGCCAATAATCTCAATCGTTTTCTGCTGGCCATGGACGAGCTGGATGGCCAGATCAGCGAAAAACTCGAGGGCCTGCAGGAAAGTCCCTTCGCGGTCTACCACAATGCGTTCTGGTATTTTGAACAGCAGTTTGGCCTCAGCCATCTGGTCAGCGTGACGGACAATGAAGAGTTGCAACCAGGCGTGCGCAAAATACTGCAGATCAGGCAAGCGCTGGAAGAGGCGGGGGCAAACTGCCTGTTAATTCAGCCACAGCATAAGCCACAGGAGCTTGGCCAGCTGCTGGGTCGCTCCATGTACATGACAAGTATTGATGTGCTGGGCTACGACTACCCGGTGAGCAGCAGGGCCTATGCTGATTTCATGCGTGATCTGAGTGAGGCTCTTGCCGGGTGCCTCTCAGCATGAGTTCCCTGCCTGAAAAACCGCTGATTCTGATTGACGGCTCCTCCTATCTTTTTCGTGCCTATCATGCCCTGCCGCCATTGACGACCAGTTCAGGCCAGGCCACCGGAGCGGTGAAAGGGGTTATCAATATGGTGCGCAGCCTGATCAAGGAATATCCGGATTCGCCCATCGGCGTGGTTTTTGATGCCAAGGGCAAAACGTTTCGCAGCGACATATATAAAGAATACAAGGCACACCGTCCGCCCATGCCGGATGATCTGCGCAGCCAGATAGAACCGATTCATGAAATCATCAAGGCCATGGGTCTGCCGCTGCTTGTGGTGCCCGGTGTGGAAGCTGATGATGTGATCGGCACCCTGGCGCAACAGGCAAGCCAGACAAAACTGGATACTCTTATTTCCACCGGCGACAAGGACCTGGCACAACTGGTCAATGAGCATGTGACCCTGCTCAATACCATGACCCGTGAAGTGCTTGATCCACAAGGCGTAAAAGATAAGTTTGGCCTGGCGCCGGAACAGATCACCGATTACCTGGGCCTGATGGGCGACAAGTCAGACAACATTCCGGGAGTGCCCGGTGTTGGGCCTAAAACGGCAGTGAAATGGCTGGAAGAATACGGCACGGTTGAGGAGCTGATCAGCCGTGCCGATGAAATCAAGGGCAAGGCAGGTGAAAACCTGCGCGAGCATATTGAACAATTAAAACTGTCCCGCGAGCTGGCCACCATCAAACGGGATGTAGAACTGGATTACAAACCCCAGGACTTACAGCACAGTGAAGCAGACAAGGAAGCCCTGCTGGGCTGGTACAAGCGGCTGGAATTCAGAACCTGGATTCGCGAGCTGGAAGAAGAAGGCGTAAAGGCAGAGGCAATTGTACTGAAACATGATCCGGAGCCTGCAGCAGCAACTGAAGCGATGAATGAAGGCGAAGCCTTTGCCCGCCCTGAAAAAACAGCTTACGTTTGCATCACCGAGCCTGGGGATCTCGACAGCTTTGTGGAGTCATTGAAGCAGGCCGGGCGGCTGGCTATTTCACTGGAAACCGATGGCTCGCATTACAAACAGGCTGCAATCATCGGGCTGTCCTTGTGCGCCGAAGTCGGCAAGGCAGTCTATATTCCTTTAGCCCATGAGACGGTAGCAGCCCAGCTAGAGGTGCATGAGGTTTTGCAAAAACTGCAGGCACTGCTGGAAGACCGGGCCCTGTTAAAGGCAGGCCATGACCTGAAATATATCTGTCACGTACTGGCCCGCTACGGCATTAGTATGGCCGGCCTTCGATTCGATACCATGCTGCAGTCCTATGTGCTGAATTCAGTTGCTCATAAACACACGCTGGACCGGCTAGCCTCGCATTACCTGCAGGAAGACAAATTGCTACTGGATGAGCTGCTTGGCAAAGGCCGCAACAAACTCAGCTATGCGCAACTCGAACTTGAACAGGCAAGAGACTATTCTGCGCAGAGTGCGGATTTTATTTTCCGTCTGCAGCAGGGACTGGAGATAAAACTGCAGCATACTGGCTTATTGGCCGATGTCTATCGCTACCGCGAGCTAGCTCTGATACCGGTCTTGCTGGGCATGGAAGACGAAGGCATTCGTGTCGACCTAGAAGAGCTTGCCAAGCAAAGTGAAGAGCTGGCCTTGCGTCTGGCTGAACTGGAGCAGGAAGCCTACAAGCTTGCCGGCGAAGAGTTCAACCTGGGCTCACCGGCCCAGCTGCAGAAAATATTTTATGAAAAACTTGAATACCCGGTACTCAGTAAAACCGCTAAGGGGCAGCCTTCGACGGCCGAACCCGTACTGCAGGAACTGGCGCTGGAATATCCCTTGCCCAAACTTCTCCTGGAATACCGCAGCTTGAGCAAGCTCAAGAGCACCTATACTGACAAGCTGCCCCTGGAAGTTAATGAACAAAGCGGCCGCATCCACAGCAATTTCCAACAGGCGGTAGCGGCTACCGGGCGCCTGTCTTCAAGCGAACCAAATTTACAGAACATTCCCATTCGTACCGAAGAAGGGCGGCGGGTAAGACAGGCCTTTATTCCCGGTGAGGGAAAGCTGCTTATGGCTGCCGATTATTCACAGGTGGAGCTGCGCATCATGGCACATCTGTCGGGTGACGAAGGTCTGCGCAAGGCCTTCAGGGAGGGGCTGGATGTGCATCGTGCCACAGCAGCTGAAATCTTCGGGGTCAAACTGGATGCCGTCGACAGCAGTCAACGGCGCAGTGCCAAGGCTATCAATTTCGGCCTGATCTACGGTATGTCGGCGTTTGGCCTGGCCAAGCAGCTGGGTATTGGTCGCCACGAGGCGCAGGAATATGTGGAGCGCTATTTCCACCGCTACCCGGGCGTGCGTGACTACATGGAGAATACCCGCCAGCGGGCCAATGAGCAGGGCTATGTGGAAACCCTGTTCGGGCGCAGACTCTATTTGCCGGATATTCACGCGCGTAACGGCATGCTGCGCAAGGCCGCCGAACGCACGGCGATTAACGCGCCAATGCAGGGGACGGCAGCCGATATCATCAAACAGGCCATGATTGATATTCAGCACTGGCTGGATGTGGCAAAACTTGATGCGGCACTCCTGCTGCAGGTACATGATGAACTTGTCTTCGAGGTTGCAGAGCAGGACCTGCAACTCTTAAGTGAGGGCGTTGAGTTCCGTATGGCTTCAGCGGCCGCACTGGAGGTTCCCCTGGTAGTCGATATTGGCTCCGGCGCCAACTGGGACCAGGCCCATTAGGGCCAAATTATCGGCAAATACCGGCCGTCGCTTATTGCGTCTGGCGCTTTCTACGTAACCTGAACCAGCAAAAGCCAGTACCGCCAGGGCTCTGTTCAGACTGTGTCATTGTTCTAGCAGTATAAATTTTTTAAAAACCTGAAAAACTTTGAAATTGTCGGAACTATTTTTTTGCGAGTCAGTCACACTTAACAGCGGGTTGGTTTTCTCCCCGATTTCCCAGCCCGCTAGAACGACCTAAAAAACTCCTGAATGAAGGAGCACGCCGGGCCCTAACTACTTTCTCCTGTGGTTAGGGCCCAATTTTTTGGGCAGGCGTCAATCCGGGTCTTGCGGAGACAGCCACTGATCCAGCTGCTTACGCAGCGTCTCAATTCCTTCTTCCTTGAGAGCTGAAAACAGCTGCAGGCTTATTAGATCCTGGTGTTCCTGCAATAATTTCTGAGCCTTGAGCAGGGCATTCCTGGCGGCACCGCGTTTTAGCTTGTCGGCCTTGGTCAGCAAAATGTGCAGGGGTAATTGCGCCTGCACAGCCCAGTCGATCATCATCAGATCGCTGTCCTTGAAAGCATGCCTGATATCCACCAGCAGAATGATGCCCTGCAGGGACTGACGCTGCTCCAGATAGCGGCTCAGTTCCTGTTGCCATTTGCGCTTCATGGCAGGCGGAACCTTGGCATAGCCGAAGCCCGGCAGGTCTACCAGATAACGTTTTTCGGCCACCTCAAAATAATTGAGCAGCTGGGTGCGACCGGGCGTTTTACTGGTGCGTGCCAGCTTGACTTGCCCGGTCAAGACATTGATGGCGCTGGATTTGCCAGCATTGGAGCGGCCAGTGAAGGCAACTTCCAGGGCCTCGTCCTCGGGACACTGTGCGAGAGTGCTAGCGCTAATCAGGAAACGGGTATCGGCGTAATTTAAGAAAGCGGACATATAAGCAGGAAAATCCCAGAGTTTTAAGCCTTTGCTTTATTCATCAAGAAGCTATGGGGTATAATCCACCCGCTTTTTTGAAGAGCGGATTGTATCACAGCCCCTTAATCATGCCTGCTAGCAGGCTTAACTGACAGACACAGTATCAAGACAATCAATGAGTATTAGCATGAACAGATTTATCCTTGCCTCGATGACGGCAATAGGAATGGTGTTGGGAATGAGCACAAGCGTAGTGGCGCAGGTCGGTGACGCGTCTGCTGGTGCACAGAAAATTATCGCCTGTAACGCCTGTCATGGTGAGAATGGCAATCAGATGCTGATCCCTGGCACTGCCAAGATCGGCGGCCAGCATGCGCAGTATCTGTACAAACAGCTGCAGGATATCAAAGCTGGCACCCGTGAAATTACCCTGATGGCAGGCCAGCTAACAAATTTTAATGATCAGGATCTGGCCGATATAGCTGCTTATTATGCTGCTCAGCCCGCGCCAGTTGGCGCAGCCCAGCCAGATGCGCTGGAACTGGGCCAGACCCTGTATCGCAGCGGCAACGCGGACCTGGGTGTTGCAGCTTGCACGGCCTGCCACTCTCCGACAGGAGCGGGAAATGCTGGCGCCTCTTATCCTGCCCTGAGTGGCCAGGACCCTGCCTATACTGAAACGCAGCTCCGCGCATTCAGGGACGGCACCCGCAACAATGACTTAGCTTCTGTCATGCGAGCAAATGTAGAGCGACTGACGGATGCTGAAATTCAAGCGCTTGCATCCTATGTGTCGGGTTTACGAGCGGCTGAATAAGGAAATATTTTGAAAAATTCAGGCCTGGTTCAGCCGGCCATGATAAAAAGGGTGTCATTGGGCGCCCTTTTTTGTATCTTAAGCCCCTAAATCAATAGTGTTCAGATAAATTGACATTGAATTTGGAGATTTGGAGAAAACGATGAAAACAGTAATGAAAACAGTTGCTCTGATGCTCGGCGTGATGGCGCTCAGTGCCAGTGTAAGTGCCCAGCCAGCTCGCTTTGTAGAAGGTACCCACTATGAGACCCTGGATCGCCCCGTTCGTACTGTCGACTCGAATAAAGTCGAAGTGGTTGAGGTCTTCTGGTACGGCTGTACCCACTGTTACTCCTTTGAGCCCCTGATTGAAAACTGGGAAGCTGGACTTCCTGATGATGTGGTTTTTGTTCGCAGCCCAGGCATGTGGAATGCCATGATGCAGATTCACGCCCAGATATATTTCGTTGCTGAAGAACTGGGGCTGGTTGAAGAAACCCACAGTGAAATTTTTGATGAAATTTTATTGCGAGGGAATCTGCTGAATTCTGAAGCCTCCATACGCGATTTTTTCATGGATAAAGGTGCCAGCCGTGCAGACTTTGATACGGCCTGGAATTCTTTTACGGTTAACTCCAAAGTGAATCGTGCGAATACCCTGATGCGTGACTATGGCGTACGCAGCACGCCCAACATGATCGTCAATGGAAAATACCGTATCGTTTCCAATCAGGCTGTTCCAACCCAGCAGGATATTCTGGAAGTTGTTGACTACCTGGTTGCCCAGGAACGCAATAGCATGGGCATGTAAGCAAGATCCATTACGCCTTAATCAAACGCCCATGATGGAAACCACATGGGCGTTTTTTTTGATACTTTTTGCATTGAGCGGAATCTGAATCCCGATGCCGGAAAAAATCATTTTGCTTGGTGCCACCGGTATGCTGGGGCGCCAGCTCATAGCCAGCAGGCCAGAAGATATTGAGCTGCATGCCTATACACACCGGGAGGTCAATATCTGCAGCCACAGTGACCTGGAAAGCGTCTTCCAGGCCGTGATGCCGACGACGATTATTAATGCTGCCGCATATACCCGCGTTGACGATGCCGAGGAGGAAGAGGCCATGGCATTTGCTGTTAATGCAGAAGCACCGGGCCTGATCGCATCCCTGAGCCCGCCGTCCAGCCGGATTGTGCATGTCTCTACCGACTTTGTGTTTGACGGGAAAAGCAGGCAGCCCTATAAACCTACCGACAAGACCTCACCCTTGAATGTATACGGCGCCAGCAAGTTAAGTGGAGAGCATAAACTGCTGACTCAAAGGCCCGACAGCCTGATTCTGAGAACTGCCTGGCTGTATGCCGCAAGGGGCCAAAACTTCGTCACCCGAATCCTTGAGCTCCTGCAGGAAAGACCCGTGCTGAAGGTGGTTGATGATCAGCGCGGGACGCCTACATCCGTTAACTCACTGGCAGAAGTAATCTGGCGCTTCGTAAACAGGCGGGAATTACAGGGGATTTATCACTGGAGTGATCAGGGCGAAGCAAGCTGGTATGAGTTTGCCTGCGAAATTCAGCAGCAAGCACAGGCGCTAGCGCTGCTGGATAAAATAATTCCCATCGAGGCAATTGCAACGGAGGCTTACCCGACGCCGGCAAGGCGACCGGCCTATTCTGTGCTGGACAAAGAGGAGACCTACCAGGCCATTCAATATCAGGGCAGGGCATGGCAGGATGAGCTGCACGAAATACTCGAGCAAGTGCCAGCAGGATATTGACTCTGGCATCCACCGGGAAATACTGTATAGAATTGTTTCAGAGGTATTAAGAAAAACGTGAAGATACTCGTCACCGGCGGAGCCGGCTTTATAGGCAGTGCGGTCATTCGTCATGTCCTTCAAAACAGCGAAGATGAAATCGTCAATGTCGACAAGCTGACCTATGCAGGCAATCTGAATTCCATTGAGCCGGTCTTGCCAACCCAGCGCTATACGTTTGTGCAGGCTGATATCTGCCAGGCTGCGGATATGCAAGCGATTTTCGACACGCACCAACCTGATGCCGTTATGCATCTGGCGGCAGAATCACATGTCGATCGCTCGATTGATGGTCCGGGAGAGTTCATTCTCACCAATATGCTCGGTACTTACACGCTACTGGAAGTTGCGCGTAGTTACTGGCAGGGGCTGAAAGGGGACAGGCAGGCAGATTTTGTTTTCCACCATGTGTCTACCGATGAAGTCTACGGCGACCTGGAAGGCCAGGATACATTGTTTACAGAGAATACCGCTTATGACCCCAGCTCTCCCTATTCAGCTTCAAAAGCGGGTTCAGACCACCTGGTCAGAGCCTGGCATCGAACCTACGGCTTGCCGGTATTGATTACCAACTGTTCCAATAATTACGGACCATACCAGTTCCCGGAAAAACTGATTCCTCACATGATCCTGAATGCCCTGGAAGGCAAGACATTGCCGATTTATGGCGATGGCACCCAGATTCGGGATTGGCTTTATGTAGAAGACCATGCCAGAGCACTTTATCTGGTCATCCACAAGGGCCAAATCGGCGAGACCTATAATATCGGCGGACATAACGAGAAGCAGAATATTGAGGTAGTGAAGAAAATTTGTGAAGTACTGGAAGAGCTGGCACCGGACAATGCCTATGCCAAAGCAGCCGGCACAGGATTTGAGAAGCTTATTGAGTATGTCAAGGATCGCCCGGGACATGACAAACGCTATGCCATTGATGCCAGCAAGATAGAACGTGAACTTGGCTGGCGGCCACAGGAAAGTTTTTCCAGCGGCATCCAAAAAACCGTGGCCTGGTACCTGACAAACAGGGACTGGTGGAAGGCGGTTCTGGACGGCTCCTATAAACTGGAACGATTGGGAGACAGGACATCATGAAAGGCATCATACTGGCTGGTGGCAGCGGCTCCCGGCTGCATCCGATTACGCATTCGGTAAGCAAGCAGATACTGCCGATATATGACAAGCCCATGATTTATTATCCGCTGTCGACCTTAATGCTGGCGGGGATACGGGATATTCTGGTGATTTCGACACCGCGTGATTTACCGGCTTTTCAGCATCTGTTGGGCAGCGGTGAAGATTGGGGCTTGAACTTTTCCTATGCCGAGCAGCCATCGCCGGATGGCCTGGCTCAGGCTTTTATCATTGGTGAGCAGTTCATCGGTGATGATCGCGTGGCGCTGGTATTGGGCGATAACGTGTTTTATTCACATTCATTGGAGGAATCGCTGCAGCTGGCTGCATCCCGCGAAAAGGGGGCTACGGTCTTTGGTTACCATGTGAATAATCCCGGCGCCTATGGTGTCGTTGAATTTGCCGAGGACGGCAGGGTCATTTCAGTGGAAGAAAAACCCGCGAAGCCCAAGTCGAATTATGCAATTACTGGCCTGTATTTTTATGACAGACGGGTGGTCGAGATAGCCAAAAATATAAAACCCTCAGCGCGCGGCGAACTGGAAATTACCGATGTAAACCGTAACTATCTGGAGGCGGGCGAGCTGACGGTTGAAATTCTGGGACGTGGTGCTGCCTGGTTGGATACCGGGACCCACGATAATCTGCTGGCAGCCAGCAGCTTTGTACAGACGATTGAGCAGCGCCAGGGCCTGAAGGTGGCCTGCCCTGAAGAGATTGCCTACCGGATGGGCTATATCGATGCAGAACAGCTGGCAGCACTGGCCGTGCCACTGCAAAAAAGTGGTTATGGTGAGTATCTGGAACAGGTGCTCAACGAGCGACTTTTCAGATGAAAATCATTAGGACAGCATTGCCGGACGTGTTGCTTTTCGAGCCAGTGGTATTTGGAGATGAGCGTGGTTTCTTTATGGAAACCTTTCGCCAGAGCTGGCTGCAGGAGGCCGGGATCGATGCCAGTTTTGTGCAGGACAATCACAGCGCTTCCCGCCGGGGTGTATTACGCGGCCTGCATTATCAGCTCAACAAGCCCCAGGGCAAGCTGCTCAGGGTTATCAGCGGTGAGGTGTTTGATGTGGCCGTGGATTTACGGGAGCATTCACCCAGCTTTGGGCAGGCTGTTTGTGCAAGCCTTTCTGCTGATAACAAGCATATCATCTGGGTGCCGCCGGGGTTTGCCCACGGCTTCCTGGTGCTCAGTGAGAGAGCCGAGTTCGTGTATAAATGTACTGACTATTATCAGCCGCAAGATGAGCACAGCCTCTTGTGGAATGATCCTGCGCTTGCGATAGACTGGCCGCTGGATAAAACAGGCGAGCCGATACTCTCGGAAAAGGACAGGCTGGGGCTGCCTCTGGCAAAAGCCCCGCGCTATTCTGGTCATTAAAGTACCAGAACATCAAAAAGACAGGTATAATGCCGCCCCAAAATATTCTAGCAAGCGGCCGGCACTATCGGCCAAGTAACAGAGGTAATAACGTGATTAACAGGATTGCAATCCTTCTGACTGTTTCCATGCTGTCAATGTTCTCTGCACTGGCAGGTGCCCAAACCCTGAATGATGAAATTCGCAGCCGTCTGAGTCCAGCTGGCTCGGTCTGCCTGTTTGGTGACGAATGTGCCAGCGGCATGGCTGTACCAGGTCGTAGTGGCGGCCCGCGCGATGCAGAAACTGTTTATCAGACATTTTGCATGGCCTGTCATGCCACGGGTGTCAGTGAATCACCAATACTGGGCAATGCCGAAATGTGGGCTCCTCGCATCGACAAGGGCATTGAGGCGCTTTATCAGAGTTCCATCAATGGTTTGAATGTGATGCCCCCCAGAGGCACCTGTATCGACTGTTCAGATGAAGAGTTACAGGCCGTTGTCGATTTCATGGTCGAACAGGCTCAGTAAGCCACTACCCTCCTCCAAACCGGCGAAGTCGATTCGCCGGTTTGCCAAAGCACTAAAACTCCACTATTAAATAAGCTATCGGAACTTTCATGGAAGGAAGTCGATGGCACTTGCTGTTGTTTACTCGCGTGCAAATATCGGGTTGGAAGCCCCCCTGGTATCGGTGGAAACACATATATCAAATGGACTGCCCAGTTTCTCGGTGGTCGGCCTGCCGGAAACCGCTGTAAAAGAAAGCAAGGAAAGAGTACGCAGTGCCATATTGAATTCCTTGCTGGAGTTTCCAGCCAAGCGTATTACGGTCAACCTGGCTCCAGCAGATTTGCCAAAAACTGGCGGCCGTTTTGATCTGGCCATCGCCATTGGCATTCTGGCAGCATCGGGACAACTGGATATCAGTCTGCTCAATCAAACGGTACTCATCGGCGAGCTGGCTTTGAGCGGCGAAGTGCGGGCAGTACCGGGAGTTTTATCTGGACTGATTGCCTGCCGGGATGAGGCACACGAGGCAATTATTCCGGCAGCAAATGAGAACGAGGCCAACTTGCTCGGCAGCGACGATATCCTCTTGTGTCAGCATTTGCTGGCACTGTGCGCCCATCTGCAAGGCGAACAAAGGCTTCCGAAAACCCGAAGAGCTGTGCCGGGTCCTGCGACTGAGCGACAAGGCCTGGAAGAGGTGGTTGGTCAGGAGCTGGCCAAGCGTGCCTTGTTGCTGGCTGCAGCCGGGGGGCATAATCTCTTGATGCGGGGTCCGCCGGGAACTGGCAAATCCATGCTGGCCGGTCGACTGCCGAGCCTGCTGCCCTTACTGGATGATCATGCGGCGCTGGAAACTGCAGCCATTAGGTCTTTGGCTGGCCTGAATGGCATCAGGGAAAACTACTATGAAGCTCCCTTTCGTGCTCCCCATCATACGGCTTCAGCCGTAGCCCTGGTCGGTGGGGGCAAGCAACTGAATGCCGGTGAAATCAGCCTGGCGCATCACGGCGTGCTGTTCCTCGACGAACTGCCAGAGTTCAGCCGTCATGTGCTGGAAGTGCTCAGAGAGCCGCTGGAAAGTGGCAGCATACAGATTTCCCGTGCAGCCTATCAGACACGCATGCCGGCATGCTTTCAGCTGATAGCAGCCATGAACCCCTGTCCCTGTGGATACCACGGAGACCGACATCATGAATGTCACTGTTCAATAGATCGCATACGGCATTACCAGCAGCGTATTTCCGGGCCCTTGCTGGATCGTATTGATATGCAGATAGAATTACAGGCACTGAGCAAAACTCAACGCAGGCTTTTGCTGGGGAATCGCAGGGTTAAAAGCAAAGGTGTTGATTTGCGTCAGGTGGTGGCTCAGGCGCAAAAACGACAGCGTGAAAGAGCGGGCAAACTGAATGCCCGCTTGGAACAAGGCGAACTGCTTGGCTCATGTCACTTGAGCGCTGCTTCAAAGCAATTGCTGGAGCAACTGATGGAGCGCCTTAGGCTGTCTGCTCGAGCCAGCTTCAGAGTGCTGAAGGTGGCCAGAACCATAGCGGATCTCAAAGGCGATAAAGCTGTCGACAGCAAGCATATTCTGGAAGCTGCAGCCTTCCGGCAATTTGAGGGGCAGGCTTAACGCTGAGCTTCAAGTTCCGCCAGCTTGGCCTCCAGTTCTGCCAGTTGCTGCTCCGTTCTTTGCAGGACTTTTAGCTGGGCATCAAACTCTTCACGGCTCACCAGGTTCAGTTTTGTGAAGCTGCCCTGCAAGAGGGAATAGAACTGCTTTTGGATATCTTCCTTGAGTGGTCCTAGTTCTGGTAGCTTCTCAACCAGACGCTGACTGAGCGTTTGCAGAAATTCTTTATCGATCATCGGCATGCCTTTAACAAGCGTATTTTATAAGCGTTTATTCTAGCATTTGCTGTGTGTCGGAATCGTTAGAATCATCGTTTTTTTCATTCAGGTAGCTTATACTCACAAGGCCCGCGAAAGTTATATAGGGTCATGTGAGGAGATCTAAAATGAAAATGATTACAGCCATAATTAAGCCCTTCAAGCTTGATGATGTCAGGGAAGCCTTGTCCGAAATTGGCGTACAGGGAATAACTGCAAGTGAAGTTAAAGGCTTTGGGCGTCAGAAAGGTCATACAGAGCTCTACCGTGGGGCGGAGTATGTTGTCGACTTTCTACCAAAAATCAGGCTGGAGATAGCTGCTGAAGATTCAGCAGTAGATCAGATTATTGAAGTGCTCAGCAAAGCGGCTTCCACAGGAAAAATAGGGGATGGCAAAATTTTTGTCAGCAACCTTGAACAGGCCATTCGTATTCGAACCGGAGAGTCCGGTCCAGACGCCCTTTAAGCAAAAATTTTCAAAACGAAAAATCCCCCCACTTCAGTTGCAGTGCACTAAGCGCTGCAATGGGGGCTGTTTCTGTGCGTAATATTCGTGTTCCCAACTGGACCGACTGAAACCCGGCCTCATCGGCCAGACTTAATTCAGATGGAGAGAAGCCGCCCTCCGGACCCAACAGCAGTGCAACCTCATCGGTGCTGTCTGGTAAAGTAGCAACCCGGGAGTCCTGAGGGTTGAAAATCAATTTGACCGGGCTGTTCTGAGCCAGACACCATTGAGTCAGAGCTTGGGGCTCCAGCAGGATAGGCAGCCGTGTTCTGCCGCTTTGTTCGCAGGCGCTGATACTGATCTGTTGCCAGTGCTGCAGCTTCTTTTGCAGGCGCTCCCCCTGCAGTTTTACTTCGCTATATTCGGTAAAAAGCGGGGCGATAAGGGTGACGCCGAGCTCTGTGCTTTTCTGAATGGCATAGTCCATACGTTCACCCCGTGAAAGTCCCAGGCCAAGTATCGTGCGTAAAGGAGATTCTCTGGAGATGGGTATTTCTGCACCAACAGCCAGGTTCACCTCATGCCTGCCAAGCTGTAGCAGGCGCGCAGCATACTCACGGCCCTTGCCGTTGAAAACAATAAGCTCAGTATTGGCTTTAAGCCTCAGCACCTTGCTGAGATAATGTGCCTGCTGGCCAGCCAGATTCAGCTGGCTTTCGGGAACAAGGTCCTGATCAATGAAAAGGCGAGGAATTCGCATCCGGCAAGCATACAGACAAGTTCCGAAACTGCAAGAGAAGTGAGAAACAATGAACAAACAGGCCAATAGAGCATTTGATATCGTCATCGTGGGTGGCGGCATGGTTGGCCTGGCAATGGCTGCCAGCCTCCTGAGGCAGCAAGCTGCCAAGCAGCTGCAGATTGCGCTGGTAGATGCGCAAAAGCCACAAAAGAAACATTACTCAAGGGATGAGGTTGGTAATTTTGATCCTCGTGTCTCAGCGCTTACAGCTAGAAGTCGGCAGCTGTTTGAGTCACTGGGTCTCTGGGAATCGCAAATGCAGGCAGCAGCTTGCCCTTATCAAGATATGTACGTCTGGGATGCAGAAGGTACCGGTCATATCGAGTTTTCTTGCCGAGAGGTGAATCAGCCTGAACTGGGGTTCATTGTGGAAAATAGCGTGATTGATCAGGCACTGAATTCCTCATTGGCTGGTCAGACTGGGCTGACGCAACTGCGTGGCGAGAGCGTCCGACATGTTGAAATTGGCCAGGACGGGCTCATGTTGACCCTTGGCAATGCCCAGCGCATAAAGACAAGTCTCTTGATTGCTGCCGATGGCGCCAATTCGACAATTCGCCAGCAAGCCGGATTCAACTGTCGAGAATGGGATTATGGGCAAAAGGCGATAGTGGCCACGGTTGCAACACAAAAGCCACATCAATACACAGCAGCACAGTGCTTTGGGCCGACAGGCCCGCTGGCCTTCCTGCCGCTTCTTGACGTGGATGCCTCCCAGCATTATTCATCCATTGTCTGGTCTTGTGATGTTGATGCCGCTGAGGCCTTGCTAGCGCTGGACGAAGAGGCATTTTGTAAACGGCTTGGAGCGGCTTTTGAAGATCGGCTAGGAGCTATTGAAAAACTCGGGACTCGTTACAGCTTCCCCCTTTGGCAGCGTCATGCTACTGACTATGTGCAAGATGGCTTGGCCCTGATCGGTGATGCGGCACATAGCATTCACCCGCTGGCAGGTCAGGGGGTAAACCTGGGACTGCAGGACGTGCAGGTGCTTTGCCAGGTCATTGTGAGGGCGCTGGAAAAGGGTGAGGATTTTGCATCAGAACAGGTGCTCAGCCGCTACCAGCGTCAGCGCAAGGGGGACAATCTGGGCATGATGGCGCTGATGGAAGTATTTAAACGCGGGTTTGGTAGCCGGGATCCGGGCCTCAGATTTTTGCGCAATACCGGACTGAGCCTGGTCGATAAGGCCGCCCCACTCAAGCGACAGCTGATGCAAAAAGCGATGGGCCTGTAAAGGTTTTTGCTTGCTATCACAAATGAGAATTATTATCATCTGATTCCCTTTTCTGGAGAATCACATGTTCAGGTCTATATGGCTGATTGCATTGCTTGCTTGCCTGTTGGCGGCATGCTCGCAAGACACGCAAAGGCCGCCAGCGCAGCTGACGGATACGCCCTCTGTGCCTGCATCGGTGGCGATGTCTGATGAAGCCCTTAGCGCTCCGGTCGTGGTTTATTCCTCGCGCCAGGAGTATCTGATCAAGCCGATGTTTGACCGTTTTACGGAGGAGACCGGCATTGAGGTTCAGTATCAGACTGGCGAGGAGGGTCCCCTGATTGCTCGCCTGCAGGCTGAAGGGGAGCGTACCTTTGCCGATGTTCTTTACACGGTAGATGCTGGCTTTTTATGGACGGCTGCCGACAGGGGACTGATGGCAGCCATTGATTCGGACATTCTGGCAGCCAATATTCCGCCTCATTTGCGTGACCCTCAGGGTCAATGGTTTGGCCTCTCGGTGCGAGCCCGTACCATCGTCTATGCCAAAGACCGGGTGGACCCAGCACAGCTTTCCAGCTATGAAGATCTGGCCTCCGAGCGCTGGCATGGACGCTTGTGCCTGCGCACCTCAAAAGAGGTCTACAACATGTCACTGGTTGCCACAATGATAGAAAGGCTTGGAGAAGAGAGGACACAGGCAATCGTGGAAGGCTGGGTAGCCAATCTGGCGGCGCCTGTTTTTAGTAGCGATAATCTGGTACTAGAGGCAATTGCCGCCGGCCAGTGCGATGTCGGGCTGGTTAATTCCTATTATCTGGGCAGGATGCTGGCGGATGATCCTGATTTTCCGGTTGGCCTGTACTGGGCGAATCAGCAGGACTCGGGTACTCACGTCAATATTTCTGGCGCAGGTGTCACTCGCTATGCGCATAACCCGGCAGGTGCCAAACGTCTGATCGAGTGGCTTTCAACGCAGGAGCCGCAGCAGATGTTTTCCGAGTTAAACCTGGAATATCCGGCCAACCCGGCAGTGGCGCCGGTGCCACTGGTTGCTCAATGGGGTGATTTTAAACAGGATGAAATCAATGTTGAGGCTGCCGGACGCCTGCAGTCCGCTGCAGTCATGCTCATGGACAGAGCCGATTACCGCTGAGTTCCCATGACTGCCTCAATTAGCAAGGCTATTGCAGCAAAGCGCAGTCCTGGTGGCTGGCCATGGAAAACGTTTTCCTACGCTGTCGCTGCCGTCGTGCTCTTGCCGATTCTTGTGATCTTTACGCAATGGGCCACGGTGGGCAATGGTGAACAGGAGATCTGGCAACACCTGTTTAATACCAAACTGGATCGCCTGCTGGGAAATACGTTGCTTCTGCTGGTGGGAGTGGGCATTGGCGTAAGCCTGTTGGGCGTCAGTCTGGCGTGGCTCTGCTCAGTCTGTGAATTTCCTGGTCGGCGCTTTTTTGAATGGGCGCTGATGCTGCCTCTGGCGATTCCCGGCTATGTCATGGCTTTTGTGTTTCTGGGCCTGCTCAACTATGCCGGGCCGGTGCAAAGCAGTTTGCGGTCCTGGTTTGGCAGTCAGGTCTATTTTCCCGATGTGCAGGGAGCCGGTGCGGTTATTATCGTGCTCACCCTAGTCCTGTATCCCTATGTCTATATGCTGGCGCGTAGTGCTTTTGTCGCGCAGGGCCGGCAACTGATGGATGCCGGCAGAATTCTTGGTCAAAGTTACTGGAAAGCCTTCTTTCGTCTGGCTGTGCCGGTTGCCAGACCGGCCATTGTCGCAGGCCTTGCGCTGGCTCTGATGGAAACTCTGGCGGATTTCGGCGCCGTATCCGTGTTTAACTTCGACACTTTTACAACCGCTATCTATGATGCCTGGTACGGACTGTTCAATCTCGCAGTTGCCGCACAACTTGCATCCCTGCTGCTGCTCTTTGTGGCAGTGGTGCTGGTGCTGGAACAAAAGGGGCGCGCCCAGGCACGCTATAGTCAAAAAAACAGTCAGCCAATGCGAGCCTATCGACTCACAGGAGGCAGAGCGTTTGCAGCCACCGGCTTTTGCCTGATGATCTTCCTGCTGGCTTTTATCTTGCCACTGATGCAGTTGCTGCTCTGGTGTCTTGAGGTCATTGCTGAGGAATTGGACCGGCGATACTGGGGCTTTCTTTTCAATACGCTTGGCCTGGGGTTCATAGCGGCCTTAGCCACCACAGTTTTTGCCCTGGTGCTGGCCTACGTTAAGCGTCTGCCGGCAAAAAAAGCGGAAAAACGCTGGCAGAACCTGGTCATCAGAGTCTCAACACTGGGTTATGCTTTGCCGGGTTCGGTTCTGGCGGTTGGCATCATTCTCAGTTTTACCTATCTGGACCAGCTCATGATCCAGAGCGCACAAAGCCTGTTTAGCTGGAATATCAGGCCCTTTCTGGTAGGAAGCCTGTTCGCCCTGGTATTGGCCTACTGTACGAGGTTCATGGCTGTCGCTTTTGCGCCATTGGAAGCAGGCTTTGAACGCATCAACCCTAGTATTATCGAGGCGGCTAAAAGCCTGGGCGGTTCACCAGGTCGTCTCTTGCGTCAGGTCTACGTGCCCTTATTGCGACCAGGTCTGTTCACGGCGCTCATCATCGTTTTTGTGGATGTGATGAAGGAGATGCCGGCAACCTTGATCATGCGACCTTTCGGCTGGGACACACTGGCAGTCAGAATCTACCAGATGACGGCTGAAGGGCAGTGGGAGCGGGCTTCATTACCTTCTGTAACTTTAATTCTATTAGGGCTAATACCTGTATTCATGCTGATTCGCAGTGCCCGTCCTGCCAGTCTCAGGGTCTAAGCAGGGCCATATAAATCCTTGCAGGAAGCCCGCCTCTTACTTATGATGAGTCAATTCAAATAAGTGTTTTTCCTGTGTTTCCTGGCACCGGAAAACGATTAACCGAGGAAGGAAGAAGTGAGCGAAACCCCAGAAGATTTGTACTACACAAGCAGTCACGAGTGGCTGAAGTTGGATGATAACGCCGTGGCCACAGTTGGGATCAGTGATTTTGCCCAATCGGAGCTTGGGGATGTGGTTTATGTAGAATTGCCGGAAGCAGGTTCAATGGTCAATGCCAGAGATGAGGTCAGCGTCATTGAGTCGGTCAAGACAGCCTCAGATATCTATGCCCCGGTGAGTGGCGAGATTGTGGCAGTTAACGAAGAACTGGAAAACAGCCCTGAGTCCGTCAACACCAGCCCTTATGATGACGGCTGGTTGTTCAAGATTAAATTGAGCGATGAAAGTGAACTGGATGACCTGCTTTCGGCCGAAGCCTACACAGAAAGCTATGAAGCTTAGCTCAGGGCTGCTCGCTTTAATGGCAAGACGAATTAATACGGAAGCGCAATATTGTGATAGATCAAGATGGATTCAGGCCGAATGTTGGCATCATTATTTTCAATGATGAAGGCAAACTGCTGTGGGCCAAACGGGCCGGACAAAATGCCTGGCAGTTTCCCCAGGGGGGCATACAAAAACACGAAAGCCCTGAAGAGGCAGCCTTAAGAGAGCTTTATGAAGAGGTCGGTCTGTTTCCCGAGGATGTGGAAATCGTGGCCACAAGCAAAAGCTGGTTGCCTTACCGCCTGCCCCGGCAGTTTATCCGGCAAAATACCCAGCCGGTTTGTATCGGGCAAAAGCAAAAGTGGTTTTTATTCAAGTTGCTCAGTGATGCCAGCAACATTTGTTTTGATAGGACTGATAAGCCCGAGTTTGATCGTTGGTGCTGGATAAGTTACTGGAAGCCGCTGGAAAAAGTGATTCCATTCAAGCGCGATGTTTATACCCGTGCACTGAAGGAATTCCGCCAGCCAATGAACCAGGCGCTTGGCCAGTCTACTGCTGACAACAAGCGGACCTCTGCATCCGTATCTTAGATAGATAAGCCATATGTTAGATACCCTGCGCAGCATCATTCAGGAGGTGAATGGGGCAAAAGACCTTAACGCCAGCCTGGATATCATTACCCAGCGGGTACAGCGCGCTTTATCGACTCGGGTCTGTTCGGTTTATCTGCTTGACCAGAATCTCAACCGTTACGTGTTAATGGCATCCATTGGTCTGGACGAGGCTGCTGTCGGCAAGGTCAGCCTGGGTGCGGAAGAAGGCCTTGTCGGGCTGGTGGCACGACGTGCAGAACCGGTTAACCTGGATAATGCCAGTTCCCACCCCAATTACGTCTACCTGCCCGAAACCCGTGAGGAGCAGTTTGAGTCTTTTCTGGGGGTCCCCATTATTCACCACCAGCAGGTGCTCGGCGTTCTGGTTGTTCAGGAAACCGAAAAACGAATTTTCGATGCTGAGGAAGAGGCGTTCCTGATTACGCTGTCGGCGCAACTTGCCGGACTTATAGCCAATGCTGAGGCCAGGGGAGCTATTACCGGCTTCAGTCCTTCCGGCATAAAAACCATTGATGTGTCATTTGAAGGCCTGCCGGGGGCCCCCGGTGTTGCCATTGCTGAAGCTGTAGCGGTGTTTCCTCCGGCCGATTTGAGTGCAATTCCAAACCGGCCCTGCAAGGATATTAAGGCCGAGATTCGCTTCTTTAACGAATGTCTGGAATCCGTACGTATTGATATTGGCGAACTGAAAATGAAAATCAAGGGTCAGCTGCGGCCCGAAGAGCGCGAACTCTTCGATGCCTACCTGCATATGCTCAGTGATCAGGCGCTGGGTAATGAGGTGGTGGCCAAAATCAAAGAAGGTATCTGGGCTCAGGGGGCTCTGGCCAGTGTAGCCATGTCGCATGTAAAAAACCTTGAAATGATCGATGATGATTATCTGCGTGAACGTGCCACGGATATCAAGGATTTGTGTGGCAGGGTGCTGTTCTATCTGCAGGACAAGGAACAAAAAACCCGGGTCTATCCACAACGCTGCATTCTTGTCTGTGAAGAATTGTCAGCTGCCATGTTTGCCGAGGTGCCCAAGGAAAGCCTGGTAGGCATCGTGTCTGCCAAGGGTTCCGGACATTCCCATGTAGCCATTCTAGCGCGCGGTATGGGTATTCCAGCCGTGATGGGCGCCATCGACATTCCTTTCTCGGAATTTGATGGCAAGGAACTCATCATCGATGGCTACAATGGCAAGGTTTACAGCAATCCGTCTGATGAGCTGCGTGCCCGCTTCCAGGAAATAGTAAATGAGCAGGTCCAGCTGTCTGAAGAACTGGAAGCACTCAAGGACCTGCCCGCAGAGACGCTGGATAAAAAGCGTATCGAACTCTGGGTGAATACAGGGATTGTGACCGATTCAGCAACCGCAAAAATGCGCGGTGCGGAAGGGATCGGGCTGTTTCGTACCGAGGTGCCCTTTATTTTAAGAGACAGTTTCCCGACTGAACGTGAACAGACTGAAATTTATCGGCCACAGTTGGAAGCCCTGCATCCCTTACCGGTTACCATGAGAACGCTGGATATTGGAGGCGACAAGGCGCTGCCCTACTTTACCATCAAGGAAGAAAACCCCTTTATGGGCTGGCGCGGTATTCGGGTCAGCATGGACCATCCGGAAATTTTTATCTCTCAGGTCAGGGCCATGATGAAGGCCAGCCAGGGGCTGGATAATTTGCAGATCATGTTGCCGATGGTCAGCAATATGCGGCAGATTGATTATGCCATGCACCTGATAGACCGGGGTTATTCGGAATTGCTGGAAGAAGGCCTGAATATTCATAAACCGGATATAGGCGTCATGGTCGAAGTGCCTGCCATGGTCTACCAGATAAAAGCGCTGTCCAGTCGGGTAAATTTCATATCAGTTGGCACCAATGACTTGATTCAGTATTTGCTCGCGGTAGACCGTAACAATCCGCGGGTGGCCAGCCTTTTTTCTGCCTATGATCCACCGGTACTGCATGCGCTCAATGAGATTGCACGCGCCTCAGAAAAAGCCAGTTTACGTTATAGCGTCTGCGGGGAAATGGCCGGCGATCCGGGGGCTGCCATATTGCTGATGGCCATGGGCTATAAAGTTCTGTCGATGAACATCAATGCCCTTAGTCGGGTGAAGTCGGTTATCCGCAATATCAGCTTCCAGCAGGCTGAAGAACTGCTCTATCGCGCCTTGCAGGCAGAAGACAGCGAAACGGTTAAATCCATGATTGATATGGAGCTTTATAACGCCGGTGTCGAGCGTCTGCTGCGAACTGCCAGAGCCTGATTTTAAGCCCCCATTCAGCGCAAAAACCGTTATACTGCGGCGCAGTATGCTGCAATATCCTGATATAGATCCCGTTGCCATTGCGATAGGCCCGCTTGAGATTCACTGGTACGGCATCATGTACCTGATCGGGTTTGGTGGTGCCTGGCTGTTAGGCAAAAAAAGGGCGGCTGTAGCAGGGTCGGGCTGGAATGATGAGCAGATTAGCGACATGATTTTTTATGGCGCGCTGGGCGTGGTACTTGGCGGCCGTATTGGCTACATGCTCTTTTATAACCTGGGTGGCCTGCTGGAAAACCCGCTTTCCCTGTTTCTTGTCTGGCGTGGTGGAATGTCTTTCCATGGCGGTTTTCTCGGCGTACTGTTGGCCGCATTTCTGTTTGGCCGAAAGTATAAAAAAACTTTTATAGAAGTAATGGACTTTGTCGCTCCTCTGGTACCCATCGGGCTGGGCGCAGGGCGCCTGGGGAATTTTATAGGCGCTGAACTCTATGGTAGGGAGACCTCTGTTGCCTGGGCAATGGTCTTTCCAACAGACCCTGAAGGTTTGCTCAGGCATCCATCACAGCTGTATCAGGCTGGCCTTGAAGGATTGACCCTCTTCATCATCCTCTGGCTTTATTCTTCCAGGCCGCGACCGGCTTTTGCGGTTAGCGGTCTTTTTTGTTTTTGTTATGGCCTCTTTCGTTTTTTTGTAGAGTTTTACCGGCAGCCGGATGCCGCGATCAATTTTGTCGCGTTCGACTGGATGACAATGGGACAGCTACTGTCTGCGCCGATGATACTGATTGGCGGGGCAATACTCTTTCTGGCTTATACTAAACACTTTTTTGACAGGGCAAAGGCATGAAGCAATATCTCGATATGTTGCAACGGGTTCTGGATGAAGGAACACAAAAAACGGATCGAACCGGCACCGGCACGCTATCCGTTTTTGGTCATCAGATGCGCTTTGATCTGGCAGAGGGGTTTCCCTTGGTGACTACCAAGAAACTGCATCTGCGCTCTATCATTATCGAGCTCTTGTGGTTTTTAAAGGGTGATACCAATATCAAATATTTGCAAGATAACGGCGTCAGTATCTGGGATGAATGGGCAGATGAAAATGGTGACCTTGGGCCGGTCTATGGCCGACAGTGGCGTGCCTGGCCTGGCAGGGACGGCACTACGGTCGATCAGATCAGCAATGTGTTGAACAGCATCAAAAACAATCCTGATTCACGCCGTCATATGGTGGTTGCCTACAATCCGACATTCGTCGACGAAATGGCCTTGCCTCCCTGCCACTCCCTTTTCCAGTTTTACGTAGCCGACGGCAAGCTGTCCTGCCAGCTCTATCAACGCTCTGCAGACACCTTTCTGGGGGTGCCATTCAACATTGCATCCTATGCACTGCTCACACACTTGATAGCACAACAGTGTGATCTTGAAGTCGGTGATTTTGTCTGGAGTGGAGGCGATGTACATATATATTCCAATCACATGGACCAGGTGAAAGAGCAGCTGAGTCGCAAACCTTTTCCATTGCCAGAATTAAAAATTAACAGAAAACCGGCTTCACTCTATGACTATGCCTATGAAGATTTCGAGATAGTTAATTATCAGTGCCATCCGCATATCAAAGCGCCGGTAGCGGTGTAATGAAACTGGCTTTAATTGTCGCCATGGCGCAAAACCGGGTCATCGGCATCAACAATAATTTACCCTGGCACCTGAGTGAGGATCTGAAGTATTTCAAACGCGTCACCATGGGAAAACCCATCATAATGGGACGCAAGACCTATGAGTCAATCGGTCGACCTTTGCCTGGGCGAACTAACATTGTGGTTACCCGTAATCCCGCTTATCAGGCTGAAGGCATCAAGGTCGTTCATTCACTGGAGGCGGCGAAAGAGCTGGCCGAAAGTATTTGCTTTATAGATGGCGTGGATGAAGCCATGGTCATAGGTGGTGCGGAGCTTTATCAGCAGGCTCTGCTGCAGGCACAAAGGATGTATTTAACCCAGGTACACGCCGAGGTGCAGGGTGATGCTTTTTTTCCTAAGTTTGACCAGCAACAGTGGCAGACAATTGCCCGTGAAGATTTCAAGGCGCTGGAGCCAAATCCTTACGATTACAGTTTTATCGTGCTGGAAAAAGTGGATCAAGCCCGATAGAGGGTATAGATTCCGATCAGGATAAAACCGGTGCCTGCGATATAGTGCAGATATTTCGTGTTGATCAGATTGGCAAGCAGACTGCCTGCCAGCACGCCGATGGCCGAGGCAATAATCAGCGCCACCGATGCGGCAAAAAATACCGTGACTTTATTTACTTCACGATCGGCGGCAAACAGCATGGTAGCTAGTTGGGTTTTATCACCCAGTTCAGCGATTAGCACCGTCAAAAAAACAGTAAGAAATATTTTCCAGTCCATGTTATTTGGACAACTGGTCTACATTCCGAACCGCGCCTTTATCCGCGCTGGTGGTCAAAGCAGCATAGGCTTTTAATGCTGAAGTCACTTTGCGGGTTCTTTGTTCCAGCGGCTTCCAGGCATTCTTACCTTTAGCGAGCATGTCTTCACGTCTTTTCAGTAGTTCTTCATCAGAGATAGCCAGCTCGATACGGCGCTTGGGTATATCAATATTGATGATGTCTCCCTCATTGACCAGGGCAATGTCTCCACCTTCCGCAGCTTCCGGTGAGACATGGCCGATGGAAAGCCCAGACGTGCCACCGGAAAAACGGCCATCAGTCAGCAGCGCGCACTGCTTGCCAAGCCCTTTGGATTTCATATAGGAGGTGGGGTAGAGCATTTCCTGCATGCCGGGTCCGCCTTTCGGGCCCTCATAACGAATCAGCACGATATCGCCGGCAACAATTTTATCGGCGAGTATGGCTTTGACGGCGGAGTCCTGGCTTTCAAAGATACGGGCTGGGCCAGAAAAAGTCAGAATGCTGTCATCAACGCCAGCGGTTTTGACAATACAGCCATTTCGCGCAATATTGCCGAACAGAACGGCCAGTCCGCCTTCCTGCGAATAAGCGTATTCAATGTCGCGAATACAACCCTTTTGCCGGTCAGTATCCAGCGTATCCCAGCGTGTGGACTGACTGAAGGCTGTCTGGGTAGGAATACCGGCCGGGCCAGCGCGATAGAATTCCTGCACGTCTTCAGCAGGATTGTTGGAGATATCCCAGGTTTCCAGTGCTGCCTTGATAGACGGGCTGTGTACAGTAGGGATATCGCTGTTAAGCAAACCAGCGCGTTCCAGTGAGCCCAGAATGGCCATGATACCGCCAGCTCGGTGCACGTCTTCCATGTGGTAAAGATTGGTGGACGGCGCAACTTTACATAACTGAGGAACCTTGCGTGAAAGGCGGTCAATATCATTCAGGGTAAAAGCCAGTTCAGCTTCCTGGGCGGCTGCCAGCAGGTGCAAAATAGTATTGGTAGAACCACCCATGGCAATATCCAGACTCATGGCATTTTCAAAGGCCTTGAAGTTAGCGATTTCACGTGGCAGCACCGAGGTATCATCGGCTTCATAATAACGCTTGGCTAGATCAACAATCAGCTGACCTGCCTGCAGGAAGAGCTTTTCACGGTCAGCATGGGTGGCCAGAGTTGAGCCGTTTCCGGGCAGAGCAAGGCCCAGCGCTTCAGTCAGGCAGTTCATAGAATTGGCGGTAAACATACCCGAGCAGGAGCCACAAGTAGGGCAGGCTGAACGTTCGTACTCCAGTGCATCTTCATCGCTGACCCTGTCATCAGCAGCTGCGACCATCGCATCAATCAGGTCCAGTTTGACCACTTCTCCGGCCAATTTGGTTTTGCCGGCTTCCATGGGGCCACCAGAAACGAAAATCACCGGAATATTCAGGCGTAATGCCGCCATTAACATGCCCGGTGTGATTTTGTCACAGTTGGAAATACAGACCATGGCATCGGCACAATGGGCATTGACCATGTATTCGATGGAGTCGGCAATAATTTCTCGTGAGGGCAGGCTGTAGAGCATGCCATCATGTCCCATGGCTATACCGTCATCCACAGCAATGGTATTGAATTCCTTGGCAACGCCGCCGGCTTTTTCAATTTCACGCGCGACCAGTTGGCCCAGGTCTTTGAGGTGAACGTGCCCAGGAACAAACTGGGTGAATGAATTCGCAATGGCAATGATCGGTTTATCAAAATCATCATCCTTCATGCCGGTTGCACGCCACAAAGCACGTGCGCCCGCCATGTTGCGACCCTTGGTGGACGTGTGTGAACGATATTTAGCCATAAATCTTCTCGCTTTGTTGAAACTGCTGAGCTTGCCTGAGTTGTGCTCGTGATACTTTTAAGATGTTTCTTTTAAATTTGTTGCTGATTCACATGAGACCTGGCTGTTACATATACACTATCTTGCTTGGCCTCACTACTTTGTCCGCCCTAGCTTTTATGTCTCGTCTTAACGATTTAAAGCGTCCATTCAACAGGTGTCAATTAAATGAAAATATTACAGGTTTTTTTCCAGGACCTTTGAGTTGCGCTGATAGTTGTACAGGCTCTTCTTTTCAAGCGGCAGCGTGTCTACCGAGCCTTCGGTAAAACCCTTTTCCAGAAACCAATGCGGTGACTTGGTTGTCAGCACAAACAGTTTCTTGACATTTTGGTCGATGGCCAGCTGCTCAATGTGTTCGAAAATAGCCTGACCGTATTTGTTGTTGCGGTATTCATCCCGTGTAGCTACGCAGGCAAGCTCAGCGGTGTGATCGTCATGTAAAAACAGCGCGGCACAAGCGATGATCATGCCTTCGCGCTCAATCACCATAAAATGACTGATTTCGGCCTCGAGTTTTTCACGAGAGCGGTGGACCAGAATTCCTTGCTGCTCGAGCGGGTCTATCAAATCCATGATGCCACCAATATCCAGAATCGTTGCTGGCCTGATTTCCTCATAGAGGTCTTTGGTAATCAGGGTGCCGATGCCGTCACGGGTGAATAATTCTGTTAACAGTGCGCCGTCTTCTACATAGGAAATGACTTGCGATCGTTTAACCCCCGAGCGGCAAGCGCGAACACTCAACTCAAGGTTTTTCAGGGCTTCTCCCAAACCGCCGGATTTGATTTTTTCGTTAATCAGTTTTTGTGCCTGCTCGGCATTGAGTTTATTTATAGGAACGCCTTCCTTATCCAGGATGCCGGCTTCATGGCTGTAAATCAGTAGCTTGTCAGCCTGTAGTGCTATAGCTGTTTCTGCGGCAATTTCTTCAGCGGTCAGGTTGAAGACTTCTCCGGTTGCTGAATAACCCAGATTGGAGAGCAGTACGATATTATTGTTTGCCAGTTGAGCAAGGATGGCGGCACCGTCGACTTTGCGAATTTCGCCGGTATGCGCATAGTCGATTCCGTTTTGGACCCCATAGGGTTTGGCAACGACAAAATTGCCGCTACAGATATTGATATCTGCACCGTGCATGGGCGAGTTGACCAAACCCATGGAGAACAGGGCTTCAATATCAATACGCATCTGGCCAACCACCTGTTTGATATGTCCCAGGCTATCAACATCGGTGACTCTGAGCTGCCTATGAAGTTTGCCATATGGCTCTTCCTGCAGATCCGCTTTCAGGCCAGCCGCCTTGAGTGCGGCATCAATCTGCGGACGGGCACCATGTACCAGCACCAGTTTCACACCGAGACTGTTTAACAGCGTGATGTCATGCGCAATGTTATGGAAATTTTCATGCGCGATGGCTTCACCAGGCAATAGCATGACGAAAATCTTGCCCCTATATGCATTGATATAGGGGGAAGAATGTCTGAACCAGGACACATACTGTTTTGTGTCTCTTGCCACGTTTGCCACTCTCTTGTTTACTAAATCTGGAAAAGGGCGGCTATTCTACAGGAAAACAAAGAAAATTCTCCAATATTTCTATGGGCGGGCAGAAGCAAGCTGTTGAAAAAACATAATATTTACAGGCAGTAGTTCCGCACCAGAGACTGAATGATCTTGATAGCCGGCTGTACCTGGTCGAGGGCCATGTATTCATCGGGTTGATGTGCCATATCGATGGAGCCGGGCCCCAGCACAATGGTATCCATGCCCAGCTTCTGCAGAAAAGGGGCTTCAGTGCCAAAGGCTGCCGTTGTAGCCTGATAGCCGGTGAGTTTTTCAGCGACTTTGAGCAGCTCGCTGTCGGTGTTTTCAAAGGCCTCAACCCCGGGAAACAGGGTCTGCAGAGAAATGTCGGTCTGATGTTTACGGGCAATGGGCTCAATAAATTCTGTTATGGCCTGTCGCACAGAGTCATTTGCCATGCCCGGCAAAAGACGAACATCAAATTCCAGTGAGCAATGACCACAGATCCGGTTCGGATTGTCGCCGCCATGTATTGCCCCGAGGTTCAGAGTGGGTACTTCAACAGCAAAATGAGGATTATGATACTTGGCCTGCAGTTGCTGACGAAAAGTCAGCAGGGTGGCGATAATCTCATGCATCGCTTCGAGGGCATTATTTCCCAACGCCGGATTGGAAGAATGTCCGCTTTTACCCTGAACACGAATCGTCTCCATCATGACGCTTTTATGCATGTTGATGGGCTGCAGTCCGGTTGGTTCGCCAATGAGCGCGTAGCGCGCCTTGGGACGCCCCAGCTTGGCAAGTGTACGTGCTCCGTTCATGGAGCTTTCTTCATCACAGGTAGCCAGAATAATAAGAGGCTGTTTCAATGCGCTGCTATCTTTTAGCAGTGGCGCAATGGCGGCATGAACAATGGCGAAAAACCCTTTCATGTCGGTGGCGCCCAGGCCATAGAGCCGATTATCTTTTTCAGTGAGCCGAAGTGGATTGAACTGCCAGAGCGCTTCATCGAAAGGAACGGTATCCGTGTGTCCTGCCAGAACCAGCCCCCCCGGGCCACTGCCCAGCGTTGCAATCAGGTTGGCCTTTTTTGGTTGCTCTGCGACGCTGATTTCTTCACAGTGGAAGCCGAGTTCTTGAAATACCTCAGCCAATAAATGGATAAGGGGCAAGTTGGAATGATCCAGTGCAGGGTTGGCAGAACTAACGCTGGGGACTTGCAACAAGAGGTCAAATAATCGAATAAACCCGGTGTCTCCCTGAAAGGCGTGGCGGCTCATCAGGTCTAGACCGGCTTGTCGATGACTGCACCGGTAAAGCGCGATATGCAGGTCAGTTTTTTGTCGCTGTTGTAAATTTTTATTTCCCAGATCATGGTTGAGCGACCGAGATGAATGGGGCAGGCGATGCCGGTGACTTCACCAAAGCCTGGACGGATGTGATTGGCATTGATGTCGAGGCCAACGACTGTTTTGCCTTCTTCACAGCAAAGGATCGCGGCAATATTGCCAAGCGTTTCTGCCAGCACGACATTTGCGCCGCCGTGCATGAAACCCATATTTTGTCGGGTCTTTTCGCTTAGGGGCATGCTAGCCTTCAGGTAGTCATCACCGAGTTCCAGAAAATTGATACCCAGATTGCCAGCCATGGAGTCGGACAAAAAAGCATTTAGCTCAGCGGGCGATTGTTGTTTTTTCCAAATTTTCATTCATGTATTTCCGGGCCGGTATCAGAGCCGTTCCAGTGGCTGTATAAGAGCCTGGCTGAAATCACTATAACAAAGGATCCGGTAAAACTCGCGTAGATTTTCGGCACAAAGTACGTTCTCTGGAGCCCCGGCACTGACAATTCTGCCAGCAGACATTAATAGCAGGCGGTCACAAAATCGAGCGGCCAGGCCCAGGTCATGCAGAACCACGATGGCAGCCGCTCCGGGCTTTTTGCTGTGTGAATGCAAGAGCTCCATGATCAAGAGCTGATGGTAGGGATCAAGGGCTGCAACCGGTTCATCTGCCAGAATGATGTCTGCCTGCGTGGCAAAAACCCTTGTCAGTGCCACCAGCATTTTTTCACCCTGTGACAGGCTGCTGACATTGCGCCCCGTCAAATGTTGAATACCGGTGACTGAAATGGCCTCCTGCACAGCCAGCCGGTCTGCTTCTGACAAACTACCGTAAGCGGACAGATGCGGGCTACGTCCCAGCTCAATAACTTTTTCTGTGAGTAGCGGCCAGTTAACCTGCGCATCCTGTTCCAAATAGCTGAGAGCCTGCGCAAAACTGCGCCTGTCAAACTGGGTATAGGGTCTGTCGTGCAGGCATAATTCCCCTTTGTCAGCCTGCGTGATACCGGCAAGCATTTGCAGTAAGGACGATTTACCTGCGCCATTGGGGCCAATGATGCCCAGTAGCTCCCCTTGCTGCAGGCTCAAGGAAATATCCTGCAGTATCGCTGAATCAGCGATGTACCAGCTCAGGTCTTTGGCGCTCAGCAAGGGGCTCATCGGAGTAACTGCTTGTGTTTGTAAATCAAAAAAAGGAAAAAAGGCCCGCCCAGCGCTGCTGTTAACACGCCTACCTGTAATTCCTGTGCCCCAGGCAAAAGCTGAACCAGGGTATCAGCCAGCAACAAGAGACAGGAGCCCCCCAATCCGCTGTAGATAAGCAGACGCCCGGGCTCATGATTAACCAGAGGGCGCAATAAATGAGGCACCATCAGGCCGATAAAGGAGATGTTGCCGCTTACCGCAACAGAGGCTCCAGTTGCAAAGGCAACACCAATGATGAGCAGGCTTTTATGTACATTAAGATTGAAACCCAGGGACCGGGCACTGAGCTCTCCCAGGCTCATCGCGTCCAGAAAACGTTTGCCTGTCAAAATCAGCAGACAGCCAAATAACATAAAAGGAAAGGCAAAGAAGAATTCATTACTACTGCGGTTGCTCAGCGAACCGAGCATCCAGAAATATATTTCCTGCAGGGCAAAAGGGTTTGGTGCATAGTTAAGTGCAAAAGAGGTTAAAGCGGTACAGATGGCGTTGATGGCAATCCCGATAAGGATGATGGTCAATGCATTGCGGGTTTTTCCAGCCAGCAGAAAAATAATGGCAACGGCCAGCAACGCTCCGCTCATAGCAGCCAGCGGTACGATAAACCAGGCGAAGGAGGCCAGGCCGAAGTACAAGGCAATGACCGCAGCAAACACCCCGCTTTGTGAGACGCCCAGAAGGTCAGGACTGGCCAGCGGATTGATGAGCAAGCCCTGCAGGGCGGCTCCTGACAGGGCCAGTGAAAAACCGATACAAAGGGCTAGCAGGGCTCTGGGTAAACGAATTTCAGCCAAAATCAGAGCATCCGTGCTTTGCGAACCGTTTGCCATGTCAGCAAGGCCCTTGGCGATGGAAATATCGGCGGCGCCACTGCTGAGGTTCCAACAAAAAAAAAGCAAAATAGCTAGAATCAGCAGGCTCAGGCGCAGGGCTGGATGTTTGCTCAGGTTCATGGTTCAAAGCCGAGTGCATTCAGCATATGGGAGTAAGCTTGAAGAAATGAAGGCCCAGCGCACTGAAATAAACGGTCCGGCAGAACGATGACTTGTTCTGCGGAAAAAAACTGATTGATGACAGGGTGTTTTAACAGGGGGCTGGCCAGTTGATCGTCGTGGGCTGTGGCCGCATCCACCAGTAAAAAATCCGGACGAGACTGGATCAGCAATTCCAGTGGGAACTTGCCGACATTGTTAAGTCCCTGTTCACTGGCCAGATTACGTAACTGCAATGAAGACAGAAAGTGATCACGCAATGTCCCACGGCCAAAACTGAATCCATTATTTGAATAAAAAATGGCAGACTGCCCCTGCAGGCTGCGAAGTGCACTCTGGATGTCCTGCAGATTTGCCTGCATTGAGGCAATCAATTGTTCGCCGCGCTCAGGTTCATGCAGGAGTGCGGCGACTTCGCGAATTTGACGATAGGATGCATCGAGGTCGGATGGAAAGCCCAGTACATTCACTGAATAATCCAGGCTTTGGAGCAGGTTGACGGCATTTGTGGCACTGAACTGACTGCTCAAGATCAAATCAGGCTCAAGGGCAATGATTTCTTCTGCGCGGCCGCGGTTAAGTGACACGCCAGCAGGTATCTCATCACTGTTAGCTGAAAACGCTGTATCGGCAGAGAGATAGCTAATGGAAAGAATATGTTCAGGTTGGGCCAGAGCCAAAATCAGTTCGTCACTGCACAGACTCATACTGACAATACGTTCGGGCTTGGATTGTGCCAGACATGAGTTGCCAAGGAGCATGAGGAAGCAAGATAAGAAGAGCAGGTTTTTCATGTGCTCTGGTCTGCTGGAAGCAATACCTGAAATAAATCAGCGAGTTTTATGAGACAGTTCGCTAAGTTTTTCGTGGTCGTTAATGATCACTTCACGGCCATCGACACTGATAATGTTTTCTTTTTGCAGACGGCTGAAGGTTCGGCTGACAGTTTCGATGGTTAAACCGAGGAAGTTGCCGATGTCCATACGGGACATGGGTAAACGCATCGCGGTAGGAGACAGTTTTCGCCGGCTATTTCGCTGAGAGAGACTCAACAGCAGGGTTGCGACCCTGCCTTCTGCATTTTTTTTGCTGATGGTCAGCAGAAGACGGTGATTGAGTTCAATCTGGCGGCTCATTAACTGGTAAAAATGCCGCTGCAGAGAAGGCACCTGCAAAGAAAGCTCTTCCATGCGGGCAAATGGAATTTCGCAAACTGTTGAGGTATCCAGGGCTATTACATTGCATCCGTAGGATTCGTTATCAATGCCATCAAATCCGAGAACTTCACCGGGCAGGTAGAAGTCAGTAATCTGCTCAATGCCATCATCATCAATCATGTAGGTTTTGATGGAGCCAGAACGTATAGCAAAAATCGAGGTAAATTTGTCCCCAGCACGGTAGAGGTGCTCGCCACCCTGAATGGGGCGACTGCGCTGAATGATACTATCCAGCCTGTCAATGTCATTGATATCCATCGCCAGCGGCAAACAGATACCTTTTAAATTGCACGAGGTGCAGGAAGCCTGGATAAATCCATGGGTGCAAGGGCTGGTATTCAGTGCTGCATTTGACATAAGTCTATAGAGTTCAGGAGTAAATTAACTATTATCGGGCACAATAGGCGAAATATTAACGCTGAATACTAGTTAATAAAAGCCTGTAACACATTGTTCAGTAAATTCATCCCTTTTGGGCTGGTCACAATTCCTTCTGTTTGCAGCAGTTTTTGCTCCTGAAGCCGGGCAAGGGTTTGCATTATACGGCTTCGCGGCAGACCGGTTCTGCTTTCAAATTCTTCCAAATCAGAGCCTTGCACCAGCCTTAATACATTCATCATATATTCAAGGGCTAAGTCGGATTCTGCAATTTCACTGATATCAGCATTCAAAACGCTTTCTTGAGCCAGATAAGCCTTAGGTTGCCGGATTTTGCGGGTCCGGATTATCTGCGATTGCAAAGTTCGAGTGATCTTGCCGTGGGCGCCGGCTCCAATCCCGAGATAATCGCCAAAATGCCAGTAATTGAGATTATGCTTGGCCTGCTTGCCGTGACGGCTGAACGCCGAAATTTCATATCGCTGGTAGCCTGCCTCATCCAGCAGTGCTATGCCGGCGTCCTGGATTCTGTCGATCAAATCAGGCTTTGGTAATTTGGGAGGGTGTTTATAAAAAACGGTGTTTGGCTCCAATGTTAACTGATACCAGGAAATGTGAGTGGGCTGCAAGGCAAGGGCTTGCTTGAGGTCAGTCATTGCTAGCTCAAGGCTCTGCCCAGGCAGTCCAAACATCAAGTCCAGATTGAAATTTTCAAAACCGGCTGCTAGCGCAATTTCAGCTGCCGACAAGGCTTCTCTCTCATCATGTACCCGTCCCAGCTTCGAAAGCATAGCAGCCTGAAAACTCTGAATGCCAATCGAAAGTCGGTTTATACCGACCGCACGGTAGTTGGCAAATCGGTCCTGTTCAAAGGTCCCTGGATTGGCTTCCAGGGTAATTTCGATATTGCGCTCAAAGCCAATTTGCTTTTTGCAAGCTGAGAGTATGCGCTCAATGGCTTCTGCACTAAAAAGGCTGGGTGTCCCCCCACCAAAAAAAATGGAATGCAGGGGACGCTGCTGGACATACTCTAGGTCCCTTGCAAGATCTTCAAGCAAGGCATCGACATATTGAGTTTCGGGCAGTTCTCCGTCAAATTCATGGGAATTGAAATCACAGTAAGGGCACTTTTGCAGGCACCAGGGAATATGAACGTAAAGGGAAAGCGGTGGCAGTTTCAGCAAAGCGCTCATAATGGCCAGTGCTTGAGCAGTTCCTGTATAGCCTTGGCACGGTGGCTGAGAGTGTTTTTTACTGCAGGCTCCAGTTCTGCCGAATTGCAGTCATGAGCAGGTAGATAAAAAATGGCATCATAACCAAAACCAAAATTTCCCCGCTCTTCAAAACTGATCCTGCCCTCCCAGGACCCCTGGCAAATAAGCGGCATGGGGTCATTGGCAAAACGTGTTAGCGCAATGACGCAATGAAAGCGAGCTGTGCGCTCTGATTCAGGCACAGCTTTGAGTTTTTCAAGCACCAGACGGTTATTGGCGCGGTCATTGCTATCGCGGTCCTGATTGAGCCCGGCATATCGTGCTGAATAAATACCAGGCTCTCCGTGCAGGGCATCGACTTCCAAACCAGAGTCATCGGCAAGAGCCGGAAGCCCGGTGTGTCTGGAAGCATGCCGGGCCTTGATGATGGCGTTTTCAACAAAACTGAGTCCATCTTCAATGGCTTCAGGAAAATCAAATTCCGCCTGTGAAAGCAGGCGCAATTTCAAGGGGGCAAGTGTCTCCTGCAGTTCTTTCAGTTTTCCCGGGTTATTGCTGGCGAGGACCACATCCATTGCTAGAAAGAAGCCCTTAGTTGATATACATCTGGGTAGTCCAACTCAGGGAATAGGCTAGACCCTGGTTTTCCGGCTGGACAGAGAGATTGAAGCGCAGGTTTTCCGCGTTGGAAAATTCAAACTGGCCAATATAGTAAATGGCATCACCCTCACGAATCTCTATAAATTCAATGGCTTCACTCTGGCCGATAAAATTTTCCTTTTCCCCACTGATGCGGGCGCTGACCGGCGTCCCCAGCGAGCTATCATTCCTGAGTACCGAGATATTCACAAAGGCATTTCTGGCAGACCTTACAATGCCATAGCGTTCGGCGATTTCCGGGCGCAGGAAGTTGCTGTAAACCGCAACATAGTTAACAGTATAGTCCCCGAATAATTGCTCTTCTGCCCCGACAGGCGAAACACAAAGTGCAAAAGTCAGCATAAGGAAGAGGAAAATTTTCTGCACGCGTTTTCTCATTTACCGGGTGATCTGATAGATGGCATTAATGCCGAAAAAGTTCGGCCACAAGTTCATGAGGCTTGAATGCTTGTGCTTGTCGTCAACAACCCTGCGATTAAGTACTTTGAAATAATGTTCTGTACACAGCGCATCGAAATCCCGGATCGTACAAAAATGAATGTTGGGAGTATCATACCATTGGTAGGGGATATCTCTGGCGACAGGCATACGCCCCCTGCTGACTAACTGGTAGCGATAGCGCCAGTAGGCAAAATTGGGGAAGGTGATTATGCAGTTTTTGCCGACTCTCAGCATTTCCTCAATTAGCAGGTCCGGCCGGTTAACTGCCTGCAGGGTCTGGGTAAGCAGCACAGTGTCAAAACTGGCATCAGAAAAATTGGGTAGGCCCTTGTCCAGGTCTTGTTCAATAACATTAACGCCCGCTTCCAGACATTTCTGGATATTATCCGGGTCCAAATCGAGGCCGCAGTCAAAAATATTTTTTTCCTGTTTGAGCAAGGCCAGAAAAGATCCGTCACCGCAACCGAGGTCAAGTACACGACTGCCATTTTCTATCCAGTCCTTGATGATCAGAAGGTCAGCTCGCATGAATGCCTCCTGCAGATTGCTCACATTCTTCAGCAACAACAGAAAGGTAGGCGCTCAAGCCTTTTATGTAGCGCGGGTCATTTAATAAAAAAGCATCATGACCGCCGTCAGACTCCACTTCTAGATAAGACACCTGGCGCTTTGCTTGCAACAGAGTGTTCACAATTTCGCGGGATCGTTCCGGCGGAAAGCGCCAGTCGGAACTGAATGAAATGACCAGAAATTTACAGTTCCCTTCGCTAAAGGCCCGACTTAAATCGCCATCGTAGTCTACAGCAGGGTCAAAATAGTCGAGTGTCTTGGTAATTAACAAATAGGTGTTGGCATCAAAGTTACTGGAAAAAGATTCTCCCTTGTATTGCAGATAGCTCTCAACCTGAAAGTCCACCCCAAACTCAAAGTTTAATTTACCGCTGCGCAAATCTCTGCCAAAGTTGGCTCCCTTCAGGGAGTCCTTGCCGAATTTGCCACGTAGAGCATGTTCTGAGAGATAGGTAATGTGGCCTATCATTCGTGCCAGCGTCAGTCCTTTTTTTGGATAAGTTCCGTGTTCGTAATAGCGGCCCTGATGAAAATCAGGGTCAGAGGTTATGGACTGCCTGGCGACTTCATTAAAGGCAATATTCTGGGCAGACAGTTTAGGAGCTGCTGCAATAACGACAGCATGGCGCAATCGTTGCGGATAGGAAATAGCCCAGCGCAGCACCTGCATACCGCCCAAACTGCCACCAATCACCGCTGCCCATTGCTTTATCTCCAGACGATCTGCCAGTCTGGCCTGTGAATTTACCCAGTCGCGAACAGTTACAATCGGGAAGTCGGGACCAAAGGGTTTGCCTGTTGCCGGGTTGATGGATTTTGGTCCAGTACTGCCAGCGCAGCCGCCCAGGTTGTTCAGGCAGACAACAAAAAAACGCCGGGTATCAATCGCCTTGCCCGGCCCGATGCAGTTATCCCACCAGCCAGGTTTTTCATCCTTATCCCCGGTGTCATGGTAGCCAGCGGCATGATGGTCGCCGCTTAGCGCATGACAGATAAGCACGGCATTGGACCTGTCTGCATTCAGCTCCCCATAGGTTTCAATCATCAGCTCATATGAATCAATGACTTTTCCACTGCGCAGGGTCAGGGCTTCATCAAAATGAATACATTCAGGGTTGACGATGCCGACAGAGTCTTGTGGAATATCCAGGGCCATGTTCTTCAGATGCCAATCACGTACTGGCTTGGCAGACTCAGACTAAGAGCCAGCCCCTGAACCAGTAAAATTTCCACAAGCTGTATCCCCAGAAAAACGAAAATCGGGGAGAAGTCCAGCCCGCCCATTGGCGGGATGACTTTATGCACACGGCGCATGATGGGTTCAAGCAATTGATGAATAAGCAGCAGCACGGGGTTCCCGCTGTAGGGTGCAATCCAGCTGGCGATGATAGAGATCAGCAGGCCCCAGAAATAAATTTCCAGTATAAAATTCAGTAATCCAACGAAGCACCAGGCAACGATACTGCCGGAGAGACTAAAAATGGCGGCCAGTGAAATATTTGCCTCGCCGACAAGAATCATCAGGGCGCAGGCCACAATACTGATAATCATCGCCAGGATCAGTGAGGCAAAATCAAAGCCTCTGTAGCCAGGAATGATTCTGCGCAAAGGTTTCAAGAGAGGAGCCGTCAGCTTGACGATGGACTGGGATATGGGATTATAAAAATCCACACGTGCAGCCTGCAGTAAAAACCTGATGAGCACAGCAAAAATATACAGCCCTGCTACTGTACCAATGACCAGATTCAGCGCTTCGCTTATTGAACTTCCCATGTTTATCTCATTTGTCTGTAGTTTGTTGAGCCAGTGATTCGGAACGCGACTTTGCCTGACTGACAGCACGCGCAATGACTGATTTGAAATCATCTTTTTCAAGCTGCCTGAGGGCCGCTTCGGTGGTGCCGCCAGGTGAAGTGACCTGACGCCGTAATTCAGTGACATCTGCCTCACTGGTCAGGGCCAGCTTGGCTGCACCCAGTGCAGTCTGTTTGGCCAGAGCATCTGCCAGCTCCAGGGGCAGGCCATGCGCTGCAGCGGCATCTCGCAGGGCTTCGATGAAGAGAAAAAAATAGGCGGGTCCGGAACCCGACAGAGCCGTTACCGTATCCATATCTTTTTCGTTCTGCAGCCAGCAAGTGCTGCCAACTGCCTCAAGAATCAACTGCGCCCTGGCCTTATCCTCAGCCTTGCAGCGGCTATTGGCAAACAGGGCCGAAGCGCCTGCCTGAACAAGAGCAGGGGTATTGGGCATACATCGAATGATGGCCTGTTCCTGACCGATCAGGCTTTCCAGTGTTGCCAGGGAGACGCCGGCGGCGATGGAAATAGTGAGCAGGGATGAGCCACTGAAGCTTGCCTTTAAGGGCTGCAGCACTTCGGTTAGAACTTGAGGCTTGACCGCCAGGATAAGCGTATCGGCATGGGCAATGGCATCCTGGTTATCCTGAGCAGTATGTATGCCATGTGCTTTGGCCAGCTGCTCCAGCTTCTGCCGGTCAGGATCGGATGCCCACACATTGGCAGCAGGAATTCCTCTGGCCAAGAGCCCCTTGATAAGGGCTCCTGCCATATTCCCGGCGCCTATGAAAGCAATATGGATATCCTGAATTTGCATGCGCGCATTGTACCTTAAAGTGTCGCCCGGCTGCTTTTATCTCTTATCGCGGGGGCCAAAGATGTCCGTGCCTATCCGTATAATGCTCGCTCCTTCGGCAATGGCAGCTTCATAATCTGCGCTCATCCCCATGGAAAGCTCCCGGCAGCTGCTTATTCCACTGTTTATCAGTGCATCCCGGGCCTCTTTGAGCTGACGGAAGCAAAGGCGCTGTTTCTCAAAGTCTTTGCCCGGTGCCGGTATGCTCATCAGGCCGACAAGCTCCAGCTGTTCGAGCCTGCTGATGTTTTTAGCCAGCTCGGGCAATTCATCAAGGCTGAGCCCCGCCTTGCTGTCTTCGTGATCCAGATTCACCTGTATCAGAACTTTTAGGGGGGCAAGATGTGCTGGACGTTGCGCACTGAGCCGTTTTGCCACTTTCAGGCGATCTAAGCTATGCACCCAGTCAAAATATTCTGCAATGGGACGTGTTTTATTGGACTGTATAGGGCCAATAAAATGCCATTGCAGGGGCTCACGCCCCAATTGTTCAATTTTACCGATGGCTTCCTGCAGGTAGTTTTCACCAAATGCCAACTGACCACAGCCAATGGCTTCTTGAATTTTGTGGATGCTTTGCGTTTTACTCACGGCCAGCAAACTGACAGAATTCGGCGCCCGATCGTAGCGTTTTTCGAACAATCTGATTCGTTCACGAATTTCGATTATTTTTTCTGGTATGTTGCCGCTCACGACTCTATATTAGTTGTTTCAGATATCACCGATTATAGGGGGTAAAACCTGCAATGAATATTCAAGAACTGCTCAATTTCAGCGTACAGCAAGGCGCCTCGGATTTGCATGTAACCGCAGGTATGCCGCCGCTGATTCGGGTTGATGGTGATATCCGCCGTATTAATGTGGACCCGATGGAACACAAGGAGGTCCATGGGCTTATCTATGACATCATGAACGATAAGCAGCGTAAGGATTACGAAGAGTTTCTTGAGTCAGACTTTTCTTTTGAAATTCCGGGCCTGGCCCGCTTCAGGGTCAATGCCTTTGTTCAGAACCGTGGAGCGGCGGCGGTATTCCGAACC
>CAZSHI010000005.1:71646-109139 GCA_964606735.1 uncultured Enterobacteriaceae bacterium
GGTGCTTTCAATGGAGCAGCTTGGGATGGGCGAGGTCTTTAAAAAGATTTCCAATAACCCGCGCGGCCTGGTTGCCGTTACAGGGCCAACCGGATCAGGTAAAAGTACCACGCTGGCGGCAATGATTGACTATATTAACTCCACCAAATATGAGCATATTCTCACCATAGAGGACCCGATTGAATTTGTCCATGAAAGTAAAAAATCCCTGATTAACCAACGTGAGGTTCATCGAGATACGCATGGCTTCAATGAAGCGCTGCGTTCTGCGTTGCGTGAGGACCCGGATATTATCCTTGTTGGTGAGCTGCGTGACCTGGAGACTATCCGACTGGCATTGACCGCAGCAGAAACCGGACACCTGGTTTTTGGTACTCTGCATACGACTTCTGCGGCGAAAACCATTGACCGTATTGTTGACGTATTCCCGGCAGCGGAAAAAGACATGGTTCGATCCATGCTGTCGGAATCCCTACAGGCAGTGGTTTCCCAGACGCTGCTGAAAAAAAAGGGCGGTGGCAGGGTCGCTGCCCATGAAATCATGATTGGTACACCCGCCATACGAAACCTTATTCGTGAAGATAAAATCGCGCAGATGTATTCGGCGATACAGACCGGTGCGGCAGTGGGCATGCAGACGCTGGATCAGTGTCTGAAAGACCTGATTGCAAAAGGGATAGTTGATCGAAACGAGGCTAAATCCAAGGCAAAATCTGCCGATGGGCTTTAATCGGCGTTCACTGAAAACCAGTTTTCCAGAATCAGCTGGGCAGCAAGAGAGTCAATGGCTTCCTTGTCGTTGTATTTTTTACCCTGCTGATCAGCGAGCTGTTTTTTGAGATCCCGTGCTTCGCGGCTGCTTAAACGTTCATCAATAGTGAAACAGGGAATGTTGAAGCGGCCCTGCAGGCGTTGTGCAAATTTCTGCGCCAGCGATGTCATATCATTTTCACTGCCATCCATGTTAAACGGCATACCAACGATAAATACTGACGGTCGCCATTCCCTTACCAGTTTTTCGAGCACTTCCCAGTCCGGAATACCATCCCTGGCCTTGAGGATAGACAGGGGAGATGCGGTTCCCGTTATGCTTTGGCCTACTGCTATACCAATTCGCTTGGTGCCAAAGTCAAAAGCCATTGCCGTGATCGCTGGAGTCATCATCTAGCTGGTCCCGATATCGCTGCTTAATTGTGAAATATCAAAGCCAAGCATTGCTGCGGCCAGTTTGGGCTTTTCATTGAAACGGTTTGAAAAAATCAGTTCACGGGTGGCAGGGCAGGTAAACCAGCTGTTTTGTGCAATTTCCTGCTCAAGCTGGCCTGGCCCCCATCCGGAACAGCCGAGCACGACCAGATAGTTAAGAGGGCCCTGCCCGCCAGCAATGGCTTCTAGAATATCGCGCGATGTTGTCAGATATAATCCGTTTTCCAGTGTTAGTGTTGAATCCCAGTGCTCACCGCCATCATGCAGAATAAAGCCCTTGTTGGGCTCGACGGGCCCTCCTGACAAGACAAACTGATTGGCACCGGCTGGGCGTTCATCCCGGATATCCATTTGCTCAAACAGCTCACGCTGTTCTATGGGTAATGGTAAATTTACCGCAATACCGATGGCGCCTTCATGAGAATGTTGCCACATATATATAACTGAATTCTCAAAAAATGAATCTTTGAGTTGAGGCATGGCAATCAGAAACTGATCATTCAAATTGCTAGAGTCGCTGTCTATGGTCATGCAAAAAATTAATTGCTGGTAAAAGTATTGCCCTGATGAAATTGCCAGGTACGGATAATTTCCAGTATATCAACTTCTTCTCGCATTGCTTGGGGAAAGGGGTCAAAAGGAGCTGCGAGCTGGACAATTCGTACCGCAGCATCGTCCAGGACAGCATGACCGGAAGAGCTAAGAATTCTTAGCTCACTGACTGAGCCGTCAGGAAAAACGGCAACCATCATGCGTAGTTGTCCGTAGATGCCTTCGGCGCTCGCCTGCTGTGGATAATTCAGGTTGCCGACGGCTTCAATTTTTCGGCGCCAGCCATCAAGATATTCAGCATCACGGGCCTGTCGGGTTGAAGCAGAAGAGATAGTGTATTTGCGCGGACGCTGGGCATAGGCCTGACGATGGATATCCAGTTGTGCCTGCAGGCTGGCCAGTGTCTGGTCTAAAGAATTTTGGGAAGTTCCCTGGAAATTCTGGTTTTCCGCTGTTTGTAAGTTTTCATCGTCACTGTTAAGCCGCTCGCTAGATTCAAGTGTGCTCAGTACCTCACGGTCTGGGTTAAGGTCACCAGCACGGGTTTGCAGAGCTGCGACTTCCTGGATTTGGTCTGCATTTAAAGGCGATTCGAAAGGTGTGCTGGGACGAGCCAGTTCATCCAGAGAGCCGCTGCCTTCCTGATTGGCCTGTGCCAGAAAGTCGGCTTCTTCCGGGCTGTTGGTGCTCTCATACTGAGCCAGTGTGACGTCCAGGCTCAGGGGCTGGTTTATCTGCTCATAGAAGGTAAAGCCGACGCCCAGAATCAAGATGGCATGAATACAAAGTGACATAAAAAGGGTAAAGCCAAAGCGTTCATTCGCCAGGCCTTGCGGGTTCGTGTCAAACTGGTCAAAGTTTGCAGCGACGCTCATTTGCCCCTACCTCGAAAGTTTACCCGCAATACATTCCATGAGTTGGCTGCCAATATCAAGATCAAAGGCGCTGTCCAGTTCGCGAATGCATGTCGGGCTGGTGACATTGATCTCAGTCAGATAATCACCGATGACATCCAGTCCAACGAAGAGTAGCCCTTTTTCCTTCAAGCTTGGGCCGACCTGTTCACAAATCCAGAGATCCCTGTCGCTCAAGGGAATGCCTTTGGCAGAGCCTCCTGCAGCCAGATTACCACGCGTCTCTTTTTCAGCGGGAATGCGTGCCAGAGCGTAACCCACTGGCTCGCCATCAATCATCAGGATGCGTTTGTCTCCGGCGCTGATTTCGGGAATAAATTTCTGCGCCATAATCTGCCGCTTGCCATGATTGGTTAGGATCTCGATGATGACGCTGCGGTTCGGATCACCTTCTTCAAGCCGAAAAATTGATGCCCCACCCATGCCGTCCAGTGGTTTGTAGATGACATCTTTATATTCATCATGGAATTTTTTCAGTAAAGCAGCATCACGTGTAACAAGTACCGGTGTACAGCATTGTGGAAACTGCGTGGCAAAAACTTTTTCATTACAGTCGCGCAGGCTTTGCGGCTTATTGACAATTAAGCTGCCTTCCCTTTCTGCTGCCTCAAGAATGTAAGTACTGTAAATGTATTCATTATCGAAAGGAGGATCTTTGCGCATCAGGATGACATCAAAGGTGCTGAGTGTGAGATGGCTTGCTTCATGCAGTGTGAACCAGTTAGCCGGGTCTCTGGCGACCTGCAAAGGACTTGCATGCGCCATGGCAGTACCATTCTCGATATAGAGGTCTTTTTGCTCTATATAAAATAATTCCCAATCACGGGCCTGAGCAGCCAGCAACATGGCAAGAGTCGAATCTTTTTTGAAATTGATTGACTGGATCGGATCCATGACAACGGCTAGCTTGATGCTCATTTTAATTTTCCTGACAACAAGGAACTGCAATTATAACAAAGACGTATTCTGCAAAGGTATTAAATACATAAATTTGGTGCCCCTGAGAAAAGGCTGCTATACCTGTAAGGGAACAGCTAAAAGTAAATAATACTCCGGGTATGATGACACAAGCACCGCAAATTAAGCTTTCCGCCCCTTTTATCAAGAACCATCAGCAATGCCTGCTATTCATTGATGACAGTACCCTGGTCCTGGAAACATTACAGGCCCTGCTAGAGGAGGAGTCCTGTGAAGTCCTGATGAGTGATACTGTTTTGCAGGCTCTGCTCCTCGTGGCAAGGCATTATCCGCAGTATATTTTTATTGATGCTGACATGCCGGAACTGAGCGGATTCCACCTTTGTGCGCTGTTAAAGGAAAATCTTCGCTATAAAGCTGTCCGGATAGTCCTGCTCTTGTCACAGGAAAGCCTGCCCTTGCGAGCCAGGGCTTTATCAGTTGGCGCAGATGCCGTGATCACCAAACCCTTTGGAAAAGCTGAATTAAGACCATTTATACAGCTCTCAGGAGGGCAGGCAGCATGAGCCTGCTACGCGAAGCACAGGCCTATGTGCATGAACAGATTGTGCATTGTCTGGAAATGGCCAAGCAGTCACTTTGCGAATACTGTGATTGCAAGCACGCCCTGGATCGCCACAAGATTCTGGAGTGTATGCAGAAGCATATTGAACAGGCCTGTCTGCTAGAGAGCTTGACTGGTGAGGATGAGCGTGGTGGCAGCACTGTCATGCTGAAAAATATCTGTGCATTACTGGCCAAGCAGGACCCTGTGCATGAGAGGGAAGCCTGCCTGCAAGTCCTGACCCGGTTTTATCAAATAGTCGAGAAATTTAACTGAATGCCTGTCTCTAAACCCTGCGCTTGAAGTAGGGGATTTGCTACAATCCCGGTCCGATTAGTTGACTCGGGGAATCACATTGCTAAAAAAAATTGCCTACTTATGGGGAATTCTGGGAGTTCTCGCCTTACTCATGTCGGCAATCATTCGTCTTAGCCCTCGCATTTTTGAAATGCTGAGCTATACGCTGACCCCGCTGCACTGGCTAGTACTGATCGGGTTCGCGCTGTACATGGCCTATGCAGAAGGTTACAGGGGGTTTCACCTAAATTTTTCACCGCGTGTGATTGCCAGAGCACGCTATTTCTGCCAGGCGCAGAGCCAGCCCCCACTGTTACATTCCATTCTTGCCCCGGCTCTGTGCATGGGCTTTATTCACGCGGATAAAAGAAGAAAAATTATTGCGATTACACTGACCTCGATGATAATTCTCCTGGTCATTCTGGTCAGCATGATGCCACAGCCTTGGCGAGGGATCGTCGATGCGGGAGTTGTGCTGGGTCTGTTGCTGGGCGTGATATCGATTCTGTATTTTTGGGTGCTGTCCTGGCAGGAAGACTGGCAGAGCCCGGTATCAGCAGACTTTCCCAGCCCGGCAAGTGAAACGTTTACAGAAGCCGAATAATATGGGCAGAAAGCACTTCGCCGATGAAATCAAGAAACAGGGTATCAAGACTTGAGTTGAAGTGTTGTGGCTTGTTGCTCGCTATGATGAGCAGCGGAATTCCGGGCAGCTTTTCCGTTGCGCTGTTATCTTCATGAAAATGTATTGGAACTATGGCTGCCGAGTTGATGGCCGGAGCCTCGGGAAAAAACAGTTCTATCTGTTCTGCTTCCAGTTTGCCACAGTATGCCCGTTTGCGCTGAAACAGATTGCCTAGCACCTTGCTAGTCTGCTCAAGCGGAACCTGCAGCAATCCACGGTCCGCATCTGGATTTTCAACAGCAAAAAACAGTTTGCTGCTGGAGGCGGAAAAATCTTCGCCTAATTTTCCCTGAATTAGTTCAGAAAGCTCGGATAAAGTGTTGCAGTGCAGAATGTCCAGGATGACCGAACGGGTTTTTTCAAAAAGGCCGTCATTTTCCTTGGCATTTTCGATGAAGTGATCGATCTTGTCTTGGCTTTCCTCGTTGCGCCTGCGTAAGAGGCTGACCTGACGTTCCAGCAAGGAAATGGCTCCGCCACTTTTATGAGGAATACGAAGCTTGGCTAGCAAGTCTTCCTGCTTATTAAAGAATTCGGGGTGTTCTGACAGGTAAGCGGCTACAGAGTCTTCATCCAGTCCAACTGCTTCAGAGCTGGCCAGAGAATTCTGGGTTTCCGATTTCATAAATCAAGGTGTCCTTGGTAAACAGTCGTTGCTGGGCCAGTCATTAAAACGGGGCTCTGCCCGCCTTCCCAGCTAATGGAGAGTTTGCCACCTTTGAGCTCAACTGTCACGGTTTCAGACAACAATGCACGCAGGTGGCCAGCAACAACGGCAGCACAGGCTCCTGTGCCACAAGCCAGCGTCTCTCCAGCGCCTCGTTCATAGACCCGTAGGCGAATATGCTGCTGATCAAGCAGTTGCATGAAACCGGCATTTACCCTGTTAGGAAACGCTTGATGGTTCTCGATCAGAGGTCCGAGTTCTGCCACTGGCGCTGTATTGACATCTTCCACCAGCAATACAGCATGGGGGTTTCCCATGGAGACTGCCGAGATTTCCAGCTCCTGTCCTGCTACTAGCAAGGGATAAGTAAGCGCTTCTTTTGCCGTCAGAAAAGGAATGTCGGCAGGGTGCAAAATAGGGGCTCCCATGTTGACGGTGACCTGGCCGTTGGCAAGCATCTCACATTGAATCGAGCTGCCAGTGGGCATGCCCAGCGTGATATGGGTCTTGTTGCATAAACCCTGGTCGCTTAAATATCTGGCAACACATCGCGCGCCGTTGCCACAATGCTCGGTTTCCGTACCATCGGCATTATAGATACGGTAATTGAAATCAAACTCTGCCGAACTTGCCGGCTCAATGATCAACAGCTGATCAAAACCAACACCTGTACGGCGGTTTGCCAAGGCGGGGATCTGGGCAACAGGAACGGGAATATCCCGCTGGACTCTGTCCAGCAGCATGAAATCATTGCCCAGTCCGTGCATTTTTGTAAAAGGCAGTTGCACCGCAGTTATCCTCTGCTTTATCAGGGGAGCAGGTATTCCAGTTCTAACTGATCCTGATAGTTTTCACGTCTTCTACACAGATGAAGCCGTTCCCCATCGACCATAATCTCGGGCGGACGGTTACGCGTATTATAATTGGAGCTCATGACAAAACTGTAGGCACCGGCTGACTGTACGGCCAATAAGTCACCAGAGCGGATAGCCAGCTGGCGGTCTTTACCAAGAAAATCGCTGGATTCACAGACCGGTCCGACAACATCGAAGGTTTCCACATTATCAGTATTGTGGCGCTGCACCGGTACAATATCCATCCACGCCTGATATAAAGCAGGACGGATCAGGTCGTTCATGGCGGCATCGACGATAGCAAAATTTTTGCCAGCATTTCTTTTCAGGTATTGAACACGTGTCAGCAGCACACCTGCATTGGCAGACACCGAGCGTCCTGGTTCAATAATCAGTGTTAAATGACTGTCTCCAAGCAATGGCTTGATGGCGTCAAGATACTCCGCTGGAGTTGGTGGTGTTTCATTTTTATAGCGCACACCCAGTCCGCCGCCTATATCTAAATGCTGTAACTTGATCCCCAGGTCGTTTAAATCAGCGACCAGTTTCAGTACACGCTCCAATGCATCCCTGAAAGGAGACAGCGTTGTCAGTTGAGAGCCAATATGGCAGTCGACACCGATGAGCTCAATACCATTGAGCGTATGCGCATGCTGATATACCTCCAGTGCCCGCGTAATTTCGATACCGAATTTATTGTCTTTAAGTCCGGTCGATATATAGGGGTGGGTATTGGCATCGACATCAGGATTAACCCGCAAAGAAACAGGGGCCCTTTTCCCAAGAGCCAGAGCCGTTTCGTTGAGTAATTCCAACTCAGCTTCGGATTCGACATTGAAACAATGAATGCCGACTTGCAGGGCTGCCAGCATTTCATCCCGGCTTTTACCGACCCCGGAAAAAATGATTTTTTCTGCTTTGCCGCCGGCGCACAGTACCCGTTCGAGTTCGCCGCCAGAAACAATATCAAATCCGGCATCGAGCCGTGCTAGTGTCTGCAAAACAGCAAGACTGGCATTGGCTTTCACGGCATAGCAAACCAGTGCGCTGATACCTGAGAGCGCCTCCTGATAGGCCATGAAGGCAGATTCCAGTTCGGCTTTTGAATAGACATAACAGGGGGTGCCAAACTGTTCGGCTATCTGTGATAAAGGTACGGCTTCAGCAAATAACTGGTCATTTTCATAATGAAATGCGGACATGCTTATGCTCCCTCCACGGCTGAGTCGCCTAGAACAGCGGGCTCAGGTGGAATGAGGGGGCCTTTCTGACCACATGCGCTCAAGGCAAACAAGGCCAGCAAGATGAGCATCAGTCTATTCATGACTGTGGTTCCTGCCTATCCGAAATAAAAGGCGGATTATACTGCCTTCGTGCTATTGAAGCCTAATGCTGGAAGAGACCGGATTATTAAATGAACTGCTGTTGCTCCAGCATAGGCGGGATAGGGCAATCAAGCAGGGCGCCAACTGCTCGCAAGAGTTCAGCTTCCTGTGTTGTTATCTCGCCATCGGCAGCGATACAAACCGCCATGGCTTTTAAGAGCCGGGGCTTTTGCAGGGGTTTAAGATTTTTTAGCAAGTCAGTGGCCTTTTCCAAAACCTCCGTTTGTTGTTCGGGAGCTGGCCGAAAGCTCAAGGGTGCTGAAAGGCTCAATTCAGCCGAGGCCCTGCTAAATGCAAGCTCAGCCTGAGCGCTATCATCATGACCAATGCCTGCAAGCACGGACAAGAGTCCTTCACAAGCCCAGCCACAGTGACTGATATCAACAGACTTCTCTGTCGGTGCGGCTTCCGCCAGCGAATAGCGCAGGATTTTGAAAATGCACCACTCAAACACCGAAATTGATTTATCAGCTACAATCATTTGGCCCAGAATACTCATGAAGGTCCGGTACTGTGTCGGTGAAAGTTGCTTCAGGCTGGGTATACACAGATCGAGTAAAGAGAGGTATAGATCTCGGCTGACCCAGGAAGCCCGATTGCGTATGGCAGAAAATGAGGTGAGCTGGCGTGAACTCAATGAATCCTGCAGTATCTTTAATTGCTGCTTTTCAGTAGCTTGGTCGGCCAACTCCAACATGAGGCAGTAAACCAGCATACAGGCTCCAAATGAACTGTGCGCATCCTCAATGATTTCGTCCGGCAAGTCACCCAGGCTTTTTGCTGCCAGCGCAAGATGTTCGGCGCTGGGTTCGCCAATGGATGCCACAGCAGATTTTTCACTTGCCCCGGCGCCTGCACTAAAACTGCTGCTTTGAGCGTTCAAATCGTCTGCTGCTGTTTGTGAGTCTGAGCCATCAAACTCACCCTGCCAGCGGGGATCAAGACGGGAAATGCGCTCAGCCAGCGGGGGATGGGTGGCAAACAAGCCGGTAAAGCCAGCCTTTAAACCCTGGCTAAAAAGCATGTGACTGATTTCCGAGGCATCCGCGGACTTGATGTAAGAGCCCTCGCGATAGCCGCCTATCTTTTTCAGGGCGCCAGCTATGCCTTGCGGATTGCGGGTAAACTGGACAGCGGATGCATCCGCCAGAAATTCACGCTGGCGACTGACGGCAGCTTTGATCATGTTGCCAAAAAATGTTCCACCGTAGCCTATGACCACCAGGCCCAGCCCCAAAACGGCAATTCCACCACCTTTTTTATTTGAACGGTAAGAGTGTCGGCGGTAAACGCTTCCCCTGAGGATGTAATAACCAATCAGACCGATGACCATGATGCCGTAGAGCAGCCCGATCAGACGAATATTGAGGCGCATATCGCCATTAAAAATATGGCTGAATTCATGCGCAATGACGCCCTGTAATTCATCTCGGTTCAATTGTTCGATGCAGCCCCGGGTAATGCCAATCACAGCATCCTGAGCTTTGTAGCCGGCAGCAAAAGCATTGATGGCAGTATCTTCCATTAGGTAAACCGGTGGCACCGGAGTTCCGGAAGCTATAGCCATCTCCTCGACTACGTTGAGAATTTTACGTTCATTGGCATCCAGAGTACTGGTATTGAGCAGACGTCCGCCCATGGCTTCTGCGACGACTTTGCCACCGCCTTGCAGCTGTGCCAGACGAAACAGGGAGCCCAGTGTGACAACTGCAATCACCCCGAGCGTGACATAAATAAAAATTTCCGAGCCCAGGGCTGTGCTGCTGAATTCTACCTGGCCTCCGGAACTTTCCGTGAAACCCAGCAGAAAAAAGACCAACAGGCTGGTGATGGCAATAAGAGTGATGACCGCGCAGATAAAAAGAAAAACCAGTTTGCGAGTCGTACTGCGGGCCCGGTCCTGATGCGCAAAAAAATTCACAAGAAGCTGTCCTTGTGTTTAAAAGCTTACCTTTGGTGCGTCCTGAATGGCTTCTCTGTCTTCATACTCCAACAGACTGGCATTTTCAGAATGACCGAAGAGACCAGCGAGCAGAACAGGCGGGAAAGTCTGCTTGTAGGTGTTATACAAGGTAACGGCATCATTAAAGGCCTGGCGGGAAAAGGCGACTTTATTTTCTGTACTGGTCAGCTCTTCGGACAATTGCATCATGTTCTGGTTTGCCTTGAGGTCAGGGTAAGCCTCAACCACCACATTAAGCCTGCCCAGAGCACCGCTGAGCATGCCTTCAGCCTGGCTCAGGTCGAGCATGGCGGCTGGACTGCCTGGTGCTGCGGATGCTTCTTGCAGGCCCTTCATGGCCTGATTTCTAGCCTGAATGACGGCTTCCAGTGTTTCACGCTCATGAGAAATATAGGCCTTGGCCGTTTCCACCAGATTGGGGATCAGGTCATAGCGGCGTTTCAACTGAACTTCGATCTGGGAGAAGGCATTTTCGAAACGGTTTTTCAGGGTCACCAGTTTGTTATAGATACTGATGGTGGTGAAAACGACAATGACAAGTAATACCAGAATGACGATACCAGTGATGCTCATGAGTGCTCTCCGGGATTTACGGGTTTGCAGCAAGCATAAACTGGACCACAGACCAGGTCCAGCCAGATCAGGGCGGAATCACAAAACTGAGAAATAGCCGGAAGTTTAAGCCAGCAGTTTCCTGGCGCGTCTGACGGCAGCTTTAACCTGAGCTGGAGCTGTGCCGCCGATATGGTCTCTGGCTTTGACCGAGCCCTCCAGCGTCAAGGCAGCAGATACATCATCGCGGATGATGTCGGAAAAATGCTGCAACTCTTCCAGCGATAGCCCGCTTAAGTCTTTGTTGTGTTGAATACAGAAGGCAACTGCCTTACCAACAACTTCATGAGCATCACGAAAGGGCATGCCTTTCTTGACCAGATAGTCAGCCAGATCCGTTGCAGTCGCAAAGCCCTGTCTGGCAGCAGCAATCATCTTGTCCTTGTTGGACTTGATTGCAGGCACCATGTCGGTATAAGCCTTCAGGCTGTCTTTGATGGTGTCCAGGGTATCAAAAATCGGCTCCTTGTCTTCCTGATTATCCTTGTTGTAGGCAAGTGGCTGTGACTTCATCAGTGTCAACAGGGAGACCAGGTGACCAAATACTCTGCCGGTTTTTCCACGTATCAGTTCAGGTACATCCGGGTTTTTCTTTTGCGGCATGATGGATGAGCCGGTACAAAAACGATCAGGCAGTTCGATAAAACTGAATTGAGAAGATGACCAGAGCACCAGTTCTTCAGAAAACCTGGACAGGTGCATCATGATCAGGCTTGCCGCTGCACTTAGTTCAATCGCAAAATCACGGTCACTGACGGAGTCCAGTGAGTTTTCGGAAGGCCTGTCAAAACCGAGCAAAGAGGCTGTCATCTCCCGATCAATCGGAAAGCTTGTGCCGGCAAGTGCCGCAGATCCTAAAGGTGAGACATTGACCCTTTTTCTGCAGTCCTGCATGCGCTCACTGTCTCGTTGCAGCATTTCGAACCAGGCCATTAAATGATGGCCGAAGCTAATTGGCTGAGCGATCTGTAAATGGGTGAATCCGGGCATGATGGTTTCGGCTTCCTGTTCGGCCAGATCGACGATAGCAGCCTGCAGAGCATTCAGTCGTGAGCTGATCTCATCAATTTCATCACGCACATACAGGCGAATATCGGTGGCAACCTGATCATTTCGAGAGCGTCCGGTATGCAGCTTTTTTCCAGCATTGCCAATTTTGCTGGTGAGAGCTGCCTCGATATTCATATGAACATCTTCGAGTTGTTCTGACCACTGGAAAGAGCCGGTTTCGATTTCCTTCTGTATGGATTGCAGCCCGTCGACGATATCCTTTTTTTCATCTGTACTGAGAATGCCGACTTTTTCCAACATGCTGGCGTGAGCAATGGAGCCGGTGATGTCTGCCTTGTAAAGCCGCTTGTCAAAGCTGACCGACGCGGTGAATCTTTCCACAAAGGCGTCCGTGGGTTCGGAAAACCTTCCGCCCCAGAGTTTATGCTCGTCTTTATTGCTTGTCGTGCTCATAGTTACTGCTCATTACCAGTAATGGGCGCGAATTATAGCAATATCAGCTTGGGCAGTGATATAGATGCTGGTTTCAGGTCTTAGAAACGGTAAAATGCCTGGCACAGCCCAATAAAGTTAAACATCCATGATTGACCGTGTTATTCGTATTGCGACGCGTAAAAGTCCGCTGGCGCTTTGGCAGGCCGAGTTTGTCAAATCAAGACTACAGGCAGCTTATCCGCAGCTGCAGGTTGAGCTGCTGCCGATGAGCACCCGTGGGGACAAAATACTGGATTCGCCTCTGGCTAAAATTGGCGGGAAAGGACTTTTCATTAAAGAACTGGAATTAGCGCTACTGGAAAAACAGGCGGATATTGCGGTTCATTCAATGAAGGATGTGCCGATGGAGTTTCCGGAGGGTCTCGGGCTGAGCGCCATTTGTGAGCGAGAAGATTGTCGCGATGCCTTTGTCTCGAACAAGTACGCTGCTTTTTCTGAATTGCCTGAAAATGCAGTAGTCGGCAGTTCCAGCCTCAGGCGTCAATGCCAATTGCGAGCAGCCAGACCCGATATCCAGATCAAGGACCTGCGTGGCAATGTAAATACACGCTTGAACAAACTGGACGCTGGCGACTATGACGCCATTATCCTGGCGACAGCCGGACTTCTGCGGCTTGGCTTTCAGGATCGAATACGGGAGGTGTTGGATATCGACCTTTGCCTGCCGGCGGGCGGCCAGGGAGCGGTAGGGATCGAAAGCAGGCTGGACGACACGGAAATAACATCATTGCTGGAGGTGCTGAATCATAGCGAAAGTGCAATCTGTGTTGGTGCAGAAAGAGCCATGAATGAGCGCCTGAATGGCGGCTGTCAGGTTCCCATCGCCTGCCTGGCTAGGCTTGTTGGAGACAGTTTGCATTTACAGGGTATCGTAGGTTCACCAGATGGTACTGAAATTTTGCGTGCTGACATGTCTGGAGAAATGCAAAGCTTTGCGGAACTCGGCACCATTGTTGCGGAGAAACTGTTACAGCAGGGAGCGCAGCGTTTACTGGATAATATTGTCTGATGAGTGAGCAATCATTAAAAAATATTTCCCTGTGGATTACCCGGCCTCACGGGCAGGCAGATCAGCTTAGCAATATGCTGCGAAAAAAAGGCGCAAAAGTATTGCACCTACCAATGATTCAAATTGAAAAAATAGCAGTTAGTAAAAAAGCGCGTGCCAGTATTAAAAAGCTGAAAAATTATGACCTGGTTTTTTTTATTAGCACCAATGCGGCAAACCTGGGTATGGAGTTGCTTGAAGTAGAATTTTCCAAGCTGCCGGATAAACCGGCTTATTTTGCACCTGGCCCTACGACCGCGAGAGTGCTGGAGTCCTATGGACTTAAGGTGTTCTATCCTGACAAGGTCATGAGCACGGAGGCCTTGTTAATTTTGCCAGAAATTCGTCGCATTCTTGAAAATAAGGAAAAGAAAAAACAGGCGCTGATTTTCCGAGGACAGGGCGGTAGGGAATTGCTGGCAAATACGCTCAGAGCCAAAGGCGTTGAGGTTGAATACATAGAATTGTACAAAAGGGTTTTGCCAAGTCTCAGTGAGGCTTATCTGAAAGAAATAAGCACTGCTAAAAAACCGGATGGCATCATTTTCAGTAGTGCGGAGGCCATTCAGAATTTTATTGTATTGTTTGAAAAGGTGTATCCGGATTATAAAAAAATTCCCGCATTCCTCTCTTCAGAGAGGCTGATGGGAATAGCCCGCGATGCCGGTTTTGCCAATACAATCTTGCTAAAAGCGGCTAATGACCAATCGGTAGTAGACGGGGTGGAGAAGGCTCATGGATGATGACAAGCAGCCGCAATCCGCCTCCATGAAAGCTCCATTGAAGCTCAAGGCCGGTGAAGGAGGGGCTCAGATAAAAGAAGGTGGAACGGGCAAACAGGTCAGCGTCAACGCGATTTTCAATGTTTTCTTTCTCCTGCTGCTAGCCGGGCTTGCTTATTTTTCCTGGGACCAGTTCAAGCTGCTTGAAAGCTTATCTTCAATGCAGAGGCAGCAGCAGGACGCTCTCGACTTCCTGCAAACACAAGTGCGCACAACGGAAGATCAACTGGCGCGTATGCTTAATAATTTGGATGGTAGTGAAATTTTGATTAACCAGCAAAACGCCAGCCTGGAGCGACTTAATGAAGAGCTTGCTGTTCTCAGGCTTGGTGTTAACAGCAATGGCAGCAATGACAGGATGCTGCAACTGAATGAAGCGGTTTCCCTGTTAAGGCTGGCACAGCGTTATCTGTTTGCCGGACAAGATATTTCAATCGCCAGAATGCTATATCAGCGCAGCACTAACCTGCTGGCACAGATAAATGATCCAGCCGTTGCCAGAATCAATGAATTAATTGCGTCGGATTTGTCTCGCCTCAGCAGCACCCAAGCAGTGGATATTGCCTCTTTGTTTACACAGCTCAGTGATGTCGCTGAAGAAATATCTTTCATCAGTTTAGGGCCTGGCATAGCTGAGCCGAGTGATGCTTATAACGCCGCTGCGACGCAGCAAGCGAATTCAGAAGTCGGGCTGCGGGCAACAGCGTCTGCTTTTTTCAGGCGTTATTTTACTCTACGTCGAATAGATCAACCGATTCAGATGCCACTGAGCATTGAGCAGATCGGCTTCCTGCAACAGAGCATACAGCTTCAGTTACAGCAGGCAAAACTTGCCCTGCTGCAAGGGCGACAGGGGCTGTACCAGGACACCATCAGTGATGTCATACGTTTAAGCGAACAGTATATTGCCGATTCGACTGACCAAAAAGTGTCGATTCTCAGACGCTTGCGACAGCTTCAATCTGCGACAGTCAACCAGGAAATTCCTTCTTTAAGTAACGGACTTGGTTTGCTGGAATCCTTGCTGGCCAACACCTCAAATGAACAATAAGGAACTAGCACTACACCGTGGTTAAAGTCTTTATATATTTACTGCTTGCTCTTGGAATAGGCACTTATCTGTCGATTTTGCTTATTGATGACCCCGGCTATGTATTGATTACATTCCGGTCTTATTCATTAGAAGCAAGTCTCGCAACAATGTTAATTTCGTTGCTGCTTATCTATGTCTTGCTTTATGGTCTGTTCCGGTCTTTACATCTTGCCAATCCACTCAAGTTATTTCAAAAGGCAACTTGGCAGCAGCTTTTTTCCCCTGCCAAGGTAAGGCAGTCGAGTGAAAAAGGCTTACAGTTATTACTGCTAGGACATTGGCAGGATGCATATAAAAAGCTGGTCGAGTCTGCAGACAGATCGCAGGTGCCTGCCTTCAATTACCTGGCTGCTGCCTATGCAGCTTTCCAGCGACATGATCAGTTGGCCTGCAACTTTTGCCTGACTCAGGCCAAAAAACATTCACAGGTAGCTAGAACAGGTATCAAAACATTTCAGGCGGTACTGGAGCATCAGGCCGGACGAGAAGAGCAAAGCCTGGCCCTTTTATTAGCTATTCGGCAAGAGCAGCCAGATAGCCCCTATGTGCTTATCCTGTTAAAGGACATATATCTGGGGCTAAAAGATTGGGACAAACTGTTCGAATTGATGCCGTCCCTGGAGAGAGCTAAAGTAATCGGCAATGAAGAGCTTGTCCTGCTGAAGGAGCGTCTGGCCATTCACCTCTTACACAAACGGATTGAAAAGCATTCAGGGGCAGATGATTTAAGATCGCTATGGCAGGATTTTTCCAAGGTAACTCAGAAACGGGAGCTGGTTATGGAGGCCTATCTGCGGGCTCTGCTGTCAATTGACGAAACGGCTGAAGCTGAAATGCTATTGATGAAATTTCTCAAGCGGCAATGGAGTGAGCGGCTGATTATTTTACTCGGATACATTTCTCCTGCAGATGCAGCTTCCCTGCTATTGCGTCTGGAAGGCTGGTTGAAAGACCGTCCAAACAATGTGCCTTTAATGCTTACGCTGGGGCGTCTGAGCCTGCGTAACAGGCTCTGGAGGAAAGCCCGAGAATATTTTGAGGCAGCCCTGCGTATTTCTGAAAAAAGCGAGATGAGCGCTCAGATTAATGCTGAACTTGGCAGGTTGCTGGAGCACCTGGGGGACCATGAAAGAAGTTTGCAGCATTATCGACAGGCAATGGGCTTATTGGATAACAAGCTGCCTGAACTACCTATGCCGGAGTCTGCTCATCTGGGAAGCCCTGCCTGATCCGCTATTTGATACACATCAAAAAGTCGCGGATCTATTAAACCCTTGCTATTGAAAAATAGGCTTTTAGCCCAGATTTAACTGGTGGAAACACATAAGCAATAGGAGGGTAAAATGAACCTGATTCCAAAACATTCGCTGCATAATCTGGATAGTTTTTTTGACGATGCTTTTCCGAGTTTTCGCTTGCTGCCCCAGTCGAAATTTGAGAACTCGAGACTGGCTGTGGACATCAAGGAGAATGATGAAAACTATATTATCAAAGCTGATTTTCCTGGCATGAAAAAGGACGATATTGAGGTATCAATTGATAATAATGTGTTAAGCATTCAGGCCGAATATGATGAAAGTCGTGAAGACAAGGAAGAAGGCAAATATTTACGACAGGAAAGGCGCTATGGTAAATATTCCCGAAGTTTTGATCTGGGCAAGGACGTCGATGAATCCAAGATAGATGCAGAGTTTGACAATGGAGTCCTGACGCTGCGTGTTCCGAAAGGCAATGTACCTCCCGCATCACGCAGTATTCCGATTAAGTAAGTCTCATCCTGGGCTGCTCTAGAGAGGAGCCCGGGAATTTACTCATCCAGGGTAAACATATAGGCAAATTCCTGGCCGGCCTGAGCGGTGACACTGAATACGCCACCTTGAGCGTTATCATCAAGACTGGCCCTGATCTGGTAGTCGCCTTCCGGCAAATCCACAATCAGCCATGGACCCTTAGTAAGGGTGTTTACAAGAGGCTGGCCATTGAGGTCTTCAATAGTGACCATAACGCCGGAGAGATAGGAGCCTGTATCGGCGAAAAAGACCAGCTTGGTGCCTGTCTCAGGCGCCGTTTCCCTTTCATCGGCACCGACGCCTCCATTAAAGAGTACGTACTGCTGGGCTACTGCAAATGCAGGCAAGAAAATACTCAGTGAAAGCAGCTTTGTTGTGGGTCTCATCAGTTCACCTTCAATCTAAATATTCCGGATAGAAATATATAGAACATTGTAAGAAAAGGGGATTTGATCTAGGTCTAATTTACCGTGTCCAGCCTATAAATTTTCAGCCTTCTAGCTCGCGGTAAACAGCTTCTGGAATATCCAGATTATTGAAAACCAGCTCGCCACAGTACTCAGGCCCCGCATTGGCAAGCAAGCCTTTCTTTATGCCGATAAAAGTAACTGTTAATCTGGCCCGTATCGCTTTGCCCAATACTTCACCCGTGTCACTACTAAGTCCTGAGGGGATATCTACAGCCAGAACCGGTAAATTGCTCTGGTTGATGCGGCTGATTAGATTAGAATAAGGTTCTCTCACGGGGCCGCTCAAGCCAGTTCCAAGCAATGCATCAACAATGACAGTATGCCGGGGGTCAGATAGCGGGTCATTGTTGCCCAGAAATTCTGCAGCAGCGAAAAATGGAACCTTATTGGCAAGGGCCATTTCATATGCTGTCAGGGCATCATTTTTTATTGAAGCAGTGGCACCAAGCAGATAGATCTTAACCTGCAGGCCTGCTTTCTTTGCCAGTGTGCCGATAATAAAGCCATCGCCACCATTGTTCCCGGTTCCACAAAATACGATGACGCATCTGGCTTCTGGCCATTTGGTTTGCAAGGCACGCCAGGCAGCAAGTCCGGCTCTTTGCATCAGCTCAAAACCGGGGATGTGATACTTTTCTATGGTCAGCCGGTCAAGCTCTCGAGTTTCGGCAGCCGTGTAATAGCGGGCTTGTGACATCAATCAATGCCGTTTGCTGGACGTGAGAAAAAAGGAATGGCCAGACAGGCACCAAGAAAATTAGAGATGATATCGATGGCAGTGTTTTCATAACCACCGACATTGGTTTCAGGAATGAAAACAGTTGCCAGAAATTCAATGATTTCATTAAGGCCGCCTATGCCGCTGGCAGCTAACACGCTCACTATTGCCATACTGATAAAAGAAGCCCCTTCTTGTGCAATTTTTGAAACGACACCCCATAAAAGGTGGGCAGCAATAAAGTAGCAATAGGCATGCACAAGCTGGTCATATTTCAGTATCGAATAGGGTTCACCAATAATATCGATGATTACAAAGGAGTAAAGAACACTGTCGCCAACCGGCAACAGTCCGCCAAGGATGTGAAGAATTATCCAGATATTAAAGCCCCATAGCACTTTGCTGCCGAATTGGAAATGCTTGTCACCGGTATTCAATAGAACGACCAGTATCAAGGTCGTCAGTCCATAAAAAAGGAATTCAAAATTCTGGGAAAAAAGAGACCAGAGGAGTAGGGCTCCAGTCAGGGTGTAGCCACTGATAAACTCATTTTTCATCGGCTTATGTTATCGGCTATATTATTCTTGGGGAAGAGCTGGGTTATAGATTTTTACTGAAAATAGATAGTCAAAAAAATTATTACGAAGAAGATAGTTGCGCCAACAATAGATTCTAATGAAAATACTTTAAAATTTTTTTCAGCATTTAGAGTAGTTTTTTCAAGAGGTTTAGGAATTTTATTTGAAATAAATAAAGGGACGTGACCAAGTATTGAGCTAGCGAGTACAAGCGGAAGAAAAAAAAATGAATTGAAAATAATCCAAAAAATATCTGAATAATCTAGATGGCTGCCTGAATAAAAAATTGAAATATTAACCAAGTATCCAATCAGGCATAAAATAAAACCTAAAATTCGGATAGAATTTCTAACTTTTATTATCATTGTTTGGGTAAAAATAACGTAGCAAGAATCAATTAAGTCTTGCTACGCATCTAATTTAATAGCTATATACGATAAAGTTTCGAATGAAATTGTTATAAATTCCGGTTCCAATTCCCCAGCCCGCTCCCGCAGCCAGACCAATTCCCGCTCCCCACCATCCTCCATGAGTTGCACCCGCCGTTGTTCCAGTTGCCGCGTAACCTACAACCCCACCGACAAAGCCTGATTGGGTTGAAAGTGAGACAATATCGTTTAAGCCATAGCCCCCACCTACCTCCTCCAGCTCCCTTGTTGTTAACTCCCTCATGACTGACTCCTTGTCCAAGAATAATAATGAATATAAATCACCAGGCTTTTACTGGCGATAAAATCAAGGTAGTAGATTCCTTAAGAATTACCAGTTTTATTCAAAAATACCGAGATCCTGCCAGATGGCATCGATCCGGTCTTTGACATCCTGGCTCATGCTGATGGGGCGTCCCCATTCACGGGAGCTTTCATTGCCGATTTTACTGGTGGCATCAAAACCGATTTTTGATCCCAATCCGGAAACCGGTGAAGCAAAATCAAGATAATCGATCGGTGTGTTTTCAATAATGACGGAATCTCTGGCGGGATCCATTCGGGTTGTTATAGCCCAGATAACATCCTTCCAGTCACGAATATTAATATCGTCATCAACGACAATCACAAACTTGGTATACATAAACTGGCGTAAAAAAGACCAGACACCCATCATGACCCGCTTGGCGTGACCTGGGTACTGCTTTTTCATGCTGACGACAGCCAGACGGTAAGAACAACCCTCTGGAGGCAGATAAAAGTCCGTAATTTCCGGGAATTGTTTTTGCAAAATCGGCACAAACACTTCATTGAGTGCCACACCAAGAATTGCTGGTTCATCTGGCGGCCGGCCGGTATAGGTGCTGTGATAAATCGGCTGTTTGCGATGGGTAATTTTATTTACAGTGAAGACCGGAAATCGCTCGACCTCATTGTAGTAACCAGTGTGATCGCCATAGGGTCCTTCATAGGCCATATCCCCGGCAGCAATCGTGCCTTCCAGCACAAACTCGGCAGATGCCGGCACGTGTAGCTCAGAATCAAGGCTTTTGGCAACTTCCGTTTTACTGCCTCTGAGCAATCCAGCAAAGGCGTACTCAGACAGACTGTCAGGAACCGGAGTCACTGTGGCGAGTATGGTGGCAGGATCAGCGCCGATGGCGACACTGACCGGAAAATCCTGGCCCGGATTGCTGTCCTGCCATTCCTTGAAGTCCAGGGCACCACCCCTGTGGGATAGCCAGCGCATGATCAGGCGGTTTTTATCGAGTAACTGCATGCGATAAATACCGAGGTTCTGTCGTTCCTTGTTAGGCCCTCTGGTAATCACCAGCGGCCAGGTAACTAATGGCGCCGCATCCTCCGGCCAGCAAGTCTGAATCGGCAGCTTGTTCAGGTCGACGTCATCACCCTCAATCACAATTTCCTGACAGGGCGGAGCTTTGATAACTTTAGGGGCCAGGTTAAGGGCCTGTTTGAATATTGGTGCTTTTTCAAGCAGGTCTTTCCAGCCTTTCGGTGGTTCCGGCTCTTTCAGGAAGGCCAGTAGGCGGCCGACATCACGCAGGGATTCCACATTGTTCTGCCCCATAGCTCTGGCGACACGAGTTGTGGTGCCGAAGAGATTGGCCAGTACGGGAATATCCGAACCAACAGGGTTTTCAAATAACAGGGCAGGTCCTTCGCGGCGCAGGGTTCGGTCAGAAATTTCAGTAATTTCCAGGTAAGGATCAACCGGGGTCTTGATGCGTTTCAACTCACCCTGCTGTTCAAGTTCTGCTATGAATTCGCGTAAGTCCTTGAACATGGGCCTTGAGTATTACTTGCGCTTCATTGCAAGAAAGAATTCTTCGTTGGTCTTGGTATCCTTGAGTTTATCAAGAATAAACTCGGTGGCCGGGACATCTTCCATGGAGGTCAGCAGCTTTCGCAGAATCCACATGCGCTGAAGTTCTTCTTCCGAAGTCAGCAAGTCTTCTCGACGGGTACCTGAACGACGGACATTGATGGCCGGGTAGACACGCTTCTCTGCCATTTTTCTGTCCAGATGCAATTCCATATTGCCGGTGCCTTTGAACTCCTCGTAAATAACTTCGTCCATTTTTGAGCCGGTATCTATCAGGCAGGTTGAAATAATGGTCAGGCTGCCACCTTCCTCAATATTACGTGCTGCACCGAAAAAGCGCTTGGGTCTTTCGAGAGCATGTGCGTCAACACCACCGGTCAAGACCTTGCCAGAAGACGGAATGATCGTATTGTAGGCTCGCGCCAGGCGCGTCATGGAATCCAGCAGAATGACTACATCACCTTTATGCTCAACCAGACGTTTGGCTTTTTCAATCACCATCTCAGCAACCTGAACATGGCGCGAGGGAGGTTCATCAAAGGTACTGGCAATAACTTCGCCTCGCACTGAACGTTTCATCTCAGTCACTTCCTCTGGACGTTCATCAATCAAAAGCACGATCAAATAACATTCAGGTGCATTACGCGTAATCGACTGGGCAATGTTCTGCAAAATTAAGGTTTTACCGGCTTTTGGCGGCGAAACAATCAAACCACGCTGCCCTTTTCCTATTGGGGCGATCAGGTCAATTACCCGGGAACTGAGATCCTCAGTACTTCCATTGCCAACTTCAAGAACAAGACGTTTATCGGGGAAAAGGGGTGTAAGGTTTTCAAACAGAATTTTATTGCGGGCGTTTTCTGCTTTGTCGAAATTGATTTCATTGACTTTTAGCAGGGCAAAATAGCGCTCGCCATCTTTGGGAGGCCGGATTTTGCCTGAAATCGTATCCCCTGTGCGTAAATTGAAGCGTCTGATCTGACTGGGAGAAACATAAATGTCATCCGGTCCGGCCAGGTAGGAAGCATCAGCTGAGCGTAAAAAACCAAAGCCATCCTGTAAAATTTCCAGCACACCGTCGCCATAAATATCTTCCCCATTTTTGGCGTGTTTTTTCAGAAGCTGGAAAATAACGTCCTGTTTGCGGCTACGGGAGACATTATCAATGCCCATTTCCTGGGCGATCTGCAGCAAATCAGAGATTGGTTTGGTCTTGAGTTCAGATAGATTCATAGTGCAATACGACTTTTTAAAAAAAAGGAGGGGTGTTTAAACAGTAAAATTTGTTAGAACGAATTATCAGGTTAAAAGAAAATTTGCTTGTGGCAATAGCCTGTTTCAGGGAAGTTTTTGGGTAATTCTGATTTATTTTGCGCCCTGGAACGGCGTCTGAAATGACAAGCTGGCGGGTAATCTATCACCCGCCATTTGTCGTGTAAAGTAAAAATTATAAATTTTGGCGCTAATTAGCTGGCCTATCGACAGCTCAGATTGTGCTGTCGATGAAAGCAGATAATTGTGCTTTTGATAGGGCACCAACTTTTTTGCCGACGGCGTCGCCATTATTGAAAATAATCAGGGTCGGGATGCCTTTAACATTGTACTTTTCAGCCATCTGTTTGTTCTGGTCGACATCAATTTTGCAGACTTTCATTTTGCCGGAATATTCATCAGCCAGATCTTCCAGTACAGGGGCTATCATTTTGCAGGGGCCACACCATTCTGCCCAAAAATCCACCAATACCGGGCTGCCTGCGTTAATTACGTCGTCTTCAAAACTGTCATCAGTAATATGACTGATATTCTCACTCATGGTTGTATTCCTTGGAGTATGAAATAGGGGGTTAATAAAGCTAATCGCGATGACTCAATGATGGGGTTTCAGCAGACCTTATTCAAGTTTTTCGGCGACCTTTTTTGCAAAATACGTGAGAACCGCGTCTGCCCCCGCTCTTTTAATGGATAACAAAGATTCCAGCATAACCTTGTCACCATCAAGCCAGCCGTTCTGGATAGCTGCCATGTGCATCGCATATTCGCCGCTTACCTGATAAACAAAAGTCGGAACGCCAAACTCGTCTTTTACCCGCCTGACGATATCCAGATATGGCAGCCCCGGTTTAACCATAACAATATCGGCTCCTTCACTTAAATCCAGAGCAACTTCCTGCAGGGCTTCATCACTGTTGGCCGGATCCATCTGGTAGGTTTCCTTGGAACTGGCACCGAGATTTCCGGCAGAACCAACGGCATCCCGGAAAGGCCCATAATAGGCTGAGGCATATTTGGCAGAATAGGCCAGGATGCGCGTGTTGATATGACCATCTGCTTCCAGGGCTTCCCTGACGGCGCCTATTCTGCCATCCATCATATCCGAGGGGGCGACGATATCAGCGCCGGCTTCAGCATGAGACAGTGCCTGTTTAACCAGTACGGCAACGGTCTCCTGATTCAATACGTAGCCATTGTCATCGATAATGCCATCCTGCCCATGTGTCGTAAACGGATCCAGTGCAACATCGGTAATAATTCCCAGCTCTGGACAGGCATCCTTGATGGTCTTGATAGCACGCTGGGTTAATCCATCTGGGTTGAAGGCTTCACTGCCATCTTCAGACTTGCTGGCCGGGTCCGGAGACGGGAACAGCGCAATGGCAGGTATACCGAGTTTACTGAGCTCAATAGCTTCCTTGGCCAGCTCATCAAGGCTCAGTCTTTCGATATCCGGCATGCTGCGGATAGCTTCACGCTTTGCTTTGCCTTCAATCACAAAAACAGGATAGATGAGGTCGCTGGGGCTTAAGATGTTTTCCTGCATTAATCTGCGGCTGAAATCATCCTTGCGCATGCGCCGCATTCGTGTAGCCGGGAAACGTCGGGAATAAGTGTTGTTTGCCAATTTAAACTCCGCAGCAAATTTTATTGCACAATGGCTGTTTATTTCCTAGTAACATTTGTCAAGCTAAGGACTCCCAAGGGAAGTAACTGGTCGCAATTATGGCATATAAGGGCACAAATGAATAAAAAACAAATTAGCCTGCTTCTAGTCTTGGCCCTTGTTCTGGGGAGTTTTTTTCTATTCGATCTGGGAACGTATTTCAATCTTTCTTATTTCCAGCAGCAGCGAGTTCTTTTGCTGGAGTATAAGAACAAGCATTTCCTGCTGAGCAGCACTGCCTATTTTTGCCTGTATATACTGATAACGGCTTTTTCGCTGCCGGCAGCAGCGATTGTTACGGTTATTGGCGGCGCAATTTTCGGTTTCTGGTGGGGCTTGGTGCTGGTCTCTTTTGCCAGCAGCATTGGTGCCAGCGCGGCATTTATGATGGCAAGAACTTTACTGAAGGATTGGGTGCAGGAAAGGTACGGACAGCGCCTTAGCGCCCTTAACGCGGGCATTGAGAAGGACGGCATTTTTTATTTATTTACGCTGCGATTGATCCCGGTTTTTCCTTTTTTCCTGGTCAATGTCTTGATGGCTCTTACACCGATTCGCTTGCGGGATTTTTACTGGGTCAGTCAGCTGGGCATGTTATTTGGCACCGCGCTTTATGTAGAAGTGGGTGTCCAGCTTGGTCTGGCAGAAAGTCTACCGGCGGTATTCAGTGTCGGCATGATAAGAGTACTGATTCTGCTGGCTGTATTTCCCTGGTTATCCCGAGCCCTGGTGCGTCTGTTGCATAAACAAAAGCTTTACCGCGCATTTTCAAAACCACAAACTTTTGATGCGAACCTGATTGTTATTGGTGCTGGCTCAGCCGGCCTGGTGAGCGCCTATATTGGAGCACTGAGCAAGGCCAAAGTGATTTTGATTGAAAAAGCCAGGATGGGCGGAGATTGTCTGAATACAGGTTGCGTGCCAAGCAAAGCGCTAATCAGGCGGGCAGGGGTCAAACATCTACTAGACAGGGTAGCGGAATTTGGTATCGAAAGTGAACCGGGCAAGGTTGATTTTCCAGCCGTTATGCGCGGGATAAAGGATAGTGTTGAGGCAATTGCTCCACATGACTCAGTGGATAGGTACAGCGAACTGGGTGTTGAGTGTGTGCAGGGAGATGCCAGAATTCTGTCGCCCTTCAGGGTCCAGGTTGGAGAAAAGGAAATGACAAGCCGCCGGATTGTCATTGCCAGCGGCGCCCACCCACTGATTCCTGAGATTCCCGGTTTAGAGGAAGTCACCTATGTTACCTCTGACAGCATCTGGAGCTTGGAGGAACTGCCAAAACGTTTTTTGGTGCTTGGCGCTGGGCCGATCGGCTGTGAACTTGCGCAGGCTTTCGCCCGCCTGGGTTCGGAAGTCTGTATAGCAGATAAACAAGCCTTACCCTTATCGAGAGAAGATGGGGACGTATCACTGGCAGTTCAGGAAGCACTCGAAAAAGAGGGTATCCGTTTTATGGGGGAGCATGAGTTACTGAGCTTCAAGCGTGATCAGGAAAATTGTCAGGCCATATTCAGATACGCTGAAGGGGAAAGGGTGCTGGATTTCGATGTGGTACTGATTGCCTTGGGCAGGAAAGCAAACACTGAGAACCTGGGGCTTGAGGCGCTGGGGCTGGAGAAAAATGAAAACGGCACCATCAAGGTCAATGAGTATTTGCAGACAAACTATCCCAATATCTATGCCTGCGGAGATGTGGCAGGGCCATACCAGTTCACCCATATGGCTGCTCACCAGGCCTGGTATGCCTCGATTAACAGCCTGTTTTCAGGCTTCAAGCAATTCAAGGTTGATTATTCCATTGTTCCCTGGGCAACCTTTACAGACCCCGAAGTGGCGCGAGTTGGTCTGAGCGAAAAAGAGGCCGTTCAACAGGGCATCGCGTTTGATCTGACAACTTTTGCCATTGATGATCTTGATCGCGCAATTGTTGACAGGGAAAACAGGGGTTTTGTAAAAGTCCTCACCAGAAAAAATAAAGACAGTATTTTAGGTGTCTGCATTGTGGGCTATCATGCTTCGGAGCTCATCGCTGAGTTTATACTGGCGATGAAACACGGTCTGGGATTGAAAGCCATTTTAAATACGGTTCATATCTACCCGACGCTGAGTGAGAGCAATAAATATGTCGCCGGCCAATGGCGAAAAACACATGCGCCACAATGGGTGTTCCCTATTTTGGAAAGGTTTCACCAGTGGCGACGAAAGTAAATCATCAAAAGGAAGCAAAAGTGGGAATAGAAGAAAAAGTATCAGAACGTTATGCAGGTGGCGCCAAAGAAGTGGAGGCAAGCCTTTGCTGTCCGGTTGATTATGATGCGGAATTGTTAAAAATTCTGCCAACTGAAATTATAGAAAAAGATTACGGCTGTGGTGACCCTTCACGTTATGTTGAAGAAGGCGACTGCGTGCTAGACCTGGGTAGTGGTGGTGGGAAAATTTGTTATATGGCGGCTCAGTTGGTAGGGGATAAAGGTTCCGTTATTGGCATTGATATGACCGACGAAATGCTGGCACTGGCAAAGAAGTATCAAGCAGAAATGGCTAAAAAACTGGGCGGTGATCGGGTAGATTTTCGCAAAGGTTATATTCAGGATCTGGCGCTGGATCTGCAGGCTTTACAAGATTACAAGACAACAAATCCGGATGCCGCTGAACTTGAAAGCTGGCAGAAAAGACAGAAAGCCGAGAAGCCGCTGGTGGCAAGTGAAAGTATTGATCTGGTGGTATCAAACTGCGTGTTGAATCTGGTTGCTCAGGAAAGCCGTCGGCATATGATTGCCGAAATTTTCCGAGTCCTCAAACCAGGTGGGCGAATTGCAATTTCAGATATCGTCAGTGACAAAATAGTGCCACAGCATTTGCAGGATGATGCCAGGCTCTGGAGTGGTTGTATTTCAGGGGCATATCAGGAGAAGGCTTTTCTTGATGCTTTTCTGGAGGCGGGTTTCGCTGCTGTTACTTATGATAAATGGAGTGATGAGCCCTGGCAGCAGATAGATGACATTGAGTTTCGTTCTGTGACGGTGACGGCTATCAAGCCGGCTGCAGAGAATGCATCAGATAAAACACAAGAAGTTATTTATAAGGGGCCTTATCAACAAGTCACAGATGATCTGGGGAATGTTTACCGGCGCGGCGAACGTGTAAAAGTCAATGCAGTCACTCTGAAGCTGCTCTGTGCTGCGCCTTTTGCCGGAGCCTTTGTCGGCGTTCAGGCGGAAAAGGCAGGATGCTGCCCGCCCGCGAAAACTAGTAAGCAGTGCTGCTAGTTTTACGCAGAGCCTGAAAGACGCAAAGACAGCCCAGGAACACGAAGCCCAGCAGGCTCCATTCCGGTATGCTCATGCCGATGATTGGATCCTGCCAGGCAACTTCTGCACAATTTCCATCTCCTGAAAGCATGGCAACCAGCACTTCAGAAAGCGGAAACACTTCAATCATGTAGCTTAGACTTGGCCCGCAGGCAGGAACTTGATCAGCCGGCAGGTGCTGCAAATAAATCTGTCGGATTGCAAAGCCGCCCCCTCCGAAAGCAAAAGCAGCGCAGAGAAATCCATAAATCATTTTTCCCGTGCCAGCCGGGTTGTGCACAAATGCCAGCAGAGCGCTCAATCCTGCCATCGCAAAAAACAGACGTTGTGTCATACACAGCGGGCAGGGTTCAAGCCCCATAACGTTTTCCATATACATGGCAATGCCCAGCAGGGACAGGCAGAACAGGAAAATGTAAAGAAATATCAGCCGAGTTTTCAGTAGAGGATGTTCAAATAGGGTCATAGCGTTCATTTTTGATTAGTTTTTATGAATATTAAACCAGAGCAGCAGCAAAAGGTATGCCTAGGAACGATTTGCCTGAATAAGAAAACTGTCAAAATCCATGCTGTCACTGTTTTCAATTTCCTCACGCTCCTGCCTGGATTGCTCACTCACAGCCTTGAACCCGGCCAGCTTGTCTGGCGACAGTTTTTCCGCAAACAGATTTGCATGCTGAAGCGAGAGATCCATAGCAAAAGGGAAATAGGGCTGATTGTTCTTTTTCATTTGCGCCAGAATCTGCGCAGAAGGGGTAAGTTCCGGGTTTTCGACTTTCGCTAGTTGTTCAGCTACCGCTGAAACATAGGAAGCATGAGGGGTGTTTCGGTCAAGCAGTTCAGCTACCGCTCGAGTTTCCATCAAAATTTCGTCGGCCCAGTCCCTCATTGAAATAGGGGAGCCATTTTGCTGCAGCTGTAAATCAGCCTTTCTACCCAGGGTGACGACAGCGCTAAAATTTTCCTGAATTTCCCTGTACTCATCTTCTGATGACAGAGGGCTTTTACGCAGCAAACAGAAAATCAGGAAGGCATTCATAAACTGGATTTGCGTTTCATCGATGCCCATCGGCAGGAAGGGGTTTAAATCCAGGCAACGAACCTCGATATATTCAACCCCGCCTTCAGTCAGGCTCTGGATGGGCCGCTCACCGTTGCGGCTGACCCTTTTAGGCCGGATGGTTGTGTAAAACTCATTTTCTATTTGCAATATATTGCTGTTAATTTGCTGATGGCCTTGACCCTGTTGAGCAAAAGCTTCATAAGGAGGATAAGGGGTATTGATCGCCTTTCGCAGCCCTGCTACGTATTCTTCGAGTGAGTTATAGGAAATAACCAGACTGGACTGGGCAGCACTGGTATAGCCAAGGTCCCCCATACGCAGTGAAGTTCCGTAAGGCATGTGAAATGTGTGCTCATCAAAGGGAATCAGATCATGCTGGGTTTTGTTTTTCAGAAAGCTTTTACAGACCGCTGGTGATGAGCCAAACAAATAAATTAATAACCAGGAATATCGTCTGAAATTTCTGATCAGATGAAAATACTGCTGTGTTTTAAAATCCTGCAGTGACTCAGATGATGCCAAAATACCCTGGTATAAGGTCCAGAAATCATCTGGCAGGGAAAAATTGAAATGAATACCGGCAATGGTCTGCATGGCCCGGGTATAACGATGGCCAAGCCCCCGACGGTAAAGGGTTTTTAATTTGCCGATATTCGAAGAACCATACTGAGCCAGCGGTATTTGCTCATCATCGTCGATGATGCAAGGCATACTTGATGTCCATAAGAGCTCATCCTCGGGCAATTGACTGTAGACAAAGCTGTGAATGTCATGCAGATAGGACAAGCTGGTTTCAGGGTCCTGGAACGTGGGGGTAATGAATTCGATCAGCGCTTCGGAAAAGTCAGTCGTGACAAACTCATGGGTCAGAGGAGAACCGAGTCCTTCGGGGTGGGGTGTCAGGGCAATATGACCATTACGGTTGATACGCAGGCTTTCTTTTTCAATACCATGCGTGATGCCCTCAAGACACCTTATTTCCTGCAGATTTTGCAGCGTTTGAAGGGTTTTGTTTAATTGATCGCTCACCCGTTTACTGCCCCGCTGATTTCCCAAAGCGCTGCATTATGCCATAGCTGTCAATAACAGGTCATAAATTTTATTGGTCATCAAAAGTCTGTTTAAAGCGGTGAATCTGCCTGCGATCCTTCTTGCTGGGGCGCTTGGATGAAATGGGGTTGGCTGTACGCAATGCTTTTCTTTGCTCTGCCATAGCCAGCCGCTTTTCAATGCTTTCAGGGGTCTCCTCATATAGTTGGGATGCCTGAACAGCTCCCTGACGTTTGTCAGAAAGTGCTTTGACGATAAGCTGTTTTTCATCCCATCCCTGACGTACCAGCAAGGAATCGTTGATCTGGACATCTTTACTGCTCTTGCAGCGTGCACCATTGCAGTGGACTTTTCCGCCCTCTATTGCCTGTTTCGCCAAACTGCGGGTTTTAAAAAAACGTGCAGCCCATAACCATTTATCCAACCGGACTTTAATAGTTTGTGAAGCCGTATCACTCATGGGCAGCCATTAATTCATCAAAATCATGAATAGCCAGATAATCACCTTTGCTATGAGGTGCCTGTGTCGTATCAGGATGCAATATCTGTAAAATGTATGAAACACCTTCTTCAGCCGCTCTGGCCAGAACCGGGGTACTGTCATCGATAAACAGGCAGCGCGAAAAATCCAGATTTTCTCGGTCTTTCAGCTTATGCCAGAAACCCTCATTTTCCTTGGCTAAACTAAATTCATGCGAACTGATTAGCTTGTCGAGGTATTCATGCAGGCCGGAACTGGCAATTTTCAGTTCGAGCGTTTTGGGATGAGCATTGGTTACCAGGATGCACTGTTTGTTCAGTTGGCGAAGAAACTTCAAGAAGGGCAAGGTGTGTGGACGATAACGAACATGTTCACTGACCTCTCTTTTTATGGTTTCGATATCAATCTGTAAAAAGTCAGACCAGTAATCAACACAATACCATTCCAGACTGCCATAAAGCGAAGCAGATAAAGCTTCCAGTTTGTCACGGGCTTCCGACAGAGGCAGGTTTGACAGTTTGGCATATTCCCTGGGCAAATGTTCGCGCCAGAAAAAATTATCGAATGACAAGTCCAGCAAGGTGCCATCCATGTCCAGCAAAACGTTATCGATTTTATCCCAGTTAATCATTGACTTAAGTAAACCCGGCTGACTAGGCTATAATGCGTAAAATTCAATGCGTTCATTATAGCAGTAGGCCCGCTAGTTAGTATGTCACAGGAACAATTATTAACAGGCATCAAAGCGATCAGCAAAATGGCTGGTGAAGTTATTCTGGCTGTCTATAACAGAAACGAATCAATAAAGGTCAGCAACAAAGAGGATAATTCGCCTTTAACAGAAGCAGATCTGGCTGCTCACCAGATAATCATTTCTGAGCTGAAAAAGTTAACGCCAGGGATTCCGGTGTTGTCAGAAGAATCTGCCACAATCAGCTGGGAAGAGCGACAGACATGGACAAGATACTGGCTGGTAGACCCGCTTGATGGCACCAAAGAATTTATTAATAGGAATGGAGAATTTACCGTCAATATTGCCCTGATTGATGAGCATGTGCCTGTGCTCGGCGTTGTTTATATTCCCGTTACAAAGACACTTTATTCAGGTGGACTTGGGCTAGGTGCTTTCAGAGAAGAAAATGGCAAGGAAATCAGGATTCAGGTAAAAGACACGAAACTCGATGAAGCCGCAAAAATTGTTGCCAGTAGAAGTCACCGGGGTGAAGAACTAGACAGGTGGCTTGAAAAAGTGGGCAAATCTTTTCCGGCAGTAGAGTTGTTAAGCATGGGCAGTTCACTGAAAATATGTCTGGTTGCAGAAGGAGCTGCGGATATTTACCCGCGTTTAGCGCTTACTTCTGAATGGGATACTGCAGCCGCTCAGGCTGTGCTGGAGGCAGCGGGGGGCACCCTGTTGGATGTGGATTTCAGGGTATATCGTTATAATTTGAAGGAAGATATTCTGAACCCGTATTTCTTTGCGATTGGGGACAAAAGCTTTAACTGGCAGTCACTATAGACAGGAAATGAGCGCGTCATAAACCAACTGCACAAGCAGCAGAACTGTATTCACAAGCTTTACCCTTAAGGTTTAAAAACGTAAGATGAAGGCCATGAAAGAAAAAAGCGTTACCCGTACATCCAGTGCACGAATTCCGACCAAGTACGGTGATTTCCATTTGTGCTATTACACCAACACCGAAGATGATAAAGCACATCTGGCCTTGTACATGGGCGATGTTGAAAATGCCGCCAATGTTCTGACCAGGGTTCACTCGGAATGTTTTACCGGTGATGTCCTTGGGTCACTGCGATGTGACTGCGGTGAGCAGCTGGATTTCGCCATGCAGAAAATTGCCCAGGAAGGCAAAGGCGTCATCGTTTACATGCGTCAGGAAGGCAGAGGCATTGGCTTATCTAAGAAAATTGAAGCCTATAACCTTCAGGATGCAGGTCATGACACGGTGGAAGCGAATATCCTGCTCGGCCATCAGGCAGATGAAAGGGAGTATTCCCTTGCTGCTTTAATCCTCAAAGATCTAGGAATTAGCTCTGTTCGCCTACTCACCAATAATCCAACAAAAATCGAAGCGCTCAGTGATGAGGGCATTGTTGTCAATGAGCGTGTTAGTGTCGAAGGTACAGTTCATCCGGAAAATATCCATTATCTGATGACTAAAGCAAAACGGATGAACCATCTCCTGTCGATAAATAATCGACCCGACCCCAAGCCTCTAAATGATCCGCAGCATGAGCCTCAACCAACGGATTGAGAGCTGGCTGGACTCTCGAAAAATTAGCTTCCTGGAAAAGAACCGTCCCTTCATTACACTGGCTTTTGCTCAGTCTCTGGATGGCAGCATAACAACTGATCAAGGCAGCAGCGTTCCAATCAGTAATCATTTATCCAATCAGTTAACGCATCAGCTGCGTAGCCTGCATGAGGGCATACTTGTTGGTATTGAAACGGTGCTGAGTGACGATCCGCAACTTACGGTGCGTGAGTGGAGCGGCAAGAATCCACAACCTGTGGTTCTCGACAGCCGTTTACGTATGCCAGCAAATGCAAAACTTTGCCAGCATCCGGATAAATCCTGCTGGGTATTAACCCTACAGGAATCTGCTCTGGCCCCGGCTCAGCATGGAATTGAAATTTTTAGTTTGGACAAGCCGGACAATTCGGCCGCAGAAAACAATACAGCCGACTTCGTGCCACTTAGGCAAGCCATGCAGTTTTTGCGGCATAAGGGTATGGCCAGCCTGATGATTGAAGGAGGAGCGCGTGTGCTCACGGAATTTATCAAAGCCGGGCTGGCAGATGCCATTGTGATAACCATGGCGCCAATAATCCTTGGAGGATACAAAGCTTTTGGTGACCTGGATCTAGGAGGAGCACGTTTAATCCCAGAAATTTCCCCGCTGCATGCAGAGCAGCTGGGCGGTGACCTGATTCTATGGGGCGATGTGAAATACAGAGAGATAAAGGCGTGAAGGCAAGGCAACTGTGGTTTATATCGCCAGGTGCGGTGGAAGTGAAAGATGTTGAATTAGCAGCTTTGGCGGAAGATGAAGTGCTGGTTCGAACAAGCTATTCAGCGATCAGTGCAGGTAGCGAGTTGCTGGCTTACAGGGGTTTGCTGCCAGCTGGCCTGCCACTCGATGCCAGCCTTCCGGGAATGAAAGACCAAAGCAGCAACTACCCCCTGCAATATGGCTATGCCTGTACAGGTAGGATTGAACAGCTGGGCAGGGCATTGGATAGCAATCTTATAGGAGCAAAAGTTTTCGCTTTCAGTCCGCACGCCTCACACTTTGTCAGCAAAATAGACGAGTTGATTGTATTGCCGGATTATCTTTCTGAAGAGGCAGGAATTTTCATCGCCAATATGGAAACAGCGGTAAATCTTAGAAAAGATGGTGAAATAAAAGCTGGCGATGCGGTGGCAATTCTGGGTCTCGGTGTAGTGGGCCAATTGCTGGCTGCTTTGCTTGATCCGACAGCAAAAAAGAGTCTATGTTTGCTGGATGGCATAGCCAGCAGACGCAAAATGGCGAGTGTTCTTGACTCGGCGCAGCTTATGCCACCCGAAATCTCCTTAATCAGGGAGCTGGTGTCGGAAGCAGGCTTTGACCTGATTTACGAATTAAGCGGCAACCCGGAAGCCTTGAATATGGCAATTGAACTGAGTAATTTTGCCGGACGAATCATTATCGGCAGCTGGTACGGTGAAAAACCGGGCAGGATAAATCTTGGCGGAAAGTTCCACCGAAATCGCTTGCAGCTTATCAGTAGCCAGGTAAGCAGCATCAATCCTAAATTTCAGGATAGCTGGAGCAAAGAGCAACGCATGCAGGAAACACTGGAGGCGATCAGGTTTTGCAAACCGGAGCGTCTCATCACACATCGCTTCATCCTTGCGGATGCTGATCAGGCCTACCGTTTGCTTGATGAGGCTCCTGGGCAGGCAATGCAGGTAATTTTTGAATATGGGGATTGAACATGTATAAAGTATCGGTTCAGAAGGATTTTATTGCGCAACATTATCTGGTTGGAGGTGACTGGGGTGAAGAAAACAGTCCGCATGCACATCACTACGTACTGGAACTAATACTGGCAGCAGAAAATCTTGACCAGCACGGTTATCTTGTCGATATTCTAGATATCGAAAATGCCATGGATCAAACCATTAACTATTTTCGCAACAGAATGCTCAATGAACTTGAGGAATTTGCAGGATTAAACCCCAGCCTTGAACATTTTTGTCGGATCATCTTGCAAAAGATCATGGATGGTATCAGTCTGCCAGGCAATGGGAGCCTGATCATCAAACTCTGGGAAAACGATAGTTGCTGGGCCTCCTATGAGCATGATTATTGATTGATGCGCATTGCTTTCATCATTTATGGTGACATTAATACCCTGAGTGGCGGGTATTTATATGACCGTAAATTGATAGAACACTTGAGGGCTCAGGGCGAAGAAGTCGATATTATCAGCTTGGGAAAGCCGGCTTATCTTAAGGCGCTGATGCGAAATGTAGTGCCTCCAAAGCTGCTTAATCATAACTATGACCTTATCATTCAGGATGAGCTTGCGCATCCTACCTGTCTCCCCATTAACAAGGCGCTCAAACGCCTGCAAATAACTCCTGTGATTGCACTGGTGCATTTGTTCAGTGCATTTATTCCAAGCCTGACACTCACACAAACTGTGCGAGCGTTTGTGGAAAAGCGTTATATACAGACACTTGATGGACTGATACTCAATAGCCAAAGCACACTCAAACAGGCAATGCAATTAAGTAATCATAAGTTACCGCCACATCTGGTCGCGCTGCCTTGCGGCGACAATTTTAGTGATGATGAAATAAGGCAAGATAAAAAGCATAATTCGGGGCAACTTAAAATTTTGTTTGTCGGTAACCTGAGCAGGCAGAAGGGTTTGCATGTGCTGCTCAGGGCAGTGAACATGCTAAAAGACAAAACAATCAGTTTGACCATAGCGGGTCGTGAAGACCTGGATAAGGACTATGCAAAACAACAAAAAGATTTTGTGCAAAAACAGGGGCTGTCCGCTATGGTCACTTTTAGGGGCCCCCTGATAGGAGAAAGCCTGAGAACTCTTTACCAGCAACACGATGTCTTTGTCATGCCATCAGAAAATGAAGCTTATGGTATCGTGTACCTTGAAGCCATGCAGTTTGGTCTGCCCGCGATTGGCACTCGTACGGGAGGTGGCCGAGAAATTATCGAGCACGAAAAAAATGGATTCCTGCTGCCGCCGGAAGATTCTATTTCGCTTGCCCGGATACTCGAAAAACTCCTGCAGGACAACAAGTGTCTGGAGGAATTATCCAAACGAGCCCGGCATAGCTATCAGTCTCATCCCCGATGGCAAGAGAGCTGTGAAAAAATTCATGATTTTTTAAAAACTTTTTAGGTTCATCGCTAACAGAATGATTGACGAAACCTTTGACTATGTAGAATACCTGCGGCTTAAAAAGGCAATCGATGATAGAAGCCTGAACCCCGTGGTATGGCAGATACTCTGCAAATGGATTGAGCAAAAAAGTTCTGGTCAAAAGCATTTGCGTGTACTGGAAATTGGTGCAGGTACTGGCACCATGATTGGCCGCTTACTGGACAGCGTATTTCCGTCTGGAACCAGCTATACGGCACTTGAACCGGAAAAAGCTTTTAAAGTGGCTGCCAGAGAACAATTTAAACACTGGGCAGCCGATAGGGGAATTGGCTTTACTGAAACTGCTGCAGGCACATGGCAGATCAACAAGGATGATAAGTGCTTGGAGCTGGAGTGGCTGAGCATCGCTGCAGAAAATCTGGGCACTGTCATTGAAAAAGGCAGCCTAGATTTACTGCTTGCTCATGCGGTGGTGGATTTGTTGCCTGTCCCGGTTTTATTGCCGAACTTATTAGATCTGCTCAAACCCGGAGGAGCCTTTTATTTCAGTCTCAATTATTCCGGCACCACCCGCTTTGAGCCAGCGCATCCTGATGATGTTCCCCTTATGCAGGCCTATAACAGGGATATGGATGCCAGGTTTGATGATTTGGACTGGCAGGCAAGCCTTACCGGAGCCAGACTGGGCCCCTGGTTAACTGCTGCGGGATGTCAGGTCTTGGCTGAGGCAGATTCTGACTGGCAACTTAACGCCTCTGATGGCTTATTTGTCAGAAACATTCTGGATACCATGAAAAAAGCCTTGCAAGAAATGAAACAGTTAGCTGACTGGTATGACAAAAGGGTCACGCAACTCGAAGCAGGCTCGCTCGCGGTTAAGATATCAAATACCGATTTTTTTGGCCTGAAAGCGGATCGGACAAAACAGTAAGAAGGGTCTGGATATGATAAATGGTATAGTCAATGGATCGTGCTTCTCAAGTGCCGTCATAATGTTTTACCCAGCGATCATCCCACAAAAAAATGCTGTATTTACCGGTGCCCAGCTGCATCAGCCAGACCACTATGATTAATACCAGTGCATCGCTGAGTGTCATGGCATAGTCCAGTAACCAGTAGGCAAAGAGGCAACACAACACCAGTGCACTCAGACGCCCGAGAATTCCCAGCAAAATCATTACGCAGCACATACTCATAAGCAGTATTAAAAAAAGCTCAGCAGGAGAGTTTGCCGGAACAATCAATTTTTGCTGAAGTGTAATGAAAAACAGGGCACACAGTGCAAGCCGTAAAAATGGCAGCAGATAAGCCTGAATCAGGGTAGTAGTGCAGGCAAAATAGTGTTGGGCGCCTGGTGCATCCTGCTTGATCAGGCCGCTGCAACTGAACCAGTCAATACCAAATCCGATGAGCAGAGGCAGCATAAAGGCAAGCCCGGCAACAACAGTTGCCGGTGGCGCCAGAATGGGCCACAGGACCACGGCGAGAAAGCCCATCTGGAAGCCGGCAAGTGCGCGTCGCTCAGGGTTTTTATTCAAGGGGTAAACTGGCAGCCTATGTCGCTTGCGCCAAATAAGGCCAGCCTGGAAAAGGTAATAGGCCAGGCTTACCGATAAATAGCTCCAGTGAATCTGGCCAATCCAGACTGCCAACAGGGGGGCGACCAGCAAACCCAGGGCATCAAACTCGGTATCCAGTTTTTCGCCGAGCAGACTTTGCTGAGCACTGATACGTGCCACATAGCCATCAACACGGTCGATGAGGGCTGCCAGAAAATATGCCAGTGCCGGGAATAAGAGAATAAAGGGACTCAGACTGGGCTGGAAAATAAAGCCGGCGGTAAACGCGATCAGCCAGGCCCGGGCGAGGCTCAGGTAATTCGCCCAGCCGAGATCCGGATACAGTACTGAGTCTGGCGCAGAACGGTTCAGAGCCAGCAGCTTATATGCCCGGTAGCTGCAAATAAGCCAGACAAGGCTGCTTTGTAAAGCCAGCACACAAACCTGGAGCAAAGGCCAGATTTTCAGGAAAAAGGCTGAAAAAACAATAATTAAGCAGATGCCAGCAATGCTGGTCCGCTGCAGCTGTACACTTGCTGGGTTATGCTGGCTTAAGCTGGCTGTCATTTGTTGAAGATACGCAGCCGTACTATTTTATGCAATAAAAACAATCTCTTGTGGCGCTTCCTTGGATTGGAACTAGATGGTAGCTCCTTAGTGGGCCTAATTACACTGCATTTTTCAATAAATTAAGTAAAAACAGTAACAAGACTGTATAAATTCATAAATACACTAGACATTTTCATT
>CAZSHI010000006.1:0-107613 GCA_964606735.1 uncultured Enterobacteriaceae bacterium
GTGTTAGGCTTGCCGCCAGCGTTCAATCTGAGCCATGATCAAACTCTTCAGTTAAGAGTTTTTGCATCATTAATTTACTGCATTAATGACGACTATTCTTTAATGTCCCTTCCTTTCGAAAGAGGACATGACTCAATCAGATAAAAACTACTGTCGAGAAGATCGTTTCCGAAGAAACAATCTCGCTTGAATCAACGCAGTTGTTTACCTTCATAGGTCTACGTTTTATGACGCAAACACATCCGGCAAACACCCACATCTATTACTTGATCTACTTGTTAAAGAGCTTCCCCTGAATTGGGAACGCGCATTATACAGATACACCCAGAACTAGCAAGGGGTTTAGACGAAATAAAAATAAATATTTATGCCTCTTTTCAGGGGGTGAATTTGGCGATTTTGGGGCTCCAAAAGTGGCATCTAAAGCCCTGCCCCGGTCATATGTCAGCAAGCCCCGTCTGGGTAATGCCAGACAAGCTTGCGAAACTAGAACCTGCCACATCGAATCCATCAGGAAATTCAGGGGCCAAGCAACTTCCAGTAGGGTCTGCCTGCCTCATCAGTGCTAGGTGCCAGCGTTTTCCGTTGTGCCGCAGCCTGCTGCAGATTTAGCAGGGCATGCAGGTCTTGCTGTACACGGGGTATTTCCAGATGGGCATCATGACTGTTGAATATCGTGACTGCATCAGAGATTTCCACGGTTTCCACCCCTGAAGCGATGAACACTTTCTCACTGGCATTGCCCAGGCGCTGGTAGCGATTCAGGCGATTGGAGGTCTGCAGAGGGACATCCTTGGCATTGACATAAAGGCTTGTGCGATCAGCCAGGCTTGCCAGAACCGGCAGATAATCTCTGGAAAATATGTCGGCATCCACATCCGGCGCAAACAGTATGAGCTGCCCAATTTTTTCCGGCGTACTCAGCTTCTGACTGTCTGTCAGATATTTCAGAGAATTCAGCAGAGCCCGGTTGCCCAGACTGTGAGCAATAATATGCAACTTGCCAATAGCTTCATTATCAAGAAGCTTTTCCAGAAAAGCGCTTAAATGATAAGTGGACCAGTCCGTATTAACCAGATCACTGGCGTAGGACAGAACTGATCCCCCAGATGGCCAACTATATAAGACCAAAGGATAGCTGAGGTTAATTTCATACATCAGATCGGCCGTGTCCAGAACCGCACTCTCATAGCTTCTGTTATAGCCATGGATATAAACCACTAGCGTGGCTTTTTCTGATGTCTGTTCTGCACTGTCCAGTAAACCGGCATAAAATTCCTGTTCGGAAAGCAGTGCTGTATCCAGCAAGATATCCCGACTGATTCGCCTGTCATAGGATTGCCAGCCTGCTGGCTCTGCGAGGACTGCATCGGCATGACGCCTGCTTGTCAACGCAACTTGGGTGACTCCCTGCTGCACCTCGCCCCTATCCGGACCAAACACGGCAGATGAATCCGTGCTGGCAACAATATTGCGATCTGTTATGAAATAAACTGGAACGAGAACCTGCTGCACTTCATCAGCAGACTCAAAACTGGCACAGCCTGCAAGCATCAACAGCGCAACTGAAATAGAAATGAGGTGTCGATCAGACATCCAGAACCCTGCCCAAACTGTTTTTTATCTCAGAGTGAAATGACGCACTGCCGCTACATATTTATGCAAAACCCTGTACAGCAATAATATGAACACCAGTGAACCATAGAGCACCGCGTCAAAATAACTGGAACGGACGATCCAGAGCACATGGATCACCGCCAGTATATTGATGACATAAACTGCCTGATGCAGCCGCTTCCAGTTGCGCTTCAATTTACGCTGCGCAGCCTGGAAGGACGTCAGCCCCAGTGGAATTAGCAGGACAAATGCCGCAAACCCGATGGTGATATAAGGCCGTTCAACTATTTCCCGACCAATATCGCGCCACTGCCATTGCAGGAGAAACATTAAAAAAACCAACACATGCAAGCAGACATAGAACAGAGCAAACAGCCCAATCATGCGGCGATAATTCCATAACTTGGGCATTTTCAATAAATAGCGAAAAGGGGTGATGGCCAAGGCGGCTATCAGTATACGAATAGACCACTCCCCTGTTGCCAGCGCAAGTGCCTGAGCCGGATCCGGCCCAAGAATATTTTCACCCCGCAGAGCGAGGAAGACAGCATAAAAATAATACAGTGCTGGAGACAGGAATAATAAAAAAACGATAAGCTTGATGTAGTTTATTTTCACAAGAGTGTCTATTTCTTAACCAACTGTCGGCTCTGCTGACCCCAACCGCCCATTGGATAAAAACGTTGTGCTGAAAAACCTTCCGGATTCTGTTCTAAAAACAGAATTGTCTCGGGAGTAGTCGATTGCCAGAAGACGGGCACATTGTAGGACAGTTTCAAAGTAATCAAATATCCACTGCGGCCGTCGATCTCTTTAACTTCCCATTTCCCATTAGCTTTTAATTGGGAACATTCTTTAAGTTTGCTTTCAAGAGCTTCCTGGTTGCGGAGCCATGAAGCATTTTCATCCGCGATTAAGGCTCTAACTTCTCCCTGCGAAGAAAACATCAGATAAACATCTTCCTGTTCTTCCCAACTGTCCATTTCTTCCAGATCTGTGTTGTAACCCGTATGAACAGTTTCATGAAAACAGTGATAACAGCCTTCTAGTAAAGGAAGCACCGACATAGAAAGGAATTACTCCTGGCGACTCTAGAAATTTTGTCTCAGGTTCATGCCTGCGTAGAGTTGGGCAACTTCTTCCGCATAACCATTAAACATCTGCGTTGGAATGCGTTGATCAAACAGACCGGAAGGCAGGCGTCTCTCTGTTGCCTGTGACCAACGTGGATGTCTGACTTCAGGATTCACATTGGAATAAAAACCATACTCGTTGGAAGCATAATCATTCCAGGTGGTGGGTGGCATGTCCGTTCTGAAATTGATTCTCACCACTGACTTGATACTCTTGAAACCGTATTTCCAGGGCACGACCAGTCTCAGCGGCGCCCCGTTTTGGGTGGGTAGAATATCATCGTAGAGGCCGACCGCCATGATGGTCAATGGATGCATGGCTTCATCCATGCGTAGACCTTCGCGATATGGCCAGGTCAATGCGGACAGGCGCTGTCTGTGTCCCGGCATCTGCTCGGGATCATAGAGGGTTTCGAATTCAACAAAGCGTGCGTTGCCAGTAGGCTCAAACCGGTTAATCAGGTCTGCCAGCGGAAAACCAATCCAGGGCACCACCATAGAAAAAGCCTCCACACAGCGTAAACGGTAAATACGCTCCTCAAAATCATGGGGTCTGAGAATGTCTTCCAGCGTGTAGGTGCCCGGACGGTTCACTTCACCACTGATTTCGACTGACCAGGGATCAATACTGAAACCACTGGAGCGACTGGCCGGGTCGGCCTTGCCGGTACCGAACTCAAAGAAATTGTTATAGGTCGTGACATCCTCAAAAGGCGTCAGTGATTCATTAGTTGTGTATGGACCTGAGGCCAGTGCATCCGCACGGCTTCTGACTTTATCCACCAGCCACTGGGGTTTGGATGCCAGATTGAGATCAGCTGGGGCACGCGCCATCAGATCTGCCTGCGCCAGTCCGCTCGGTGATAGCAGACCACTGCTCAAGGCGCTGGCGCCAATCGCCACATTGGCTGACTGCTTGAGGAAATCACGACGATTTCTGTAAATCTTCTCAGGAGTGATTTCTGATGAAGGTATCTGCTTTTTCGTCTTGATTAACACGTGAACTCTCCGTGGTTTGAAGCCGTCAGGGTAACTGTCGCCTAATAATTAACGCGTAAATCCATGCCGGCATACAAGTGCGCCACCTCGTCAGCATAGCCATTGAACATTTGTGTGGGGATGCGCTGATCAAACAGGCCGGAAGGCAGGCGACGTTCAGTCGCTTGTGACCAGCGCGGATGACTGACCTCAGGATTTACATTGGAATAAAAACCGTATTCACTAGCCTGGATATCATTCCAGGTAGTTGCTGGCATGTCCCGGCGGAAGTTGATACGCACAATGGACTTGATGGATTTAATACCGTATTTCCAGGGCACGACCAGTCGGAAAGGGGCACCGTTTTGTGCCGGCAGAATATCGTTATAGACACCCACGGCCATCAGCGTCAGTGGATGCATGGCTTCATCCATGCGCAGACCTTCCTGGTAGGGCCAGTCAATCAGGGCAAAGCGTGAGCGCTGCTCCGGAAACTGAGCGGGATCCACCAGGGTCTGGAATTCTACAAAATTGGCATTGCCATTCGGATCAAACTGCCTGATCAACTCTGAAAGGGGAAAGCCAATCCAGGGGATAACCATTGACCAGGCCTCCACGCAACGATGGCGGTAGATTCTCTCTTCAAAGGTGATGCCTCTGAGCAGGTCTTCCAGGTTATAGGTCCCTGGACGATTGACCTCGCCAAGCACTTCGAGAGTCCAGGGTTCTACCTGAAAATCTTCAGCGTATTGCGCGGGATCAGCCTTGGCAGTACCAAATTCATAAAAATTGTTGTAGGTCGTTACATCCTGATAGGGTGTCAGCCGCTCATTGGTTGTATAGGGCCCCGATTCAGGTGCCGCCCTGCTTTGCGCAACCTGCTCTGTCAGCCACTGCGGCTTGGCTGCCAGGTTTAATTGTTCGGCACTGCGAGCTTGTGTGGCATCCTGAGCCATGGCAGTTGGGGACAGCAGTCCACTGCCAGCCACACCGGCTCCCAGGGCAAGGTTCACGCCCCCTTTTAAAAACTGCCGACGATTGCGGTAGGCCGTCTCTGAGGTGATCTCTGATGAAGGTATCTGCTTGCCAGTTTTAATAATCATGGATTTGCCTTTATTTTTACTGCCTGCGTATTACTTCTTTAATTACCCTGACTTTTAACAGCTTTGTTTCTGTAACTCAAACTGTCATTTGTTGCCAGCTTTGTTGCTTAGAACCGCCAAACCTGAAAAAGTTACGAGCCTCAGTCAGTTTGCAGATTGTTTCCTTATTCCGGGTCGCTGCCAGGCGCAGCGCTGGCAGTGGCTTTACGTTTTTTGCGGTAAAAGTAGAACTTGGCAACCGGTCCGGATGCCGCGTATAGCACGGCTGTGATAAACAGCACCACTGGCGGGTCCCAGGAAATGATCACAAAAAGCAGAATCACCATCAGAATAACGAAAAAGGGTACCCGGTTTTTGAAGTCCATGTCCTTGAAACTGTAGTAATGAACATTCAGCACCATCAGAAAGCCGGCCAGCAGCGTCACGAGGGCTGCCAGCAAGGCAATTGCTGTCGTCACCTCAACGGCATATTCATTCGCAGCCCACACCATGAACACCACCAGACCGGCAGCAGCAGGACTGGCGAGTCCGACAAAGATACGTTTATTGACGGTTCCCAGCTGCATATTAAAGCGGGCCAGTCGCAGGGCGGCACAGGCCACATAGAAGAAGGCAGCCGTCCAGCCCAAGGTCCCCAGGCTGGACAGGGCCCAACTGAAACAGATCAGCGCTGGCGCCAGTCCAAAAGCCACCAGATCGGACAGTGAATCGTATTCCGCCCCGAAAGCGCTCTGCGTATTGGTCAGGCGGGCCACCCTACCATCCAGGCCATCCAGGATCATCGCCGCCAGGATTGCCATACAGGCATTGTGAAACTGTCCGTTCATGGCAGAGATAACGGCAAAAAAGCCGGCAAACAGAGCGCCGGTGGTCAGCAGATTCGGCAGCAGGAAAATTCCCCGGCGCCTGACCTTGCGCCCATCCTCTGAAACTTCCTCTTCATGGTCGTCAATCAGCAGGAGCGTTTCATGCTCTGAGGTTTCTGCTTCTATCAAGTCATGTTCTTTGTTCATGCCGCTATTCTATGCTTCTATTTCGCCATAATCAGCCATTTCTAGAATAACATTTTACCCCTGCGGCTTTTTTCTTTATGATTGCCCCCCTAAATTTATCCCCCTTTCGATGAGATAACGGAAACTATTCAATGAATTATTTCAACAGCTTACCCTTACGTTTGCAGCTTGAGCAGCTGGGCCAGTGCCGTTTCATGGACAAATCAGAGTTCAGTGAAGGCGTCGACAAACTCAAAGGGAAAAAAGTCGTCATTCTGGGTTGTGGCGCACAGGGCCTCAATCAGGGGCTTAATATGCGCGATAGCGGTCTGGATATCTCTTATGCCCTGCGCGACGAAGCCATCAAGGAAAAACGTCAGTCCTGGGTCAATGCCACTGATAATGCTTTCAATGTCGGCACCTTCGAGGAACTGATTCCCGATGCCGATCTGGTGCTGAACCTGACGCCGGACAAACAGCATACGCCCGTTATCAATAAGGTCATGCCGCTGATGAAAAAAGGCGCCTGTCTGGCCTACTCCCACGGCTTTAACATTGTCGAGGAAGGCATGCAGATTCGCGATGACCTGACTGTGGTCATGGTGGCACCAAAATGTCCCGGCACGGAAGTACGTGAAGAATACAAACGCGGCTTTGGTGTGCCGACCCTGATTGCCGTTCACCGTGAAAATGACCCCAACGGTGAAGGTCTGGAAATTGCCAAGGCTTATGCAGCCGCCACCGGAGGCCATCGTGCCGGCGTGCTGGAATCCTCATTCATTGCCGAAGTGAAATCTGACCTGATGGGCGAACAGACCATCCTTTGCGGCATGCTGCAGACCGGTTCCGTACTGTGCTACAACCGTATGCTCGAGCAGGGAATGGATGCGGCATATGCCTCTAAGCTGGTGCAATACGGCTGGGAAACAGTCGCCGAAGGACTGAAACAGGGCGGCATCACCAACATGATGGATCGCCTGTCGAATCCGGCCAAGATCAAAGCCTTCCATTTAAGTGAAGAACTCAAAGCCATCATGGCACCACTGTTCCAGAAACACATGGACGACATCATGGACGGCACTTTCTCCAGTACCATGATGGCTGACTGGGCCAATGATGATGCCAACCTGCTGAAGTGGCGTGAAGAAACCGGCGAGACCGCTTTTGAACAATCCAGCACAGACGGTGCACCGGATATTGCCGAACAGGAATATTATGACCACGGCATCCTGTTGGTTGCCATGATCAAGGCCGGTGTCGAGCTGTGTTTTGAAACACTGACCTCGACTGGCGTCATTGCAGAGTCCGCCTATTATGAATCCCTGCACGAAACACCGCTTATTGCCAATCTGATTGGCCGCAAGAAACTCTATGAAATGAACAAGGTGATTTCCGATACCGCCGAGTATGGTTGCTACCTGTTCTCCAATGCAGCAGTTCCGCTGCTGGCTGATTTCATGAACGGCGTTGATACCGATGTGATCGGCAAGGGTCTGACTGTTAAAGACAATGCTGTTGATGACAGTGAACTGATCACTGTCAATGCTGCCATTCGCAATCACCCGATTGAAAAAGTCGGTGCGCGCTTGCGCGGGTACATGACTGCCATGAAAAAAGTAGTTTAGGCAAAGTTTCTAATCTGAAAAAGAGCTGCCTAGGCAGCTCTTTTTTTTCACAACAATGCAAGGCTATAACACACCTATTAAATCTACCCCCCTGCAACAACTGGTCGCCCATCGTGGCCAGAGTACAGACTATCCTGAAAATACACTGGAATCACTAAAGGCAGCCATCGTAGCTGGCGCCCTCTTTCTTGAAATTGATCTGCAGCTTAGCTCCGACCTGATTCCCATACTCTGTCACGATGCCACGCTGGAACGCACTGCTGGCATGGATATTGATGTCCGCACCAAGAACTTTGGAGAACTGCTTGGCTACAGTGTCGGTGAAGATCCGAGGCTAAACGGACATTTTGCCGGGACAAGAATCCCCAGCCTGCAAGAGGCGCTTGCCTTGTTACAGGAATATCCCGTTGTGCAAATGTTTATTGAGCTGAAGCAGGAAAGTTTTGATGTCTTTGGCATTGCGCTGTTTGTTGATCGGGTATTGAACTGTATCGCAAAACTTCCCTCACAATGCATCGTGATTTCTTTCAATCACGATGCCTTACGCTATCTGCAACAGCAAAGTGACATTCGAATCGGCTGGATCGTTCGCAGTCTCGATATAGACACCCTACAGCAAGCCGCTAAACTGAATCCGCCATTCATGTTCATCAACCGGCTTCGCTGTGAAGGGCTAGACTATGATTTCAGTACAGATCCCTGGGACTGGGTGCTATATGAAAGCAGCGAGGCGGATGAAGCCCGGGCGCTGTTTGATCGGGGTGTGTCCTACGTCGAAACCAACGACATTACAAAACTCCTGCCCTATTTCAACTCACCCTGAATCAGCGCCGCTCTAGAAAGACCTCATGTGCGAACCGGTCAACCTGGATCACGTCATCAGCGGCTGTTTCAGCTGCTTCCAGACGGGTGTACTCGCTTTCATCTATAAAGCCTTTCTGCCTAGCCTTGTCTGCCAGCGCCAGCCAGTTGTCCTTTTTAAGCGAACCTTCTTTGACCAGGGCTTTGAGCTTTTGCCTGACATCACGGGCATGGATGGATTTGGCAAAAGCATCTTCCAGTTTCCCCAGTCCTGGTTTCGAGCTATCCGGAATAAAGACATCGCTGCTCAGCCTGTCAAACAGTGAGCTGTCGTCATCCATCACCTGATTGATGACGGCATCTTTCTGCCGGTCACTGACATCGCGATAGCGCTGTCCCCATGGCAGGCAAACCCAGCGCATGCTAAAAGCCATCAGCCGACTGGGAAAATTATGCATGATACCGAACAGGGCCTGTTCAATCTGGTATTCGGCATGTGTCAGGGTATAGTCCACCAGCGCCCAGTCTTCTTCATGTCCCTCATCGTGGTATCTCTTCAGGGTACAGGAACCGATGTAAAGCCAGGCCAGTGCATCGGCATAGCGCCCACTCAGATATTCCTTGCGCTTCAGGGCACCCGCCAGCGTCAGCAAACCGATATCCGTCATAAAGGCAAAGGCCGCGCTGAGCCGGTTCAAGCGTTTGTAATGCCGGGCGGCTTTGCCTTTTACTGGCGATGAACCCAGGTGTTCAAAACTCATGGCCTGCAGCCAAGCCCTTACCTTGTTACTGACCACATGATTAACATGGCCAAAAAATGCCTTGTCGAAGGCTTTCAGATCCTGCGCCTGAATGGCCTGCAGCTCTTTCAGCAAAAAGGGATGGCAACGCATGGCCCCCTGACCAAAGATGATCAGTGAGCGCGTCAGGATATTCGCGCCTTCCACCGTGATGGCAATGGGCAGTGAGGTATAGGTACGCGAGAGCATGTTTCTGGGACCGCGACAGATGGCAGCCCCTCCCTGAATATCCATGGCGTCGTTCATGCTGACCCGCAGGGCTTCGGTCAGATATTGTTTGACAATGCCGGATATCACCGAGGGTTTGTTGCCAGCATCGATGGCGGCAGAGGTAATGTTACGGGTAGCGCTGGTCCAGTAGGCATTGGCAAAAATTCTCGCCAGCGGTGTTCGGATACCCTCAAAATTGGCGATGGGAAGCCCAAACTGTTCACGCAGTGCACTGTATTTGCCCATGCTGCGTGCGGCGAACTGCGCACCACCGACCCCCAGGGAAGGCAGTGAAATACTGCGCCCCACCGAGAGGCATTCCATCAGCATGCGCCAGCCATTACCGACCTGTTCCACACCACCGATAACATAGTCCATGGGGATAAACACATTTTCACCATAGACCGGGCCGTTCTGGAATGGAATCCCCATGGGATCATGATGCTCACCTATATGCATACCTGGGGTACTGCGTGGCAGCAGGGCACAGGTAATACCGATGTGTTCTTTATCTCCCAAGAGTCTGTCCGGGTCATGCAGATCAAAGGCCAGTCCGACCAGTGTGGCAACGGGGGCCAGGGTGATATAGCGCTTGTTAAAACTGACCCGGATACCCAGCACCTCTTCACCATTGAAGCTATCACGGCAAACCAGGCCCTTGCTGCGGCTGTTGGCAGCATCACTGCCAGCATGCGGTTCGGTCAAGGCGAAACAGGGAATTTCCAGCCCCTCTGCCAGACGTGGCAGATAATGCTGTTTTTGCTCATCGGTACCGTAATAATGCAGAAGTTCGCCCGGGCCCAGGGAGTTCGGCACCATCACGGTGATGGCAGCAGGAATGCTAACCGTCGAAATCTGTGTAATAACAGCGGCATGGGCACTGGCAGAAAAGCCCAATCCACCGTATTTCTTCTCTATCACCATACCCAGAAAGCGCTCATCCTTGATGTATTGCCAGACGGCTTCCGGTAGATCCCGATCCTGGGCAATCTGTTCATCATCCAGCATCGTGCAGAGTTTCTGGACCGGCCCGGCAATAAAATCCTGTTCTTCCTGGCTTAGTCCTTCATTGGGAAATGCCAGCAGTTCCTGCCAGCGCGGAGAACCGGAAAACAGTTCCTTGTCCCACCATAAATTACCTGCCTGCAAGGCGATATTTTCAGTTTCACTGATGGGCGGAATGGCCTTTGCCATGGCTTTCATTATGATACGACTTAGCATCAGGCGCGTTGGAGAAAGCAGCAGAAACAGGGCTGGCAGCCCAAGAATGATCAGTATCAAATAGGCAACCACGCCATAGGCACTGCTGAAGCCTGCTGCAATAAACAGTATTGTTGCCAGTAAGAGGCCAGACCAGGTACGACCCCGATAGGGCAGAACAAACAGGCCAAGTATGCCAGCCAGTGCCAGAAGAGTAGCCATGCTTCAGTTCCTCATATCCACGTTAATTGTTTGCCGTTAAAAACCCAACACTAATTGCGCAAGGGCTTGCCCTTGAACAGCATGTGCGAAACCCGCGCTTTGGTTTTTTTCATCCCTGCCAGCTTCACCAGCGCATCACGCTCCAGGGCAAGAATGCTGTCTTCGGATAATTCATCATTCAAATCCGTCTCAGCTCCACTGAGCACCCGGGCCAGTTCACCGGCAATGACATGATCGTGTGATGAAACCAGACCCCGTTTCTCCAGCGAGGCAACAGCCATGTCCAGTGCTGTCTTGCCTGTCGGACCCGGTAGTTTGACAGGTACTTCTTCCGGCGCCTGATAATCCTCTGCCAGTGCTAGCACTTTTTGTTTGGCGGCATCCAGCAAACGGTCGCGATTCATCACGATCTCATCCTGCTCCCGTAAAAATAACAGGCTCTTTGCCTCCTGTGCCGAGCTGGAAACCTTGGCCATGGCAATGGTCTCGAAGCATTGGCTGACCGCCGGCATCGGACCCTTTTTAATCGTGTCAGACGCTTTGGCGCGCAGCAGCATTTCCTTGCAACCGCCCCAGCCAGGCACAATGCCAACGCCGGTTTCTACCAGACCAATATAGGATTCGGCATGCGCCACAATCGCATCACAATGCAGCAAGACCTCACAACCCCCTCCCAGCGCCATGCCGGAAGGTGCAGCGACAACCGGAAAGTGGCTGTATTTCATGCGCTTGAGGGTGAACTGCCCCTGACGTAGTATCCAGCGAATGGCAAAACCCAGATGCAGCTTTGCGGCTGCCAGCAGCATCAACAGGTTGGCGCCAACTGAAAAATTACTGCCCTCGTTATAAATTACCAGCCCCTTGAATTTCTGCCGGGAAACCAGCTTCAGGCTGCGAGTCAGCAGACGCATGGTGAAGGGGTTAAGTGAATTCATCTTGGAATGGAATTCCAGGCAGGCAACACCATCGCCGATATCCCAGAGGCTGGCCTGAGAATTGCGCAGGAGCGCCTTCCCGGCACGCTTCACATCTTCCAGGAGCAGGACTGCCTCCGCCCGCTGAACGTTCTGGTAATCACCCTGCACATCCAGGTATTGCAGCTTGCCGGCCTTGTTGCGATAAAAACTGCGTCCATCTGCCAGGCCCAGCAAGCCGGCTACGGCTTTGCCGTCTTTCTCCAATCGCTCGATAAACCATTCAGTACCCAGCTCATCAATCAGCTGAAAAGGCCCCTTCTTCCAGTTGTAGCCCAGACGCATGGCCCGGTCCACCGACTCAATATCATCGGCAATTTCAGGCACCAGCGAAGCGGCATAGCTGAGAGTTTCTGACATCACTTCCCAGGCATAACGACCGAGATCGGAATCATGACTGAGTAAGGCCCGCAGGCCACCCTTCTTGCTTGCCTTCAGAGCCTTGGGTTTGGGACGCTTCGCCACTGACCATTCCAGTGTGTTTAGGTCCAGTACTTCCTTGGTCTTTTCGCCATCCGTGCTGAGCCGGTAAAAACCGCCCTTGCCCTTGCGACCGGTATAGCCCTGCTCGATCAGTTTTCCAATCAGTTCCGGCATGGGTCCCAGTCTGCGAAAGGCATCCTCGGCCGGCAGGCTTTGAGAAAAGGACTCAAACAGATGCGGCATCAAATCCAGGCCAACCAGATCCACCAGCCCAAAAACACCGGTTTTGGGAATACCGGCTGGGCGACTCAGGGCTGCATCGGCCTCCTCCACACTGATCTGCATGGCTATGGCCTTGCTGACCGCAGCATGTATCCAAAAAGTGCCGATACGGTTGGCAATAAATCCGGGGCTGTCGTTGCAATCCACCAAACTTTTTCCCAGACGCAAATCAGCGAAGTCACGAATACGCTGTACCTGCTCCTGTTTGCTGGCCTGGCCAACAACGATTTCGAGTAGACGCATGTAGCGTGGCGGATTGAAAAAATGGGTAATCAGGAAATCACCCTGCAGACTTTCGGACATGCCCTGAGTTAGCTGCTTAAGTGGCAGGGTTGAGGTATTGGATGAAACAATGGACCCGGCCTTGCGGTGCTCATCCAGTTTTTTATACAGCGACTGCTTGATATCCAGTCGCTCTACAACCACCTCGATAATCCAGTCACAGCTTGCCAGCTGCTCCAGATCATCTTCCAGGTTGCCACAAGTGATCAGCTTGCTCGCACTTTCCTGCATGAATGCTGCCGGCCTGTCCTTACTCAGCTTCTGCAATGCCGATTCAGCCAGCCGGTTTCGTGAGCCTTCGCCCTGCGGAACAATATCCAGCAGAATGACCTCCAGGCCCGCATTGGCAATCTGGGCTGCGATGCCACTCCCCATCACGCCGGAACCGATGACGGCAACTTTTTCAATAGCAGCAGACATGAATTCGTTTTCCTCTCTCAGTCTCTTATCGCTTCCAGGATGGTGGCAATCCCCTGCCCACCACCAATGCACTGGGTTGCCAATGCATATTGTCCGCCTTCACGTTGCATAATCTGGGCCGCCTTGGCAGTAATACGGGCACCGGTTGCTCCCAGTGGATGCCCCAATGCCAGCGCGCCACCATCGATATTGACTTTGTCCCTCAAGCTGTTTTCCGGATCCAGTTCCTGCAGAACCGCTAGTGACTGTGAGGCAAAGGCTTCATTCAGCTCAATCACGTCCATCTGTTCTAGACTCAAACCAGCACGGCGTAAAGCCTTGCGGGTAGATTCCACCGGACCGATACCCATGATTTCCGGCTGACAGCCTGACACGGCAAAAGACCTGATTTTCGCCAGCTTCTGCAGATGGTGTGCATCAGCATAGGCCTCGGTACAGACCAGCACGGCAACTGCACCATCTGTCAGCGGTGATGATGTCCCCGCCGTCACCGAGCCTTTTTCGGAAAATGCGGGTTTCAGTTCAAACAGGCTTTTGGTGTCGGTTTCCGGTCTGATACAAGAATCCAGCTCTACGGGACCCTGGGCTGTCTCAATCGTCACTATTTCATCACTGAGTCTACCCTCTTCACGTGCCCTGGCGGCTTTTTGATGACTTTCCAAGGCGAAGCTGTCCTGCGCCTCGCGTGAAATCATGTATTTCTGTGCCATGTTTTCAGCCGTATCACCCATCCCGATATAGGCCTGCGGATAGGACTCATACAGCCCGGGATGCGGCATCGGGTTATAACCGACCATCGGTACTCGCGACATGCTTTCAACGCCGGCACAAATAAAGGCCTCGCCGGCATTCATCTGAATGGCACCCGCCGCCATGTGAATGGCCTGCATGGAAGAACCACAAAAGCGGTTAACCGTTGTGCCGGCTACGGAGCGTGGCAAATCAGCCAGGAAAGTCACCAGCCGGGCGATATTGAAACCCTGCTCTGCTTCGGGGAAGGCACAACCCATGATCAGGTCTTCCAGGTCCTGGACCTCAACACCTGTGCGCTGCACCAGCGCTTTGACAACCTGGGCTGCCAGTTCATCAGGCCTTACCCTGGCCAGCTGACCCTTGAAGGCCGGTGTAAAGGGAGAGCGGACATAACCCGCCAGCACCACGGTTTTTGTGGGTTCAGTACTCATGCATTATTCCTCTGTCATGTTCCTCTTTCTGGCTTCTTCTTCCAGCAAGGCTTTTTTTGAGGGTTTCCCTATTAATGTCTTGGGGAGCTCCTGACGAATTTCAATGCTATCAGGCATTTCTATGGGATTAAGTTGATCTTCAGCAAAGCTGAACAGTTCATCAATATCAAGATCTTTACCGGGTTTGGCTTTGACGAAGACCTTGGGCGCTTCACCTTTTTGCGCATCGGGTATACCGATTGCAATGACTTCAGCAATATCCGGATGCCTGTAAAAAGCATCTTCAATGACGCGTGGATACACATTGTAGCCATTGGTGATGATGATATCCTTCAGGCGATCAGTCAGATAAACATAACCTTCGGCATCCATGTAACCAAGGTCCCCGGTGCACAGCCAGCCATCAGCCAACAGCGTCGCTGCACTTTCCTCGGCTCGATTCCAGTAGCCCTGCATAACCTGGGGGCCACGCACCAGAAACTGCCCCACCTTACCTTCGTCCTGTAGCAGATTGATATCCTCAATCTGGCGAAAGCTCACTTCGGTACCCGGCAGTGGCAGACCAATGGAGCCTGGTCTACCACCATTATGCGCCGGATTACAGGTGACGACGGGTGATGCTTCACTCAAGCCATAGCCTTCTATCAATACACAGTGGCTGTTTTCCTCGAAGCTGCGCTTAACTTCCAGCGGTAGGGCTGCACCACCACAAATACCATAACGTAAAGAATCAAGACGGTAATGATCACGTCTTGCGTAGTTGTTAATCGCATTGAAGATGGCAGGCACACCCGGGAAAATGGTGATGCCCGCGTCATCGATCAGATCAAGACACTGCTTGAGCTCAAAACGTGGCAGCATGTAAATTTCCGCACCGGAACGCAAAGCCAGGTTCATCGACACCGTCATGGAAAACACATGAAAAAAGGGCAGCACAGCCAGAAATTTTTCCTGCCCTGAGAGTTTCTCGCCCTGCTGCAACCAGAGATTAACCTGCTCGGTATTACTGAGCACATTGCTGTGCGTCAGCATGGCCGCCTTGGGGATGCCGGTGGTACCTCCGGTATACTGGAACAGGGCCAGATCCTTGTCAGGTTCAACAGGCACCGGCTCGGGTTTTTCACCAAATCCGATCAGCGTCTCGTAGGAATGCAATTTGGCACTTTCATCGGGGTGAACAAACTGGAAAAATTTGAAAATCTTCAGCAGTGTCCTTTTAGTGGGCGGCAGAACATCTGCCAGTGGACAAAATATAATGGAATCAAGTATCCCTTTTTCCAGACAGGGATAGACCTTGTTAAAAATGAATTTCAAGTCCAGCGTCACCATCATGCTGATGCCACTGTCATTTACCTGCTGTTCGATTTCCCTGGCGGTATAAAGAATATTGAAATTCACCACCACAGCACCTGCCTTGAGGGCGGCAATATAGGCAATGACATAATAGGGTGAATTAGGCAGGCAAAGGCCGATTCTGTCTGTTTTTTTCACCCCGAGCTGCTGCAGACCAGCAGCAAAACGGTTAACCAGATCAAGCACTTCGGCGTAGCTGAATTTACTACCCAGAAAATCCAGACAGGGCCGCTGCGGGTAAGCATCTGCGCTGTCTTCCAGAATCCGGTACACCGGCGCGTCTACAGCCTCCAGCTGCCAGTCAAGCTCAGGCGGATAGGCGTCGTGCCAGGGCGGGGCTTTATTTAATTTCATCTCTGTTCTCCCTGACATGACACTTTATGTCTGGCAAAAAACTCATCCAGCACCTGCCAGGTATCGCCCAGCTGCCTTTTGATCAGGTGATGCTGATCAGAATGCAGCCAGTGCAGCTTTTTGTCACGGGAACTGACTTTCTCATAAATGATATCGGCACTTTCCGGCTCCACCACAGGGTCTTCATCACTTTGCACAATGAGTAAGGGGATGTTCACCGAAGACAATTTCTTGCGGGCTTTGTCCGTCAAAGAAAACAGCTCTGCCAGCGAACTGATCGGCATGTGCTGGTAATTGGTATCCGGGTTTTCCGTATTTGATTTTCGATAATTCATGATGCCATCCACTTTTGGAAAGACCTTCACCACCCGGTTCGCACGGTCCAGAAAGGGCGCAAAATACAGTTTCTTGTCCTGCAGCTTCATGGCGGAGCAGACACTGGCCATAGCCGCCAGTTTAGGTGCCTGGGTACTGGCCAGCAGGAGCCCCAGCGTTCCCCCGGTACTGAAACCCAGCAGATAAACTTCTGTTGATAGCGCAGCCAGAATTTCAAAGTTGCGCTGCACGGAAGCGTACCAGTCCTGCCAGCTTCTGGTATTCAGATCATAGGGAGAAGTACCATGACCACTGAGCCGCATGCCCAGCACATTGTAGCCCTGTTGATAGAGATGCTCGCCATAATTGAGCAGTTCGGCCGGTGAGGCAATGAAACCATGAATTAAGAGAACGCCCGGCGCATTTTCCTTGTGCATCAAGAGGTAGGGTTCACGTGGTTTGCTGGCCGTTTCATGGCGATTAAGCTCGTCATATTCTGGTTTGCTGTATTTTTCCGTTTCCCAGGCATATTCACGCAGCTCATCATCCCAGCGTTTGTATGCCAGCCCTGGCTGGTCATTTCCAATCGCCATATCCAGTGCCAGCATGACTGAAATTTTGACTTCAGCGATTGGTTCCACCTCGTTGGCATTAACCAGTACCGGGTTATGCAGACGAATGGCATCCCGCTCGTGCTCGTGCAGGAGTTTTTCACTGAAGTAATAACACTTATCATCACTGCTGACCAGTTCAGTATGGGTACTCGTCTTGAAAAACTGTGCCAGGTGCGCGCCTTTGCCTTCCAGCAGTCGACGATATTTTTCGGGTTTGGATAATGAATAATGCAAATGCACATCCGGCAGGTTTTGTAATTCTTTGACACTCAGGTAAAGAGCACGATGAAACTCATCCTTGCGGGCTGTGCGCTGATCCCGTTCCAGATAGGTATAAATCAGTACGGAGGCCAGGTGTGCAACATTGATGGTGACACCCTTGTAGATACCCTGGATGTAGGCATCCCTAATTTTGTTGGTTTCACGGTAGATAACACGGCCCAGCAATCGCTCTGACCAGGTTTCTGTGCGTTTTTTCAGGCTGAAAAAGTCATCGAGGGAATAGATTGAGAGGAAGTAGGACTTCACCAGCCTGTCTTCCCACCATGACCACTTGTGATGCGCACGGATTGGTTCACCCAGGCGAATATCCATATCCGTATCCTTGAACAGGATGTTGCCTTCAATAATCACTTCTTCGAGGGCGCGCGGTGAAATTTCTCCGGAAAACAGTTTCATTCCTTTTGACAGGACATTTGAGCCCAGCCGTATCGGACTGAAAGTGATGGTACCCGGAACAATCAGTGTCGGCTTTTCTACACTCAGCCAGAGCTGCTCATGATTTTTGAATTCAAGCGCCTTACACCAGTGATCCAGGCGGGCTTGATCATTGGCCTTGAACAGTTCCCTGATGCGGTGCTTGAACAGGTCCAGCGTTAGGGCCAGCACAGCAGCACCGGTATGGTGTTTTCTGAAACTTTTCAGCGAATGGGAAAAAATACCAAACTGCCCTTCTTCATCGATTACCTGCTTGCTCTTGATCATGCGACCTTCAGGAAATATGACCACCTTACGTCCTTTCAGCAATTCGGCGGCCAGGAAGGGCAAGAGTCCGTACATATCGTTGGGCACCGCCCCTGCTCCAAGTAAAAAACGGCCCAGTTTTTCATTGTTAAACAGGTTGTGATCGGCAATAGTGCGGGTGAACTGTCGCAGGTTTTTGTAGAACAGGTAAACCGGTATTACGGTTTCAAAACGGGCGAAATGATTGAAGAGAAAAATCTGCCCCTGCTCCAGCGTATCACGCTCGGCATGCAGATAAAGTTTTATACCCAGGTAATCTTCAAGAAGGTCGAAAATTTTCAGACACTTCTCATAGGTGTCAAGATTGAATTGCAGATCCTCTCTGCTGATTACCTTTTCATTTGATTCGTCTGACATATCTGCTGTCCATTGTAGGACATCAAGCTCGCTCTTGCTTTCCCTAAAGCCTAGTGTATTGCAAAGCCCCTAGTGAAGATATCATCGGCACCGAATAATGTGCGCCAGCAGAAACTTTGATGCTCACGCGGACAGACGAAGATCCATGGCAGATGCATGGAAAAATTGTGTTACAGGAAACCCCGACTGCACATTGCTTTACTGCAGACAGTGATGCAGGATATTGTCCAGTACAATTAAAACCATCTAATAACAGCACCACAGGAGACTGATAATGATAAAAATATCCCTGTTCAGACTGACCCTTGGCTTTATTCTGGCACTGGCCGTACCGCTGAGCGTACTGGCTCAAGCCAATGAATCGGTCGAACCCTTCAAAGTAGGGACCTTTGCTGTCGACAACACTCCCTTCGTGGGGCTGGTGGTTCGCGATGATTCCCTGATCGTTGATATCCGGGCGGCCAATCGTGCCCTGCAGCTGCAATCCAGATACAGTGAACTGAACATCCCCGATAACATGCTCGCTTTCATCGAGCAGTATGAATACGGCCTAAAATTTTGGGTCTATGAGTTGATGAACTGGCTGGTGGCTGAAGAGTTACTGGAAAGCGACTTGCCTGCCTACGTTATCCCGGTGGAGGATGTCGATATTCTTGCGCCGATCCAGTATCCCAGCAAGATCATGAATGCGGCCGTCAATTTTTATACCCATGCCTGTGAAGGCTGCTCAGACGCAGAACTGTCTGCAATGACACGCCAGCGTCAGGAGAACCGGGGTGTGCCTTACCTCTTCCTCAAACCCACCCGCGGCGTGGTAATTGGCGATGGTGACGACATCATCATGCCCTACGGTCGGGATGAAATAGAGTTTGAAGTCGAAATGGCCATCGTCTTCGGCAAAAGCGGCAAATACATTTCTGCCAGCCGTGCCTATGATCATGTCTTCGGCTACATGGTCGCCATGGATATCTCTGACCGGGGTGGACGGCCACCCGGTGGTTATGGCCTGCAATCTGACTGGTTCGTCAGCAAGGGCCATGACACCTTTGCCCCACAGGGCCCCTGGATTGTCCCCAAGGAATTCTATGGTGATCCCATGCAGCGTCTTCACCAGATCACCGTGATTGACGGGGTGACCGTGCAGGAAGCCCAGGCCGGCGACATGATCCACAATATTCCGGAACTGATCGAATATGCCTCTTCTCTGATTACCGTCTTCCCTGGTGATGTTCTGCAAAGCGGCACCTCAGGTGGCACCGGTGCCGGACGTGTCCAGCGCGCCACCGGCTCCGGTTTTCTGGTGGATGGCGAAACCATAGAAGCCAGTATTGAGGGCATTGGAACATTGCGGCACCGGGTAAGAGCCGAACAGAGCGTCCCGGCGGATCTCTCCGGCTCGCAGCTACCGCCGACGCGCACTTACCGGGACAGAGATTAAGCGGCTCTGAAACGCTGAAATCTTTCACAAAAAAGCCGGCTGGATGCCGGCTTTATTGTAGCTGAAGCTGCCTCACTCAGGCTTACCCGGCACGCGGATATCCAGCACCATGGCTTTGACATCGGCCGGTGGTTCAGCCGTGAAACGGCACACGACAAGCGCTACGGCAAAATTCAGCAACATCCCGAAAGTCCCTATTCCTTCCGGCGAAATACCCAGCCACCAGTTATCGGCATTGTCAGCAGCCGGGTTAATGAACTTGAAATAGACAATGTAAATAGCCGTAAAGAGTATGCCTGCAATCATGCCGGATACGGCCCCTTCCCGGTTCATGCGTGTGGAAAAAATACCAAGCACGATGGCCGGAAAAAAGGAGGAAGCTGCCAGACCAAAGGCAAAGGCCACCACCTGGGCAACAAAACCCGGAGGATTGATACCGAAATAACCAGCCACACAAACGGCAAATAATATTGCCAGTCTGGCAAACAGCAATTCCTGCTTTTCACTAATGCCAGGCATCAGGTTGCGCTTGAGCAGATCATGCGAGATCGCCGTTGATATCACCAACAGCAGACCTGCAGCCGTTGATAGCGCGGCAGCCAGTCCTCCGGCAGCCACCAGAGCGATGACCCAGTTCGGCAATTGGGCAATCTCCGGATTGGCCAGCACGATAATATCGCGATCAACCGTTAATTCATTAAGCAAGGGATCAGCTAGGTACTGCACCCGACCATCAGCGTTTTTGTCCTCAAAACTGATCAGGCCGGTGTTCTCCCAGGTGGAAAACCAGCCAGGCAAGGCACTGTACTCGGTATTACTGACCGTGTTGATGAGATTGGTGCGGGCAAAGGCTGCTATGGCCGGCGCCGTGGTGTACAAAATGGCAATGAACAGCAAGGCATAACCTGCAGATTTACGCGCCGCCCTGACACTGGGCACGGTAAAGAAGCGGATGATGACATGCGGCAATCCAGCGGTACCCATGATCAGGGCAGCAGTGATAAACAGCACATCCAGGCTGCTGCGCACACTATCCGTATAGGCCGTAAAACCAAGCTCCTCATGCAGCCCATCCAGCCGATCGAGCAAATAGCCACCACCATAACTCTCATTCAGTTCGGCACCAAAACCCAACTGCGGAATGATATTGCCGGTCATCAGTATGGAAATAAACACCGCTGGCACCATGTAGGCAAATATCAGTACACAGTACTGCGCGACCTGTGTATAGGTGATGCCCTTCATGCCGCCCAACACGGCATAGAAAAAAACAATGGCCATACCAATCAGTACGCCCAGATTGATATCCACTTCAAGAAAGCGGGAAAACACCACGCCAACCCCTCGCATCTGTCCGGCAACATAGGTAAACGAAACAAAAATGGCGCAGAACACCGCGACCATCCGGGCAAACTGACTGTAATAACGATCGCCGATAAAATCGGGTACGGTGAACTTGCCAAAATCACGCAAGTATGGCGCTATTAACAGTGCCAGCAATACATATCCACCGGTCCAGCCCATCAGGTATACCGAGCCGTCACGCCCCATATAAGACACGATGCCTGCCATGGAAATGAAGGATGCTGCGGACATCCAGTCAGCTGCAGTGGCCAGCCCATTGGCCAGCGGCGGCACATGCGCACCAGCAATATAGAATTCACTGGTTGAGCTCGCCCGGGACCAGATGGCAATGCCAATATATACGGCAAAGCTAATCCCAACGGTCAGGTATGTAAGAGTCTGTAATTCCACGCTGTCACTTTATTTTTATGTTTGGACTTTCCTGAATGAGCCATACATCAGTGTTTGCTGTTTTCTTCTTCGATAATATCTTTCTCTTCGTGGTGGTATTTGCGATCCAGCCTGTCCATCAGCTTCAGGTAGACAAAGATAAGAATGACATAAACATAGATGGAACCTTGCTGGGCCATCCAGAATCCCAGACTGAAACCGCCAAAGCGAATCCGGTCAAGCAGATCAACAAAGATGACTGACATGAGAAAAGACACAACAAACCAGATAGCCAGCAGAATGCTCAGGATACGAATATTTTCTTTCCAGTACTGCGAGTCCTTATTGGGCATCTACTGATCCTTATCCATCCTCACAGAATGGCGTCTTATCTTAATTGGCTTGCTGGTTTGAGCGCTCGCTTGCATTCAGCTCCAGCACCTGCTCCCATATTTCGTTGTAGACCACAAAACTGAGTACGTACTGGGCAATTTTCCATTCTCCGTTGATGTTTTCCAGCACACCGGAACCGCGAAAATGTCCCCCGTTGCTGTTACTGATGCTGATTTCATCAAACCAGGCCACTGAGCCATCGCGGGAAAAACTGATGTGCTTGTCGATGGAATAATAACTCCAGCCTCCGGCAGCAAAACCGCCCCTGACATATTCCGCAAAGTCCGGCAGCAAAGGCCAGCGTTCTTTTTCATCGGTACCGATAAAGACGGCATTGTCAGTGAAATGGCCCAGATAGCGCTCGACATCAGCTTGTGCTGCGGCCTCATGAAAGTCATCAAGCACAGCGATAATACGAGCCGTTTCGGATACCGCATTCTGGGTAAAGGCTAATACAGGGTAAAACAATATGAGGGCACTCATGGTCAGGAGTTTATACATGTGTTTGCCGCCTCTTCAGTGAATAAAAACAATAGCCTTACGCTGCCAGCACGCACAATGCTAACACGAGCAATAGTCGACAAAAAATAATGGGAAATCGGCGCCTCAGAGTAATTTGACCGGCAAATACTGCCTTGCCCGCCAGCGGCAGATTACTCTGGGCGCTTTATGGCTGGTTTTAGACGCTCAGCGTTTTATCACCGCGCGAAATGCCGGAAACACCCGTTCTGGCAACTTCCACAATGGTGATTCCTTCCAGTGCCGTGATAAAGGCATCCAGTTTGTCACTGGTACCCGTCAGCTGAACGATATACAGACTGGGTGTCACATCCACAATCTGTCCGCGGAAAACTTCTACCAGTCGCATGACCTCTGCACGCTGGGCACCGCTGACCTTGACCTTGATCAGCATCAGCTCACGCTCAACATGCAGGCCATCTGTCAGGTCAACCAGCTTGACGACATCAACGATCTTGTTCAGATGTTTGACGATCTGTTCAATCTTGCGGTCATCTCCGATCGTGGTGAGTGTCAGACGCGACAGCGTCGGATCGTCCGTCGGTGCGACTGTCAGTGAATTGATGTTGTAGTTGCGTTGCGAGAACAAACCGACGACACGGGACAGCGCGCCCGGCTCATTCTCCATCAAAATGGATACTATTCGTCGCATCAGGTTCTCTCCGTTTTACTTAAAAACATTTCACTCATCGCGCCCCCTTTGATCGCCATGGGGTATACATGCTGACTCTGGTCAACCGCGATATCGATAAATACCAGTTTATCCTTCATGGCAAAGGCTTCTGCCAGTTTGTCTTTCAAGTCGCTGAGTTTTTCTATGCGCATGCCGACATGACCATAGGCTTCAGCCAGCTTGACGAAATCAGGCAGTGAATCGGCATAGGTGCTCTGTGAATGGCGACCACCATACTGCATGTCCTGCCATTGCTTGACCATGCCCAGTGCTTCATTGTTCAGGTTGACGATTTTCAGCGGCAGATTACATTGCTTGCAGGTGGCCAGTTCCTGGATACACATCTGAATACTGCCTTCCCCGGTAATACAGGCAACCGTGGCATCCGGGTAGGCAAGCTGCACACCCATGGCAGCTGGAAATCCAAAGCCCATGGTTCCCAGGCCACCGGAATTTATCCAGCGTCGCGGTTTGTCAAAATGATAGTACTGGGCAGCAAACATCTGATGCTGACCAACATCCGAGGTGATATAGGCATCGCCACCGGTAACCTCGTACAGAGCCTGCACCGCCTGCTGCGGTTTGATAATTTCACCTTCTGATTCAACCGCCAGACACTGCCTTTCACGCCAGTGCTCAATGGTTTGCCACCACTGGGCCAGGGCATCTTTATCCGGCTTGCTGGAAGATGCCTTTATCTGCTCATTCATTTCTTTGAGCACTGCTTTTACCGGACCAACGATGGGCACATGCGCCATCACGGTTTTGGAAATTGAAGCAGGATCAATGTCGATATGCAGTATCGTCGCATTGGGACAGAACTTGCTGATATCAGAATTGGTAACACGGTCATCAAAGCGTGCACCGACAGCCAGGATCACATCCGATTCATGCATCGCCATATTGGCTTCATAAGTGCCGTGCATCCCCAGCATCCCAAGAAACTGCTTATCCGTTGCCGGATAGGCACCCAGGCCCATCAGGGTATTGGTAATCGGATACCCCAGTGTCTGGGCAAGTTTGCTTAACTGTTCTGCACCTTCACCCTGTATCACACCACCACCGGCATAGATGATGGGTTTTTTTGCGGACAGCAGAACCTCGACCGCTTTCTTGATCTGTCCGGCATGACCTTTCTGTGGCGGCATGTAGGAGCGTATCTTGATGCTGTCGGGATATTCATAGGGATATTTTTCACTCGGTTCTGTGACGTCCTTGGGAATATCGATGACCACCGGCCCGGGTCGACCTGTGGTGGCAATATAAAATGCCTTCTTCACAATCATGGGAATGTCTTCAGCCTTCTGCGCCATGAAACTGTGCTTCACCACTGGGCGTGAAACACCCACCATGTCAGTTTCCTGAAAAGCATCCGAACCAATCGCATCACGGGTTACCTGCCCGGAAATCACCACCATCGGAATGGAATCCATGTAGGCCGTGGCTATACCGGTAATGGCGTTGGTCGCACCAGGACCTGAAGTCACCAGTACCACGCCGGGTTTGCCGGTCGCACGCGCATAACCATCCGCAGCATGGGTGGCCGCCTGTTCGTGTCTGACCAGAACATGATCAACCTTGTCCTGGTTAAAAATTGCATCATAAATATGTAAGGCTGCCCCACCGGGGTAACCGAATATCAGGTCCACGCCTTCATCGTGCAGGGCACGAATCAGCATCTCTCCACCAGATAACATGTCCACCGTTAGATCCTCTTTCTCTTGTTAAGCCATCGCTTTGCCGCAATGGCAAATACAGCAAGCAACAACCTGTGAAACAGATTCACAAGAAACATTGCTGACCACTTTTCTGAAATTGGAGAGTTCTGGTTGAACTCCTGCGGACCAATGCGAGATAACGCATCAGGGAACTGAACATGACCTTGCGTCAGGTCTACAACATTCAGTGGGTCATATGGGGTAATCACCAAGATTCTATAGAATCGCTTGGGACTCGCCTGAACCGAAGGGTAAATCAGTCAGCCTTTCCACCAAATCCAGGCGGCCATTATGGTAAATATCTGATTAATGTCAAGAAAAAAACCGTCTTTCCAGCGCTGACAACTTGCATAAGTAAAGGGCCAGCTTTATGCTGGGCGCTCTTTTTTTCGTAACAACTCAGGAAAAAACCCCATGACCAGTAAAATTATTCAACAGCTGTTCTGTACTCTCACCTTGGTATTTTCGGCATCGCTGGCCTTTGCCCAACCACAAGCATCGCCGATCGAGTTGATTCAGTTACAGGATGACCTGTACGTTATTTTCAATCCTGCTGTCCCCGGCAATGTTACTGTACTGGTGACCGATGATGGCGTCATCATGGTGGATGATAAATTTGCCTGGGATTACGACAACATCATGGCGATGATTGCCGACATTACTGATCAGCCAGTTAAATATGTTATCAACACACATTTCCATGGCGATCATAGCGGCGGCAATGAACAGGCACAGGCCGATGGCGCTGTCGTCGTCGCTTCTGAAAATGCCCGCATCAAATTTATCGAGAGCAATCAGGATGGCATACCGGATATCACGCTAGATGAGCATGCCTTTATCCATCTGGGTGGCAAGGTCGTCGAGCTGTTCCGCTTCGGCCAGTCACATACTGATGGTGATGTGGTCGTTTATTTCCCTGAACACCGCGTGCTGTCTGCCGGCGACATGTTCACCTACGGCAATGATGTACCCCAGCTTATTGATTATGCAGGAGGCGGTAGTGCTCGCGCCTGGAGCAGAACACTGGATGAAGTCCTGCGACTGGATTTTGATACAGTTGTTCCCGGTCACGGTCCGGTTACCAATAAAGCCGAGCTTGCCAATTTTCGTGACAGCACCATTCGCCTGAGAAACCGTACCCGCGAGCTGCTCTCCGGTGGAGCCAGTCGTGATGAGGTTGAACAGATGCTGCGCCGTGAATTTTACTGGGGCGACCTGCATGTTGGTCGTGGCCTGGACGGACTGATTGCTGAAGTTCAGTAATTCGCTATTATCAGCTGTAAAAAAAGCCTGCATCTGCAGGCTTTTTTTTGCAGGTAGATTTATTCAGAACCCAGCTTGGTCAACCGGGACAACTTCAAAGCTCGCAGATAAACTTCCCAGCTGTTTTCATCAGCACAAATCATGAGTTTCAACTGGTTCATGAAGCGTGCGGTCTGAAAAATTCTGGGCCATAAACCTTTATAGACCCGTATAAGGGCAAACAGGGCTTTCTCCCATTCCTCATCAAACTCTTCTTCATGTTCAAACATTGACAGAAGACCCTTGTCATCATCGTCCATGGTCGTGCCGGTGATCCTGGCAATACGCTTTTCATCCCAATGAAAGAATTCAGGCGCACGGTGCAGGGCACGGTAAGCAGGCGGCAACTGACTTGCAGACAGACAATCGCAAAAATGATCAGGCGATCACTGGTTTTTTCCATATCCTCTATAAGCGGCGTTATCAGAATCAGGGAGTTAATCAGTCGTTTGAGCCCACGGGGGTTTCCACTGATGGAGTTGTAGACCAGGTGATGCAGGTCTTCCTTGTCTTTTTCGGTAATTTTTTCACTCTCCAGGTAGCCGGCCTTGACGAGAATATCCGCCGTGTAATCGACACTGTCATGCTCTTCTGTCGGCATTAAAAAGGGTACCTGGATGATCTTTTCATAAAAGGCACGGAATTCATGATCATTGTCGCCGGAAGGCTCGCCAAAAAGATCTACCAACCCTCGCTGAATGGTTTCATAGTCAATTGAAAGTACAAACACGCAGTTCGGCAGATGGAAAATATTTTTCAATAATTCCAGCACCTTTACTGCCGTTTTTGGATTGATACGGCTGATGTCATCAATAAAGAATACAAATCGTTTCTTATTATCCTTGATCAGGGTTTCATTAATGGACAACTCTAGAATTCGTCTGAGTTCACGGATACTCGGGCCTTTCGACTGCAGATCATTGACCACCTGCAGACCTGCCCGTCCCGCTACCAGGCCGGCACCAATTTTTGCAGCGCTGCTCATGACGGTTGAAGAGGCTTTCTTGATTTCCTTGATGGTCTTGCTGGACCGGGAAAGAGACGCTATTTCATCACTGATGGCCGTGATAATCGCCATCAGCGATTGTTCAGGATTACAGAACAGGGAGTGTTCCCAGGCATTAATCCATATCTTGTGATTACTGGAATCGAGCAATTGCTCTACCGTATGCAGGAAGGAAGTTTTACCACTGCCACTTTTACCTTGCACACCAATGGAAATGGGTGTGGCACAACGCTGGATAAAACCTGCCAGTGCCTGATGGTATTCACTGATTCCGAATGAGTCACCGTCAATTGCTGACAGTGGTTCGTCATTTAATTCCTGCATTGGCTGAACTTATTTAAGAAAATTTAAAAGAAATCACATTCTTCCACAACGGGCTGACGACTATCCAGCAGATGTTCAGCAGCGCTGCCGTTCCAACTGTAATAGTGGATATTAAACCAGGCAGGAAGCTCTCCATCCATGTCATCAATGAAAGTTTTATCTACCGGGTTGATTATTAGCAGTGAGCTGTTCTCTTTGAAACAGACTCCAAAACTACTGATAAATTCCTCTGGCATGAAAACCTGCCCGGAAGCAACTTCTATCAGCGCGATTTGCTGGCACATGGTGCCGCAGCCCCACAGTGTCAGGATAAAGTGACCGGCAAAATTGGCATAAGCCCCCAGGTTTTCTTCCAACCGGGTTCTGAAATTTCTGGCATCCGGATGAGAATCAAAATCAATAGCACTCAGTCGCAAATCACTGACTTCTGCTAGGCGATAATCTTCAAAGGCGGGCAATGTGGAGTCGGCAGCCAGAACCATTGAGCCGAGTAGTACAAACACACAGGATAATCTGTTCATAAAAATTCCGGATTAAATTTAGTCAGCAAGGGCTTCAGCGGTTGCCATAATACGTAGAACATTGCCGCTCCAGATCATGGCAATTTCTGCTTCAGTGTAACCACGCCGCAGCAGTTCCAGTGTGACATTGAATGTTTCATCAGCGCCGTTCCAACCGGCTATTCCGCCACCGCCTCCAAAATCGGATGAAATACCAACATGCTGGATACCCATGCGTTCCACGGCATAATCGATATGGTCGACCAGTTCATTGACACTGGCTGTACCACGTCCCGCATTCAGATAAGTATCAAATGCCACAATTTGCACCACCCCGCCGTTATCCTTGATGGCCTGTAGCTGTTCATCATCCAGATTACGCGGATGCTCATATACCCCGTTGACACTCGAATGCGAGGCAATGATCGGAGCCACGGAATGCCGGGTGGCATCCAGCATGGTCTGTTTGGAGACATGCGATATGTCGACCAGGATACCCAGACGATTAAGCTCTTCTACCACCTGGTAACCAAAATCGCTTAAACCACCATGCTCGGCAATTGCATCACCCAGTCTTTCCTGTGGCTGGGCAGAATCACCGATATCATTATGCCCGTTATGCACCAGCCCGAAATAGGAAGCACCACGGGCCCGGAATTCGGCCAGCAGGTCCAGATCCTGACCGATACTGAATCCGTTTTCCACGCCAATCATGGCCACCCGTTTGCCTTCGTTGTAGAGGTTTCGGGCTTCAGCCGCAGTTGCCGCAAATCCAATTTCATCGGGATACAATTCAACCATTCGGTGAATGGCATCAAACTTGTTCAAGGCGTCGGCTTTGGCATCGATATAATTACCCTGATTGCGTTCCTGCTGACCGACATAAACAATAAAGAAAGCCGTATCCAGCCCCCCTGATCGCATCTTCTGCAGATTGACCTGCGCATCTGCATCCAGTGGATCGTGCTCACTGGTGGCAAAATTCAGAGGAATATCCACGTGTGTATCCAGTGCCATCACTCGCTCGTGAATTTCTCGCGCCCGCTGCAACATATCATCTTCAGATGCAGCGTATAGCAAACAGGACGTCACTACTAGAAAGCCAGTCAGTACTATTCTTTTCATCATGTGTTTCTCTTTCCCAATAGGGGACAGCTTACTATGCCAACAGGCAATTTAAAACCGAGTGAAAAGCCTTGCGAAGCAAACGATGCCGAAGCAAAAATGCCCGCATGGAGGGAGCGTATCCTCAATAGGTGAGCGAATGAGTTAGTTTTTAACTTAGGCTTTTTGACTACAGCAGCTTCGTGACTAATGCGTCATGGTGTAAATGACATAGTTCACTGCAAATCGATATGCCATCGCTGTCAGGCTCTGCGGATAACCCGGTGTATCGGCATGTTCCCAGGCATCCCCCAGATCCATGTTGTGATTGATCGCCACCATCAGGCGGCCTTTATCATCATAAATTCCCCGATATTCCGGTTCATAGCCATCTCGCTCCCAGGTAATACCACGGCTGAGTGGACTGATACCAGCAATCTGAATACTGGGATCAAGGTCATAAAGCACATGAAAAACTTCGTCATCATCTGGAATATCGACAACCGGACGGTCAGGGAAAATTCGCTGCATGGTCGACATGAAACCGGCCCACTCATAGGTCCCGTGAAAATCATCCACCATCAGGAAGCCGCCCTTGAGCAGGTAATCACGCAGAATGGCAATTTCTTCATTGTTAAGGCGCCAGCCCCCTACTTCTACGGCATACAGGAAGGGGTAATCAAACACCGTACCGTCCATCAGGTCGATCAGTCTGCCACCTTCGAGGTTGTTCATGTTGACGAGTGAACCATCAACCCGGGTCAGGCGGGTAACGCCATTCATAAAATAGTGTTCCGCTTCCGGCATATCGGTTGTCCAGCCACCACGGCTTCTGAATCCTTCCGAACCATAAATAAGACGGGCGAAATAAAATTCAGCACCGTCCGGATCACGTGGTACTACCGAGGCACTTCTGGGGTTGTACTGTCTGGGCCTGATCTGTGCCATCAGAGAATTGGTCAGCAGCGTGCCCATCATCAAGAACAGAATCAATTTGAAAAAATGGAGGCGCATACGTGGCTTGATGGGAATCTCCCGCTTTTTAATCTTGGTATCAGGCAAATATAAACCAGCTGGATACAGAAGAAAACAACACTCATCCAACACTTAAGTGAATGTCAGGCTCAATGCCAAATTTTTCAGCTGCTCTTTTTCCTGCTCCAGTCCGGCCAGCGTTAGCGGGTGCTCAGTCAGCCAACCCGGCTGGAAGCTCAGCTGATAGGCTTGGGGCCCACCGGCAAGACTGGGAATGGCATCCAGACCTTCACGTCGTCTGTGTAGCAGGGCCGATATCCTCAGGCAAAGCAGTAAAGGCACAAAAGCAGCTATGGCTGCCTCATCCATATCAGCAAAATTATCCTCATCCAGCCCCTTGCGATGGGAGCGTACCAGATTCGCCAGGATATATTGCTCATAGCGCCCGAAACCTGCCATGTCATTATGACGTAAAATGTAATAACCGTGATGGTGAAAGCCTGAATGCGAAATACTCAAACCTATCTCATGCAGCTGGGCGGCCCAGCGCAGTATCTTGGTCCGAGAAACACCGGGCAATGTCGGTCCGCCAACCTGTTGCCAGAGACTGACGGCAGTGGCGGCAACCCGGTCGGCATGATCGATATCCACCTTGTACTGCAACTGCAGTTTTTCAATGGTTTCCTGACGCGAATCGTGGTCACTGAGACGGCCGATGGTATCGAAGAGCAGACCTTCCTTGAGGGCAACATCCCCGACATGCATGTGATCAATTTGCAGCTGATCAAATATAGCCTTGAGAATCGCAAGACCCGCCGGCAGCACATCACGGCGCAGTTCCGGTACCTGTGCCAGTAGCTTTGGATCCCCTATCAGCGTTTTGACCAGTTGATCCAGCGCTGTTCGTGATATCAGCGCACCCCCGTCTTTATCCATCGAGAGATCGGCAATTGCCCGCGCCGTTCCTGAAGTCCCATACACGATATCCCAGCCAGCCTTTAAATAGTTTTTTCGCAGGACTTCGATTTCAGCACAGGCATTCAAATAGGCCGCATCAAAAAACTGCGGGCTCAGATGATCCCCCTGTTTACCACTAAAACGCTTGGTATAACTGACACAGCCCATACTCAGACTTTCCAGCAGCAGCGGCTTGTGACCTTCCCCGATAATAAATTCGGTACTGCCACCACCAATATCAATTACCAAGCGTCGCTTGTCATCATTACTCACTGAATGCGATAAGCCGGAATAGACCAGTCGTGCTTCCTCATAACCGGAAATAATCTGAATGGGCACACCCAGTATCTGTTCAGCTTTCTTCAAAAAAGATTTTGAGCGGCTAGTCGTTCTGAGCGTCTTGGTACCGACCGCACGAATCTGTGACGAGGGAATATCACGTAAACGTTCAGAAAAACGGTTAAGACATTCGAGCGCACGCTTCTGGGCAGGCTGGCTGAGGTTGCCGTCTTTGGTCACCCCCCGGGCTATCTGCACCATCTCCTTTTCCCGGTCGATAATTTCCAGTTGCCCGTTCTGGATACGGGCAATCAGCATATGAAAACTATTCGAGCCCAGGTCTACTGCTGCAAAATAAGGTGATTCAGAACTTTCTAGCACAGGCTTGTCGGATAAGAATTAGACGAAGAATTTGCTCCCGGTAAAGTGAGTCTACACCATGCAATGGCATTAATAGAAATGTAGCAATTTATGGCTACAATGGCCCATAACAATATCTTGGGCCTTGGCCGGAGAATCCCTTATGTTCAAACTGAAAAATAGCCCACTACTTCTTCTACCTCTTTTACTCATAGCCATCATCACTTACCTGTTGCTGAGCCGCAACAGCAGTCTACCGACGCTGAATACTTCCTCACCCTGGTTTCAGGATGGGCTCGCCGCCGTGGAAATGGCACGCAAACGGGAAATCAACAATTCCCCCGGCGCCGCCAGAAACATTATTCTGTTTATTGGGGATGGCATGAGTACAAGCACCGTTACCGCAGCCAGAATTTTTGCCGGCCAGCAACAGGGGCTGGCCGGCGAAGAATTCAGCCTGAGCTTTGAAAATTTCCCCTGGACGGGTTTATCACGAACCTATAACACAAACCAGCAAACGCCCGACTCAGCTGGGACCATGACGGCAATGATGACAGGCATTAAAACCCGGGCTGGGGTCATTAGCGTCAGCGAATCGGTTGAACGCGCCAATTGCGAATCCTACCAGAGTATGCCAAATGCAAATCTGATGAGCGCGTTGGAGCTAGCCGAAATAGCGGGTAAGGCCACCGGCATCGTCAGTACGGCTCGCCTGACCCATGCCACACCAGCCGCAGCCTATGCCAAAACACCGGAACGAGACTGGGAAGCGACTACCCGTCTGGATGAGGATGATCCCCCCAATACCTGTGAAGACATCGCCAGCCAGTTCATCAGCTTTTCAGAACGTCTTCAGACAAGCCTGGGGGTGCAGGATGAACGGATTGACGGCATTGATCTTGCTTTTGGTGGCGGCAGAGCGATGTTCTTCGCCGAGGATCCAGAGAATCTTACTGGCTTTTCCGAAAATACTGAGGAGGGTCAGCGCAAAGACCAGCGTAACTTGATCGCTGAATGGGTGTCTGGTGGTGGCATCTATGTCATGGACCAGAGCAGTTTTGACCAGCTGGATGATCAGGATGAGCGTAATATACTTGGACTCTTTAATGCCTCTCATATGCGTTTTGAATCTGACCGCGCCAATGATACAGCCGGAGAACCATCCCTCACTGAAATGACCCTCAAAGCCATTGATATTCTGGAAGAAGACGAGGATGGCTATTTTCTGGTGGTGGAGGCAGGCCGCATCGATCATGCTCACCACAACAACAATGCCTACAATGCGCTGAATGAGACCGTAGAGCTCTCCAGAGCCGTTGCCGCAGCCCTGAGTGTAAGCAATACCGAGGAAACACTGATCATTGTCACAGCTGATCACAGCCATGTCATGACCATGGCCGGCTATCCCACTCGGGGCAACCCGATTCTGGGCAAGGTTATCACTAACGATGAAGCCGGAAATCCATTAAGTACCTTTGCTCTGGATAGTCAGGAGCAGCCCTATACCACATTGAATTACATGAACGGCCGGGGCTTTGCGGACCTGGGGAACCGAACGGATGGGAACTATCCCCAGCTGGAACTGGAAGAGGGAGAAGTAGCACCACCTTTACCGGGCAGGATGGATATTAGCGATATTGATACCCAGGCAGCGGGATATCACCAGGAAGCATTTATCCCTTTATACAGTGGCGAAACACATGGTGGGGAAGATGTGCCAATTTATGCCATCGGCCCTGGCTCCCACCTTTTGAGCGGTGCCATTGAGCAACAAGTAATCTTCCATGTAATGAATCATGCGGGAAAGCTACAGGAGCTGGCGGAGGAGGCCTTGAAATAGACTAGAAAATAGCTGACTAGCGTTCTGCAAGCTTTTCGCTTACCCAGATCAGCCTGGCCCTGGCAGGTGGCCAGTCAGTCTTGTTTTCCAAGGCTTTATTGTAGTCATGCTCGGCTTCAGCCAGCATCCCCAGTTCCTCATAGGCCATGCCCCGATCAAAATAGGCAATGTGCAGATTGGAAACCTGCATTTCGATGGCCAGACTGTAATCATCAATGGCGCGCTGAAAATCCTGCAAAAAATGATAAATGATGCCGCGACTGATATAGACCTCGGCCAGGGAAGGAATGATGGCCAGTGCCTGGTCATAGTCTGAAAGCGCTTCGGCCAGTGAGCCGTTGGCTGCATGCAGAATACCCCGATTGGCAAAGGTGGCAGCACGCAGGAAATCACTTAAGCCGTACTGTTCGATAGCCGCGTTACAGGGCTCGAGGTTTTCTCTGGAAATACCTACCTTTTCCACGGTGGATGCGATATCCGCTTGCACAAAACAGCGAAATGCGGCTGTATTGGAGTTTTCCACGCGAATACCCTGTGCCTGGGCCAGCGAGCAAAAGCAAAGGGAAAAAAGCGCTGTTTTTATTATTTTTATAAGCAAAATATCTGATAGAGCAACTAGTTAAGTAAAAATAAAAAGACTATTGTAAAACTGCAGAAAATCTTAACCATTTGATTTAAAAATGTAAATTTCCAAATATGCAAACAAAGAGGAGTCTTTGGTGAAAAACCCCTGGCAAACCCTGGAAAGCCGTATTGTCTACACAAACCCCTGGATTCGGGTACGAGAGGATCAGGTCATCACGCCAGCCGGCAAACCTGGGATATATGGTGTGGTAGAAGCTAAGCCGGCGATAGGCATCATTCCCCTGACCGAGGATTTGCACACTTATCTGGTCGGTCAGTACCGCTATCCCCTGCATGCCTACAGTTGGGAAATACCCGAAGGCGGGGCTGAAGCAGAAGAAAAACTCGAAGAGACTGCCCGTCGGGAGCTGCTGGAGGAAACCGGGCTTCGCGCCAGCAAATGGACCAACCTGGGAGAGCTGTATACCAGCAACTGCTTTACCAACGAACGCGGTTTTGTATTCCTGGCAGAGGGTTTGAGTCTGGAAGAAGCACAACCCGATCCGACCGAGGCCCTGCAGGTCAAAAAAGTACCCTTCCTGAGCGCCTGGCAGATGGTGCTCGATCAGGAGATCAAGGATTCACTCGCAGTCATCGGTCTGATGCGTGTATTCGAGCACCTCAGGCAAAGCAGCCGCCTGCCCTAACAGGGTCTACGATGGTTTCGTGTCCAGCCTTATGCTGTCGCTTTTTTACTGAAGCTGAGATTCTCACCATCCAGTGCGGCCACAATGATATCCCCCGGGACAAAATCACCCGATAGGACATGTTGTGCCAGCGGGTTTTCCAGCCAGTTCTGAATGGCACGCTTCAGTGGACGCGCGCCATAGACCGGATCAAAGCCCAGGTTTGCCAGCTTATCCAGCACGCCTTCACCCAGTTCCAGTCTGAGCTGGTTATCCTGCAGGCGTTTTTCCAGCAGCTGCAGCTGAATTTCTGCAATACCCCTGACCTGCTCTTTCGCCAGCGGGTGAAATACCACCAACTCATCAATCCTGTTAATGAATTCGGGACGAAAATGCTTGCTGACAATTCCCAGCACAGAGCTTTTCACGGCTTCATAGGAAGTATCATTTGCTGACTCATCACTCATCATCTCCTGAATACGGTCAGAGCCCAGATTAGAGGTCATGACAATGACCGTGTTGCGAAAATCCACAGTCCTGCCGTGTCCATCCGTCAGGCGACCGTCATCCAGCACCTGCAGCAGTATGTTGAACACATCCGGATGAGCTTTCTCGACCTCGTCCAGTAAGAGTACTGCGTAAGGACGTCGTCTGACCGCTTCCGTCAGATAACCGCCTTCTTCGTAGCCCACATAACCCGGTGGCGCACCAATCAGGCGAGCCACTGAATGCTGTTCCATGAATTCCGACATATCGATTCTGACCATGGCATCTTCAGTATCAAACAGAAAGTGAGCCAATGATTTGCATAATTCGGTTTTACCCACACCCGTGGGGCCAAGAAACAGGAAGGAACCGTTGGGGCGTCGCGGATCCGAGAGACCCGAACGCGAGCGTCGTACTGCATTGGCAACGGCATTGACAGCTTCATCCTGCCCGATAACCCGTTCATGCAGGGCCTCTTCCATCCGCAGTAACTTTTGCTTTTCTCCTTCGAGCATGCGCGAAACCGGTATACCCGTCCAGCGTGAAACCACCTGGGCAATTTCCTCGTCAGTAACCTTGTCGCGCAGCAGCTTCATTTCAATGTTTTCGGTATTGGAAGCAGCCACCAGTTTGCGTTCCAGTTCGGGTATCACCCCGTACTGTAATTCAGACATACGGGTCAAATCCGAAGCCCGACTGGCCGCTTCCAGATCAATCCTTGCCTGCTCAAGTTCACTTTTGATTTTCTGCGCACCCTGCAGGGTTGCCTTTTCAGCTTTCAGCACCTCATTCAGATCAGCGAACTCGGCCTCCAGTTTCTGGATGTCTTCTTCCAGTTTCTTGAGGCCTTTCTTGGAGGCTTCATCGGTTTCTTTCTTCAGTGCTTCGCGTTCAATTTTTAACTGAATCAGACGACGTTCCAGTCGATCCATGTCTTCCGGTTTGGAATCAATTTCCATGCGGATCAGACTGGCTGCTTCATCAATCAGGTCTATGGCCTTGTCGGGCAGCTGCCGGTCAGTAATGTAACGCTGGGAAAGTTTCGCCGCAGCAATGATGGCTGAATCGGTAATGTTGACGCCATGATGCACTTCATAACGCTCTTTCAAGCCACGTAAAATGGCGATGGTATCTTCTTCATTGGGCTCATCAACCAGCACTTTCTGGAAGCGCCGCTCCAGAGCAGCATCTTTTTCAATATACTGGCGGTATTCATCCAACGTGGTTGCTCCCACACAATGCAGCTCACCACGGGCCAGTGCCGGCTTGAGCATGTTACCGGCATCCATTGCTCCTTCAGCCTTGCCGGCGCCTACCATGGTATGAATTTCATCGATAAACAGAATGACTGAGCCTTCCTGTTTGGCCAGTTCATTGAGTACCGCTTTGAGGCGCTCCTCAAACTCACCGCGAAACTTGGCACCAGCAATCAGTGAACCCATGTCCAGAGAAAGGATGCGTTTGTCTTTTAGCCCTTCAGGTACTTCACCGTTAACAATACGTTGTGCCAGGCCATCTACAATGGCTGTTTTACCCACGCCCGGCTCACCGATAAGAACCGGATTGTTTTTTGTGCGCCGTTGCAGTACCTGAATCGTTCGCCGGATTTCATCATCACGTCCTATCACCGGATCCAGTTTGCCTTCTTCGGCTTTTTCCGTGACATCAACCGTGTATTTTTGCAGAGCCTGGTAGGCACCTTCAGCTTCAGGATCATTGACGGCCTCACCGCCGCGCAGGTTGCGAATGGCATTGACCAGTGCCTGCTCGGATACCGAGAAAGAATTCAAGAGCTTGCCCAATTCCCCCTTGTCCTGCATGGAAGCCAGCAAAACGTTTTCGCTGGAAATAAATTTGTCCTGATTCTGCTGGGAAATTTTGTCAGCGATATTGAGCAACCTGGCCAGCTCCTGTGACAGATTCACCTCGCCACCACTGTCGCTGACAAGCGGCAGCTTATCCATCAGGGAATCCAGGCCCTGTTTCAGCTTTTGGATATCAAAACCGGTTTGCATCAGCAGGGGTCTGATCGTTCCACCTTTCTGATCCACCAGGCTACTCAGCAGATGCACTGGCATGATCTGGTTGTGGTCTTTACCCACAGCTAGAGACTGGGCATCGGCCAAAGCCATCTGTAATTTGTTGGTCAATTTATCCATACGCATGATGCTTTCCTCACCAGCTCAAACGAGTCATATTGTCTATATAAGTGGGGGTGGATCGTTTTGATTCAAGTCAGAACCCAAGCCTTTTTGGAAACACACCGGATTGGACACCTCAGGCATAAATATCCATGGTATATTGCCTATAAGGCTTTTATACTTTCGAATCTGTTTTACCAACCAAGCAAGTGGCTTATTAGCTTATGACTTATTGTGTCGCCATATCCGTCAACTCCGGAATGGTGTTCTGCTCTGATTCCAGAACCAACGCTGGCGCTGACCAGGCCAGCACTTACAGCAAGATGTTTCGTTTCGAACTGGGGCCAGAGCGCCAGTTTATGGTCCTGACTGCCGGAAATCTGGCGACTACTCAGGCCACCATGCACCAGATGAAAAAGGATATTAAGCAAAACGCAGCGCTCAGCCTGAACACGGTCGAATCGCTCAGTGAAGCTGCTGATTATCTGGGCGATGTCAGTCGCGCACAACAGGAAAAGCACGGCACCAGTGGGCCCACCTTTGAAGCCAGCTTCCTGCTAGGCGGACAAATCATGGGAAGCTCACATCGCCTGATGCTGATCTATCCGGAGGGCAATCACATTACCACCTCCAAGAACAACCCTTACCTGCAAATTGGCGAGAGTAAATACGGCAAGCCCATTCTCGATCGCATCATCAACCCGGATACCAGTCTGGAAACTGCAGCCTTGTGCGCCCTGGTTTCCATGGATTCCACCATGCGAAGCAACGTGACAGTCGGACCGCCCATTGAAGTCCAGTTGTATCATGCCAATTCTTTCCTAATGCAGCCCTACCACCGGTTTGAAGAAGACAGTGAATTTCTACGTGAACTGAAAAAAGCCTGGGACAAACGCCTGAAAGAAGCCTTTCATCAATTGCCTCCGCTTAGCTGGGCATCAAACTGGGATAACTCATCTGACAGTTCAAATGTGAACTATTAGACAATCACCTGCTATTTTCGCAGAACGGCACCAAGCATGACCATTAAAGTTGCCATACAACATCACACGGCCTATCAATTTGATAAGCCTGTTGCCATTCTCCCCCACGTACTGAGGCTCAGGCCGGCACCTCATTGCCGCATGCCGATCCATTCATATTCACTTAAAGTGGAGCCAGAGCAACATTTCATCAACTGGCAGCAGGATCCCTTTGCCAATTACCTGGCACGACTGGTTTTTCCGGAAAAATCTCGACGACTTTCATTTGATGTAGAAGTGATTGTCGATATGACGGTGATTAACCCCTTTGACTTTTTTCTTGATGAAGGCGTTGATAGCTATCCCTTCAAATATGAAAAACAGTTAAAAAAAGACCTGGCACCTTATCTACAAATTGCAGAAAAAGGTCCAATTCTCATGCAATGGCTGAAGAAGATTGATCGCTCCAAAAAAAGCACGATCAACTTTCTGGTTGAAATCAACCAGATGCTACAAAGTGAAATTGGCTACCTGATTCGCATGCAACCTGGGGTGCAGAGCTGCGATGATACGCTTAAATTGAAATCAGGCTCCTGTCGTGACAGTGGCTGGCTCTTAGTACAGATTTTGCGTCACCTCGGTCTGGCTGCACGTTTCGTCTCTGGATACCTGGTACAACTGGCGCCCGACCAGAAAGCCTTGGACGGGCCGAGCGGCCCCGAAAAAGATTTCACTGATTTGCATGCCTGGGCTGAAGTATACATTCCAGGTGCTGGTTGGATTGGACTGGACCCCACATCAGGACTCTTTGCCGGCGAAGGCCATATCCCGCTTGCCTGTACCCCCGAGCCTCAGAGTGCTGCACCGGTTACCGGCGCAACCGAACCCTGTCAGGTTGAGTTCGAATACAGTAACCAGGTTACCCGCATTCATGAAGACCCTCGGGTGACCAAGCCCTATTCCGACATGCAATGGAAACGGATAGACAAGCTCGGTAAAAAAGTCGATCAGGAGTTGAAGAAGAACAAGGTGGCGCTAACGATGGGTGGAGAACCCACTTTTGTCTCCATCGATGACATGGAAGGCGCGCAGTGGAACACAGAGGCACTGGGGCAGGACAAACTGAGACTGGCATCCAAATTACTGCAAGATCTTAAAGCAGAGTATGCTCCACAGGGATATGTACACCATGGTCAGGGTAAATGGTACCCCGGCGAACAACTGCCGCGCTGGGCACTCGGTATTTACTGGCGCAGTGATGAAAAACCGCTATGGCATGATCCTCTTTTACTGGCCAGTCCGCAGGATGACAGCAAGGTGCACGCAACATCATCACAAAAATTTATTCAGGCACTGTCTGCAGAACTAGGCCTGGATAAGCGTTTCATCCTGCCTGCCTACGAAGACCAGGCCTATTACCTTCACAAGGAAGGCGAACTGCCCAAAAACGTCAAAGTCAGCGATAACAAATTAAAAGATCCAATAGAACGGCAAAGGCTGCGCAAGGTCTTCGACCAGGGGCTGAGCAGTAAAACTGGTTATGTGCTGCCACTGGCCTGGCAAGGTGAAGAAGACAGTGGCCAGTGGATAAGTAGTCGCTGGCAGTTCAAACGCGGTAAATTATTTCTGGTGCCCGGTGACTCCTCAATGGGCTATCGCCTACCCCTTAACAGCCTGCCCTGGGAAGTAGAGAGAGATTATGATTTCAACGTTGATCCCTTTGCTGAACGTAAGCCTCTGGGCTACCCCCTGAACAAAAAAGCTGGCAAAACGGCAAGCAAGAAAAAAACCTATACCGAAAAAATCATACACACGGCTCTTTGTGCTGAAGTGAGAGATAGCAAGCTCTATCTCTTCATGCCACCGTTAAGCCAGCTGGAACAATATCTCACTTTGCTAGCGCTGATCGAAAAAACAGCCGCTGCATTAAAGTTACCGGTAATTCTGGAAGGTTATGAGCCTCCCCGCGATACCCGACTTAAAAAATTAATGATTACACCTGACCCCGGTGTTATAGAAGTCAATATTCACCCTTCCTCTTCCTGGCAAGAATTGAGTGCCATTACCAAGAAGCTTTATGAGAGCGCAAGAAAAACACGACTGGGTACGGAAAAGTTTATGCTGGATGGCAAACATACTGGTACCGGCGGCGGCAACCATGTCACTCTGGGGGGAGCCCAAGCAGCTGACAGCCCTTTTTTGAAAAAACCTCATCTGCTCGCTTCAATGTTACGTTACTGGCAGAATCATCCCAGCCTTTCCTATCTGTTTTCCGGCCAGTTTATCGGGCCAACCAGCCAGGCACCCCGCGTTGATGAAGCGCGTGATGATAACCTTTATGAACTGGAAATAGCCTTGCAGCAACTGCCCAAAGGTGAAACTGACCAACCCTGGATCATAGACCGTATCCTGCGGAATTTTCTGGTCGATCTGACTGGCAACACGCACCGGGCTGAGTTCTGCATCGATAAACTCTATGCCCCAGGTAGCAGCACAGGCCGACTGGGACTGGTAGAGTTCCGGAATTTTGAAATGCCTCCACACTGGCAAATGAGTCTGGTTCAAATGCTGCTCTTGCGTGCACTGGTCGCAAAATTTTCTGCAAAACCCTATAGCAGCGCCCTCATCAGCTGGGGCAATCAGCTGCATGATCGCTTCATGCTGCCCTACCATATCTGGCACGACATGCGCTGGGTGGTAGATGACCTGAACAGCGCCGGCCTGGATTTTGAGCTCGACTGGTTACTGCCCTTCAAGGAATTTCGTTTCCCCCATTTTGGCCGCGTTCATGTCGCCGGTTTGCAGATTGATGTGCACGGTGCAATCGAGCCCTGGCATGTACTCGGCGAGGAAGCCTCAGCGCAAAGTACGTCGCGTTATGTTGACTCTTCGGTGGAACGACTACAGATAACGGTACAGGGCATGAGCGGAGAACGACTGGCCCTGTCCTGCAATGGCCGACAGATTCCCCTGCAGCCGACTGACCGTGAAGGCGAGTTTGTTGGCGGGATCCGTTACAAGGCCTGGGCACCACCTTCTGCCCTGCACCCCAGCATCAAGGTGCATACACCGCTGGTAATCGATGTGGTGGACACCCTCAATCATCGTTCGCTGGGGGGATGTCAGTATCATGTTTCCCACCCAGGTGGTCGAAATTACGACACCTTCCCAGTCAACGCCAATGAAGCAGAAGCCCGTCGTGTCGCCCGGTTCATGTCTCACGGACACAAACAGGGGCGCTTTAAACTGCGAACCGAAGCACCCTTCCGGGAACTTCCCTGCACCCTGGATTTGCGCTATCTGGACCTGTAGGCAGGCTTAGCTGCGCCAGATCTGACTGAGTATGCGACCAGCTGCTTCACCGTCGCGGCGATAGGAATAGAAGTTTTCTTCATCACAATAGGTACACAGCCCGCCACCGCTAATATTGCCAGCTGACAGCCCCGCTGCCTGCAACCTGAGTCTGGCCAGTTGATAAAGATCCGCCTGCCATTTGCCAGCTTTAGCACCGACAGCAAAAGCCCCGGCAGTTGCTGCTTTTTGTGTGGCAGGCACCGCTTGCATGAAGGCACGGTATACATCCTCACCCACCTCAAAATGACAGGCTGCAATGGCAGGACCGAACCAGGCCAGAATATTACTACGTTGAGCGTCAAAGCACTCCAGGGTGTTCTCCAGAATACCGGCTGCCAGGCCACGCCAGCCGGCATGTGCAATAGCCAGTTCCAGTCCATCTTGTGAACAGAACAATACCGGCAGACAGTCCGCTGTGCGAATGCTACAGACCACATTTTCCACTTGGGTATAAATCGCATCTGCCTCGGGCTGTTCATTCGCTGTAGACACTGATTCGAGTTTCAGCACTGCTGTCCCATGCACCTGCTCAAGCTGCTGAACCGGCAATCCTGGCGGCTCTTCTGAGACTGAACCTTTGCTTTCTACCCGCGTATGGATATTGGAGGGCGCAGGCCAGTCAGCCTTGAGTAATTCAGACAAGGGCATTGTCCTCCTCCAGTATGCTGATCAGTGACTGCATATCGTCCGGCAATTTTACTTCCCATTCCATGTACTGCGCTGTGGAGGGATGCATAAAACCGAGTTTCCAGGCATGCAGGGCCTGGCGCTTGAATGTTTTGAGGCACTCGATCAGTGCCGGACTGGCCGCTTTGGGAAGTTTCAGGCGCCCACCATAAAGCGGATCGCCGAGCAGCGGGTAACCCAGATGTGCCATATGGACTCTGATCTGATGGGTCCTGCCTGTTTCTAGCTTCACCTGCAGCAGACTGTGCGCCCGAAACTTTTTCAAAACCCGGTAATGCGTCACCGCATGTTTGCCTGCAGAACCACGAACGACTGCCCGTTTTTTACGCTGTACCGGATGCCGCCCAAGCGGCTCATCAACCTGCCCCCCGGCTGTGACCAGACCGCAGACCAGTGCCTGATACTCACGATTCAGCTCGCGCGCCTGTAAATCCGCGACCAGAGCCTGATGACTGCTGAGTGTCTTGGCAACCACCAGCAGACCTGTGGTGTCCTTGTCGAGCCGGTGAATAATGCCGGCACGTGGAATATTTGCCAGTTCCGGACAATGATGCAGCAAGGCATTGAGCAAGGTGCCGGAATGGTTTCCGGCAGCTGGATGTACCACAATCCCTGCTGCCTTATTCAACACCATGATATCGGCATCCTCGAACACAATATCCAGCGGTAAAGCCTCAGCCTGCCATTCTTGCTGGGCTTCCAGTGTGGCATTGATACTGAGCTGCTCATCTCCCAGTAATTTCTGCTTGCTTTGACTTTTTTCTCCATTGACCAGCAGTTTTCCCTGCTTGATCCACTTTTGCAGACGGGCACGCGAATAATCCGGAAACAGTTCAGCTGCGACCTGGTCCAGCCTTGAGCCGGCCTGGTACTCATTTACTTGCGCTTCCAATGAAACCTTTTGCATGCTTGTGTTGTCTTAGAGATAGATGAACTTATTGCCGCTACATAGTACACTGGGCAGCTTGAATGTGGTATTGAGCGGCCACACCAGAGTGCAGGCATTTAAGCAAAAAAAACTTGAAACGCGTAGCAAAGATTCTGAATTACTGTGAATAAACTCCTATTTAGTTTACTGGCATACAGCCTGATAACACTGACAGCCTGCAGCTCGGATGATGCCTTCGTCGGCTCAACGGAAGAGTTCTACTTTACCGAAGCTGAAGAATCAATGCGCATGAATGACTGGCAGACGGCTATTAACCTTTTCCAGCAACTGGAAGCCCAGTTTCCGTTTGGCCAGTATGCCGCCCAGGCTCAGATAGAACTGGTCTATGCCTACTACATGGACGGTCAAGCAGAAGCTGCCCGGGCTGCCGCTGACCGCTTTATCCGGCTTTATCCCGACCATGAAAACATCGATTATGCCTATTACATGAAAGGCATGGCCTTCTACACGGAAGACGCCAGTTTTCTGGCCCGCTATCTGCCAACGGATCCCAGCAAACGCGACCCTGGCAATGCCCGTGAATCGTTTACAGATTTCTCCATTTTGATTACCCGCTTCCCTGACAGCCCCTACTCGGCCGATGCCAGGGCCCGCATGATTTACCTGCGAAATCTACTGGCAGCTTATGAAATCAATGTCGCCGAGTTTTACATCCAGCGTCAGGCTTATCTGTCCGCCCTGAACCGCGCCAAATACGTTGTAGAAAACTACCAGCAGGCTCCGATCATGCCCCGTGCCCTGGAGATCATGGCAGAAATGTATTTGAGACTTGGCCTGGATGACCTGGCCGCCAACAGTGTGGAAATACTCAGAACTAATTTCCCGGACAATCAGCATCTGAACGATGAGGGCGATTTCATCGTGCCGACCCAGATCACAGATCCCTCCTTTTTGTATACCATGACCTTTGGTCTACTGGGCTCCAACAGACGTGATGCGCCTCTGGCGCCGACCCGTCGACCCAGTGACAATGAGGCACAGTTCAACTTTGAAATTCAGCAACAACAACGCAGCCGCTCACTCCTGAATATCCTGACACTGGGCACCCTGGGAGACCCGGGCACTCGCAATCCCGTTGAAGAAATCGAAGAAATGGAGTCTGTTGAAAATTAAAACTACCGGTCCCGGTAGTCTTTCCAGTAGTCGCTAACCAGCTCCTTCATTTCACGCCTCATCAGCATAATGCCTAGCAGATTGGGCAGTGTCATCAGCACCACAGCCACCGCGGCAAAGTTCCAGACGATAGTGGTGTCAGTAAAGGAAGCGATGAAAAATGCAATGCAGTAAATGATGCGGTAGGGCATGACAGCCCTGAATCCGAACAGGTAGATGATGGCTCTATCGCCGTAATAGGACCAGGCAATTGCCGTTGAAAAGGCAAACAGAACCAGCGAAATCGATACAATATATTGGCCACTTTCACCCAGCAGGCCCATCCCGAAAGCCGCTGTTGTAAGCTCCGAAGAATGCAGCAGGGACAAACCCTGCAGACTAATCAGTGGATCCTGAATCTGACCACCTATAATCTCCAGTGAACCGGTGTACAGTCCGCCTTCACGATAAAAACGCACTGCTTCAGCAAAGGAGCGCGCATGAATAATCGTATATTGTGGGTTTTGCGCCTCGCCATTCAGAACATTCACAGTCCCCGTATACATCTGCACCTCATTCGAATTGTTGATGAGGTAATTCCCAATAATTTCACGATCTCCGCTGTCTGCTTCCTGATAGATTCCATCAAGAATCATCAAATCAGCTGAAGAAAACTCATTTTCGAATTTGCTCGTCCAGGCGCCGGAGGACAGAATTACCAGGCCGGTGATGGTGCAAATAATCAGAGTGTCGATAAATGGCTCCAACAGGGAGACCATTCCTTCAGACACATGCTCATCAGCTTTCGCCGAAGCATGCGCTATGGCTGCAGAACCCTGCCCCGCTTCATTGGAAAACAGTCCGCGGCCGACGCCACGGTTAAAGGCAAAGGCAAAGGTAGCACCCAAAAAGCCACCTGTAGCTGCTGTCCCGGAAAATGCATTCGTGAAGATACTCAAAAATGAAGGAATGATATTACCAAGATTAGTGATAATGACAGCCAAGGCACCGAGTAAATACAGTGCAGCCATGCTCGGCACGATGGCTGCAGCGACATGCGAAATTCGTTTGATACCGCCAACAATAACCAGCCCCAGAAGCACGGCAAGTACTGCCCCGGTAATGATGGGTGTGATCCCGAAACTCGCCTGGACACTGATGGCGATGTTATTAATTTGCGGCAAATTGCCAGTGCCGAAGGAACAGATAACTGTAGCAATGGCAAAAAACATGGCCAGCCAGTGCATTTTCAGTCCGTGCTCCATGTAGTACATGGGGCCGCCAGCCATGGTGCCGTTGGCCGCTTTGACACGGTATTTATGTGAGAGGCTGACTTCAACCATTTTGGTTGCCATGCCCAGGAATGCCGTCATCCACATCCAGAACAGTGCCGCCGGTCCGCCGATATAAATGGCCAGACCAACACCACCAATATTGCCAGTCCCCACGGTACCGGACAGTGCCGTTGACAGTGCCTGAAAGTGAGTCGTATCACCCGGATCATCGCTTTTCTCATATTTCCCACGCAAAACTGCCCAGGCATGGGTGAAAAATCGCAGCTGAGGAAAGCGCAGATATAGGGTAAAAAATAAACCAACACCTAGCAGAACGAAGGGAAACCAGGTAGAACTTCCAAGGTAACTATCAACTGTCAGTAAAAAAGAATTAAAGCCATCCATAGTCTACGCATGTTATAACTTCACCTTCTCAAGCACAATCTGATAGACACATGCAAAAGCAATACATCAGTGCCGGCAGTCTGCTAAAAGATGCCTTTGAGCTGGCACTTCAAATTCTGGAAAGCCAGTTTGAACCTGACTTGATCATCGGAGTCTGGCGTGGTGGCACGCCAGTCGGCATTGCCATTCAGGAAGCGCTGGAATTCGCCGGCATTCACAGTGACCATATTGCCATTCGCACCTCATCCTATACCAGCATCGGCAAGCGAACGCGGGTCAGCGTACACGGACTGGATTATCTGCGGCGCCATTTCAGCGCCAACGAGTCCCTCCTATTGGTGGACGATGTCTTCGATACCGGTCTGAGCCTGCAGCAGGTCATCCGGGAGCTTCGCGACATCTATCAGGATGACTTGCCACAAATCAAAATTGCCACGCCCTATTACAAACCCGCCAACAACCAGACCCGAAGGCAACCGGATTTTTACCTGCATGAAACCGATGACTGGCTGGTATTTCCCCATGAATTGATTGGTCTGAGTGATGAGGAAATACTGCAGCACAAATCTGATATGGGAACTACCAGACAACGTCTCCTGCTGGCTCGCCGTCAACATCATGCATGAGGCTGCTGACAGCAGCCTCCCTGTTCCGCTAGAATGCTAGCATTGATCCTGCGAGGTTTACCGGCTAGCTCTTTTTAGCAATGCCAATCTCATGAGTTACTGTATCGTCATTTCCGTTAACGAAGGTCTACTCTTCTGTTCAGACTCGCGCAACTGCCTGCCTGACCAGCAGGGCATGACGCACAGTAAATTATTTCAGTTCAACCAGGCGGGCGACCGAAAATTCGTCATACTCACAGCTGGCAACCCGGAGCTGACCCAAATATGTATGGATCAGCTCTACCAGGACATCACCAATCAAACAGCCTGCAATTTACACACAGTCAACACCATCGCCGAGGCTGCCGATTATGTTGGCGCCGTATATCGTTCAGTCGTGGATAATCCTGAACTGAATGCGGCCACCGCTGATCTTACTTTCCTGCTGGGCGGACAAATTCAGGGCTCTCGGCCTCGTGCAGTCAAAATCTTCTCGGCAGGAAACAACATTACCAGTTCACGTGATACTCCGTTTTTGCAGATTGGAGAGAGCAAATACGGCACCCCTATTCTGGAACGCATCATCAACCGCCAGACTTCCCTGGATACAGCCGCCCTATGCGCACTGGTATCCATGAGTTCCACCATGAAATGCGATGACAGTGTTGGTGCACCGATAGAAATGATCTTATACCAGGCTGACAGTTTTCAGCTCGGTAATTATCATTATTTTGATGAGAAAAATGAGTTTCTGCAGAATCTGAACAAACAATGGGCCGAAAAACTGCTGGAAGCCTTTAACCAGATGCCTCCCCTCGCCTGGGCTTCAAACTGGGAAAAAATATCCGATAGCAGCAGCGGCGTCTTTTAAGGCTGCAGTGTTCAGTTTTTATCGTTCTGGCTTATTTCAAGGTTAAACCAGACGCGGGTGATTTCTTCGTGTATATCTGCAATTGATATTTGCAGCTCATCGATAAATTCCAGCAGACCGCGATCAACCAGGGATTCAACATCCACTTCACGGGTAATTCTTTTAACCCGGGCGACTGCCCGAATCACATCATCGTTATTCGGCAACTGCTCTAGATGATAAACCAGCTCATGAAGACAGAAGCCAATAGAACGTGGAAACTCTTCATCCTGCAGCAAAAACCTGACCACTGCATTGCCGCTGACACGGTTTTGCACCTGTTGCCGATAGGCCTGAAATGCCCCCAGGCATCGCAGCACATTCATCCAGACGATATTTTCATAGGGTTCAAGTACAACACGCTGACTGTTGTTGGCAGAAAAAGCCGGCAACAGATTGATGGATCCGACATCCACCAGTCGACTGGTCATATCGGCTCGTTCGAGCTTGCGTCCAAGCTCTATAAATGAAAAGGCTTTATTGTGACTCATGCTGGAAACAAAAAGCCCTTCCAATCGCTGGGAATTTGCGATGATTTCTTCGAGCAGAGAATAACGTGCAGCACGACCCATGCGAGGGTTCAGTTTATCCTTCAATACATGATAAATCGCATTCACCTGTTCCCAGGCTTCCGATGGAATGACTTCACGAGAAGTCCGGGCATTTTCACGGGCCATGACCAGTGAGTTGAATATGGAGTTGGGATTATCAGCATCTGCCAGCAGATATTTTACAACCAGTTTTTCATCAGTATCCTGGTATTTTTCCTTGTAACCTTCATTGACACCAGCAATATCGATCAGGGTATTCCAGTCCAGACTGGTACCACGGGGGAGATCAAACAGCATGGCAGAGTATACTTTCAACAGGCGAGCCGAATTCTCGGCACGCTCCAGATAACGTCCCAGCCAGTACACTCTTTCAGCAACACTCGATAACATGTTCGCCTACTCCCTGACTATCCAGGTATCTTTACTGCCACCGCCCTGAGAGGAATTCACCACATAGGACCCTTTAACCATGGCAACTCTGGTAAGCCCACCTGCAGTCACATAGGGCTTGCTTCCCTGCAGGCAGAAGGGGCGCAGATCCACATGTCGCGGTTCCATGTTGTGCTCACCGAGCACCGGGGCTGTCGATAATGAAATCAAAGGCTGGGCCATGTATTCCCGCGGATTGGCCTTGATACGTTGGGCAAATTCAGCGCGCTGTCTTTGCGTCGACTGAGGGCCGATAAGCATGCCATAGCCACCGGATTCGTTGGCGGGCTTCACCACCAGTTTGTCGAGATTCTTCAGCACGTGTTGCAGCTGTGCCTTGTCGGTACACAAAAAACTGGGGACATTAGGCAGAATCGGGTCTTCATCCAGATAATACTTGATCATCTTGGGTACGTAGGTATAGACAACTTTATCATCGGCAACACCCGCACCAGGCGCATTGGCCAGACCGACATTGCCTTTTAACCAGGCCCGCATCAGTCCGGGAACACCCAGCGCAGATTCCGGATTGAACACTTCCGGATCAAGGAACAGATCATCAATACGCCGGTAAATGACATCCACCGGTGCCAAACCTTCAATGGTTTTCATAAATACATGATCATCTTCAACGTACAGATCGCTGCCCTGTACGAGTTCACAGCCCATCTGCTGGGCAAGAAATGAATGCTCAAAGTAGGCCGAGTTGTATATGCCCGGCGTCAGCACAACGACTTCAGGATAATCCTTGGGTTTGGGTGAAATGGCTGCCAGGGTGTCAAACAATTGCGTCGGGTAATCCGTAATCGGCTGGATATCATAGTTTTCGAACAGCTCGGGAAAAACCCGTTTGGTGACAGTGCGATTCTCCAGCATGTAAGAAACACCTGAAGGCACCCGCAGGTTATCCTCCAGCACATAAAATTCACCGTCTTTGTCCCGGATAAGATCGGTTCCACAGACATGGGCCCAGACCTCATGCAGGGGTTTCATCCCTGCACATTCTTTACGGTAATTTTTGGATTTTTTGAGCAGTTCGCCGGGAACGACTTTATCCTTGAGGATTTTGCCATCGTTATAGACATCGTGAATGAAGCAGTTAAGTGCTCGCAGTCGTTGTTTCAGCCCCTCACTGGTCCGGTCCCATTCTGGCTGATTGATAATGCGTGGCACCAGATCCATGGGCCACTGCCGATCGATGTTGCCCGCCTCACTGTAAACGGTAAACGAAATGCCCATCGTTTTGATGGCATGTTCAACCGTTGCCTTGCGCTGTTGCAATTCGGCGTGACTGAGTGAGGATAAGTATTTGGTCAGCTTGCGGGCAACTTTGCGCGGATAGCCCGGCGAACTGATCAGCTCATCATAAAACTCGCCCGGGTTGTAGGATTTCCAGCTAATACTCATAAAAAGTTTTCACACACTACTTTATCTCAAGCATCATGCCACATCCGCAGGATTTGGGTCTAGCTTCAAATAGGGGATAAAGACAAACCCTCAGGAAAATTCAATGCTTCGATAATAAAAAACCTGCGTGTTGGCTGACCAGCCTTGCGGATCCAACCCCGCCTTACGGCGTAATTGACTGATAAAATTCTCCTTGTGCGGGATTTTTTCCCAAACAGACGGCAAGAAAGTCGCCCGCTTTCCGTCTTCCTGCAGTATCAGACCATCAAGACCAGGCTGTATTTTTTCCACTCGAGCACCCGGTCTTTTCCCTGGCAAGCGTTCTGCAGTAGACTTGTTAAAAAAATAAACCACCGAAGGGATGAATAATGCCTAGCCTGAAATCTTTTGTTTACAGCTTTTGTCTTTACCTGCCTTTTTTTCAGATTCAGGCACAACCCATTGAGCAGACTGATTACCAGCAGTTCTGCGCCCGTTGTCACCTTTCCATTGAAATCGAGCAGCGCCTGCGTAATGACTGGTATGGCAAGAGTGCCGAGGAATTATTTAACCGCATGCGCACGACCATGCCGGTTGATAACCCCGGTTCTTTGAGCCAGGAGCAATATCTAGCACTGACCGGTGAATTTCTCAGCTTGGGCGGCACCATCACCCCCGATAATGCATTGAGTCTGAATAATCTGGCTGACTGGATCATTGCGCCGCGTGAGAGCAACAACGAAGAGGATAATTACCCCTGGCTCAACATGAATGGCAATATAGCATCCACCCGCTATTCGGAACTGGATCAGATCAATGCTGAGAATGTCGATCAACTGGAAGTTGTCTGGCGCTGGAGCAACCGCAATATCGGTCCGGGAAATTCCCCTTTCAGCCAGACTTCGCCATTGGTGGTCAATGGTCGCATGTATGCAACTGCCGGAGCCACCCGTAATGTCGTATCAATAGACCCGGCAACTGGCCAGACGCTCTGGCTCTGGCGCCCTCAAGAAGGACAACGTTTCATTGATGCGCCCCGCAAGGGCTCTGGCAAGGGTCTGGCTTACTGGAGTGACGGTATTCAGGAAGTTATTTTTACCGTGACACCGGGTTATTACCTGGTGGCGCTGAATGCCAACACCGGTCAGCCGGTGGAATCGTTCGGTGCCAGTGGCTGGATTGATATGCAGCAGGATCTGCGACTGGGCGTTGGCCGCGATGACCTTGATATTGGTCTTTCCATGCCACCACTGGTTGTCGAAGATGTGGTTATCGTTGGAGCTGCCATGTCACCCGGCGGGCTTGCCCCCTACCCCTCCAATGTCAAAGGCGATATCAAGGCTTATGATGCCCGTTCGGGTGAGCTGCTATGGACCTTTAAAACCATTCCCGAGCCGGGCGAGCCGGGTTACGAAACCTGGCTGGAAAGTTCTGCCCTGATCAGCGGCAATGCCGGCGTCTGGGCGCCCATGTCTGCCGATCCTGAGCTGGGTCTGGTTTACTTACCAGTGGAGGCCGCCACCAATGACTACTACGGCGGTCACCGCCCAGGCGATAACCTTTTCAGTTCCTCTCTGGTAGCGCTGGATTATCGTACCGGGGAAATGATCTGGTATTACCAGCTGACCCATCACGATGTCTGGGACTGGGATATCCCGCAGGCTCCGATTCTGGCTGACCTCCCCAATGGTGACAAACTGCTGGTGCAGTTAACCAAACAGTCCATGGCCTATGTGTTTGATCGGGAAACCGGTGAGCCGTATTTTGGTATCGAGGAAAGACCGGTACCCCAAAGCACCGTGCCGCGAGAAAGAACCTCAGCTACCCAGCCCTTTCCGGTACTGCCCCTGCCCTACGACCAGCAGGGTTTCACGCCTGAAGATCTGGTGGATTTCACCCCTGAAATCAATGCCATGGCCCGTGAAATCACGCAGAATTACCGGTTAGCCGAGTCTGTCTACACGCCACCTTCCCTGCGTGATGACCCTGATGGACTGCTGGGCGCCCTTCACATGCCCTGCTCAACCGGAGGTGCCAACTGGGAGGGAGGCGCCTACGACCCCGAAACTGGCATGCTGTATGTCCCCTCACGCAGCTGTCTGATGACCTTCGCTCTGGTACCCGGTGCAGAGCTCGGCTCAGAATCCAATTATGTTAATGGCGGCAATGGCAATAACCCGGCATTGAATGTACAGGGCATAGAACTGTTCAAGCCACCCTATGGGCGCATCACTGCCATTGATCTGAATACCGGAGAGCATGCCTGGGTAATCGCCAATGCCGATACCCCTGATGCACTGAAAAACCATCCACTGCTGCAGGGTGTGGATCTGCCACGTACCGGCATCTCGACGCATACCGGCCTTCTGCTCACCAAGAGCCTGCTGTTCACTGGTGAGGGTCAGGGTGGTGGCCCGACTTTCCGAGCCCATGACAAGGCCACCGGCGAGATCCTTGCTGAAGTTCAGCTACCGGGTAACCACGTTGCACCACCAACCACCTTCATGCACCTGGGCAAACAGTATATTGTGACAACGGTAACCATGGGGGACTCGGCAGAAATTGTTGCGCTGGCCCTGCCTGATTGATTATGCGGCGACCAGTTCCAGGGCTGCGTTGAGAAGTACATTGCAGCCCTTCTCCACATCATGCCAGTGGCTCCACTCATCGGGGGCATGACTTACACCGCCGACACTGGGAATGAAGAGCAGTCCGCTTGGCGTAATATCCGTAAAAAACTGCGCATCATGACCGGCCCCACTGGGCATGATCATGGTTTTGTACCCCAGCCTTTCTGAATGCTGCTCCAGCAGGTTCATCATTTCCTTGGAACAGGGCTTGGGCATACTGCCTACTACAGCTGATTCCTGGCAACGATGCCCATCATTTTGTGAACCAGCAGGGCTGCCGAAAACTCATAGGCATGAAAGCCTTCGATCGGCGCGAACTCCATGACATCAAATCCGATGACCTTGGCCTGTTGGGCAACTGATTCAAACAGGCTCAGCACCTGATACCAGCCCAGCCCGCCGGGCACCGGAGTGCCGGTTGAGGGAAACACGGAGGGATCAAAGCCATCGATATCCAGTGTAAAGAAAACCTTGTCGGGAAAATCATCCGGCAAATCAAACTTGTGAATATGTTTTTTCACCAGTACTTCGGCATCCAGATAGTCGACCTCATAAAGCTTGCGGGCCTGCACCTCTTCCTCACAAAGCGCGCGCACACCCAGTTGATAAATTGGCACATCCAGATCGGCAATGCGTTTCATCACAGATGCATGACTGTAGGGATTCCCCTCATAGGCATCCCGCAAGTCAGCATGAGCATCAATCTGTACGATACCAAAATCACTGATGCCGGCTTCAATCAGTCCGTTAATCACACCAAAGGTAACCGTATGCTCACCTCCCAGCACCACCGGGAACGCATCATGCGCCAGGATGTTTTGAACCACTGCGCTGATATCAGCCAGTACTTCCTCGGCATCCGCCTTACAATCGATCGGGGCATGGGTAAAAATGCCGTGCTTGCTGGGAACGCTCTTCCCGTCCCAGGTTTCCAGTTGCCAGGATGCATCCAAAATGGCAGCAGGACCATCTGCAGTACCGCCACCATAGGAAACAGAGTGCTCAAAAGGCACCGGTAATACATGAAAATAGGCATCTCCCGGTTCCGGTTGGGCAATTTCGGATCCAAGAAAAATCGGGTAGCCAGGCGCTACTTCCAGGTCAGACTGCTTCATCATTCACATCCCTTCCAACAGAAAGTAATAAAAAGCTAAGATAGCCGGTTTTTAAAATCTTCATAACTGAATTGCTTCACCAGTTCCAGTTTATCTGTGCCCGAATCCCACACGGCAATAGCAGGCAGGGGCACTCCATTAAAGGTAGTTGTTTTTACCATTGTGTAATGCGCCATGTCATCAAAGATCAGCCGTTGCCCCACTTGCAGGGGCTGGTCAAAACTGTAATCGCCCATTACATCCCCGGCCAGGCAGCTTAGTCCTCCCAGCCGATAGGTATACTGTTTGAGACCGGGCTCAGCGGCATCAATAATCTCGGCACGGTATGGCATTTCCAGCGTATCCGGCATGTGGCAGGTAGCCGAGCAATCCAGAATGGCAATGTCCGTGGCATTGTGCATGATATCCACGACTTCACTGACCAGAACTCCTGTGTGTATGGCAATGGCTTCACCCGGCTCGAGATAGACCTGCAGTTGATACTTGTCCTGAAAATCCCGTATCCGCGCAATCAGCCTGTCAACCGGATAATCCGGCTTGGTGATATGATGTCCGCCACCAAAATTGACCCACTGCAGCTGCGGCAGCAAGTCCTTGAATTCTTTTTCGATAACACTCAGAGTTCTGTCGAGTGGTTCGAAGCCCTGCTCACACAGAGTGTGGAAATGCAGACCTGAAATCCCCTCAGGCACGGTACCGTTTAACTGGGGCATGGGTATACCCAATCTTGAACCCGGTGCACAGGGGTCATACAGGGGCACAGCCCCTTCGGAGTGCAGAGGGTTTACGCGCAAACCAAAATGCAATTGCGGTCGCTCGGCACGAGCCCTGGCTATCATGGGAGCGAAGCGCTGCCACTGCCCCAGCGAATTGAAAACCACATGATCTGATATTGACAGTATTTCCTGCATATCAGCCTTACGGTAAGCAGCTGAATAGGCATGGACTTCACCGCCGAATTCTTCACGGCCCAATCGTGCTTCAAACAGGCCGCTGGCACAGGTGCCACTTAAATAACGGCTGATCAGCGGAGCCAGTGCAAACATGGAAAACGCCTTGAGGGCCATCAATACCCTGGCGCCACTTTCTATTTCAAGCCGTTGCAAAATCTTCAGATTCGTCTCAACAGCTGCAGCATCCACCACAAAACAGGGGCTGGGCACCCGTGCAGCATCAAAGTTCAGGAATGTCTGGCTGTTAATCATGCTGTCCTAAAAACACAGGGTTGATTGATCGCAGGAAACCTCAGTACTGTGAGGGGTTACTGACAAGAATCCCAAACTGGGCCCGCAACTTACAAACTTATCCACTGAACAAGGACTGCTAGAGCAATTCAAAGTCAGCGTTATCAATCACCTGCCAGGGCAGGCCGTACTGGTTCAGGTCGTCCATGAAAGGGTCAGGATTCAACTGTTCCATATTCCAGACACCTGGCTGCATCCAGTGCCCCTGTAGCATCATCTTGGCTCCGATCATGGCAGGCACACCCGTCGTATAGGAGATAGCCTGAGATTCAACTTCCTGGTAACAATCCTGATGATCCTTGATGTTGTAGAGGTAAACCTGTTTTTGCTTACCGTCCTTGATTCCCTCGACCACACAGCCAATGCAGGTTTTGCCGTGCGTCCTCGGCCCCAGGGAAGCAGGGTCCGGCAACAGCTTTTTCAAGAACTGAATGGGAATGATCTGCTGCCCCTGAAACTCAACCGGCTCAATGCCTGTCATGCCGACATTCACCAGGACTTCGAGATGCTTGAGGTAAGATTCGCCGAAACTCATCCAGAACTGTGCACGCTTTAGGCTGGGGTAATGACGGGTCAGGGATTCCAGTTCTTCGTGGTACATACGGTAAATATTGTAAGTGCCGACCCCCTCCGGACAGGTAAAGGACTGATGCAGCGACATCGGCGGCGTAGTCACGAACTTACCTTGCTCCCAGTGACGGCATTCAGCGCTGACTTCTCTGATATTGATTTCGGGGTTGAAGTTGGTGGCAAAGGGATAGCCATGGTCGCCGCCATTGACATCAATAATATCCAGCGTGTGAATTTCGTCGAAATAATGTTTGGCCAGGTAGGCGGTAAACACATTGGTCGCACCGGGATCAAAACCCGAACCTAGCAGCGCCATTAATCCAGCCTTCTTGAACTTATCCTGATAGGCCCATTGCCACTTGTATTCAAACTTTGCAGTATCGGGTGGCTCGTAATTGGCCGTATCCAGATAATGTACGCCTGCTTCCAGGCAAGCATCCATGATACTCAGATCCTGATACGGTAAAGCAACATTGATGAGCAGTTCCGGTTTGACTGCTTGGATCAGTGCCACCAGTTCGGCAACCGAATCGGCATCCACCTGAGCCGTTTCTATTTTCCTGCCATAATGTTTCTGTACCTGCTCGGCAATTGCATCACACTTGGAACGGGTTCGGCTTGCCAACACAATCTCAGAAAACACTTCTGGGACTTGCGCACATTTGTGCACAACAACCTGGCCAACACCTCCGGCACCGATAATAAGTACTTTAGCCATCCCTAATCCTCTTTTTCGTAATACGTATAGCCCTGCAGACTGGCATTGAAGGTTTTCACAATATGCTGTCTCTCGCGGCCGCTTACCCGGCCTTCCTTAACAGCACGTTCAGCCAGATTCCTGAAATTCAGAGCCATCTGTTGTGGCTGATATTCCACGTAGGAAAGTACATCCGCAATCGTATCACCATGAATTTCCTTCACAAAATCAAAACTTTTATCACGGTTCAGCCGCACACTGACTACATTGGTATCACCGAAAAGGTTATGTAGATCTCCCAGGGTTTCCTGATAGGCTCCCACCAGAAAAACACCGAGATAATATTCTTCCCCTTCCTTGGGAGGATGCAAAAGCAGGGTTTTGGCCGGCTCGAACTCGTCAATGAAATTATCAATTTTTCCGTCACAATCGCAGGTGATATCGGCCAGTACCGCATGACGGGTAGGCTCTTCCTCCAGACGGTGTACCGGGATAATCGGAAACAACTGATCGATAGCCCAGATATCCGGCAGCGACTGAAACAGGCTGAAATTGCCATAATAAATATCTGCCAGCGACACCTTCAGACCTTCCAGTCCTGGTGGAATACGTTCCAGGTCATTTAGCTGGGCATAAACTTTCTGCAGGATTTCCAGAAACAGGTTTTCGGCGCTGGCTCGCGTCCGCAGGTCCACCTGTCCATGCCGGAACATTTCTCGAATCTCATCCCGGTAATAATGGGCATCATTGAAACACTCCTGCAGCCGTCTTGGTTTCATGTATTCCAGTACTTCACGCATGTTGGCGATCATGGGATGTTCTTCCGGTTCTGGCTGAAACAGGGGACTGGGTTCAAAAGTATTGATATCCAGAATATTGAAAAGCAGTATGGAAGAGTACGCCACGGTAGCACGACCAGACTCTGTTACGATGGTCGGGTGAGTCACATCATGCTGATCCAGTGTTTCCTTCAGGGTTTCGACGATATCCACACAATATTCTTCCAGAGTGTAATTGCGGCTTTGTTCCTCGGCACTCTGTTCACCGCTGTAATCCACAGCCAGGCCACCACCAAGATCAATATGGGTCATGGCGGCACCTTCTTTGACCAGGTCGATGTAATAACGGCAGGCCTCTACCACCCCGCCGCGGATTTCCTGGATTTTCGGAATTTGTGAACCCAGATGACAATGCAGTAACTGCAAGCAGTGCAGCATATTATGTTTTTTCAGACTGTCTACCACAGCAATCAGCTGGGTGGTGGTCAATCCAAACACTGAACGGTCACCACTGGTTGAATTCCAGTGGCCGCTCACCGTTGAGGTCATTTTGACCCGAACTCCGATCATGGGCTCCACACCCAGCGCCTTGCTGCGCTCGATGATGATCGGCAACTCTGTCGGTGTCTCAATCACAAAGAAACAGATAAAACCCAGTCGCAGGGCATTCAGACCCAGCTCTATAAACTCTTCATCCTTGTAACCATTGCAGATGATGATGCTGCCAGGTGTTTCCAGCGTTGACAGGGCGGCAATCATTTCAGCCTTGCTGCCTACTTCAAAGCCATGTTTGAAGCGGGCACCGAAATGGGCGATTTCTTCTACCACCTGCGCTTGCTGGTTAACCTTGATTGGATAAACGCCGCGATAGGGAGACTGATAGCCGGCGTTTTTGATAGCGGATGCAAAGGCATCATTGAGACGTTTTAACTGGGCATCCAGAATATTTTCAATACGCAGTAAAACCGGCATTTGCAGGTCTCTTTCCCGCATGCCCTCGATAATGTCCATTAGCGGGATTTCAGTGTTCAGGGTTTTAACGGTCAAATTCCCGTCTTTTGATACCCCGAAATAATCGTTACCCCAGCGCTCAATACCATAGAGTTCAAGAGACTGTTGCACGCTCCATGGAGAAGTTTTGCTTGCCTGATTCATAAGCACCCCTAAGCAGTATCCAAGCACACAGCATAGGCCCATCTGGCGCTATGTTCGGGCTCACAAAAGGACGCAGATTCTGCCCTAGTTAGGAAATGAAATCTATAATTTTTTACCTGCTCTGGGCAATAAAAAAGGGGCTTCAACTGAAGCCCCTTTTTATTACGTTTTATTACGTTCTTGTTGCTACTGCTCAGAGTGACTTAAGGCATCTCTTCGCCAGCTTCGATGGCCTCTGCCATGGACTTGTAACCTTTGGCAAACCAGTCCTGCCAGGCTTCACGATGACCACCAGCGCCACATCCACCATCATTGGGGCCGTACCACTCGCCATCTTTAACCACCAAGCCAACAGCGCCACCGGTACGTCCGTCAACCAGCGGGCAGTGAATCACATCAACCATATCACCCGGCTGGAAAGTAAAACCGTTCATAGCTGGCGAGCGTGTAACCAGTGATGCCGGAGCAGCACCTTCAAAAGCCCACACCGTGCCATCGGAGTCACGCGCATACAGCGCAACGTGTGGGGAGTTAAATGCCCAGCGCACTACCTCAAGATCTTCCATGACCACTTCCTGACTACGGTCAAACATAGCAAAGCTATGGTGAGCAGTTGCGTAATCGACGGCACCAAAACCCAGTAAAGTAATGGCAAGTGCTGATAGTTTTTTCATGTTGGTTTTCATACTGATACTCCTCTTGGATTTTCTTTTACTGGTTCAATGTCCGATTACTGTCCAAAATCGAAATCAAACGCATCATCAAAAATAGGATTTTTTTCCTGCCCGATCAGCCCTTCCGGTAAATCCGGGTTACGGTAACGAGCAGCTCCCCGTGGGTCCACATAACCGGGTTCTCCCGGTAGACGATACTGTGTCATTGGTCTGCCTTCATCATCAAAGGTCAGATAGGTGTTGTCATTCTGGGCGCATTCCCAGTATCGCATTCTTAAACCGGCATCTATCATGTCCTGACGATACTGGTATGTATAAACCAGGTTAAGTGGCTCCTGTAGCATCAGGTCATCATAGAAATACACGTTTACAGCTATTTTGACCTGATCATTTTCGGCGTCCCACCATTCGTACCAGATTTCAACTGTCTCTGCCTGGTTACTGGTCGGCGGCGTGCCCCGGAAAAAATCTGCAGGATAGATATCCTCAGTGTGTACGACCAGGATATCGCCGAGTTCGTCATCGACAGCCCAGAATCCGATGCTGTCACCAGCGGCAAAGTGAGTGCCGTCGATATTGATATGTTCCTGGTTAATATAGATACGTCTGGTATCGTTGGCGAGATCGTTATGCCACAGGGAATACGTCGGGGTATTGAGGAACTCCCTGACATAGGGTTCCATGTACCAGCGTGGAATACCGGCAGGCTCGCAGGTGGTCAGTCGGTCAAAGTCAACGCCGGCATTATAGGCCTGATCAGCCAGATTCAGCCGATAGCGGAAAGCCGCTTCATATTCCGGCGTCAGAACGCCGGGAATGATTTCACCGTCATCGAGAAACATGGACTGCTGACGGATACCGGAGTCGCCACCGGCTGACCAGAGACCTTCCCATTTCGGGACACTCAGGTAATCATGAACCACACCACCTTCATAATGATCCAGCAGGTAATCGTAATGTTCTCTTGATGTTTCAAATTCCATCGGAAATGGAATCAGTTCCGGTATGTTGCCACCACGCTGTGAAAAAGCCGTGCCCGAGACTACCAGGCTGCCCGCCGTGACAATTACTTGCAAATAAGTCGCCAGTTTCATGAATCCCCCTACCCTAATCGACTTGTTTGTTTATACAGATGTATAACCTGCTGTTTTTATTCTGTTTATTACTGAGTGCGTAAACTTAGCCGCGCCAGTAAAGCGCAAGAGCATACTACAGCAACGCCTGAGAATAAACCTGAAAAAGCCTTCATGCTCAGTGTCTTATATATTCTCTGTTGCCGATTCTAAAACGAATTATCCTGAAAAAGGTGAAAAAAAAGAGGACTTATCTCTAAGTCCTCTTTTTCATTGACCTAACTCAAGTCCTGCTATTCAACAACACTCTCTCCGGCTGCCAGGGCTGCTGCTCTGGACTGATAACCTTTGGGCAACCAGTTTCTCCAGTTAGCCTCATTGGCATTACAGCCACCGTCCTGCGGGTTGTACCAGACGCCATCCTTAATCACCAGACCGACAGCGCCACCGGTGCGACCATCGCGCAGGGGGCAGGCGACTACCGTTAACTGATCACCGGGTTGAAAGGTAAAACCCGTGATCAACGGCTCACGGTCAAACATACGGGCTGGCGCAGAACCTTCAAAAGCCCACAGATCTCCGTTTTCATCGCGGATATATAGCGCCACATGAGGGCTGTTGAATGCCCAGCGTACCACTTCACCGGTATAGACATTCTCGGTAGCGCGATCAAACATCGCAAAACTGTGATGCGCCGAAGCAAGGTCAATCATGCCGATGCTGACAATTGTCAGCATCACCATGAGCGTTCTTTTTACATCGATTTTCATGAGTAATCTCCTCTCACGTAATCTTTGTGACTCCGAACTTATTAAAAGGCGAAGTCAAACTGGTCATCAAAGACCGGGCTTTTTTCCTGGCCAACCAGGTCTTCTGGCAGGTCCGGATTACGGTAACGAGGCGCACCACGTGGATCAACATAGCCCGGCTCACCCGGTAGACGATACTGGGTCATGGGGCGACCTTCCTCATCGAAAGTCAGGTAGGTATTGTCGTTCTGGGCACATTCCCAATAACGAATACGCAGGCCAGCTTGCTCCATGTCTTCACGATGCTGATAGGTATAAACCACGCTCAGTGGGTGCTGCAGCATCAGATCATCATAGAAATAGACATTAACGGCGATGCGCTGCTCGTTCAGCTCCTCATCCCAGTATTCATACCAGATTTCAACCGTCTCGGCCTGGTTACTGGTGGGTGGGGTACCGCGGAAGAAGTCACCTGGATAGATATCCTCGGTATGCACAATCAGGATATCCCCCAACTCGTCATCCTCTGCCCAGAAGCCGATACTGTCACCCACGGCAAAGTGGGTCCCGTCAATATTGATATGTTCCTGATTGATATAGATACGACGGGTGTCGTTGGCCAGGTCGTTATGCCACAGAGAATAAGTAGGTGTGTTTAAAAACTCACGCACATAAGGTTCACGGAACCAGCGCGGAATACCGGCAGGCTCACAGGTGGTCAGACGATCAAAGTCGACACCGGCATTATAGGCCTGATTACCCAGATCCAGACGATACTGGAATGCGTCCCGGTATTCCGGGGTCAGCACATCCGGATAAATATCGCCATCTTCATCCATGAACAGGTTGTTATTACCCATGTGGCTGCCTGTCGACCAGAGGCCTTCCCATTTCGGAACGCTCAGGTAATCGTGCGTCACGCCACCTTCATAGTAGTCGAGCAGATAATCATAATGGGCACGGGAATTCTCAAACTCCATCGGAAACGCCATGGCATCCGGCATGTAGTCCCGGTTTGGTTGAGCCATGCTCAATCCTGATGCTACAAGCCCGAGGCCTGCAACACTCATTGTTATCAACTTGCTTAGTTTCATATTACCCCCTTGTATAGAAGCCTTGTTATTGGTGCCTGACTTTACTTGTTATGACAACCCGTTAATACCGCCAAGCCTGATCGAGTTATCGGCTGAATGTACTATATTTTCCGCTGATCAGATAGCTTTATCCCGGGAAAGCTCCGAATAATGCCTGTTAAGCCTCACCCGTTCAAGTAAGCAATCGATATGCTCGCCCAGCAGCAGCCAGTATTTGTCTGGAGGCAGGGAGATTCCGAGCAGATGATGCCCGGAAGAAAGCAGGCAATTCAAAGGTTTAACACAAGACAGGGACACGTTGCAAAAAACATATCAGCTTCGAAGCCTGCGACTTATGATTGATGGATGCCCATGCGAGGAAATCGGACCAAGCATTAATCTGCAATGACAGATGCTGACTCGAATATTAAGTGCTGATGCTGATAGATACTGATAAAGATAGTAAACAGGTCTAAGCCGGGGGTAACAGGCTGTTTGCCGGGGTATAAGGCAGCCCGTGCGCCGTGGCGACGGCCTCACAACAGATCTGGCCGGCGTGAATATTGAGCCCCTGCATAAAGCCTGGATCACTGGCTAGGGCTTTCTTCCAACCGGCATCAGCCAGGCGCAATACATAGGGCAAAGTGGCATTATTCAGGCCAAAGGAGGAAGTACGGGGAACCACACCGGGCATGTTGGCCACACAATAATGAACGACACCATCGACTATAAAGGTGGGATCAGAATGTGTCGTCGGGTGTGAGGTTTCAAAACAGCCCCCCTGATCAATGGCTACATCCACGACAACCGAACCGGGTTTCATCGCCTTGATGATATCGCGACTCAGCAATTTGGGGGCAGCTGCCCCTGCTACCAGGACAGCACCGATAACCAGATCCGCCTCCAAAGCATATTTTTCGATACTGGCCTTGTTTGAGAACACGCAATTGACCCTACCGCCATAACTGATATCCAGGTCCCGCAGACGTGGCACCGAATTATCCAGAATGGTGACATGTGCCCCCATACCCTTTGCTATGTAGGCGGCGTTATCGCCGACAATACCTCCACCGATGACCAGCACATGGGCTGAATCTACACCGGGAACACCACCTAGCAGGATACCGCTGCCGCCATGGTCTTTCTCCAGGCAGGTTGCGCCGGCCTGGACACTGAGGCGCCCGGCCACTTCACTCATCGGCGCCAGCAAGGGCAGAGACCCATCAGCGGTAGTGACCGTTTCATAGGCAATCGCAGTCACACCTGAATCCATCAGAGCCCGGGTCTGCTGAATATCCGGTGCCAGATGAAGATAGGTAAACAGCACCTGGCCTTCCCGCAGTAGTTTACATTCCTGCGCCTGCGGCTCTTTTACCTTGATCACCAGTTCCGCCTGCTGATAGATTTCTTCGGCAGAAGTGACTACGCGGGCCCCGGCATTGGCATAGTCTTCATCCCTGTAGCCTATCCCCTCACCCAGCCGGGTTTCAACCAAGACCTCATGGCCATGATGGACGAGTTCGAGCACACTTGAGGGCACCATCCCGGCCCGGTATTCGTTGTCTTTTATTTCTTTGGGAATTCCAACCAGCATGACTTAACTCCACATCAGGCAGATGCTGATTTCTTCTTTTTCTTACGTCTTGTACTGACCACGATGACACGAATAAAGCGGTTTTTTTGTCGGGTCGTATGCTGCTGGTCGCGAAAAGCTTCACCCAGTGCCAGGTTTTTAGGAGGAGCATCGCTATCAGGAGGCGGATCGTCCCGGCGTTGGTCCCAGGGAAGGTGGTATCTGCACAGGCCGTTTTTAACCGGGGCTCTCTGACAGGGCTTGCCGGTTGACTTGGCGATTGCTTTACAATGGGATGCTGTATGTGCCACTACTTCTCATCCTGAGGGTCTCTAGCTTAAGCTGCCTGATTACAAACACTATCAGAGTAAATGGCGAGAGGCGAGTATAAAAGCCTTTTGTCCTGCTAACCAGTACTGAACCAAAACCGCCAGGGACAAGATTCATTTGACTTTACAGACCAAGGCTTTATTCTGCTGCTGCAAAGAGGAAATTAGATGACATCCATGATCAAAAAACTGGTTTTACTTACGCTGTGCATGTGCACTTTATCCAGTCTGGGCGCCTCAGCCCAGGAACAGGTGGCGCCTGGTGTCTGGCTTTCCCGCAACGGAAATTTTCGCCTCAGCACTACCGACATCGAATCATCAACCCCCAATGAATGGACCCTGTATATAAGAACCTCTGAACGCGCACCGGTTTCAGATGCCACCATAGAAGTGCATGCTTTTCACTCAGCCACGAGTAAAATTCTGCCACGCACACCAATCATCAGCGCGCACATGGGTAGAGGTCAATATGATGTCTACAATCTCTATTTTGACGAACCCGGCCAGTGGGACATCAATGTGGTGGTTTCCAGTGGTTCGACCGTGGATGCCATCCTCTTGCCCGTTCAGATACCCTGAACAGCAATCACTTGCTCTTGACACTATTAGGGGCTATGCTTCGCACCCATGATGACTTCAGCAATCTATACTTGGATTATTTTTATTATTCGACACTGAGAAGTGGGTTGGATTGATTCTTATTGAAACAAAGATTTAGAAAAACCCGCTTCCAAGCGGGTTTTTTATTGGGAGAATGGAAGTGGCACAAGAGGCAAATTCCTCAAATGAGAATTTCTCATTTGTTGAAGCCGAACATCAGGTTCTGAACTTCTGGAAACAGGAAAATGTTTTCCAGCAGTCTCTGGCGCAAACACGAGAGGGCAAACCGTATATTTTTTATGATGGTCCACCCTTCGCCACCGGCCTGCCTCATCACGGGCACCTGGTAGCTTCGACCCTGAAAGACATCATTCCACGCTACTATACGATGAAAGGCTACTATGTTCAGCGGCGTTTTGGCTGGGATTGCCATGGCCTGCCCATCGAACACGAAATTGATAAGTCACTGGGCATGTCCTCACAGCAGGCAGTCGATAAGCTCGGTATCAAAGGCTATAACGATGAATGCCGGGGGATTGTCCAGCGCTACACCGCAGAATGGGAGCGCACGATTACCCGCATTGGCCGCTGGGTTGATTTCCAGAATGATTACAAAACCATGGATCCCGATTTCATGGAATCGGTCTGGTGGGTCATCAAGCAGTTATGGGAAAAGGACCTGGTTTATCAAGGCGTCAAGGTCGTACCATTTTCAACTGCACTGGGCACAGTACTGTCCAACTTCGAGGCTGGATCCAATTATCAGGATGTACAGGATCCTGCCGTTACCGTACTGTTCAAGCTGAAAGATGAAGATGCTTACATGGCTGCCTGGACCACAACACCCTGGACTCTACCATCCAACCTTGGCCTATGTGTGAATGCCAACATCGACTATATCAAAGTCAGGGATCTGGACAGTGAGCAGTTGATTTACCTGGCTGAAGCACGGCTGGAAGCTCTGTCAAAGCATAAAAACCTGGAAGTGCTTGAGCGTTACAAGGGGCAGCAGCTGGTCGGATTGAACTACGAACCCCTGTTCCCCTATTTCAGTGAGCTGGCAGCGGAAGGTGCCTTTACCGTTTTTGCCGATGACTACGTCAGTACGGAAAGCGGAACCGGTATCGTGCATCAGGCACCGGCTTTTGGGGAAGATGATTTCCGCGTCATGAAAAGTCATGGTGTCGAAACCATCGTTTGTCCCATCGATTTTGAAGGCAGGTTTACTGATGAAGTAAGTGATTACCGCGGTGAATACGTCAAGGACGCCGATAAAAACATCATCCGGCACCTGAAAGAAACCGGACAGCTCTATGTACAGGAAGTCATCGACCACAGTTACCCCTTCTGTCCGCGATCAGATACACCGATTATTTATCGCACCATCCCGTCCTGGTATGTGAAGGTGGAACAGATCCGTGATCGTATTCTGGCATCCAATCAGCAGGTCAACTGGGTGCCCGATCACATCAAGGATGGCCGTATGGGCAAGTGGCTCGAAAACGCCATTGACTGGAGCATTTCGCGTAACCGCTACTGGGGCACACCGATTCCGATCTGGATTAATGATGTCACAGACAGGCGCATCTGCATCGGTTCGATTGATGAACTGGCCGACTATACTGGCGTCAGAGTGAAAGACCTTCACCGCGAATACGTCGATGAACTCAGCTTCACCATTGAGGGTGAAGTAGGCACCTATCACCGGATTGAAGAAGTTCTGGATTGCTGGTTTGAATCCGGTTCCATGCCCTATGCCCAGCTGCATTATCCATTTGATAACCAGGAACTGTTTGAGGCCGGCTTCCCGGCAGAATATATCGCCGAGGGCCTGGACCAGACCCGTGGCTGGTTCTATACCCTGCTGGTGCTCAGTACAGCACTGTTTGACAAGCCCTCGTTTAAAAATGTCATCGTCAACGGCATCGTCATGGCTGAAGACGGCAAGAAGATGTCCAAACGATTGCAGAATTACACACCTCCGGATGTGCTGCTGGAAAAATATGGTGCCGATGCACTGCGCCTGTATCTGATCAATTCAGGACTGGTTAAAGCAGAAGAACAGCGCTTTACTGATGACGGGGTAAAAGACATGGTCAGACGCGCCCTGTTGCCCTGGTACAACTCATTCAAGTTTCTCAAGACCTATGCCGAAACCGATCAATGGCAGGCCAGTGACGAAACGCTCGCACAAATCGACAACATTGTTGATCAGTGGATCCTGTCCAAATTGCAGACCCTGAAGGCCAAGGTGTCGACTGAAATGGCCGAGTACAAACTTTACAACGTGGTACCGGCACTGTTCGAATTCATTGAGGATCTGACCAACTGGTATATCCGCCTGAATCGTTCGCGCTACTGGAGCGAGGAAATGACGGCTGACAAGTCTGCTGCTTTTGCCACGCTGTATCAGGTTCTGGATGAGCTGAACATTAGCCTAGCTCCTTTTGCGCCCTTTCTGTCAGAACACATTTACCGTGAGCTGAGCAGCTTTGCTGCTGACGGTGCAGCCCGAAAACAGTCGGTGCATTTATGTGCCTATCCTGAAGCCAATGAAGCGCTCATGCAGCCCAGACTGGAAGATGCAGTGGCACGCATGCAGAGCATCATCCTGCTGGGACGGCAAAAACGCGAACAGGTAAAAATCAAAACCAAAATTCCTTTAGCCCGCCTGACCATCATTCATGAAGAACAGGACATGCTGGATGAAATTGCCCGGCTGGAAAGTTATATAAAATCGGAGCTGAACGTAAAACAGATTGAATATTCCACTGCCGAAGAGCAGTACATCAATCTCTTTGCCAAAGCCAATGCGCCGGTGCTTGGCAAACGCCTCGGCAAGGACTTCAAGCGCTACAAGGACCTGATTGAGAATCTGAATGCACAGGAACTGAAAAGCTTACAGGATAAAGGCTCCATCGCGCTGGAATCCGAATCCTTCAGTGCCGATGACATATTGGTTTTCAGGGAAGCCAAGGCAGGCACCGAAGCCGTTTCAGACCGTTTTATCACCATCGACCTGGATCTGGAGCTGAACGAGAGCCTGATCCGTGAAGGATTGGCGCGCGAAGTCGTCAACCGCATTCAGAAAACCCGCAAGGACTTGAATCTGAATGTGTCTGACCGCATTGCTGTCAGCTATCAGGCTGACGATGAACTCATGCAGGCGATTGCAGAACATCACGCTTACGTCGCCGGGGAAACTCTCGCCACACGCTTGCAAGCAGACGGTGAACATTGGCGACATCATTTTGAAATTGATGGATACGCGTTATCCATCACCATTGAAAAGTTGAACTAACCATGAATATGCAAAATACAGATGACCTTCGAATTGTCGCCATGAAAGAGCTACTTTCACCCGAGCAGCTTATCAGCGAGTTTCCACTGACGGAACAAGCTGCTGAAACCGTCACCCAGACGCGTCAGGCTATCCAGGACATTATTCATGGCCGGGATGATCGCCTGCTGGTTATCAGTGGCCCCTGCTCCATCCATGATCCGGAATCAGCACTCGATTACGCCCGGCGCTTGCTGGTCCCCATGCAGGAACACAAGGAAAACCTACTGATTGTCATGCGGGTTTATTTCGAAAAGCCCAGAACAACCGTCGGCTGGAAAGGGCTGATCAATGACCCCGAACTGGACGACAGCTTTCGCATCAATGATGGCCTGCGCAAAGCCAGAAAACTGCTGCTGGAACTTGCCGATATGGGCATCCCGGCAGCAACTGAATACCTGGATCTGATTTCTCCACAATACATTGCTGACCTGATCAGCTGGGGAGCCATTGGCGCCAGAACCACCGAATCCCAGTGCCATCGTGAGCTCGCATCAGGCCTTTCATGTCCTGTTGGCTTTAAAAATGGCACCAGTGGTGATATTCAGATTGCAGTCGATGCCATAGGCTCCTCCATGCACTCGCACCATTTTCTTTCAGTCACCAAGGGCGGTCATTCTGCCATTTTTCAGACTTCCGGAAATCCTGACTGTCATTTGATTCTGCGCGGTGGCAAACACACCAACTATGATCCGGAAAGTATTCATGAAGCAGCGAAAAAAATGGAAAAAGCCGGCCTGAACCCCGCCATCATCATCGATTGCAGTCATGCCAACTCAGGCAAGAATCCGGACCGACAGGTATTCGTCTGTCAGGATATCAGCGCCCAGATTGCGCACGGCGAAAAGCATGTCAAAGGTGTCATGCTGGAAAGCCACCTGGTTGCCGGCAATCAGAAAGTCGTCAAGGGACAGAGTCTCACTTACGGCCAAAGCATTACCGATGCCTGCATGGGCTGGGATGATACCGAGGAGCTGTTAACGCAGCTCTCGGATGCCAGCAACAAAAGGCGTGAGGTCTTGGGGTGAGCGCATTGTGCTGCGCCCTATCGGCTCAGAGACTGCACTTCTAGCTTACGATCACTTGATGCAGTTCAAGGTGAAGGCTCGTTAATCATGTATTTTAGACGTGCGACCACGCACCCATAGCTTCGTCAGCATGGAATAGGCTGACGGCATCGTTGCGCTGCTAATCTGATTGAGAGTTTGCCGTTTCATTTTGATTCAGTTTCTGTTCTTGCAAGAAATTTCAGGCTGCGCATCTTGCGCTTCTGCAAACGGAAAGTCAACGTCATTGCCTGAATTTGATTTTTAGTCCCCGATACCCGACATGCACGCAGGCAATTACAGCTGAAGAACGGTATAACCCCTGGCTCGCAGCATCTCGATCAGACCGTTATTCCCAATCAGGTGTGCGACACCGACCAGCACAAACTCCGTATCGGAGTCCGTAAACATGGCTTCAAGTTCCTGCATCCAGCTTCTGTTGCGCCCGGCAACCAACAGCTCATAGGCCTCTGGTGTTTCTTCCTTCATGGAGTCGACAAAAAGTGCATCCAACTCAGCGACATTTCCTTCGCGCCAGGGCCCAAGCATTGACTCGATATCCACTGCTATGGTTTCAAGGTCTCTGAGTGAGAGCAGAATAAATTCACTCTCTTCACCTTCACCCAGTCCTGCCAGAAAACTGACCTGCTCTTGTATGCTTTCCAGGCCAGCAATGGGCTTGCCATCCCGTTTTGCCTGCTGATGAAAATACAGGTCAACACCCTGTTGCGTAAAACCCAGACTCTGAAAAGCCATGATTTCCAGGGTACTGGTAAGCATCCCCGGTTTCATGTTCTGCAGGAGCAGCATCGGGATACCCAGATCAGCGATGTAAGTTTCCAGTGCCTTGTAAGCTTCCTCATTCAGGACAGACTGCAGATTGCGACCGTCGGTATACATCAGCGCCTGCATGAGGCTCATCTGGGTACCGAGGGCATTCATTTCATCCAGATCTATCTCAAAATACAGATTGTCGGCAGCAGCATAGGCCTGTTCGAAAGCTGCGGGCAAGGGATAATCGGAGGCACGCAGCATGTGCACAGTGCCACCAAAATAAACGGTATTGCTGCCATTACTTGCCTGCCAGACAGAGGTCTGTGCCAGCGAGACTTGAGCGAATAGCAGCAGGATGAAGCTCAGATTGGCTTTAGTACGCATGTGTTGGAAGTCCTGAAAACCTTCTTTCCCACAAGATACTTAAAAAGCAAAGAAATAAACAGTCAGTCAGACAGCACGGGGCTCAGCCAACGGCGGGCTTCATCCTCTGACCAGCCTTTACGCCTGGCATAATCCTGCAGTTGATCCTCACCGATCTGCTGAATGGCAAAATAGCGGCTTTGTGGATGGGAAAAATACAGACCACTCACCGAGGCCGCCGGCATCATCGCGTAATTCTCGGTAAGAGAAATGCCGACTTTTTCTTCGGCCTGTAGCAAATCGAAGATGGCCGCCTTTTCGGTGTGATCCGGACAGGCAGGATACCCGGCTGCCGGACGAATCCCCTGATAAACTTCCCTGATCAGTTCCTCATTGCTGAATGTCTCGTCGCTGGCATAAGCCCAGAACTCTTTTCTGACCCGCTTGTGCAGGCTTTCTGCAAAGGCTTCGGCAATACGATCAGCCAGCGCCAGCACCATGATGGCACGGTAATCATCATGATCCTGCTTATACTGCTCTGCAAGCTGTTCCACTTCATGTCCGGCAGTGACGGCAAAGGCTCCAATCCAGTCGGCCCTGTTGCTATCCTTCGGCGCAATGAAATCAGCCAGCGCATAATTGGCCTTGCCTTTCCGACGCTGCTCCTGTTGTTGGCGCAGGGAATGCAAAACAGCCAGTACTTCTGTTTTCTCTTCATTGGCATACAGCTCAATATCATCCCCGATGCTGTTGGCAGGCCAGAAACCCAGCACCCCTTTAGGCACAATCAGTTTTTGTTCGAGTATCTCACTCAGCATGTTCTGTGCATCTTCATAAAGATTGCGTGCACTTTCTCCGACAACTTCATCATCAAGAATGTTCGGGAACTTGCCCGCCAGATCCCAGCTCATGAAAAACGGAGACCAGTCAATATGATCTATCAGACTTTGCAGATCATAATGTTCAAAGACTTTAATGCCGGAGAATGTTGGTACTGGAGGCGTGTAAGCTGACCAGTCGATTTGTGTACTGTTTGCCCTTGCCTGTTCCAGCGTCAGTAAGGTGCGCTGTTTATCCCTGTTGGCACGCCGCTCCCTGAGCCCGGCATACTCAGCACGTATCTCTGTGACATAGGCATCCTTATTACTACCCAGCAATTTAGAGGCCACACCCACTGAGCGTGAGGCATCCTGCACATGAATGGTCGGGCCACTGTACTTTTCTTCAATTTTGACCGCAGTATGAATGCGGGAAGTAGTTGCGCCACCTATCAGCAAAGGAAGCTTAAAACCTTCACGCTCTAGCTCGGCAGCGACATGCACCATTTCATCCAGACTCGGAGTGATCAACCCGGAAATACCGACAATATCGGCATTCTCCTCACGCACTGCCTGCAATATTTTCTGACTGGGCACCATAACGCCAAGATCAACGACCCGGTAACCGTTACAGCTGAGCACCACACCGACGATATTCTTGCCGATATCATGAACATCACCCTTGGCCGTTGCCAGCACGATGGTGCCGGCATTCTCCCGGCCCTTCTCCTTGCTGGAGAGAATATAGGGCTCCAGATGCGCCACCGATTTCTTCATGACGCGGGCACTTTTTACCACCTGCGGTAAAAACATTTTGCCAGACCCGAACAAGTCACCGACCCGGTTCATACCATCCATCAGCGCTCCTTCGATCACCTTGATGGCACTGCCTAATTTTTCATAAGCCTGCTGGGTATCCTCAATGATGTATTTTTCAATGCCATGCACCAGCGAATGGGCCAGCCTTTTTTCTACGTCCTCTTCTCGCCAGGCCTCAGTGGCAGCTTCACTTTTCACTTCGCTGACCAGACTTGTCGCCAACTCCAACAGGCGTTCACCGGCATCTTCACGTCGGTTAAACAGAACATCCTCAATGGCATTGCGCAGTGCTTGATCAATATCTTCATACACCAGTAGCTTGCTGGCATTAACAATGGCCATATCCATGCCGGCCTTTATTGCGTGATAAAGAAATACCGAATGCATGGCTTCACGCAGGGCATTATTGCCCCGAAAGGAAAATGACAGATTGGATACGCCACCTGATACCTTGGCATGTGGCAGGTTTTCCTTGATCCAGACTGTAGCATCAATGAAGGCCTTGCCGTATTCATTGTGCTCGGCAATACCGGTGGCCACTGCAAAAATGTTCGGATCGAAAATAATATCCTGCGGTGGAAAATCAATTTTTTCGGTCAAAAGCCGATAGGCGCGCTGACAGATTTCTGTCTTGCGGGCGAAGCTGTCAGCCTGACCTTTTTCGTCAAAGGCCATGACCACCACAGCGGCACCATAACGCTTGATTTGCCTGGCCTGCTGCAGAAAACTCTCCTCACCTTCCTTCAGACTGATGGAGTTGACGATGCCCTTGCCCTGCAGGCATTTCAGACCGGCTTCGATCACTTCCCACTTGGATGAGTCCACCATGACCGGAACACGGGCAACATCCGGTTCTGCCGCAATCAGATTGAGAAACTTCACCATCGCTGCTGAAGAATCCAGCATGCCCTCGTCCATGTTGACATCGATAATCTGAGCACCGCCTTCCACCTGCTCCCGTGCCACTGCAATGGCCTCATCATAATCTTCATTCAGAATCAGTGTTTCAAAGCGCTTGGAACCGGTGACATTGGTTCGCTCACCGACATTTACAAAATTACTTTCGCGGGTCAGGGTGACCGGCTCCAAACCGGAAAGACGGCAGACCGGTTTGGCTTCAGGCACTTTGCGTGGGGCTATCGCTTCGACAGCTTCACGAATCGCCTTGATGTGTGCCGGTGTCGTACCGCAGCAACCGCCGACGATGTTGAGCAATCCGGATCTAGCGAACTCCCCAAGCAGTGCCGCCATTTGAGAAGGGCTTTCATCATAGCCACCCATTTCATTGGGCAGCCCGGCATTGGGATGGCAGGACACATGAATTTCGGCTGTGCGCGACAGGTCGTCCACATACTGGCGCAACTGTTTGGCACCCAAAGCACAGTTCAGTCCGATACTGACGGCTCCGGCATGCTGCACGGAATTGTAAAAGGCATCCACGACCTGACCACTGAGCGTACGGCCACTCTGATCCGTGATGGTGCCGGATATCATCACAGGCAGGTGAATATCATGTTCGGCTTCGAACTGTTTTAGTGCTGCAATGGCTGCCTTGGCATTGAGCGTATCAAAAATCGTTTCAATCAGTATGAGATCGACACCGCCTTCATAAAGCCCCTTGATTGCCTGTGTGTAGTCCCCCAGCAGATCATCAAAGTTTACGGCACGGAAACCGGGATCCTCCACATCCGGTGAAATTGATGCGGTACGGTTGGTTGGTCCCAGCACCCCGGCTACCCAGCAGGGACGCTTGTTCGTCTGGTGATACTCATTGATGGCTTCACGTGCCAGACGGGCACCGGCTAGATTCAAGTCGAAAGCCAATTCACTGAGTTTGTAGTCAGCCTGAGCGATAGCCGTCGAGTTAAAGGTATTGGTTTTGAGAATGTCGGCACCGGCTTCCAGATATTCCAGATGAATCTGTTTGATGATGTGAGGCGCCGTGATATTCAGGAGATCATTGTTGCCGCGCAATTCACTTTCATGCACTTTAAAATGCTCACCCCTGAAATCCACTTCCTGAAGGCCATGACTCTGTATCATGGTACCCATGGCACCATCCAGAAGCATAATCCTCTGGGACAGGGTTTGCGTAAATAATTCCTGATGAGACATGCTTAATTTCCCTTGTCGCCCCGGATGCCCAGGGAATGACAAACGGCACGGGTCAGTTCTGATTTATTCAATGTATAGAAATGGAAATTCCTCACCCCTTCGGCATACAGGGCATTGCACTGTTGTATCAGTACCGCAGCAGCCAGCATATTGTTAACCGTGGAAGAAGCCTCTACACCCTCAAAAAGGTGTTCAAGCCAGGCTGGGATTTTTGTTCCACAGGCTGCTGCAAAAGTCTGAACCCGCGAGAAATTGACGATGGGCAGGATGCCGGGAATGATCGGTATATTAATGCCCGCCGCTCTGGCCTTTTCAACAAAACGCAGATACACATCGGTATCAAAAAAGAACTGGGTGATGGCACGTTTGGCCCCGGCATCGACCTTCTGTTTGAGGGCTTCGATGTCCTGATCCAGACTTGATGACTCCGGATGCTTTTCCGGATAGGCCGCCACGCTGATGTCAAAATCTGCCACCTTGCTCAAGCCTCTGACAAATTCAGTGGCATTGGCATAACCCTGCGGGTGAGGACTAAAGTTTTTTTCATCCCCGGGCGGATCCCCCCTGAGTACGACCAGTCGGCGAATCCCCAGTTCATAAAACTGACGCGCCATCTCATCGGCTTCTGCCTTGCTGACGGCAACACAGGTCAGGTGGGCAACCGGCGTCAGAGTGCTTTGCTTGAGCAATCTTTCCAGAATGGCCAGACTGCGCTCCCGACTGGACCCTCCGGCTCCATAGGTCAGTGAAATGAATTCCGGCTTCAGCTCGGCCAGATCCTCGACGGAGGCCCAGAACATATCCGCCTTGTTCAAGTCCGCAGGTGGAAAAAATTCAAAAGAAACAGAGACTTCCTCTGGCCTGTCAATAAAACTCATCGGCTTTTCATCTTGCCTGGCTAAAATTGCTTGCTATCATCCCTGAAGTTATTTATAAGGTCAATTTATATTAATTTATAAATATCATTAATTATTCTAATTATGCGCTCACCCTTGGAAATCCGTCATTTACGTCTGCTGCAGACACTGGCTGACACTGGCACCCTGTCGCGCACGGCTCAGCATATCCATGTCACCCAGTCAGCCCTCTCCCAACAGATCAAACAACTGGAAGATCACTATGCAACCAGCCTGTTTGAGCGCAAAAGTAACCCCATCCGCTTTACCCCCGCTGGTGAGCGTCTACTCAATCTGGCTCGCTATACCCTGCCCCTGATTGATTCCGCTGAGCGTGATATTTCGCGTATTGCTGCTGGCTCTGTCGGTCGCCTGCGTATAGCCATTGAGTGTCATAGCTGCTTCGACTGGCTGATGCCGAGCATGGATAAATTCCGCGACCAGTGGCCTGAAGTCGAGCAGGATCTGGTTTCCGGTTTGACCCCGGATCCGGTCGCCCTACTTCTGACAGACGAGGCCGATTTGGCCGTGCACACGGAACCCGATCAGCGTGAAGGTGTGCTGTATCACCCGCTGTTTGATTTTGAAATGGTCGGCTGCTGTTCACCCAACCACCCGCTGGCTGGACGCCCTTACATGAAGGCTGAAGATTTTGCCGAGGAAATCCTGATACATTACCCGGTCGAAGACAACATGCTTGATGGTATCCGTCATTTCCTGCGCCCCGCCGTCATCAGCCCGCGTGCCCGACGCACCGCCGAACTGACCCTGGCGATTGTGCAATTAACAGCCAGTGGCCGTGGCCTGAGCATGCTGCCAGCCTGGTCGGTACAGCGCGAAGCCGAACAGGGCTATATCAAGACTCTGCCACTGGGCAAGGATGGTCTGTGGTGTCGGCTTTATGCGGCAAGCCGAGAGGATGCTGCTCCCTGGCAGGAAAATTTTCTGGAACTGGTCAGAAGTCTGGCGCCGATTTCCTTACCCGGCATCCGTCCCTGCAATTAGGACTCGGCCAGCGAATGAATTACCAGGCCACTGCGCAGCTTGGGTTCAAACCAGGTTGATTTAGGCGGCATCACCTCACCGGCATCGGCAATAGCCATTAAATGCTCGATCGAAGTGGGATAACAGGAAAAGGCTACCCTGAATTCACCATTGTCCACGCGCCTTTCCAGCTCTGCCATGCCACGGATACCACCGATAAAATCGATGCGCTTGTCGACACGGGGATTTTCGATACCCAGAATGGGACTGAGCAGATTATCCTGCAGTACGGCGACGTCAAGACGCGCTACCGGATCATTTTCATCCACCACTCCTTCACGCACCCGCAGGGAATACCACTGTCCGTCCATGTACATACCAAATTCATGCAGGGCAGCCGGTTTGACGGGTTTATCTTCGCGAATGAGCTGAAATTTTGCCTCCAGCAACTCAATGAAGGTCTCTTCACTCAAGCCATGCAGGTCTGTCACCACACGGTTGTAATCCAGAATCTGCATCTGGTCATGTGGAAACACCACCACCAGAAAAAAATTATAGGCTTCCTCACCATTATGCGAGGCATTGGCCTGCTGACGCATTTGCTTAACCCGGGTAGCAGCTGCCGAACGATGATGCCCGTCAGCAACATAGAGGCAGGGAATCTCGACAAAAGCTTGTTCTATGGCGCTGATCCTGTCGGCATCATCCACCAGCCAGAGTACATGGCGTATGCCGTCATCGAGGGTGAAATCATACTCAGGCGTCTGCCTGGTAATCTCATCCATAATGCTGTCAATGCCGCTACGGGCTTCATAGGTCAGAAACACCGGCCCGACCTGTGCGTTTACCACATCCATATGCTTGACCCGGTCATCTTCCTTTTCCGGGCGGGTAAATTCATGTTTCTTGATCAGGTTCCGCTCGTATTCCTCCACCGAGGCAACGGCGACCAGACCAGTCTGCATATGCGCACCCATGTGCTGACGGTAGACATAAAAATGCGGTTTTTCATCCTGCCTGAGTATGCCATCGGCAATGAAAGACTGCAGATTATCGGCCCCCTGCTGGTAGACCCGATCATCATGCACATCAATAGCCGGGTCCAGATCAATTTCCGGTTTGTTCACGTGTAAAAAACTGATGGGATTGCCCTGCGCCATGACTCTGGCTTCCTCGCTACTCAGGACATCATAGGGGGGAGCAGCGACCTTGTGTGCCTGCTCCCTACCGGGACGGACACCCCGGAACGGTTTTAGTGTTGCCATAAACGCTTATAAAATTTCCAATAATTCAACGTCAAAAATCAGAGTGGTATAGGGCGGAATCACTTCGCCAGCGCCGCGCTCACCATAGGCCAGCTGATACGGAATATACAACTTGTATTTGGCCCCGGGGCTCATCATCTGCAAGGCTTCGGTCCAGCCTGGAATCACACCGGAGACTGGAAAATCAATGGGTTCACCACGATCAACTGAAGAGTCAAACACCGTACCATCCATCAATGTCCCGTGATAATGCACCTTGACCCGGGAGGACAGCTCCGGTGGTTCACCCTCACCTTCCGCCAGTACTTCATACTGCAGGCCCGTTTCGGTGATATCAACTTCCTCACGCTGGGCATTTTCTTTGAGAAATGCCTCCCCCTCCGCAGCACGTTCCTGCGCAGCATCCTGCATTTTTTGCTGGGTTTTCCGGTTCAGGTCTTCAATGGCTTCATTGAGTTTGTCGGCACTGACCGGACTCGGTCGACCCGCCAGTGCATCTGCCATCCCGGCAAGCACGGCTTCGGGTTGCATACCCTCGAAAGGTTCTTTTGCCAGGTTTTCGCCCAGTTGCCGGCCAACAGCATAACTGGCACGGTCTTCCAGCGAGGTGATTGTTTCAGACATGAGCATTCCTGTTGATGGGAAAGTTGCGCATTCTATCACGCCTGTGGTGGATATGATGTACAGATTACAGGGTATTCACTTTTAATTTACGTTAAAATTTTACTTTTGACTGTTGACGTTTCCTGCATGAAGATCAGTTTTCTCGCCTCCCACGGAGGCTCCTCTGCCAGAGCCATTATCGAGGCCATCAACCAGGGCAAACTTGCGGCCAAGGTCGGCCTCTTGATCACCAACAATCGCGATGCTGCTATCTATCAATGGTGCCTGGATAATGACATTGAAGTCCATCACGTCAGCAGCCGCACCCATGGCAGCGACGAAGCAGCTGATGCTGCCATTGCGCACCTCATGCAGGAATCACACACAGAGCTCATTGTGTGTTCCGGCTACATGAAAAAAATTGGGCCGGCCACCCTGCGCCTTTTTCCCTATAAAATTTTAAACATCCATCCCGCCCTTTTACCCAGTTATGGCGGTAAAGGCATGTACGGAGACCACGTGCATCGGGCCGTGCTGGCCGCCGGGGAAAAAGAATCCGGTGCAACGGTGCACTATGTGACAGAAGGCATTGATGAAGGTCCCATCATCAAACAGCAGATTGTTCCGGTGCAGGATGATGACACGCTCGAAAGCCTGCGAACGCGTGTGCAAGCTTGTGAAGCCGGTCTCTATCTGAGTGCTATCAGTGAATTGCTCAACGATGACTGAAAGCCTTATTCTCAGTCACCCGCAATGCCTTGCGCATGAGCCAGGCCATGGCCATCCGGAGAGTCCAGCACGATTGCAGGCCCTGCTGGAAAAACTCAAGCACATTGAGGAGGCACCCCGGGCCAGCGATGATCAGATTCTGCTGGCACATGATGCAGCCCTGCTAGCTTTCATCAGAAACGCAGCTCCCGAGACGGGACTGGCCCAGATTGATGCTGACACTGTCATGTCTCCGGCATCTCTGGACGCTGCCCTGTGTGGCAGCGGCGCAGCCTGCCTCGGCATTGATCGACTGATGCAGAAGCAGTGCCGGCATGTTTTCTGTGCCACACGGCCACCGGGCCATCACGCCACCCGCTCACAAAGCATGGGATTCTGCCTCTTCAACCATATTGCCATTGCCGCCATTTATGCCCGTCAGCGCTATGGCCTGCAACGCATCGCCATTGTCGATTTTGATGTACACCACGGCAACGGCACCCAGGATATTGTCACGGGAACGCCTGGCTTGTTTTATCTGTCAACCCACCAGAGTCCCTGCTATCCCGGCACCGGTCATATCTCAGAAAACAGTCCCGGCAATATTCTGAATGTTCCACTGCAGGCCGGAACTGACCACCAGAGCTATCTGAAAATCTTTGCTGAACAGATCGTGCCAGCGCTGAATACCTTCAAGCCTGAGCTGCTTCTGGTCTCTGCCGGTTTTGACGCCCACCGGTCCGACCCGCTGGCCTCGCTGGCGCTCAATGAAATCACTTATCACTGGCTGGGTGAACAGCTGGGCAACATAGCTCGACAACATTGCCACTCCAGAATGCTGTCAACACTCGAAGGCGGCTATAACACCCGGGCGCTTGCCGATTCAGTGCAGGCCTATCTGGAAGGGCTTGAAAAAACCATTAAGCAAACCGCAATTTTCCTTTAAAGACATAGAAATCTGCTGCCTGTCTCGATAGACTCGGCAGCTTTATTACACGCGACATTTCGGAGACGAGGCATGGAAGAAGGCATCAGTATTATCAATGATTATGTATTACCCTGGGGCCTGCGTCTGATTGTCGCGGCGGCCATATTTTTCATCGGAAAAATGCTGGCGCGAACCATTGCCGACTTTCTCAGGAAGCCCATGGATAAATCCGGCATGGCGCCCATGCTGGTCAACTTCCTCAGCAACATGATCTATGCCGCCTTGCTGATCGCTGTCTCGCTGGCAGCCATTGATCAGTTGGGCATCAATATTACCTCCCTGCTTGCCATCGTCGGTGCCGCAGGTCTGGCTGTCGGTCTGGCACTGAAGGACTCACTGAGTAATTTTGCAGCCGGCGTCATGATCATCATCTTTCGCCCCTTCAAAATTGGGGACTTTATCAATGCCGCCGGCACTGCCGGTGTGGTTGATGAAATCGGACTGTTCTGTACGCTGCTGCATTCACCGGACAACCAGCGCATCATCGTGCCGAATTCTGCCATCATCAATGGCAATATTGTTAACGTGAATACTCTGGGTACACGCCGCATCGACCTGGTTGTCGGCATCAGCTATGACGACAATATTGCCCAGGCCCGGGATATCATTCTGGGGCTGATTGATGCCGATCCCCGTATCCTGAAAGATCCGGAACCGGTGGTTGCCATGGCAGAAATGGCTGACAGCAGTATCAACATCAATGTCAGACCCTGGGTTAAAGCCGAAGATTACTGGACAGTACGTGCCGACCTGCTGGAAATGATGAAACTGTCTCTGGAGCAGGCTGGCATGAGCATTCCGTTCCCGCAGCGAGATGTACACCTGCATACCGTGAATGACAACAAGCCAAGTTAATAACAATCAGGAGAAAAAAATGAAAGGGAGCATCCGAATAAGCTTCGCGCTGGCACTGAGCCTGCTTTCCCTGCTGGCAAATGCCCAGGAAACTGAACGGCAGTACACCATCAGTGCCGGCATCCTCAACTATTACTTTAACAGTGACAAAGCACTGGATGACAACATGGGCTTTCAAATCGGTTTTGAAATGCCACTGGTCGATCGCTGGTCACTGGATCTGCAATACTGGGGACTCGACGCAGATATCCTGAATGCGCCCGGTGAGGCTGATCTGGATTTTCTGCATGTTGGGGCAAAATATAATTTTGACCGGGTAAACGACTGGCAGCCTTACCTGGGTCTGGGTATCGGCGCACTGGATATATCCAGACGCACACTGCCGGATATCGACCCCAACACCCTGGGACTCAATGCCGGTCTACGCTACTTTTTTGACGACAACTGGGTGGGCAAGGTCGAGGCCATGCTGGTCGAACTAACCGACAGCTTTGACCGCGACTGGGCGCTTGGTTTGAGCATCGGCTATCGCTTCGGCGCCGGTGCCAGCATGCCCTCAGCGAGCCGCCCGACGCAGCCGACTCCCAGGGAGGTGGCAAGTGGCCCGGTCGACAGCGACGGCGATGGTGTTTTTGATGATGCCGATGCCTGCCCCAATACCGCCCGGGGAGTACGCGTGGATGCGTGATTCTGGATGAATCCCAGCAGCGACAAACGCTGGCCGTTCTGTTTGATACCAACATGTCCGATATTCGCAATGAATACCAGGATGAAATTGCTGAATTTGCCGAATTCCTGCGGGAGTACAACAACACCAGTGCCGTGATTGAAGGGCACACTGACAGTGATGGTGCTGAAGCCTACAATCAGGCTTTATCTGAACGACGTGCCAACGCCGTCATGAATGAACTGATTAACCGTTACGGCATCGCTGCTTCTCGCCTGTCTGCAGTCGGCTATGGCGAAAGCCGTCCGATTGCTTCCAACACAACTGCAAACGGAAAAGCCCGTAACCGCCGTATTGAAGCGGAAGTCACGGTAACAACACAAACGCAGCGACAGCGTTAACTCTAAAGCGAGCTGGAAAAGGCCTGCACTCGCAGGCCTTTTTTTTGCAATCCACTTATAAGTCATGCAGGCCAGTTCAAATTCAAGAAGCTGTTATTACTGAAAACCATAAGGCGAAGCACTAAGCTCCAATCACGCTAAATGCGCTCAACCTGCTAATTTTATTATTTTTATATTTATTGCTATCTGCACATTTAAGCGTATAGTCCGCACGCTTTATTCACATTCATTGATATTTTTTCAAGGTGAAAATTTATATGAAAACCTCGTACGTCTTCAGCAGAACGCTGAAAACAGTTTTACCTATTAGTTTGTTGTTTTCTGTCAGTGCCGGGGTGGCACAAGATGTTGACAGCAGCGTGATCGTTAGCGCCGGTGCTGTCAATTACTATTTCAATGACGATAAAGCTCAGCAGGATGATCTGGGTTACCAGCTTGACCTGGAAGTCCCTTTTAACAATCGCTGGGCCTTGAACCTGAAATACCTGGATGTAAACAGCAAGGTCACTGGCAGCAGCCTGGAAACGGATCTTGATTATGTGCATGCCGGCGCGATCTACAACTTTGCCCGATACGGTGCTTTGCAGGCCTATGCTGGCGCAGGCTTTGGTGACCTGACGCTAAACCGCCCATCTTCGCAAAAGATTAATCGTAGCGCCTTCGACCTGAGCATTGGTGCTAAGTACTTTTTCAGCAACAACTGGCTAGGCAGACTCGAAGCCATCATGATTGAACCCAGTGGTCCTCTGGACCACGATGTGGCACTGAGCCTAAGTCTGGGTATGGCTTTTGGAAATCGACCCAGTCGGGTCAGCACTCCCGAGCTCAGTCAGGAAGTGAATACCGCTCCGCTGGATACCGATGGAGACGGTGTTCTTGACCGTGATGATGACTGTCCGAACACCAATCCTTCACTGGCGGTAGACTCCGTTGGCTGCGTGATTCTGGATGAAGACCAACGGCGTCAGGATCTGCTGGTGCAGTTTGATTTCGATCAGGCTCTGGTCAAGGAAGAATTCCAGGATGAAATCGAGGCCTTTGCCGCCTTCATGCGTCTATATAACGAGACCACTGCGCTCATTGAAGGTCATACCGACAGCACAGGTCCAGACGCCTACAATCAGAACTTGTCTGAACGGCGTGCCCGCGCTGTCAGGGATGAACTGGTGAATCGCTATGGCATAGATACTTCACGCCTGTCCATTGTCGGTTTTGGTGAAAGCAGACCTGTTGCTACCAATGACACCCGCCTCGGCAGACAGCAGAACCGACGCATCGAAGCAGATGTCAGCGTGCAAATCATGATTGAAAGACAGCGCTGATTTGACCTCGCCAATATGAGAAAAGGCCTGCACTCGCAGGCCTTTTTTTTAGAAGCTGGAATCTGGCTCCTGCAGAAATTCAATTTCTTCCGGCGTCGATTCGCGTCCAAGAATTGCATTCCGGTGCGGGTACCGGCCAAAGCGTTCAATGATCAGCTTGTGCTTGATTTCAAAATCCAGATTGTTTTTGATCCCATTGCGGGTAAACAGCTTCACCGCCTCTTCATGAACCTTCAGGGATTCACTGTGCATGTAGGGCATGTATAAAAAAGTGCGCTGCTCGCCGGCAAGCTCCTGGTCGGCACCGCGGGCTACCGCTTCCTGTGCCAAGGTCAATGCCTGCGCATCCTGTGCGAAGGCCTGCGGCGTATCGCGAAACATATTGCGCGAAAACTGATCCAGAATGATGATTTCCGCCAGGCTACCGGCGGCACTTCCCCGCCATTCGAAGAGCTCACCCAGACAGGCCTGCCGATGGATATCACTGAAGCGCTGCGTAATCAGGCGGTCAAATTCAGCATCTTTGACCCAGTACTGTTTGGGTTCGATTTCCTCGAACCAGAATTGCAGAATTTCTTGAAAGCCGCTCATCCCACCCTCAGAAAAAATTGTGAACCAACAAATTGATCCACATCAGCATGACACTGACCAACCCAAGCATAAAAGCCAGCAGTCGGTGAATCACATGGTTATAACTCAGATGGATATAAGCATGTACATAACGGCTGAACACAAACAGCCAGGCCAGGTAAAAATTGAGCGCATCATTGGGCATCAAAAAAAGACTCAGAATGGTAACCAGATAAAACAGCACAGGGACTTCAAACTGATTAGTGAAGGCGCGGGCAGTACGGATCACAAGTTCCGGGGCCTCTCCCTGCATCAATTCGAAATAGGCCGGATTGATCGCGCCGGAACGGGCAGCGTTAATACGTGTCATCAGGGTAATCAGACCGATAATCAGGGTAAGAAACACCATCGCTGACATGGCAATAATCATTTTATTCTCCGCTTTGATCTTCCAGGTCTATATAAGCACTTTCCTCGAAACGGGGTGTACACAAAGCGAGAAAAATCAAATCCTCCTCACCCGTATTGCTGATACGTTGAGGCACTTCAGGCTGAATAAAGACCACATCACCTTCGCTGACCTGACGCGCTGGCAGATCACCCAGTTCGACGCGACCCCTGCCGGCCAGAATCAGGTAACGTTCGGTGGTGCCCAGCAATTTATGCCAGCGTGTCGTCTCACCGGCTTCAACGCGAATATGCGCGATGGATAATTGCGGATCCTCTTCGCTGTTTGACAGCTCAGTGACAAAGCAGCCTTCACGGAAATAATATTCACTCTTTTGTTCTTCACCCATCATACGCTATACCTTAACTCACCTTAGCTTCAATACCCTTTTACATAAGCAATTTCGCTTCAACCCAGCAACTGCCAGAGACCATATCCCAAGGCCGACAGCAAGAGAATTCCCAGCCCCAGGATCACATAGGCTCCCTTGGTAATATCCCTGAGCGTCTGATGAAATTCCTTGCGATCATTAACCCTGGGGAAAGGCGTATCGGGTACATCCTTCCCCAAAAAACGACACAGCGGCTCCCAGCCCTGGTCAACGCTGAACACAAGCAAGCTGTCCGCCGGTACTTTTTGTTTAATCTCCTCAACATGCTGCTGATAAAGCGCAAGCGCTTTGTCTGGGTCTTCCATGGTGTTTTGGTGGGAACGCTGCCAGATCAGGCGATTCGTCATCTGTCCGAACTTGCGACCGAAGGGTGTAAACAGCTCCAGCACCTTGAACTGCCACATTTTATTGGTGAGATAGATGGTATTCATGGCACTCTCATACCAGGCTTCCGCCCCTTTGGGGTGCAAGGTCAGCAGTACTTTTGCGTCCGGGTAGGCAGCCAATAACTCTTCCCAGACACAGCAGCCCGGGTTATCTACCGTTGCCGTATAGTTTGCAAAGACCTGCTCCCAGTCAAATTGCTGACCGCTCTGCCCTTTTGCGACATCCAGCCAGAAATCCAGATGTGATTTATTGGCCTTGTTATTGATGACTTCATGCATGTGGTAGCAGGGAAAGCCCAGCTGGTTCAGGGCTGCACAGGTAGACGCCGTCCCGGTCCGGCCGTAACCTGCTCCGATTAGTTTCAAACTCATGTTTTATCCTTGATATGCAGGCTCATCTGCAAACGCCTGTCTATTTCTGTCCGACTCAGCTCAGCGACATCAACAAGCTTGAAGGGAGATGCACTGCCACTAACGATACGGATAGCCGAGGGTGCTATCTTAATTGCCTTACTCAGCAAAGCAATCACTTCCTTGTTGGCCCTGCCTTTTTCCGGTGGCGCTGTCACCTTAATTTTTAGACTCTCTCCCAGCCAGCCAACGATGCCGGCCTTGGCCGCACCGGGAACAACCTTTAGGGATAATTGACTCAAGGCTCAAACTCCTAGCTGCTTTGGGCTCCAGTGCCAAGCCTTTCAGATTTGGGCCTATTCGCTAGTTCCCGCACCCAAGGCACTGACAATATTCCCTGCACAGGTACTGGACCCTGACAAGTCCCCTGCTTTATGCTTGTTCCATTACAGTGATTAATGATGCTATAGGGTAAACCATGAAAAACAAACCGGAAAAACATCTTCAGTCTCTACTGCGCACTCTACTGCGCAACAGTACCGCCCTGCTTTTAATGCTGGGCTGTTTCAGCCTGACGCCAGCACAGGCGCAGGATGTCAGTGCTATCCATGCCAACCCTGATCTGTTTCCGGCCATTGGTCCCTTGATGGCACGTACCACGGTTATTGAATTTGCCGATTTTCAGTGTCCTTTTTGCGCCATGACCACCAACCTTCCCCCCTGGCTGGATCGTTATGAAGCGCAATACGGGCTGATGTTCGGTTCCGCTGAATATGTGCAGTCACTGGCCGAACAGAACCAGATACGTTTCATCTTTGTACCCCTGCATTTTCTTAACAATGGGCAGAGCCTTGAATCGACCTGGGCAACACAGGCCGCCTATTGTGCGCAGAACCAGGAACTGTTCTGGGATATGCACCATGCCATTTTTGCCGCCAGCGATGATCCCACGGAAAATAATGGCAAATACTCCAAGGACAACCTGAAAACCATTGCTGCTTCTATAACAGGCATGGATACCGAGAGCTTCAACAGCTGCCTGGACAATGATGAAACCCTGCAGAAAGCCCGCGATGTGATGAATGCTTTTTTCGATGCCGGCTTTCAGCTCTCCACGCCACAATTCTGGGTCAATGATCGTCAGATCGATCCGACGATTGATGCCCTGCGCAGCGCCATAGAAGGGCAATAGCCCTTCGCGCCCTGCACGCCATCTCCGAGCAGGACAAATCAGGCAAAACTAACTTTGCCCTTCATCTTGCAGCCTTAATTCGAAGGACTTCAAAAGCGCAGTGCAGGCTTAATCTCGTGAGCATCAATAGTTATATATTTTATTTCATATATATGTTATTTCGTATATAATGCGTGAAACCATCAGGAGGATACCTGCATGCAAGCGCTTAATTTTTATAAATGCCTTTCAGACCATAATCGGTTGAAGATCATGCTCTTGCTGTGCCGGGAAGATGAACTGTGCGTCTGTGAACTGATGGATTACCTGAACGAAATCCAGCCAAAGATATCCCGTAATCTGGCACAGCTGAAACAGTGTGGATTGATCCAGCGGCGTCGTGAAGGTCAGTGGATGTATTACCGCCTTCACGAGCGATTACCACACTGGTGTCGCGAGTCACTGAACCTGGCACTGCTTAACAACCAGGATTTTATGCAACAGGGTAAGACAACCTTTGCAGAGCTGTGTTGTTCATGAAGCTACTGTTTATCTGTACGCATAACCGCTGTCGCAGCATTCTGGCAGAAGCCATAGCCAATCATTATGGCGAAGGACTGCTGACGGCTTTCAGTGCCGGTAGCAGCCCGGCAGATAAGGTTCATCCGCTCACCATCCGTGCCCTGCAGGAATGGCAGATACCTGTAGAGGGCCTTCACAGCAAGTCATGGGACAGCTTTGAAAAACAGGCTATCGATTATGTCATTACCGTATGTGACAGAGCAGCCAATGAGCCCTGCCCACTCTGGTTTGGCAAGAGCAGACAGGTTCACTGGGGACTGTCAGATCCCAGTAAGATCGCTGGTGACGATGAAACCATCAAAGCTGCCTTTGATGCCACCATAACAACGCTCAAAAACCGTGTCATCAGCCTGACCCAATACCTCAAACAGGGGCCAAGTGAGGAAAAACTATACCAGTATATCTCGCAGCTGGCCGATAAGAATGCCGATGGGACTGTTTGAGCGTTATCTCAGTGTCTGGGTGGCTCTGGCCATTCTCACCGGTGTCATCCTGGGGACACTGGTACCACCACTATTTGCCCTGATCGCCGGGCTGGAACTGGCCAGGGTCAATCTACCGGTTGCAATCCTGATCTGGGTGATCATTTATCCCATGATGATACAGGTGGATTTTTCATCGATTCGGGATGTCAGTAAAAAACCCAAAGGACTTATGCTTACCTGCGTGGTGAACTGGTTGATCAAGCCTTTTACCATGGCCGCACTGGGCTGGTTGTTTTTCCGGATACTGTTTGCCGACTTCGTCGATCCGGCATCGGCCACGGAATACATTGCCGGTATGATCCTGCTCGGCGTTGCTCCCTGTACAGCGATGGTTTTCGTCTGGAGCCAGCTGACCCGCGGCGATCCCAATTACACACTGGTACAGGTTTCTATCAATGACCTGATCATGGTCTTCGCCTTTGCTCCGATTGCAGCCCTGTTGCTGGGCGTTTCCGATATACAGGTACCCTGGGCAACGCTGCTGCTATCTGTCGTGCTCTATGTCCTGATCCCCTTACTGGCCGGCGTGTGGACCCGACATAAACTTGACCGTGCCAGCGATCATTCAAGACTCCAGCATTTTCTGAAGGTCCTGAAGCCCTGGTCAGTGGGTGGCCTGCTGGCAACCGTTGCTCTGTTGTTTGGCTTTCAGGCACAGACCATTCTGAATCAGCCACTGACTATTCTGCTGATTGCCATTCCCCTGCTGATTCAGACTTACGGGATATTTCTGATTGCTTTTGTTGCTGCCAGAATGATGAAACTGCCACACAGCATTGCTGCACCGGCCTGCATGATAGGCACTTCCAATTTCTTTGAACTGGCGGTGGCGGTGGCTATCTCACTCTTCGGTTTGAATTCGGGAGCAGCACTGGCAACGGTCGTGGGCGTGCTGGTGGAAGTTCCGGTGATGCTGTCTCTGGTTTATCTGATGAACCGCAGCCGAATGCTTTTTGCGCAAAACGCCTAAACCAGATTCGGGATTGGCACCTGCGGATCAACCTCGGCATCATAATCAATGCCGGGAACTTCAAAGCCGAAGAGTTGCAGAAATTCAGTCTGATAGCCGGCAAAATCTGTTAGGGCATCAATGTTATCGGTCTCAACCTGCGCCCACAGCTCACTGACTTTTTGCTGCACATGCGCTTCGAGTTCCTTGTAATCGGCTCGCAGGCGGCCTTCATCATCGAGCCTGGGTTGAACGCCATACAGACTTTCGCGGAACAGCAGATCAACCTGTTCAATGCAGCCTTCATGGCTACCTTCGGCCTTCATGATCTTGAAGAGCAGTGAGAGATACAAGGGCATAACGGGAATGGCCGAACTGGCCTGGGTAACCACGGCTTTGAGTACAGACACCCTGGCATCACCGTTCAGGTCTGCCAGTGACTCACGGATTGCCACGGCTTTCTTATCCAGATCCTGCTTGGCCGCACCAATGGTGCCATTCCAGTAAATATCCCAGGTTGGCTCTGCGCCCAGGTAGGTGTAGGCGGTAGTACGAAAACCATCGGCAAGCACTCCGGCAGACTTCAGCGCATCAATCCAGAGCTGCCAGTCCTCACCGCCCATGACGGCAACCGTACCGGCAATTTCTTCTTCACTGGCAGCCTCTACACTCATTTCCTCGACCAGCTTTTTATCGGTGTTGATGCCGCGCAGGGTGATAGCCTTGCCTATCGGTTTGAGCGTTGATGCATGCACCTCGCCCGTTTTCGGATCGGTTCGGCGCGGTGCCGCCAGGGAATAAACCAGCAGGTCTATCTGTCCCAGGTCCTGCTTGATGGTCTCTATGGTCTTTTGCTTGATCTCGTCGGAAAAGGCATCCCCGTTAATACTTTTGGCATACAGGCCTTCAGCCGCAGCGAGTTCATGAAATGCCGCTGAGTTATACCAGCCTGCCGAACCGGGTTTACGATCACTGCCTTCCTTTTCAAAAAAGACACCCAATGTGGCGGCATTACTGCCAAAAGCTGCTGTTATCCGCGAGGCCAGTCCATAACCGGTTGATGCGCCAATCACCAGCACTTTCTTTGGACCATCACTTATAGCACCGTGGCTTTTCACATAGTCCACCTGGCGTTTTACATTGGCGGCACAACCAAGCGGGTGTGTGGTAATACACATAAAACCGCGGACACGGGGTTTGATAATCATGCGGAGTCCTTGTGAATAAATCTCGTGGTATCAGGCCGGTATGTTAGCACAGTTGCCGACTCAGCAAGCCTTCCAGCTGCCTGCTGGCTAGAGTCTGGCTGCAAGCGCTGCTGCTCGCTGCTCGGCACCAAGCTGCTCCAGGGCAGCGACTTCCTGGTAAAAAGCTGCTAAGTCGTTATCCTGCTCCTGCAACAAACGCTCAAAAGCCGGCACCCAGTTAAAATAGGTCGAAACCGTGCTCAGTTGAGCGTTATTCAAATCCTGACTCATCCAGCCATCATAGGCCGTATTGCCCCCCCACTGGGTTTTCAGCTGCTTGTAGTTATTTTTCATGTCACTCAGAATGACTGCCTTGCTTTCGCGCTTGCTCTCGGGGCTGTCTGCTGTGGCATACAGACTTTCCAGTTGGCTCACCGTTTGACTCACCATGGCAACAAACTGTTCGCGGCGTTCAGCGTCTTCACGGGCCTGTTCAATAATCTGCTGACTGCGTGCTTCATTAACCTGATTGGCTCGCAACCAGCGCCGCAGACCTTCCTGTTCCATGGCAGTGGCAAAACTTTCATTGAACTCAGTATCACCGGGAACATAAACCTGTTGATGTGCCAGCTCATGAAACAACAGCGCTGCCAAGCGGTAATCTTCCCGGTTGATGACCGTGCTGAGTACCGGATCAGCAAACCAGCCCAGCGTGGAATAGGCACTGACACCGCCGACATAGACATCCATGCCCTGGGCCTGCAATTGTGCCGCGTACTGACGGGCTCTGGCTTCCTTGAAATAACCCCGGTATGTGACACAACCGGCGATGGGGTAGCACCAGCGTTGGGCTTGCAGTGAAAACTCCGGGGCTGCGAACACATTCCAGACCACGAAAGGCTGTTCAAGATCCACATAAGTGGCGAAATTGTTATCCACCGGCAGCAGGAGCTCCGTTTCAGCAAAGGCGCGGATATCCAGAATCGTGTTGAGCTTGTCTTTAAGCGGCTGCGGGGTCGCTGCGTCATCAATCAGCGCTTCAATATCTTCACGCTTGCTGAGAATGGATAGCTGTCCCAGAACGGCCTGACTGTAATAGCCAAGACTTTCACAGCCTGCCAGCATCAGGCACAAGGCCGGCACAATTAGCTGTCTAATCGAGCACCCGGATTTCATAAAGACGTGACCAGAGCTTGCCGGTCACAAATAAGCGCTGCTGCTCTGCATCCCAGGCAATGCCATTGAGTACAGCATCAAATGAGCGGCGATTGGGGTTTAAATCACTCAGATCCACCATGCTATTTACCCGACCGCTTTGTGGATCTATTCTCACCAGAAAGTTCTGATACCAGATATTGGCCCAGACCTCTCCGTTGATGTATTCCAGTTCATTGAGGTTTCGCACCGGGCCATTTTCATTATTCACCTCAATGCGTCTGACTTCATCGAGTGACTGCGGATCCAGAAATCGTAAATTCGCCGTGCCATCACTGACAATCAGATGTTCACCATCATGGGTAATACCCCAGCCTTCTCCTGGCAGATAAAAGCTTCCCAACTGTTCAAAACTTTCCAGGTCATAAACGAAGCCTACATTGGAGCGCCAGGTTAACTGATAAACCCTGTCATTCAGGATAGTGATACCTTCCCCGAAATAGCGTGCATCAAGATTACGCCGCTGCAGCAATTCTCCGGTTTCCAGTTCAACACGCCGCAGGGTGGATTCGCCGTATTGTCCGGTCCCCTCGTATAGCTGACCCTGCCAGAAGATCAATCCCTGTGTGAAGGCATTGGCATCGTGAGGAAATTCATTAAGGACCTCTGCCCGGTAGGTCGGGGTGTCTTCTGCGCGCAGCTGGACAAAGGGTAAAGCAGCCAGAATGACAGCCAGCGCCAGTAACACGCCAGCCGGTCCGCTCAGTGATTTCGGGGAAATCCAGGTTCTCATGGTTTATCCAATACCTTAGCCCATGTAGGACATAATCGCGGCTGCCAGATTGCCAATAATCAGCAGAACCGTCGCCAGAAAGCTCAGCATGAAGCCTTTGCCCCTTTTGGCTGGATCATCAATATAGGCACTGGCGTATACAAAACGGCCGATTATCCAAAGTACACCACAGGCAGCAGCCAATTCACTGCCCATCCAGCCCTGTCCTTCAGCCATGACGGCAAACACAAGATACAGGGGAACAAAAACCAGTAACTGCTCCAGGGTATTTTGTTGAATCCGGTAATAACGCTCAAACACAGGATGACCGGATATCGCAGGCGCCTGCACATCATATTTAACCCGTGCCATACCAACCTTGATCCCGAAAAAGGAATATTGCAGCAAGACCAGCACCAGCACGATAACCGTAATTCCCATCAGCGACTCCTTAAAATCTTAGTTGATGAGCACAGACTACCATAATCAGGCGCCGGTAAAAATAAAAAAGCCCGGGAAGATTTCCCGGGCTTTTTTATAAAAAACAGTAAGTTATCGAGCCTGAATCACGGAAATGTCATTCGCTCCTGCTTCACGGGAAGCATTCATGATGACAACCAGTGAATTGGCCGTGGAATTGTTGTTTGGCTGAATGACCACGGAAGCAGCCGGGTTTTCAGCGCGATGAGATGCCACCCTGGCGCGTACGGCAGAAAGATCAATACGCTCCTGATTGAAGAAAATCTGATCCTGGGCATCCAGCTGAATCAGGATATTCTGTGGCATATCCTCAGAAGGAGGTGGTGGATTGTTGTTCGGATCCTGACCCTGAATATTGAGGGTAGATTCCTTTACAAATGAAGCAGTTACCACGAAGAAAATTAACAGAATGAATACAACGTCCAGCATTGGCGTCAGGTCAATGTTGGACTCGTCTTTCTTGCGCTTCACCATGGAGCTTACGGCTGTTTTCATACGGACACCAGTTCTTGTAATTCTTAATTTCTGAGGAGGGCAAGTATAACAGCTTTATGCCCCCCTGCAAGACGTCTCAGAGCTGCCTTTGCTACTTCAGAATGGCCAAAATCCCATTATCCAGCAGGCTTTGCAGCTGACCGGTAGTCCGGCCATTACGTGCGCTGACATAAAGCCCCTGCAAGAGGTTCATCAAGACTTCTGCTGCTGTATCCGCGTTCAAACCTCGTCTGAGTTTCCTTGCTTTTTCCAGTTGCCGGGTCCTGCTCAAAAAGGCCCGGCGAACCGCATTCAGTGAACTACGGATAAGTTTTTGCTGTTCTTTGTTCCAATTGATGCTTTCACAAACAGAATTAACCAGCAGACAGCCGAAATTACGTTGTTTGGGAGCTGGCTCGATTAGCACAGCTTTACAATATGCTTCAATGGCTTTAACAGACTCCAGCTTGGCATTACCCAGACTGGCATCTATCTGCTTTTTGATACGATCGTTATAACGCTCAACACACATTCTGAAAAAAGTATCTTTATCCCCAAAAGAGTTGTACAGGGTTCCACGATTGATCCCTGTTACATCAAGCAGCTTCTGTACGGAACTGGCTTCGTAACCGTCTTTCCAGAACTGCTGCATGGCACTTTCAAGTACCTTGTCATAGTCAAATTCAATTGGCCTGGCCATTGTGTGAGCTCACCTCTGAATCACTTGTTATGGTTTGAAATGATTAAACGCAAAACTGTCCTCAGCTCATTCTTCATCGAAGAGCCGCCTTTCGCTTTTCACCCGTGACTAGTCATCTGACGAAATGCAGGAAAAATTTTACGACAGCCTCTGCAAACTGGAAGGGATTCTAGACTATCAGCCCAGAGCTCACTAGCAATATAGAGCGGCTAAACATACTGTTCAAAAATATCCGGACAACACTGACAGTTTTAGGCCTCAAAACAAAAACCATACAGCCTGTCCCAGAACGACTAATTGGCACTCAACATGGTTTGCAGCGCCATATTGAGTATAATCTTCCGGACTTACTGTTCATTCCCCAGCAGAATTTTCAATCGTGAAAATATCATGGCATAAACTGTTGTTGTTGATCGTTCTGGGCCTCACCTGTTTGACGGGGCAGGCACAGACACCCGTGCAGGCAAGCGGACCACTGATTGTTACAGACAGCAATCGCCTGGTCAGCATGCGTGACGGTGTCGGCATTGCCCTTGATATCTATCGCCCTGCACAAAACGGCAGCTACCCCACGCTGTATGCCTCAGCGCCCTATCCGCATACCGATAACAATACGCCCCCGTCAAATCCAATGACCGGCGAAGTTGCCTGGTTTGTCAGCCAGGGTTTCAATTATGTGATTGCCAGCACTCGTGGTACGGGTGCTTCACAGGGTGAATATGAATTCCTGTCTCGTGATGAACAACAGGACCACTATGAAATCATCGAGTGGATAGCCGAACAGCCCTGGTCAGATGGTCGTGTACTGGGAATCGGCGCCCAGTACTATGCCAGCGCACAATGGCAAATGGCCATCCAAAACCCGCCTTCATTGCAATGTATTGCACCGGTCAACGGCATAGTTCGCCCCTATCATGACTGGGCCTTCCCAGGCGGACTGAGTAATACTGATTTCCTGCAGGGCTGGTATGAAAATACTGTAAGAAGGCAGAATGCATTTCCCACAAATGGCCCCTCTCGACTGGTCAACTATGACATGCGGCTACAATTACTGTCCCACCCTTTTTATGATGATTTCTGGCGAATCCGCAGCAGCCTGCCCAATGCAGGAGCCATCAATATACCGGTTTTTATCGCTGATTCCTGGCAGCAAGGGGCTGGCATCAGCGGTGACCTGCTGATTCGAGAACAACTCAACAGCATTGGCCGAATGGCAATATACAGTGAAACGGAAGCCCTGATGCTCAACCCGAACTTTCTGGAAGACGATCTGCTGGCTTTTTACCGCTGGTGCCTGCAGCAAGAATCAGCCCCCGATTTTACAGCCAGACCGGCACTGCAATACCAGATACAGGGTCAAAGTCTCTGGCAAACACCTGAGAGCTGGCCCGCAGCCCAGGTTGAGCATTTGCCCTTCTATCTCAACCGGCAGTCACTGGACGCGACAGAACCGGCAACACTGGCCACCGAAATCCAGCAAAACAGCCTGGCTCTCTCACGCTACGGTGATGAACTGGACAGCTTGAGCTTCATTAGCGAAGCCCTGGCAGCTGATCTGGAAATTGCCGGTCCTCTGATGTTGGAACTTTACGCGGCCAGCTCCCAAACAGATACGGCTTTCAGTGTCAGCATCGAAGAAGAAATCGATCTCAATCGTTTGCAGTCCCGCTTCGATCTGCCAGTTTTTTTGCGTAACGTCCTGACCGCAAGCGCCCAGCAAAACAGCGAGACCAGCATAATTCAAGTGACTCATGGCAGCCTCAAGGCTTCCCTGCGCGAGGCAGATGCCCGCAGTGTTGAACAGATGGATCCGCGCTATGCATTTAGCGAGGCGGATCCCTTACGGGCAGCTGAGGTCACACGCTTTGATATTGCCCTGAACCCGAGTGCCTATCGCTTTCGTGCCGGCAGCAGAATTATCGTCAGAATTACCCAGGCAACTGATGATTCCTTAAGTACGCAGTCCAGGGAAGACAGCCTTTATCACAGTGAGCGCTATCCTTCACGGCTCTGGCTGCCGGTACAGGAGGGCTCACTGGCCACCACAGCCTTGGAGGAAGACAGCCTGCAATCGAGCATCATTGACCTGCAAAGCGAAGCCATTACTGACCCCCGGGCAATAAACTTCGACCTGGAGTTCAACCGGCTGCTGAATGAAAATGAACCCTAAGAGGCCCCGGAATTAAACGAGAATATCGAAGACCCGATAATCTTTATCAGTCCCTTACGGCAGGAATAGACTGACCAGCAGGCCTATCAGGCCGCCGATCACACCACCCCAGACCACCAGCCAACCCAGATGCTTGTGAATCATCTGCTGAATGATTTCCTTCACCAGCTGTGGGGTTAACTCATCCAGCCGCTTGTCGATGATACTTTCAACTTTGCCAAGAATATTCTCGGCAGAAGACTGGCGAAACTGTTCGAGAAAGGACGGGTCATCGGCAAGTTTGCCAATGTATTCGCGCATACGTCCGATAAAGGGGTCACGCAAAGGATTCAGTGCTTCTGCACCACCAAACATGGACAGCATGCCACCAAAGGATGAGTTCATGATGACATCCACCAGTGAGTCGTAGGCACTGCTGAAATCCACTTTGTCAGCCATTTTACGTAACAGGGATTCATCGTGTTCTCCGCCCTGTATGCGCGATTGCGCAATAAACTGGCGGATGTTCTCGGGTGTAAAGAACTGCTCCATGATCAAGAGCTTGATACCGTGCTTGAATTCCTCAAAGCGTGCCGGGATAACACCCGAACCGTAAAACCCCGGCACTCTTTCAAAGAGCATATGCACGGCCAGCCAGTTGGTAACACCGCCAGAGAGTGCAAACAATCCGGTATTGAGTATGAGGGGCTGATAGCTCACTGGCAGCATCATACCCAGTATGACAATAATCAGTGCAATCAGGTTGGTCAGAACGGCTTTATCCGGCATCCGGCTCAAGAACTCCCACTTCTTCCATCGCCTCTTCGACGGCTTCATTATCCGATTCAAAACCGGCCTCTGGATCATCCCAGGGGCCTTCCAATCGGTAGAGCACCGTGGTGAAATTTTCCAGCTGGTCACGGAACAGGATGCTCGCCACATAGGTCGTGATGGCTATGGGCCAGGCCCCCAGTATTCCTGCCACCATGGATACATTTTGCCCCAGCGGCAAGTTGACCAGCACATCGGCATCAATGGTTTCCTCCACCAGGTCGAGCTGGCCATTAACGTTGATGGTACTGGAAGGACCGCGAATCAGAAAATTATTCTGGGTTCTGACAATCCCGTCATTGAAATCGAGGATGCCACCGATACTGTCATAGGCCAGACCACGTTCATACAAATCTGAAAAATCCAGCTGCAGGCGTCTGACAAGTGCATCAAAATTGAAGGCACCAAACAAACGGGCGGAGCCCGATTCAATATCAATAAAACTGCCATTTTGCATCTGCAGGTCAACCCTGCCGCTGACTTTCTTCATGGCAAACACTGCGGGTGAGCCTGACCAGGCCAGACGACTGTTGAAACGCGCTTCTTCACTTTCAATCACTGCATCATAGCCAAAACTCGGCAGGACTTCCGCCAGATTACCGGCAGCAAAGAGACCGTTAAAGCTGCTGCGATGCTCACCGTTTATATATTGCCAATCCAGTGTGGCGCCCCCTTCGCCTGATAGTGCCAGGATGCTCGCGTCCGATGACTGCATCCTCAAGTCCGTGATGTTTGCACCGTCTTCGCTGCTGCGTAACTGGAAAGACCAGGCGCCAAGATTCCCATCACCCAGGCTGAATTCCTGCGTACTGAAATTCATGGCAGGTAACTGAGTCGGATCAACATTGGCCAGAATATCGACCTCTTCTTCCTCAACATCGGCTGCACCTTCGGGCTCTTCTTCTCTGGGCAGACGCAGGTAGCTCAGATCAATCTCATAGGGCTGGGTGACATCATCAGGAAAGATAAAGTCGCCCTCTAATTGCTCATTTTGCAGATACAATGACCAGGCCCGGCCCTGTCGGCGCAAAACAGTGTTGATTGCTGGCAGGTCCAGCCCCAAAGCATGCAGGTTACCGATATCCAGATCAACGACGCGAACAATATCACTGGCCGAGCTGTCGCGACTGCCAGTAAACGCCGCGGCCAGCGTCTGCCATTCCTGCAGGTCAAAATCACTGATGGCTCCATTGATCAGCAGGCCCGGTTCATTATTAAGCGCCCGTATCAGGAAGTTTTCATCACGGGCACCCAGGTAAATTTCGCCGCCACGCAGCTCACCCTGCCTGAAACTCAGATTGGCGCTAAGCTGATCCCGGAACCCCAGGACAATCTGCTCCAGATTCTGGCCAAAATTAAAACGCAGATTGAGCCGGGCATTTTCATCCTGCGGCTTATCCAGGGGTCTGGGTAAATTAAAGGTGACACCGGTCAGATCGCTGCTGAGATTCAGCTCACTGCGAACCACGCCTTCATCATCGGCTCTGGCGACTGCCAGCTGGGTCTCATAACTCAACTCACCCTCGCTGTAATCCAGTAATCTGCGAACAAATTCCGGTTGCAGGGCCCAGTCCTGCAGACTGCTTTTAGAGATACGGCCATTGCCCCGTATCATCAGTCGCTCATCCTCGGTATTGATTCTGACAGCCAGCGGATAACCAAAGAGTCGTGCGCTGAGACCATTGGCCCGCAAACCCTCGGTGCTCTGAAAGCTGATCGGCCCATAGATTTCATCAAACTGCAGATCATAAGCCGGAATAGTCAGGGCATTGCCACCAGTGATCGCATTGACTCGTATATCATTCACCAGATCCGCATTATTCAGGGCAATACCCAAATCAATTTCCAGCTCGACATCACCCTGCAGGAGCCACTCATCAAGAAAATCCCCGACGGTTTCGCGTACCGGAGTATCCCGCAAAAAATTCAACCCGGCATTACCTCCTGCCACTGCCTGTGAATCAACGCTTAACCAGGCGCCACTCATGCCCGGCAGGGGGCGAATCTCTGCACTTGTCTCACCCAACGCTATATCCGCGATCAGAGCACTGTCACTCCTTACATCAACCCGGTCGTTATCAACTTTAACGAAGGCGCGGGTATTTTCCAGCGTAGGCCAGTCCTCCAGAAAGCGCAGGCTGAGCTCATTGCCGTAATAGTAAGTCTGTACAGTTTGCTGGAAGGGACTGTAGGCATTTGCCGTCTTGCCACGATACACAAAGGCGCTGTTTTCAACACGTCCGGAAAGCAGGGCCGTATCAAGCCAGTCCATCGTGCCACTGATACTGCTCAAAGTTGGCAGGTAGAGCGACTTGTCGGCAGCATCAAAATCCAGAACACCAATCAGCAAGATCAGGTTGGCGTCCCAAGCTCCCTGCTCCAGCTGATAATTATCAACCTCAAACTGAACGCGACCATGCAGATTCTGGTTGCGGGCATCAATCACATCACTGCGAACATTTACCCGCCCCGCATTTACCTCCCAGAAAACCCGGCCATTGATAGCATTGTAGTGCCAGCTGTCTTCAAACAGTTGCGGCAGGTGAATGGTGAAATCCGATGAATCCAGTTCCACCAGCCCGCTACTTTGATCCGCTTCAAGGTATCCATTGATACCGCTTCCGGCGGGGGCCTGGTTCCAGGCTCCGAGCTCGACCTCGGCCAGGTTGGCTGCCAGCTTAAAACCACCCGGGTAGCTTCCGGAAAAATCAGTCTGCAGCTGCACATTACGTAACTGACCCTGCGGATTCAAATCTGAAAGGACCGAGCGCAGGCTGTCCGGTAGATTAAGGGCTCCAAGCATGTCACTGGCAATGGCCAGATCAACTGATTCTGCCTCAACAGCCATTGTCATATCCTGCTCATCAGCCGCCAGCTGGACAAAGAAATCACCTGACTCCCAGGGTCTGTTAAAAAAATCAAATTGCAGATTCTGTGCCCAGACTTCCCAGGTATTACCCGTATTTTGCCGTACCGCCAGTTCCACACTTCCGGTATTTATCTGCACCGCTTGTGTATTGGCGGAAAACTCGGCCGACAGATTGAAGTTTTCAATCAGGGCCTGTGCCTGCTTCATTTCCTGCTGATTGAAATCCAGCCATAACTGCCCGGCAGCATCGAAACGGGAAAAATTCATCTGCTGCTGATCACCGCCTGCGAGCAGAGGCATGAGATCGATACCGGGAATATCCAGATAGGCCTGGGCCTCAAATTCTGCCAGGGGGTTGCCTTGCAACTGCACAGCCATTTGCAAGGGGCTTGGCTGCTGATTCAGACGGAACTGTAACTGGGCCTGATGCTCACCCACTGTATTTTCAATATCCAGATAAATATTATTGAGACTGAAACTGCTGCCACCTGCCGTTTGCAGCAACAGTTGAGATTCCGATAACTGTACTCGTGAGGTATTGAACAGAATATTCAGCAAATCCTCAGAGCTATTTGTCTCATCAAAACCAAAACCGCTCAATCCCCAGCGTCCGTTCTCATCTTGCTCCAGAGAAAGACTCATTTCATCAATGATCACCCGGTCAATGATCAGTTGCCTTTGCAAAAGGCTCTGTGGGATATTCAGGGTCACCCCAAGCTGCTTGAGTCGGTGAGCTACCGGGGAATCCTGTGATTGAATGATTTCAATATCGTAGAGTCTGAAAATAGGACTGTAGGCAAACCAGTCACCTTCCAGTTCACCGACCTGAATATCAACGCCGAGACTCTCAACGAGCTGACCCTCAACCCAGTCACGCTGGGTTCCCAGCAGTGGCATCAGCAGACGTCCAAGGCTCAAATACAGCGTGACAATTATCAGCAAAGCCAGGAACAGCCAGAAAAGGGAACGCAGACAGTACACCGTCAGGCAGCTCAAGCGCCTGATCAGAGTCTGAAGATCTGTTTGCCCCTTGAAGTCAGTTTCGCTCATGACAGCTTTTCAAAATGCTGCTTGTATCCAGATTAAACTGGGCCAGTAATCTGACCGTTTCATATACCGGCAGCCCGACAACACCGCTGTAACTGCCGCTTATCCCCGAAATAAACATGCCCCCCAAGCCCTGTATGGCATAGGCCCCTGCTTTATCAGCCGGTTCTCCCGTTTCCCAGTAACGTTCTATCTCCTCATCACTGAGTTCTTTGAAGTTCACAGCGGTTTTAGACAGATCGACCGCTTCGCGCTGATGATCCAGAAGCGCAACAGCGGTAATCACGTGATGCTGCCTGCCGCTTAGCAATCTTAACATGGCACAGGCCGCTTCCTTATCGACCGGCTTTCCCAAAATTTGTTCTTCACACAGGACGATAGTATCCGAGCCCAGCACCATTCTCTGGTCCCTCGGGTCCAGGGAGCCCAATGCGCTTCTGGCTTTTTCCAGTGCCAGTCTTTTTACCAGTGCTTCCGGTGCTTCACCCTGATGGGGCGTTTCATCGATATTCTGTGGTTTGCAGCTGACCTCAAAACCCAGATCCTGCAGGAGCCCCAGTCGCCGGGGTGAAGCCGAGGCCAGTATTAACTCAAACATGCGTGACAACTTGTTATCCCTGTAAAGGGACATTATGGCGTAAAGCGACTGTATCGCCTACCTTCATCAGTGAGCTGAGTAGAGCACATACTCACTGAACCGTGACTGAATACCTTGGCCGGGCATCAGAGAGAACTAGATGACAGCGCCTGCTGTGAGTATCATGCAGTGTGTTCTCATGATGCAGGATTTTGTTGTGGATAGCATTGCTGCTTTTTTCGACCGCTTTCTGGCGCCCCTTTCCGTGTTTCTCTCAAACATTTTTATTATGTTTGTCGGCCTGATACTGCTGATTGGCGTAATTTTGTATGTTATTGATATCTTCCAGACGACCCATGCCATTCGCCGCAACTATCCACTGATTGGCCGCTTTCGCTATCTCTTCGAACGTCTGGGTGAATTTTTCCGGCAATATTTTTTCGCCATGGACCGCGAAGAAATGCCGTTTAACCGGGCACAGCGATCCTGGGTGTACCGTGCAGCGAAGAACCTGGAAAATGCACAGGCTTTCGGCTCTACGTACGACATATCCAAACCCGGCAACATTCTCTTTATCAACTCGCCCTACCCGGTACTGACTGAGGAAAAAACCGACATTAAACCCATTATCTTCGGTCCCTACTGCGAGAAACCCTACAGTACAAACTCCATCTTCAACATTTCCGGTATGAGTTATGGTGCCATTTCCAAACCAGCCGTTCGCGCCCTGTCCAGAGGCGCGGCCAAGGCCGGTTGCTGGCTCAACACCGGTGAAGGTGGATTGAGTGAGTGGCACCTTGAAGGCGGCTGTGATGTGGTCTTTCAGGTGGGAACGGCCAACTATGGCATTCGCGACAGTAATGGACATTTCAGTGATGAAAAACTGCGCATCGTGGCTTCCCATGAGCAGGTCAAAATGATTGAAATAAAGTTGAGCCAGGGTGCCAAGCCCGGCAAGGGCGGCATACTGCCTGGCGCCAAGGTCACCGAGGAAATCGCCAAAATAAGGCTGATTCCGGTCGGACAGACATCCAACAGTCCTAACCGCCATCTGGACATCACCAATGATGAGCAGTTGCTGGACAAGCTCAATCATATCCGCATCATTAGCGGCAAGCCTGTCGGCTTTAAAACAGTCATTGGCGATGGTGCCTGGCTGGATCAGCTATTTAGTATGGTTAAACAGCGCGGCCTGGAATATGCCCCGGATTTCATTACGGTAGACAGCGGTGATGGTGGAACCGGCGCCGCACCTCTGACCCTGATTGACGACATGGGCCTGGACATTCAGGAAACACTGCCTCTGCTGGTGGACAAGCTAGTGGAACATGGTTTGCGTGATCGCATAAAAGTGATTGCTTCGGGCAAACTGATCAACCCGGCGGATGTAGCCTGGGCCTTATGCGCCGGGGCTGATTGTGTGGTGTCAGCACGGGGTTTTATGTTTTCCCTGGGCTGCATTCAGGCCATGCAGTGCGATAAGAATACCTGCCCGACAGGTATCACCACCCACAACCCCGGTTTGCAGCGCGGGCTGGTGGTCAAGGATAAAAGCAAGCGTGTCGCCAATTACCAGAAAAACATGCTCAAGGAGCTTTATATTATTGCCAACTCCTGCGGGGTCACCAATCCGGGATTGTTAAACCGCAAACATGCCCGGCTCATCGTACAGAGCAATAAAAGCATTAGCCTGGAAGAACTTTATAGGAGACGCTAGACCTGTTGAGCCAGCCAGTCCAGCACATCCTGGTAAGCAAGGTCGCCGCCGAAGATATCCAGCGCACTGCCAATGGTCAAATCGACGCGGTCCTGTCCCAGCGCTTTGACCCGGTCGAGGTCAGACAGATTTTTCACACCTCCGGCATAGGTCACCGGCAAAGGTGAATGCTCTCCCAGCAAGCTGATGAGTTCCTCCTCGATACCCTGGCGCTTGCCTTCTACATCGACACCATGCACCAGAAATTCAGCGCAGTATCCAGACAGCATCTCCAGCAGCTCCGGTCCGACTTTTTCACTGGTAAAACGCTGCCAGCGGTCTGTCACCACGAAGTAATCATCTCCCTGTCGTCGACAGCTTAAATCCAGCACCAGTCTTTCGGCACCGGTCACTTTCAGCAAGGCTTCGAGCCTGTCCATCGAAATTTTGCCATCATGAAAGACATAGGAGGTCACGATGACATGGCTGGCTCCAGCCGAGAGAAATTCAGCAGCATTTTCCGGTCTGATACCACCACCATATTGCAGGCCATCCGGATAGGCCTTAAGAGCCTGCAGCGCAGCTTGCTGATTGCCTGTGCCCAGTGAAACAACATGGCCACCACGGAGACCATCATTTTTGTAGCGTTCTGCGTATGCCGCTGGGGAGGAATCACTGCTGAAGTTAATGGTAAGAGAGCTGTCGTTGCCTTCCTGCAATGAAGCACCAACAATCTGAACCACTTTGCCCTGATGCAAATCAATGCAGGGTCTGAATTTCATGCCTACCTTCTCTGTTCAAGCCACCGGGCGCTAAAGCATACCAAATTACGCTACACTATACCGCTTTGAAAACAACGGGGAAGCCTTATGAACAGTCTGGACCAACAGGTCATCGTACAGCTCAGCGAATGGCTGAATGCCGGAAAGAAATGCTGGCTGTGCACGATTGTTTCCACTTTTGGTTCTTCCCCCAGACCGGTCGGCTCCCTGCTGGCCTGTAATGAAGATGCACTCTACTGCGGCTCTCTTTCCGGCGGCTGTGTTGAAGATGATCTGCGCGAAAGCATTGTCAAAGCGGAACTGGCAAACGACAAACCCGAGCGAATCAAATACGGTGTAGCCGTTGAAGATGTCCTGCGATTGGGCCTGCCCTGTGGTGGACAACTGGAGCTGATCGTTGAACCGCTCGATGGCCGACAACGCGAGCTATATGCACAGCTGGCCGAGGCTATGGCGCAACGTAAACTGATCACCCGTACTGTGGATCTGGAAACCGGCGCCACCACCCTACAGGAGGCAACTCATTACGAAGCCATCAGACTGACTGATCAGTATCTAATACAGACACATGGCCCCTCTTTTCAATTGCTGTTAATCGGCGCTGTTCAGGTCGCCTACTATCTTGCCGAAATGGCACTCGGCCTCGACTATGAAGTCGCCATCTGCGACCCCAGGCCAGATCTGATTGAAAATTTTCCCAAGCAGGATATCGAACTGGCCAGTAGCATGCCTGATGACTGGTTGCGCACCAAGAGCATTGACCAGCAGACCGCCGTAGTGGCCCTGTGTCATGATCCCCGCATTGACGATATGGCGCTGATGGAAGCCCTGCAGCATGATGCTTTTTATATCGGCGCCATGGGCTCAGCCAATACCACGGCAAAGCGTCTGGAGCGACTTGCCATGCTGGACATCCCGCAACAACAGATAGATCGTCTGCACGCACCGGTTGGTCTGAATATCGGCAGTAAAACACCCCCGGAAATTGCAATCGCTATCCTCGCAGAACTGACTCAGTTACGGGCCAGCCTTAAACAAAAAAATGCCTGAGTCACTTAATGACATTGGCATCATCATGCTGGCTGCCGGCTACAGCAAACGCTTTAATGCTGACAAGCGTCAGGCGAGCTTCAATGAGGGAAGTACCCTGTTGGATGCCACCCTTGCTAATGTTCCTGACAGCTTTACCCAGCGTTTGCTGGTTCTGCATCCCGGCGATGAGGCGCTGGCTGAACCCTACGCTGCCAGCTGGTCCATCTGCATTGCGGACAGGGCTTCTGAAGGAATGGGTTTTTCACTGTCTGCAGGCATTGCACAAGCCAGTGAATGGCCTGCCCTCTTGGTCGCATTGGCAGATATGCCTTATGTGCAGCCAGAAACTTACCGCGCCATCCAACAGGCCATGCTCAAGCATCGGCTGGTGCGCCCCTATTGCCAGGGCCGGCCTGGCAACCCGGTCGGCATACATGCTGAGTTCTACCCCGCCCTGATGCAGCTGGATGCTGACCAGGGTGCTCGACAACTATTACAAGATAACAAGGACAGGGTTTTCCAGCTGGAGTGTCCGGATTGGGGGATTACCCAGGATGTTGATACGCCTGCATCCCTGCCGGCAGAAAAGTCAGACTCTTAAGCAGAAGTGCGTTTGCTGCGGGCCCCACAGATACTGCAGACAGTCCTATGCTTTCCTACAGGGCTATGCGAACACTCGCTGATATAGTTCTGTTGCAGAATCTCAATCAGATCCTGCAGAGTGTCCGAGTCCCGTAGGGGTTTGAGTTGGGCAGCAAAATCAGGTTTGAAATAGCGCCGATGTGTTTCTTGAAACATGAGATACAACCAATATCCGGCTTGTTTTGGCTGATTCTACTGTTTTCTGGTAGCAGGGAATGTTAAGAAACTCACAAAAAACCCGCTAAGTTGCCTTAGCGGGCTCAAAATATATCTCAAGGGAGCGGCAATAAATTCTTGCACACTTAGTTGGAACACAGCCCCCCGTAAAAGTTCCTTAAAAGTTCACTAATTTTAAAATTGTGATTCCGGCAGGCGGATAACCAGTCCATCCAACTCGTCGGTTATCTTGATCTGACAACTCAGGCGGCTGTTATCCTGGGGTTCCAGAACACATTCAAGCATGTCTTTTTCCATTTCGCTGGCTGGAGGAATCTTATCCACCCATTCCTGATCAACATAGCAATGGCAGGTTGCACAACTGCAGGAACCACCGCATTCTGCAATGATGCCATCCAGCATGTTGTCTACAGCTCCCTGCATGACTGAATCGCCAACCGGCACATCTATCTCATTGGTAGTTCCGTCAAAGCTGACATATTTCACTAAAGGCATTCATTACTCCATATCACATTTGTTGAGTGAACAGTCGCAGCGCATTATACCCCTTTGTTCCACCAGATACAGACCCTGTTAAAGGCAGAATAATTGCATCCCGCCGGAGAATTGCATATCGTAGCTTCTGAATATTAGTACCGCGTCTGCACTACTAATCTTTACCCCAGGAGCGACAGGCTAGAGGATGAAAAAGACGCTTAAACGCAACCGGGTCATGGCATACTGCCTGGCAGCCTCAATACCCCTACTCCTGATGGCGTTCGTCTTTAACTTTTCCCTTTTATTCAGTGAGCGCTTCCTGTTCTGGACCAGCCAGGAGTCACTGGGCTATATCATCCAGGCCGAATTTCTCGCCGTTGCCAGCGGAGTATTGGTCATCCTGCCATTGATTATCCAGATATCCAGCCTGCTGGTGCGTATTATACGATTTGCGCTGTTTGTGATTGTGGCCGGGATCTTCGCCTGGGTGGCCTACGACATTGACGGCATGGCTGGCATGCTGTTTTACGCTCTGCTGATTTTTCTCACTTTCGGCGGGGGAACCCTATTGGTCTTTGACCTGTTTTCCACTCAGACACGAGCCTATTTAACCCTGTTGCGCTGGTCACTGGGCATATTTATTTATGTCAGTCTGCAACTGGCCTTTAACCTGGATAGTGATATTGCCACCTGGAAGGATACGCCAGAAGTCATTCCGTTCGGCGCAGCTTTCTTCTACTTGCTATTCTTGTTTGAGCTTATCTTTTATCCCCCCCTGCTTTATTACCTGGAGCGAAAGCATAACGAGGAAAGTTTTATTTCCGATAAAATCAGCCGCCTGAGTGAGCGGATGAGCAATCTGGCCTAGTTAAGCAACAGTTCCCGCATGGGAACATCTGCATCTGCCAGGCGCTCACGATCCAGGTCAGCATGCTGTGCCATGGCGCGTTTGGCAAACAGGAATTCCTGCGGACTGTTGACCGCATCCACCGCCAGCAACTGTTCCCCGGCAAAATAGAACACGGCCACCTTGCGACCCTGCTGCAGCTCACCCCGAACAATCAAATTGTCATAGCCCGTCGATAACCCGGCAATCTGCAATTTCAGATCAAACTGGTCTGACCAGAACCAGGGAATAGCATCATAGGCTTCACGCCGGCCACAAATGGTCGCAGCGGCAACCTCCGCCTGTTCGACTGCATTCTGGATCGATTCCAGGCGCATCCAGCGTTGATAGTGCTGATTAAAGTGATAGGTACAGTCACCGGCAGCGAGAATATCCGGGTCACTGGTTTCAGCAAACTCATTGACTTGGATACCGTTATTGACCGCCAAGCCGGCCTCGGCAGCCAGTTCTGTGTTTGGAATAACACCCACCCCGACAATCACCAGGTCAGCATTGAAACGCTTACCATCCTGGCATAGCACTGCCTCGACCCTGCCGTCTCCTTCAAAGGCTACAGTCTCGGCATTGGCCTGTATGTTTATCCCTTCCTCCTGATGAATCCGGGTAAAAAATGCTGATATTTCAGGAGCTGAAACCCGGTTCAGTATGCATTGGTCTCGCTCCAGCACTGTGACCTGCATGCCGCTGCTCTGCAGCATGGCGGCACACTCCAGACCAATATAGCCACCACCGATGATCACGGCTTTTTGCCCCTGACGGATATGCGGGCGAATCAGGTTCGCATCATGAATATTGCGTAAATAAAAAATATTTCCCAGATCGGCGCCTGCTATGTCCAGTTTCCTGACCCGGGCACCGGTGGTGAGTACCAGTTTGTCATATTCAAGCTGTTGATCATTGCCCAGCAGCAGACTGTGCTTGTCTCTGTTGACACTGACCGCTTTGACTCCCAGAAAAAAATCCACCTGTGCCTTTTCATAAGCGCCTTCATGGCGAATCAGCAGCTCACTGGTATCCTTGTGACCCGCCAGAAAGGTTTTGGAGAGTGGTGGTCGGTTATAGGGGAGATAGGGTTCTTCACCAACCAGGGTAATCCTTCCCTGCCAGCCTTCTTTTCTCAATCTCATGCAAAGCTCGGCTGCCGCATGGCTGGCACCGACGATGACACAATGTTGCTGCTTCATTTAAGCCTTCTTGAACGGGTAAAGTGCTCATCATATCAAAAACATTGGGAACGATTTATCGAAACCGTTAGAATCGATACATGCCTTTACCCCGTGCCTACCTGATTGACTCCAGTATCTATATCTTCCGTGCCTGGCACGTTTATGACGACAGTATCACCGACTCGCAGGGCAAGCCCAGTAATGCAGTATTCGGCTTCAGTGATTTTTTATTTCAGCTGATCAGGCAGAAGCAGCCGCAATATATCGCCTGTGCCTTTGACGCCAATCAGACAGAATCCTATCGGCGTGAACTGTTTCCGGAGTACAAAGCCAATCGCCCGCCTGCTCCTCCCGAACTGATACACCAGTTTGCCCAGTGCCGAGCCTTTTGCCAGGCTGTCGGTATTCCAGACTTCGGCAGCAACCGCTTTGAAGCTGACGACATCATTGGGTCACTGGCCACCTATTTCAGGGATCAGGGCTTCGCGATCACGGTAGTAAGCGCCGACAAGGACCTGACCCAGCTGGTTATCGGTGAAGAAGATGCCTGGTGGGATTTTGCCAGGGGCACTGTACTGAACCGGCGAGGTGTTGAAAAACAGTTTGGCGTCAAACCTGAGCAGATCCCTGACATGCTGGCTCTGTCAGGAGACAAGATAGACAACATTCCTGGCATTCCCGGAGTCGGCTATACCACGGCATCCAAAATCCTAAAAAAATTTCCCGATGTCGACAGCATTCTTAATAATATTGAAGCTATCGCCGACATGAAATTTCGGGGGGCCTCTCGCATCAAAGCCCTGTTACATGCTCATCGCGACATGCTACCTCTTAACAAACTGCTCACCACCATCGTGTGCGATATGCATATGCAGGATCACCTTGAACCCGACATGGAAACGCTTGCCTGGAAAGGTATTGATCATGATGCCATGACGCAGATGGTCGACAATCTGGCACTCAGTAGCGGGCTCTCTCAGCGTTGGTTTAATTTGTAAGAGCTACGTGTATTTCAGCGCACATATTTCGAAAAAATAGCTTGTTCTTTGATGTCCGCTTACTATCCAAAG
>CAZSHI010000007.1:0-95151 GCA_964606735.1 uncultured Enterobacteriaceae bacterium
CAGTGCAGCTGCTGCAGCTTTGGCCTCGGATTTGCCTTCACCTCAACCCACACTGGTCTTGACTGTGACGGCGCCGAGTGGCGATATCTCCGAATTTGTCTGGCCTTTTAATGTAACGCTCTAATCAGCCCTGCGGGCGGTTTTCAATCAGGTTATCCACCACAGCCGGGTCAGCCAGAGTGGTGGTATCCCCCAGATTCTCAAGTTCATTGGCAGCAATTTTGCGCAGAATGCGACGCATGATTTTGCCGGAACGGGTTTTGGGCAGCCCGGGCGCCCACTGGATGATATCCGGTTTGGCAATCGGGCTAATTTCACTTGAGACCAGTGCAATCAGCTCCTTATGCAAGGCTTCACTGTCTTCCACTCCCAGCATCAGGGTCACATAAGCATAAATGCCCTGGCCCTTGATCGGATGTGGATAACCGACCACTGCCGCTTCTGCAACAGCGGGATGCAGTACCAGCGCGCTCTCGATTTCAGCAGTTCCCAGGCGGTGTCCTGACACATTCAGTACATCATCCACACGGCCTGTGATCCAATAAAAGCCATCTTCATCACGGCGAGCACCGTCACCCGTGAAGTAGTAGCCAGGGTAGGTCTTGTAATAGGTATCGATGCAGCGCTGATGGTCGCCATAAACCGTACGAATCTGACCTGGCCAGCTTTGGGTGATGACCAGGTTGCCTGATACAGCTCCTTCAAGAATATTACCATCGGGGTCAACCAGCGCCGGTTTCACACCAAAAAAGGGCAGGGTGGCAGAACCGGGTTTGAGATTGGTGACCCCAGGCAGCGGGGTGATCATGTGCCCGCCGGTTTCAGTCTGCCACCAGGTATCCATGATGGGGCATTGTTCCTTGCCAATCTGGTGGTAATACCATTCCCAGGCTTCCGGGTTGATGGGTTCACCAACGGTTCCAAGAATCCGCAATGAGCTGCGCGAGGTGCTTTGCAAGGGTTCATTACCCTGCGCCATCAGTGCTCTCAATGCGGTGGGGGCTGTGTAAAAGGAATTTACCTGGTATTTATCCACGATCTGCCATAGACGGCTGGCATCGGGGTAAGTCGGAAGCCCTTCGAACATCAGGGTCGTCGCCCCGTTGGCCAGGGGACCGTAGACAATATAGGAGTGCCCGGTGACCCAGCCAACATCGGCAGCACACCAGTAAATATCGCCTTCATGGTAATCAAATACGTAATAATGGCTCATGGCCGCCTGCAAGAGATAACCGGCACTGGTATGCACTACGCCTTTTGGCTTACCCGTTGAGCCGGAGGTATACAAGATAAACAGGGTGTCTTCGCTGCCCATGGCTTCGGGTTCGCAGCTGGACTCCACATCCTTGATGGCTTCGTGGTACCAGAGGTCACGGGAATCATCCCAGCCGATGGCATTGCCGGTCCGTTTGACGACCAGTACGGTATGCACATTGGGGCAACTGGCCAGTGCCTTGTCAGTATTGGTTTTGAGGGGAATCAATTTGCCGCCCCGAACACCTTCATCAGCGGTAATGACCGTCCGGCAATCGGAATCCAGAATTCTGTCTTTGAGCGATTCCGGTGAAAAACCACCAAATACCACGGAATGTACAGCGCCAATGCGGGTGCATGCCAGCATGGCAAAAGCGGCTTCAGGAATCATCGGCATATAAATACAGACCCGGTCACCCTTATTGACGCCACGCTGTTTCAGGATATTGGCTATCTCACAAACCCGGTCATGCAGTTCCTGATAGCTGATATGTTTTTCCGAGCCTGGTTCATCTGCTTCCCAGATTATTGCAGTTTGCTGGGCACGTTCGGGCAAGTGGCGGTCAATACAGTTAATGCTCACGTTGAGCTTGCCATCGGCGAACCACTCCACCTTCCCTTGGGACAAGTCGCCCTGGTAAACCTGGGAAAAGGGCTCAATCCAGTCCAGAAATGAGCGCGCCTGTTCGGACCAGAAGGCTTCAGGTTGATCGACAGATTGCTGGTAAAGTGAAAGGTAGCTTTCTTTATTCAGATGAGCGCGCTTGGCGGTGGCTTCACTGACAGGGTAAATATGATGTTCTGACACTGCATACTCCGTTAGGGGTTCAGTGCCTGGAAGATCTGGCTAGGCAGCCTGAACCGGAATCGCGTTACTGGAACGGGTAATAGTATTATTTTCGTCCAGATATACCAAGCTGGGTTTGTAGTTGATCAGTTCCTGTTCCGTGTAAGCACAGTAGGCACAAATAATCACCCGGTCACCGACGGCTGCTTTATGCGCAGCCGCGCCATTGACAGAAATGATTTTTGACCCGGCTTCAGCACGAATGGCATAGGTGGTGAAACGTTCACCATTGCTGAGGTTGTAAATCTGGATTTGTTCGTATTCCCGAATGCCTGAGAAATCAAGCAGATCGCCATCTATCGCACAGGAGCCTTCGTAATCAAGCTCTGAATGCGTGACGCAGGCGCGATGCAGTTTTGCCTTTAACATGGTGGTATTCAAGTAGAGCTCCAATCAAGGTGTCTCAGCCGAAAGGGGGCGTAATTATCGCTGAATTGCCATAATCGCGCAAATTCAGGCAGGCAGATTAACGGCGAGATTGTCGATGAGACGGGTCCTGCCCAGATAGGCAGCTGCCAGTATACGGAATGATCGGTCATCCTGTCCGGCACGGTCCAGTGTCTCAGGATTACAGATGCTGAAATAGTCCACATCCAGCCCGGCCTGGCTAATGAGCAGCCTAGCGTTTTCTTCCAATTTTTCTATATCGGCCTCATCAGCCATCAGTGCACTGGCTGTTTGCTGCAGCGTTTTATAAATTATGCTGGCCTGTTGTTTCTGGGCTTCAGTGAGATAGTTATTGCGAGAGCTCAGGGCCAGACCCTTGTCGGCTCTCTGCGTGGGCACGCTGATAATCCGGGCTGTCATATTCAGGTCATTCACCATGCGTCGAATGATACTGAGCTGCTGGAAGTCCTTTTCCCCAAAATAGGCTCTGTCAGGCTGGCAAATGTTCAGGAGTTTGCTGACAACCGTACAGACGCCGTCAAAATGTCCGGGTCGGCTCGAGCCACACAATTTAGAGCTCAGGCCGGGCACTGAAACCCGGGTTTCCAGCACGGGTCCCTGCGGATAAATTTCTTCCACGCTGGGAGAAAAAATACCATCACAAGCCAGTTCAGCCAGTGCTGCACAGTCCGCCTCAAAGGTGCGGGGGTAACTTGCCAGGTCTTCATCTGGGCCGAATTGGGTGGGATTGACGAAAATACTGGTCAGCACAAAATCACAATCATCCATGGCTTGCTTGACCAGTGCCAGGTGCCCGGCATGCAGATTGCCCATGGTCGGTACCAGGCCAATAAGTCGAGACTGTATTCTGGCTTGCTGCAATGTTTCCTGTAATTCAGCAATGGTCCGGTAGATCTGCATACGCTTGGTTTCAGGTATAACTGTGCTCTTTGCCCGGAAAACTGCCATTTTTCACTGCAGTCACATAGGCTTTGATGGCGCCAGGAATTCCTTCTTTTGACCCGGCCAGGAAGTTCTTGACGAATTTTGGCGTAATCGGAGATATCCCCAGCACATCATGCATGACCATGATCTGGCCATCGACACCGGCACCGGCTCCAATGCCAATGACCGGAATGCTGAGTTTTTCGCTGATAGTTTTAGCCAGTTTAGCAGGGATGCATTCCAGCAGCAGAAGGCTTGCACCATATTCTTGCAGCATCAATGCTTCTTCGATGAGGGTATTGGCCTGGTCCGGGTCCCGTCCTTGTACCCTGAAGCCGCCCAAGCGATTGACTGACTGAGGCGTCAGCCCCATATGGGCGCAAACTGGTATGCCACGTTCGCTCAGCAATCGAGTACTTTCGGCAATCCAGGCACCGCCTTCCAGCTTGATGATATTGGCGCCGGCACGCATCAGTCGGGCGGCATTCTCCAGTGTCTGGCTTTCTGAGGCATAAGACATAAACGGCAAATCTGCGATCAGCAGAGCCCCCTGGTTGCCTCGTTTTACACAACGCATGTGGTAAACCATGTCTTCCATGGTCACCGGAATGGTGGAGTCATGCCCCTGCAATACCATACCCAGAGAATCCCCGATGAGGATGACTTCGACACCAGCTTCACAAAACAGGCGTGTGAAAAGGGCATCATAAGCCGTAATACAAACAAATTTTTCGCCGCTGGCTTTGAGCTCTTGCAGTGTGTGTAGTGTGACTGTCATTCACAAATCCTAAAGCAGCGTGGGTTTCGGATTGAAAAAGTGCCGGGTTCCCTTGCGAATACTTTTTATATGGTCGATTAGCTGTTCATAGTCCTGATCATGACTGACCAGATCAATTTCAGCGCTATTGACCACCAGCAGTGTACTCTCTTCGTAGTAATGAAAAAAGTTGGTGTAGGCATCAATGAGTTTTAACAGGTATTCACGCTCTATCTGCTGTTCCGATGGGATCCCTCGGTTCTGGATGCGTTCGAACAATACGTCTGCAGGGGCCTGCAAATAAATCACCAGGTCAGGTTTTGGTGCATCAATGGTCAGATGCCGGTAGACGTTTTCATAGAGTTCATATTCATCCTTGTCGAGATTCTGCCGGGCAAAGATACGGTCCTTTTCTATCAGAAAATCAGCGACTCTGACCGGTTCAAACATGTCATCCTGACGTAAATTCTGAAGTTGCTGGGCGCGTTGAAATAAAAAGAACAGCTGTGTGGCCAGCGCATTCTGGCGAGGGTTTTGATAAAAACGGTCGAGGAAGGGGTTTTCCTCACTGTTTTCCAAGAGCATATCGTAGTTGAAGCTTTGCGCCAGTCGTTTTGCCAGGCTGGTTTTGCCGACGCCGATGGGTCCCTCTATCGCAATATAGCGCGGTATGTTCACTGAGTAATTCTCTTGCTTTCCCGCTTTGATTTTACCCTGCGCCTTCGGGATTTTGAAATTGGGTTTTGTTGTACCTGAGCCTGCATGCTTTTTTGGCGGCTTTCATCGGCACTCTGGAATTCAGTCCACCAGGTGCCAAGCCCCTGTAGGTGTTCACCGCTGGATTCTCTGAGCAATAAAAAATCATAGGCTGCCCTGAAGCGTTTGTGCGTTAAGAGTGCAGCAGCGCGTTTGCCACTGCGCCGTTCCAGCCTTATCTGGTATTCCCAGATTTCTCGCATCACAATACTGAAGCGTTTCGGGATAGAAATAACCTGCAGTTGTTGTTTGATAATGTCTTCAGCTGCCCGGTGCATGGCGGGTAATGGAGGAACCTGGGTCGCCAGGTAATTATCAAAAAGCCGCCTGACGGCAGGCCAGAGAATAGCCGCCAGCAAAAATGCAGGAGTTACACTTTTATCCTCATTGATTCGCCTGTCAGTACTTTCGAAAGCTGCTTCCAACATCAGTTTATCTTGCGAGTCATTGAGAAAATCAGTGACAGGCGGGAACAGATGCTGAAACACCTCATAGGACAGCAAACGTTGGAAGGTCACCAGGCCGAACCCACTGAAAAACAGTTTTAGAAATTCATCGAACAGTCTGGCTGCAGGTACCGAGTTTAGCAGTGAGACAGTAGGCGCGATGGCTTGAGCTGTTTTTTTCTCAATGCTGAAATCCAGTTTGGATGCCAGGCGGATTGCCCGCAGTATTCTTACCGGGTCTTCCCGATAGCGCAGTTCTGGGTCACCTATTATGCGCAAGGTACGGTTTTTCAAATCCTGCATGCCGTTCATAAAGTCCAGCAGCTCAAAATTCTGTACTGTGTAATACAGAGCATTGGCAGTGAAATCCCGGCGAATGGCATCTTCTTCAATTGTGCCAAAAACATTATCGCGAAGGATCATGCCGGTATGGCTGTGGGCCGATTCCAGTTGCCGGGTTTGGCGACTCAGTGTACTTCCCTTGATTTCAGTGCTTTGTGTAGACAGCGCCCGAAAGGTGGAAACCTCAATAATTTCCCTGCCAAAATGCACATGCACGATACGAAAGCGCCTGCCAATGATCCTGGAATTGCCAAAAATTTTTCGCACCTGTTCCGGCTCGGCATCCGTGGTGACATCAAAATCCTTGGGGTGAAGGCCGAGCAGAAGGTCACGAACGCCACCCCCGACAAGATAGGATTGAAAACCTGCTTTGTTCAGATCATAAAGAACCTTCAGGGCATTCTTCGAGATATCCTGGCGTGAAATATTGTGTTCACCCCGTGAATAAACGCTACGCTGTACAAGAGCTGAAGGTGTTGGATGACTATTAGACAAATTTTGAGACTATTAAGATAAAGCGCACATTCTACACAAGAGGCGGGCAAATAAAAAAGCCGGTAAGACCAAGTCTTACCGGCTTATGACGTTGCTTTTTCTTATTGTTAATCTTACATCCCTGTACAAATAGTCGATAACAAGTGGTTATCATTGTCAGGGTAGAAAACTCCCTTAGGTTGACTCCACGCTTCCCCCCTTGCTAGCGCTGATTTTTCAGTTCTTTCCAGCTTGGGCTACAGACTCAGCTGTATACCTGGGGCCATATCATTGCAGCCATCTATTATTGTTTTTATAAATTTTTGATTATTGCTGGCTAACAATACCAAATACAGAAAGCAGGTTTCATGCCAAGTCCTTTTAATTTATATAAAGATAATAAAAACAACAAGATAGGGCTATTTCGCACCGGGCGCGTCTGTCGCTTTCGCAGCGACTTATGTTAAGAAAGGTAACTAGCAGGTGTAAAAAAGTAACGTATTCTTACCTGTCACACCGTTAACAGCCTTGTTGATAGGGGCTTATCAGGATGATTTCTTTTGTCTGGGGATGCCGAAACGCTGGCGCCTTTCCCACAGACATTTGCGACTGATACCCAGTTTCTTGGCCAACTGGGTTTCATTCATGTGGTCCTGATGCTCAAGCACGAAACGCTGGAAATAGTCTTCCAGTGATAAATCCTCTGCAGGATCATCATCAATGTTCTCCGTGGAGCTGTCATCATTATTCTCACGTAGCTGAATGAGGCTGTTTGTGCTTTTACGGAATAACTCCTTGTTCAGCGAATCGAACTTAACCAGTTCTACATCAATTCCCAACAGGTCCATGGGAATCTCGGGTGTTTCAGAAAGAATCACAGCGCGTTCGATGGCATTTTCGAGTTCTCTGACATTTCCAGGCCAGTGATACATGGTAATGGCCTGGATGGCATCAGCGCTGTAATACATTGGGCCTGTCCCAATTCGCTTACAGATTAGTTCCAGTTTCTTTTCAGCCAGTTCGAGGATATCAGTACAGCGTTCACGTAGGGGTGGAATTTGCAGGGGCATGACATTAATGCGGTAAAAAAGGTCTTCCCTAAAGCGACCTTCGTTGACAAATTGCTGGAGATCACGGTGAGTCGCTGCGATAAGCCTGACATCAACCTTGGTGGATTGGACCGAGCCAACCTTGCGGATTTCATGCTCCTGTAATACCCGCAAGAGCCTGGCCTGTGCTTCCAGCGGTAATTCGCCGATTTCATCCAGAAAAAGGGTGCCGTTATTGGCGGCTTCAACCAGGCCAGTTCGGGTACTTGTCGCCCCGGTAAAAGCCCCTTTTTCATGGCCGAATAATTCGGATTCAATCAGATTTTCGGGGATTGCAGCACAGTTGATGGAAATCAGATTTGCTGCATTACGCGAACTGGCTTCATGAAGTGCCTTGGCGACCAGTTCCTTACCAGTCCCAGACTCTCCCTGAATCAGCACCGATGAATGGGTCAGGGCGACTTTTCGAATGCGCCTGAACAGTTCTTTCATGGCCGGGCAGTGGCCAACCATGCCATGCACCGGTTCTTCATTCGGGTTCGAGTCGTTTTGCTGAGCTTCTGCCAGGGCTGTTTTCAGGGCGCCCATAACTTCTTCCGTATCAAAGGGTATGGCGAGATAAATCAATGCACCAGGCTGGGAAGCGTCAATGGTAGATCTGAGGCTGGCATAGCTGGTACTTATTAAAAGAGGCTTATTGGTATGCTTGAAGAGTTCTGTTCCTGGCTTGCCCGGTAATCGAAGGTTACTGATGATGGCGTCAAAATCTGTCAGCTGTAGATTGAGGGCATCTTCAATAGAGCGACATGATTGGCTCTGGTGTCCCGCCTGCGCCAGAATTTCGCTGAGCTTATCCAGAACGCTCTGGTTGCTTTCTACAAGTAAAATCTGTGCCATAAAAATCTTGTCTGATCCTGGGAACTGCTACTTGCTAGCAAGACACAGTACCATGAAGGAGTGAATAGGCGATGACTATTTGCCGGATGTGGCAAATAATCAGTAACAAAAAATGTTTCTTTTCTACTCATTTTTTGGCTTGAGTGCCAATAATAAGGATCAATGGCAGCGGGTCAACTGTTATTTTTGTAAAACTGCTGGTAGGAAAGGGCGATACCGCTGGGGGCAGGCAAAATACCCCTAATTTTCAAAGGGTTAAGTTGTATACTGTTTCTGGGACTTGCAGCATATTTTTCATTTTTTGCATATCCCAGTGCTCAATGGCCCAGTCCAGCAACTCCTTTACAGAGGATTTGAGCAGATTCTCCGGTGGCGCCTGTTGTAAATAGTGCAGGGCTGAATACAGGGTCTGGACGGGCTGATGAAGGTCCAGCGCTCTGGCATGATGCTGTTTACTGAGCTTTTGCCCATCATGATTAACAATGATGGGAATATGCGCATAAGCGGGTTGTGCCAGCTTAAGTACTTGTTGCAGGTAAATCTGCCGCGGTGTTGAATCGAGCAGATCGATGCCTCTAACAACATGGTTTACCCCCTGAAAGGCATCATCAATTACTACAGCCAGTTGGTAGGCAAACAGCCCGTCTTTGCGCTTAACAATAAAATCTCCCACTTCTGTTACGAGCTGTTGCGCTTGCTGGCCTTGCAGGGCATCACAGTATTTTATGCATTGATTATCGACCCGGCAGCGTATGGCATAAGGCTGGCGATCAGCAGTCAGATCTTCAATCGAGAGTTGTCGGCAGGTGCCGGGGTAGACACCTTCCTGTTCCCGAATATCTTGTCGAGAACAGATGCAGGGAAATATCAGCCCCTGTGTTTGAAGCTGGTTTAAAGCAGATTGATAGGCTCCCAGACGTTGGCTCTGAAACAGGATGGGGCCATCCCAGTGCAACTCAAGTTGCTCCAGAGCAGTAATGATCTGCTGGCATGCTTCAGGGCTTTCGCGCGGTGGGTCCAGGTCTTCAATACGCAGTAACCAACGTCCCTCATGTGCCCTGGCGTCAAGATAGCTTGCCAGGGCGGCGACCAGTGAGCCAGCATGCAGGGGGCCACTGGGGGAGGGGGCAAAGCGTCCTGTATAGGGTGTTTCCGCTTGCTGGGCCGTCCTTGAAATGGTCAGGCTCCCAGTTGTTTTTCCTTGATTTCATCCAGCGTTTTACAGTCAATACATTTATTGGCTGTCGGGCGTGCTTCAAGACGGCGGATTCCGATTTCAATGCCACAGGAGTCGCAGTAGCCATAATCATCTTTAGCTATCAGCTCTATGGTGGAATCAATTTTCTTGATCAGGCGGCGTTCTCTGTCGCGGGTACGCAATTCAATGCTGAATTCTTCTTCCAGTGTTGCACGATCAGCAGGGTCAGGCGGGTTAGACGCTTCATCCTGCATATGATGAACCGTACGATCCACTTCTTCCATTAATTGATTGCGCCAGTTTTTCAGAATATTTTTAAAATGTTCGCGCTGAGCTTCATTCATGTACTCTTCGCCGCGCTTGATTTTATAGGGTGTAAAATCAGCCACCTGAAGATGGGCATCCGGTCTGCTCATAGTCGGTTTTTTTACAGCGGGGCGTTTGGCAGCTGCTTTTTTGCGGGGCGGAGCTTTCTTTTTGGCTGCTGGTTTGGGCGCTGCTTTCTTAACCGGTTTTTTTTTCGGTGCTGGTGTTTTTTTGGCAGGTACAGCTTTCTTTACTGCCTTTTTTTTCGGCGCTGCTTTTCTGGCAACCGCTTTTTTCTTGGCAGCTACTTTTTTCGCCGGGGCTTTTTTCTTGGGAGCCGCTTTTTTCGCCGGAGCCTTTTTAGCCTTGGTTTTGGCAGGCGCCTTTTTCACCGGGGCTTTCTTGGCTTTAACTTTTGCTTTTACTGCTTTCTTTTTTGCAGCAGCAGGTTTTTTCTTTGTCGCCATTTACTATCTCTCTACTGACTCGATGCTCATTTGAGAGTGATTATTCTCAACTCACCTTTAGTACAGTTATTTAGTCTGACTATCCCTCGGGGATAGAGAGCCAATGCTCGAAAGGGATGCATTCTACTGATTTATTCTGTATCGGGAAACTATTTCTCGTTAATTTAATTCAGACCTGATGCTTGCTCACCCAGGTATAAAATGCCATCAATAATTTCATGCTTGAGCGCTTGCAGGTATTGTCCCTGGCAGGGGCCCTGCAGGCATTCCCCATCCTCAATGGCAAATAGCGCACCGTGCGTAGAGCATTGAATGAGATCACCGGAATTGTTAAGAAATCGTCCCGGCTCCCAGTTCAGGGGAACATGGAGGTGAGGGCAGCGGTTTAGGTAGACGTAGAACCGATCATTTTTCCTGAGCGCAAATACATCATCCAGACCAGACACACTAAAAGAGCAGGCTTGTCCTTCTATCAGGCAGGAGACCTCGCACAGCTTGCTTAACATCAGATTGACAAGGCTTGCTCAAAGTCTGTCAGCAAATCTTGCTGATCTTCTATTCCTACTGAAAATCTGACCATGGAGTCCGCTACTCCCATGGAGGCTCTGCGTTGCGCACCCATTTCATGATAGATGGTATGTGCAACAGGGATGCCCAGCGTTCGGTTATCACCGAGATTACTGGAACTTACCACTAGCTCCAGACTGTTGAGAAAATCAAAACAGTCGATACTTTCATCCAGTTCAATACTGAAGATGGCCCCAAAATGCTGGAATAATTGAGATGCACGCTGATGCTGGGGGTGAGTCGGCAGGCCTGGATAAAAAACGTTCCTAACCTTCGGGTGCTGCTCGCAGAACTCAGCCAGAACCAGTGCATTGTCACAGGCTTTGTGGATACGAAGACTGAGGGTATCTGAGCCAACCGATAAGTGGTGGGCCGCTTCCGGTGCCAGGGCAGCTCCAAAATCTCTCAAACCTTTTTTGCGGATCTGGGTTATTCCCCACTGAGCCGGTTCCTTGAGTTTGTAGTTCTCATAAATATTGGCGAAGCTACTCCAGTCAAACAAGCCGGTATCGGTGACACTACCACCTAAGGCATTGCCATGCCCCCCGATATATTTGGTCAGAGAGTTGATAATCAGGCTGGCTTTGACACTTATCGGCTGAAACAGGCAGGGCGAAGTCATCGTGTTATCAACAAAATAAATGAGGCCGAGGTGTTCACAGAGTTCGCCGATAGCCGCCAGGTCAGCAACATGGGTTACCGGATTGGCAATGGTTTCAACAAACACCAGGCGGGTATTGTCCTGAATGGCATTTTCAACCTGAGTGACATCGGTGGCATCAACAAAACTGACTTCGATACCCAGTGTAGCCAGGGTATTGAACAGGCTATTGGTATTGCCGAACAGGTAGGCACTGGAAACAATATGATCTCCGGCGCGCAGGAGTGCCAGCAGGGTAGAGCCAATCGCCGCCATGCCAGTTGCAAATATGATACTGGCCAGGCCATTTTCCATCAGGCTGATTTTATGGGCGAGTGCTTCAACCGTGGGATTGCTCTGTCTGCCATAGGCATAACCGCTGCGCTTGTTCTGAAAAACATCTGCCAGTTCACGGGCATCTTCATAGCCAAAGGCAACCGAGGGGTGTATCGCTTTATGCAATACCCCGTGTTCTGGTTTGCCCGCACGATCCGCGTGCAAAATGGTGCTGGAAAAGCCTTTTTTCTTCATGGCTATGATCCTGGCCAATTGGAGGGCGGATGATACTCCTATTTCCGGTGGTATTGAAGGCGCAGGCCCATGAAGCCGGCTGGATACAAGCCACTATGGCGACAAAGGCGCAGGCATTAAAAATGTATAAACCATACATCTTTTGCTATGATGAGCAGACACTACTCAATTGTCGGATTTTGGCTTATGCAGTTATCTAGATTCACGGACTACAGCTTGCGGGTCTTGCTTTATCTGGCCATCAACCACAGCAAAAGGGCGACCCTGCACGAGATAGCAGACTTTTATCCCTTGTCACTTGAACACCTGCGTAAGGTTGTTCATGCCCTGGCTAAATCCGGTTACCTGAGAACCTTTCGTGGCAAATTCGGTGGTATTGAACTTGCCTTAGAAGCTCGAGACATTCGCATTGGTGATGTGGTCAGGAAATTTGAAGGGCAGCAAGCACTGCTTGATTGTGCCGAGCTTGCCTGCAGGCTGAATCCTGCCTGTACACTGAAAGCTGTGCTCAAAGAAGGACAGGATGCTTTTTTCTCAAGCCTGAATGACTATTCGCTGGCCGATCTGGTAGGAACTAGAACGGATATGGTGCGCTTGCTGTTTAACGAAGTGGCCTGAAAAAGCAGGGCTGTAGTGAATAACAGCCCTGCTTGTGAAGCAAGTTGGCTCAACACGGTGTGTATCAGGAGATGGTAAGGGTCCTGGTGAATTGCCCGTAATTTTCCCAGCGGGAAATTTTTTCCGGTAAATCCTCAGGGCTTGCCTGAACCTGACCGTTCACATCGGTAACACGGGATACAATTTCATGATCTCCCGGGCTGGCATTTTCCCAGACAAAGTTGAAAAACTTCCACGAGTAACGAGTGGAGCCGGGTAAAATCTGTGCTTCTTGCCAGGGGCCATTATCAATTTTGACTTCTACGCTGCGAATTGCGGTGCCGTCATTGAGCACAAAACCGGTAATGTTGTGTCGGTTACCCTGACGCGTCACGCGTGTGATTGCCGATTTAAGCTGGATACGGGTTACTAGCCGTTCTTCCCAGCGCATCTGACCACCAATATCACGACGACTCAGGGTGACATAGTCACGCGCCATGTATTTACCAGCAAAGCGACGATCCTGGACATGAATCTGTTCGAGCCATTTGACATTGGCCACACCGTACCAGCCCGGCTTCAGTAATCTGACCGGAAAGCCGTGATATACCGGCAGGGCTTCACCGTTCATTTCGTAGGCAATCATCACATCATCATGCATGGCTTCATTGTAGTGAAGGGCCCGGGCAAAGCTCTGCTCGACCTGCGTTTCACGGATAGTTTCCATGCCCACGTCGGCACCATAGAAAACAATTTCAGTGCCGCCATTCTGGACGCCAGCATCTCTGAGTACATCACGAAGCCTGCAACCTCCCCATAGCGCATTGCCGATCAGGCCATGATAGATGCCCTGGTTGTTGCCGCCGCATTCAAAAGCCGCGGCAATTTCAACTTTGGGGTAACGTCTCAGGTCTGCCATGCTCAGAGTGATTGGGTTATCAACCATGCCGGTTATGCGGATTCGGTGGTTATTGGCATTCAGTTGAGGCTGGCCATAATGCTGAACGACATAAAACTGGTCTTCATTGCGGGAATAAAAATCGTCAATATTCTGGGTGTTCTGAAAGAATACACCCCCACCAACCTTGGGAGGGCCAGTAAAATCCGGTGGCATATCGGTAAAGGGAACCACTTCTTCACCCTGCGCGAGTGCACTTTGAGACAGGAATGGTACCGAACCGGTCATGGCAAAACCGCCCATGAGCATTCCGCCTTTGAGTAAATCTCTTTTGCTCTTATCTTGTTCTTGTTCTGACATATGCCCCTCCACTGATTTGAACGATGATTATTTAGCCGGGGGCAGGGGCTGTCAAGGGAGAAGATTCAGGGCAAGCTGTTTGCCTGAAATACCGGCAGTTCATCAATCTCTTGTTCAATATCGCTTATACGCAAGTCATAAGCTTCTGAATTGCGGCTGCCATAACGGCGAATAAACTCCTCCTCACTGATACCGTCCGGCCTGCCCACCGGCGGCATAAAGGAATCTTCGCGTTCTACTGCAGCAAAAAATCGCTGCAGATTTTCGGCAGCAGATTCACTGGCATTACTCAGTATGCCAAGTCGGGTACCTACCCGGTTGGCGGTCATGTCACTGAAGCTAAAGCCAGAACTTGTTCGGCTGTCCTGCACCTCTTTATAGACCGCCAGGATATCGGCAAGGTCATTGTCGGCATAAGCAGCAATGGCTGCTGAAGCAATCAGGTGCCTGGGAAGGTCATCACGTGACTCCAGTGTGATTCTCAGTTGTCGGGCCTGGTCCAGTTCGGTAGACAGAGGCCCCAGCAGGTCTGCCAGTTCCAGTTCACTGAGCACGTAAGCACTGAGAACAGTGAAGATGGCACGATTTTCTTCCTGTGGGTTGCCTGGCGTAACCAAGGCATGAGAGAACAGCGGCGCCAACAGTTCTATGAGGCTGGCAGAGCGACGATTACCGGGTATGTCTGTCAGGATTTCCTGCAGTCTGCGCTGATAGCTGAGCAGCTGTTCTGCCGTCTGCGGATCAATTAATAACTGTCGGACGAGGCCTTGCAGGCTGAGCAGGCTTTCGGATTCCCAGTTCAGGCCAAACTCGATGTGCTGGTCAGCAATCCTGATACTGTTAATGGATGCCAGGACAGCCGAGGCAAGCTGGAAATTGGGGTATGTACTTAAGGCAGACCTGAGCTTATCCAGCAGGGTTTGAACGATGAAAGCCGGAATTTCATGGCTAGAAAGTTGCAGCCCTGTGAGCATAAGCTGCTCGCCATCCACGACAAAGCGGGCAGAAAAGTTCAGGTAGTTGCCGAATATACTTGGCTTTAAAGCCACACTACCGTGTAGAGTCGCCAGTTCGCTCTGAAAGGCCAGTTCGGCTCCCAGGCCCTCGATCCATTCGTTGTCAGTATTTATCACCTGTCGGATGAGATAAGTGAGCAGGGCATTGCTTTCTTGTTCATTTAGTTCTATCAGCAAGCTATCGCTTCCACCGAGCAAGCCGGGTCCATTATTGAGGACAATTCCCTGAATATCTTCCAGCTGTTGGCGGGAAAGTTGCGTGTTCAGTGCAGTTATGGGCTGCTCTTCCAGCAGGATGAACAGCATCAAAAAGGGCAGGCTGAGAATGAAAAGCCCAGATACACCGAGTAAATAAGAAAAAAACCTCATCCAAACAGTATACTTAGCTGCTTACACCGTGGGTAGTTGTCAGTTTAAAGTTTATTACAAGGCCAGTATTTGCGGTATCATTCGCCCCTCATTGCAAAAACAGTTCGGAACTCATGAAGAGCATCAAACAAAGCTTAAAACTTCTACTTATCGGATTTGTCGTGTTTTTAGTCGCCTGTGCCACCGAAAATGTGCCTTCGCAGGCGCAGATTGAGGAAGAACAGGCTATGCGGCAGGCGCAAGAGGCGGCTGAAGCACAGCGTATTGAAAGGCAGCAGGCTGAAGAACTGGCACGGCAGGAAGCATTGGAGGCACAACGTCAGGCTGAGGAAGCTCGCCAGGCAGCAAGACAACGGGAACTGGAAGACCAGGAAGCCAGACGACTTGCCGAAGAAGCCCGACTGGCAGCACAGCGTGAAGCCGAAGCCTTGCGGGCGGCTCAGGAGCTTGCCCGGCAGCAGGCGCGTGTGGAAGAACTAAGAGCCAGAGTCGCTGAAGTCAATGCGCAAACACAGGCAATGCGCAGTGCCAATACAGTGCTTAACGATGCACTGCTCGCAGCTGAAGCCCTCAGCGATGCACTGGATGAAGAAAGTGAAAAGTTCAGTGCAATGGATGAAGAAACTGCCGAATTGAGCGTTGAGGTCGATGAAGAAAGGCTACAAAGGCTCAGCGAGGAATTGCAGCGTTTACAGGCTGAAGCGGCGAGGCTGCAAGCACAATAATCCCCCGTTCTTAACTTTGTTTGTGAACAGCGTTGTGGTAAAGTGCGCGGGTTTTTTTAACTCAATTTATTAACTCATTAAACTCATGCAAACGGAGAAAACCGGATGACAATTGCGTTGATTTTTATCCTCTCCCTGTTGGGCCTGGCTATTGCCTTTTATTATATGAAAAAGGTGACATCCATCCCGGTCGATTTGGGCCTGAATCAGGAAGAAGGTGAGCGTCTGAAAACCATTCATGGTGCTATCGCTGAAGGGGCTATGGCCTTCTTGAAACAGGAATACAAATACCTGGGCGTGTTCATGATTGCCTTTGCGGTGGTCATTGCTGTGCTGATCGATGATACCCACACTGAAGGTGTCAGAGAGGGGATCTACACAGCCATCGCTTTTCTATTCGGCGCCTTGATTTCCATTGTATCCGGTTACATCGGTATGAAAGTGGCAACTGCCGGTAACGCCCGTACCACCGTTTCAGCCCGTAACAACATAGCTGATGCTTTTGTGGTAGCGATGAACTCCGGGGCGGTCATGGGTTTTGCTCTGGTCGGTCTGGCGACACTGGGTCTGATGATCATTTACCTGGTCATGCAGGCACTGTTGCCCGATGTTGAGAACAATGTACTGATGGAAGTGATTGCCGGTTTTGGATTGGGTGGTTCGTCAATCGCTCTGTTTGCCCGTGTTGGGGGCGGTATTTTTACCAAAGCCGCCGACGTCGGAGCAGACTTGGTGGGTAAGGTTGAAAAGGGCATTCCGGAAGATGATCCACGCAATCCGGCTGTGATTGCCGATAACGTCGGTGATAATGTCGGTGACGTTGCTGGGATGGGAGCTGACCTGTTTGGCTCCTGTGCAGAAAGTACCTGTGCTGCCCTAGTGATTTCAGCAATTGCCTTTTCGGCTGATCTCAATGCCATGCTTTACCCGATCATGATTTCAGCAGTTGGCATTCCTGTCAGTCTGGTGACTAAGATGCTGGTAAGGGTTCACACCGAAGAACAAGTAGCACCGGCCCTAAAGAAATTGCTGATTATTTCCTCAGTACTGATGGCTGTGGTCATCTTCTTCTTTACCAGCTGGATGATTCCTGAAGAGTTTGTCATCAATGGTGAAGCTTATTCTGATATGGGCGTCTACTGGTGTTTCCTGTCTGGTTTGATTGCTGGACTTGCTGTTGGTCTGTTGACTGAGTATTACACATCAGACATGTACAAGCCGGTTCAGGATGTTGCCAAATCCTGTGAAACAGGCGCTGCGACCAATATCATATTTGGGCTGGCCCTGGGGTATAAATCGACCGTTCTGCCCTATCTGGCGATTGCGATTTCAATTTTTATTTCCTGGGAGCTCGCTGGCATGTACGGTATTGCCATCGCCTCACTGGGTATGCTGGGAACACTGGCAATTGCGCTGACCATTGATGCCTATGGTCCGGTTGCTGATAACGCCGGTGGTATTGCCGAAATGGTTGGTCTGGACAAGGAAGTACGCCGTCGCACCGATATCTTGGATTCCGCCGGTAACACCACGGCAGCGATCGGTAAAGGTTTTGCGATTGGCGCCGCTATCCTGACCTCGCTGGCTCTGTTTTCGGCTTTCCTGACGCACTCGGAAAATCTCATGCGTGAAAACATGGGTGAGAATTTCAGTCTGATTTCCTCCATTACTTTGCTGGATCCAGTAGTATTCACCAGCCTGTTTGTCGGTGCCGTATTACCCTTCCTGTTCACCGCCATGACCATGCAGTCAGTCGGTGCTGCAGCTTTCGACATGATTGAAGAAGTGCGCCGTCAGTTTCGTGAAATTCCCGGCATCATGGAAGGGCAGGGACGTCCGCAATATGGTCAGTGTGTGGCTATATCCACCAAGGCCGCGCTGCGAGAAATGATCGCCCCTGGAGTGCTGATTATGGGAACTCCTCTGGTGGTTGGCTTTCTGTTCGGGGTGCCTGCAGTTGCGGGTATTTTGGCAGGCTCACTGGTCGCTGGTGGCGTGCTGGCCATCGCCTCTTCCAACAGTGGTGGTGCCTGGGATAATGCCAAGAAATACATCGAGGCTGGCAATCTGGGCGGCAAAGGCTCTGATGCCCATAAAGCTGCCGTTATCGGTGATACCGTCGGTGACCCGCTCAAAGACACCTCAGGTCCTTCACTGAATATCCTGATTAAACTGTCCGCTATTCTGAGTCTGGTGTTTGCCCCGTTCTTTGTGAACTATGGTGGCATCTTACTGTAATTGCTAGACAGCATAGCTGTATCAAAGGGGCCTTATTGGCCCCTTTTTTATTAATAAAATCCAGTGTTGCTGGGGAGCCTGATTAACCTGAACTGGGCATCCACTGAAATGTCTTTTCCCGATAAAGTGCGAGGACCACTGCACGATAAAAACAGGAGGGAAAGTTCGAAGGGTGTGCAGGCGTGATAGCCCGCAATACAGCTAGAAAATGTTTTAAGCCAAAATTCCGGAAAATAAATTTTCTGGTTTTATAAGGCTATCTGTTCAAAGCCGGCTCTCCAGCTTTACCTTGCTCCTGATATAATCGGCGGGAATTTAACAAAGAGAGCCTTATGAAACAGCATCCTGAAAATGAAAACCCCAACCTGGCAGGCATCAAGCATATTATCGTGGTTTCCTCTGGTAAGGGAGGAGTGGGCAAATCCACGACAGCGGTCAATCTAGCACTTGCACTGAAATCGCTCGGTGCCAGCGTCGGCCTCTATGATGCCGATATTTATGGCCCCAGTATTCCGACCATGCTCGGTCTGCCAGATGGCACCCGACCGGAAATTGTCGATGAACGCACCATGAAACCGGTACAGGCGCATGGGATCGCGTGTCATTCAGTCGGCTTTCTGGTGGACCAGCGTCAGGCAATGGCCTGGCGAGGGCCCATGGTGGTGGGCGCTTTTAACCAGATTCTAAATGATACCCAGTGGGGGGAACTCGACTACCTGGTCGTCGACATGCCGCCGGGTACCGGTGATATTCAGCTCAGTCTGGCGCAGTCTCTCGCTGTCAGCGGCTCTGTCATTGTCACCACGCCACAGGACATAGCCCTGCTGGATGCCCAGCGGGGTATTGAGATGTTCCGCAAAGTTGGTATTCCCATACTGGGAGTCGTGGAGAATATGGCTCAGCACATTTGCAGTGAGTGTGGACACATGGAGCATATTTTCGGTCAGGGGGGCGCCAGGCGCATTGCTGAGACATATGCGGTAGATGTTCTGGGTTCCCTACCGCTGGACAAGGCAATACGGGAGCACAGTGACGAGGGCCTTCCCATCGTTGTTGCTGACCCTGAGAATCCTGTCAGTCTGCTTTACCGACAGATTGCTGCACTGGTGGATGAGGCCGTGAAAGATCTCGACAGCAGTTTGAGTGCGCCCAAGATCAGCATCATGGATGATTAGTCAGTTGACTTGAGATCTCTCAAGTATTTGAATAACTTGCGGCTGGCCTGCGGAGGCTTGTTAGCGTCTTTTTCTTTGATTGCCAGACGGATCAATTGCCTCAGATACTGGATATCCAGATCGGGATGTTCCTGTATAAGAGCCTGTAGAGTATCTTCCGAACCCTCCAGCAAGGCTTCACGGGTGAGCTCTAATTGCTGAAACAGACGCCTGTCATGATTGGCCTGCTGCTGGTCCTTTGCAATGACCTGTTCTATCGTCGAGGTATCAATCTGGCGCATCAATTTACCAATATATTGCAGCTGGCGCCGGCGTGCTTCATGCTTGTTTGGCAAGCGCTTGTATTCGTTTATGGCGGCCAACAAATCTTCCGGTAACTGGCATTTCTGCAGGTTTGCGGCATCCATGCTGATAAGCGTCTGGCCGAGTTCCTGCAGGGCCAGCATTTCACGTTTGCGCTGACTCTTGCTGACGACAAAATCCTGGTCTGTTTCCTGGTTTTGTTCAATCATGTTTAATAAAAAAGGGCGGCAAAACCGAGAAATGAAAGAAAACCAACCACGTCGGTAATGGTGGTGAGAACCACCGAACCGGCCAGTGCCGGATCAATATTAAGGCGTTTGAGGAATAGTGGCAGGAAGGCGCCGGAAAGGGCGGCTGTTACCAGATTGACAATCATGGCGCCGGCAAAAATATAGCCCAGTTTATTGTCATCAAACCAGATGATGGCAATCACTGCCGCTACCAGAGCCCACAGAATGCCATTGAAGAAGCCGACACCCAGTTCACGCCACATCAGCCAGATTGAATTGGTCCGTCCGATCTGGCCAAGCGCCATGCCGCGGATCACCAGTGTGAGTGTCTGATTGCCAGCGACGCCACCCATGCTAGCCACGATGGTCATCAATACGGCAAGTGCAACAACCTGGTCAATGGTTTCAGAAAATCGATTGATAACCAGCGCTGCCAGAAAGGCTGTGATCAGGTTGAGGCCCAACCAGATGGCTCGTCGTTTGGCTGTTTTTAGGACCGGGGCAAAAGCGTCGTCTTCTTCATCCAGGCCCGCCATACCCAAGAAAGCGTGGTCGGCATCCTCACGGATTACATCGACGATATCATCAATAGTGATGCGTCCTAGCAGTTTACCATTTTCATCCACTACCGGAGCGGATACCCAGTCCATTCTTTCAAAGAGCTGGGCGACTTCATTGTCGGGCATGCTTACCGGAATGGCTTCGAAGTCGGTAATCATGACATCACCGACCGTCAGATTGGGGTCAGAAACCAGCACTTTACGTAAAGGCAGCAAGCCAACCAAGTGGTCGTCACGGCTGACCACCAGAATATTGTCGGTCATGCTGGGAATTTCATCATGGCGTCGCAGATAGCGCAGGACTACATCCAGAGTGTGGCTGCGACGGACTGTGATGGTGTCTGTATTGAGCAGGCCACCAGCCGTGTCTTCCGGGTAGGAGAGCACACTCTCAAGGCGGGCGCGGTCCTGTTCGCCCATGGCCAGCAGAACCTCATTGATCACCTGGTCCGGTAACTGTTGCAGAATGTCGGCCAGGTCGTCCGTTTCCAGACCTTCGGTCAGGCTGGCAACTTCTTCCGGTGTCAGCCGGTTGAGGATTTCACTCTGAATATCCTCATTCAGGTAATTAAGTACTTCACCTTCATTGTCTTTGCCAACAAGACGCCATAATACTTCTCGTGATTTGTGTGGTGAAGATTCCAGCAGGTGAGCAATAGTTGCTGTAGGCAGGGCATTGAGCATCTGCCTGACGTGAACAAAAGAGCCGCTGTCCAGAGCCGTGGTCAACGCTTCCAGATGTTCATGAGCCTGTATTTTATTATCGCCCGGCTGCAACATGCTTCAATGGAAAGACAAATAATGAAAGATGCAGGTATTATAACAGTGCGGCATCAGCAAAGTCCCTGAAACTCAATGCAGTAATGAAAATACATGTTTGCGAGCAAGAGGCAAATTGGCCTTGCCCTGATAATTATTTTTGCCTTTTCGTCACTGGCCTGGTTTTTCCAGATTCGTAGCGGGACTGATGAGTATCACTGGTACAGCATTCTGCCGCCAGTTTTTGCTGTCGCCTGTGCGATTGCAACCCGACATCTGTTGTTGAGCCTCAGTGCTGGAGTTATCAGTGGTTCACTCTTGATCAATGTGCCCTCTGCGCCATTGCAGTTTGAATCTTGGTCAGACAGTGTTATCACCCTGCTATTACAGCTCTGGAATGTGATAAGTGACCCTTTCAATCTTTCGGTACTGGCCTTCATCATACTCATGCTGATCATGATCTCTGTCGTGATTCTGTCTGGTGGCTTGCTGGCTATCGTGTCCTGGCTGGAACGTTTTGCACAGGGACCGCGTTCAACCCAGTTTGTCACAAGCCTGATGGGTTTTCTGGTTTTTATTGATGACTATGCCAATGTGATGATTGTTGGATCGTCCATGCGGCCGATCAGTGATGCCATGAAAATAAGCCGGGAAAAGCTGGCTTTTCTGGTTGATGCTACCAGTGCGCCGGTAGCCGGTATCGCCCTGATGTCAACCTGGATTGGCTATGAAGTCGGCATCTTTGCTGAGGTCAGTACTTCTCTGGGATTCAACCGCGATGCCTATTCCATGTTTCTGGATGCTCTGAGCTTTCGGTTTTACTGCATCTTTATGATCCTGTTTATTCTGATAAACGTGTGGTCAGGCCGTGAGTTTGGCAGCATGTTAAAGGCTGAACGCCGCAGCAGGACAGGCGCCATTGTCGCCGAGGATGCCGTACTGCCGACTAAAATTGAAAATGAAGTGAAACCTGATGAGCAGGCTACAATCAGGGCATCAACGGCGCTGCTTCCCATTGGCGTTTTATTTTTAATTCTGTTTGCAGGTCTCTGGCTGGATGGTGGCGGACTTGCTTTGTTGTCGGAGTCCATGGGAGCTCTCCTGAGTTTCACCGCCTGGCGCAATGTCATTTCTGCCTCTGAGAATAATGTTCAGGTGCTGATTGTAGCCGGAGCCTTCTCCCTGCTTACGGCGCTTATCTGCACTGTGTTGCTGGCCAGGCTTTCGTTTGAGCGCATTCTGCCGGCAGTCAAAAAAGGTGCCAGGTCTTCTTTCTACCCCTGGGTAATCCTGATATTGGCCTGGTCGCTGGGGGGTATCTGCGAGCAAATTCAAACGGGGCCATTTCTGGTGGCTGTTACTGGTGAGGCGATCCCTGCCTTTATCTACCCGCTGATCGTGTTCTTGCTGAGTGCGGCCGCTGCACTGGCAACCGGAACATCCTGGGGCACCATGGCCATTTTTATTCCCATCACCTCACAGCTGGCTTTTCAACTGGATGGAGGGAGTTATGGGCTGATTACCATGATGAGTCTTGCGGCGGTACTCGATGGAGCCATTTTCGGGGATCACTGTTCCCCGATATCCGATACGACCATTATGAGTTCGATCTCAACATCCTGTGACCACCTGCATCACGTCAGAACGCAGTTTCCCTATGCAACACTGGTTGCCTGCTGCGCCATGGGACTGGGTTATTTGCCGGCAGTAGCAGGACTGGGATTGAGTGCTTCGATAGCCCTGGCAGTAGCCGTCTTTATGGGTTTTTTGAAAATCTTTGCAAAGAAGGTGGATTGACTAGTCTTCGTCGAAGTTATTGGCGACCAGTGCGGTGATGGCTGAAAGTGCTTCCAATTCATCATTGCCATCGACTTTCACATCCAGAACCGTACCAGGTGATGCGGCCAGTAGCATGATGGAGAGAATGCTCTTGCCGTCGACCATCTTTTCGTGGGTGCCAATTTCAATCAGGCAGTCATAATTACTGATGGTTTCAACCAGCTTGGCAGCAGCACGGGCGTGCAGCCCGGCTTTATTATTGATGGTTATTTTATCTTCGATCATGGTTCCGGCAGAACTTCCCTAAAAATTACTCAGTTCTCTGTGACGAACCTGAATATTACTAATTGTTTGCGAGAAATGCTTCTTAAGTTTTTCAGACAGAAAGACGGAGCGGTGTTGGCCACCGGTACACCCCAGTGCCACGGTAATGTAACTGCGATTATTCTGTTCGAAACAGGGAATCCATGTTTCCAGAAAGTCTTTGATATGATTGAACATTTTAATAACCTCCGGGTGGGATTCCAGGTAATCCACCACTTCCTGGTTAAGCCCGGTGAGGCCACGCAGACTGCTGACCCAATAGGGATTGGGCAGACAGCGCACATCAAAAACCATGTCAGCATCAATCGGTATTCCGTGTTTGAAGCCAAAAGACTGAAACTGTAGAGCCAGCTTGCCGGCTTTGTGCTCAGCAACCCGCTCACGCACGATATCACGCAGGTCGTGCAGGGTAAGACTGCTGGTATCAATGGTCAGGCTGGCTAGGTCGGCAATCGGCAGCAACAGCTCTTTTTCGAGCTTGATGGCTTCAAGCAAGCCCAGTTCAGAATTACTCAGAGGGTGCTTGCGGCGGGTTTCGCTGAAGCGTTTGAGCAGGGTGTCGGTATCGGCATCCAGGTAAATGATTTGTACCTCGATATCGGTGGCAATGAGCCGTTCATGGATGAACTGAAACTGGCTCAGGTCGCTGGACAGGTTTCTGGCATCAATACTTACAGCGACTTTATTCAGCTGCTGTTTGCTTTCTTCAGCGATACGTTCGGCTAGTGAAGCCAGCAGGCTAGCTGGCATGTTATCCACGCAGTAGTAGCCCAGGTCTTCCAGTACATGCAGGCAGGTACTTTTACCTGAGCCGGAACGACCACTGATAATGATGAGTTTCATATGAGCTCTTGCTTGGTTGAAACTGGAAATAAACGATTATAGGGGGATTTCGTCAGGACGAAAGGCCAATTTCAGGCCTGAACGTCCGGGGTTCGCATCGCGGCGGTATACAGGTCGCTGTCAGTCTGACTTTTTCGCAGGCCTTCACAGTAGCTCGGGTCCTTGAATAACTCTGCCAGCGTACGCAGAACCTCGAGATGTCCCTCAATGGTGTTTTCCGGCACCAGGAGGAAAAACAACAGATCAACCGGCTTCTGGTCAATGGCATCAAAATCGATAGGGGAAGCCAGCTTTATCAGGCAGCCGACTGTTTTCTTGCATTTGGGAACACGGCAATGGGGGATGGCGATACCATTGCCGAGCCCGGTACTGCCCAGCTGCTCGCGGGCTATCAGAGCCTCATAGACTTCGTCAGCATTGACATCTACTTTGCTGGCGATCAGTTCGGCACTGGTTTCCAGGAGTCGTTTCTTGCTCACTCCCTCGACATTACAAAACGTAAGCTCGGGGCTGATGATAGTTTCTAGCAGCATCTTGACTTGGTTTACTTGTTAATTCTGTCTACAGGCCGCTTTTTGACTGGCCTAGAGTAGGCGTTTCCTTTCATTTGAAGGTGAGATGGACAGGGATTCCCTGTATTTCGCAATGGTACGGCGCGCAATATTAATACCTTGTTCCCCCAAAAGTGAAGTAATTTTACTATCACTGAGTGGTTTTTGCGGGTTTTCAGCAGCGACAACCTTCTTGATCAGGGCCCGGATTGCCGTCGAGGAGCACTCGCCGCCTTCCTGAGTGCTGACATGACTGGAGAAAAAATATTTCAATTCAAAGATGCCACGAGGGGTGTGCATGAATTTCTGGGTGGTAACTCGTGAGATGGTTGATTCATGCATGCCGACTGCTTCAGCAATATCGTGCAGGACCAGTGGTTTCATGGCTTCGTCGCCATAATCCAGAAAACCGCGCTGGTGCTCGACAATTTTGCTGGCAACCTTCATCAGCGTTTCATTTCTGCTTTGCAGGCTTTTGATAAACCAGCGAGCTTCCTGCAGGTTGTCTTTGAGGAAGTTTGAATCAGCCCTAGAAACCTGTCGATTGACCAGCGCTGCGTATTCAGGATTAACCCGGATAGATGGTGTACTGTCAGGATTCAGTTCCACTTTCCAGCGCCCATTCTGTTTGGATACAAATACATCTGGAATGACATAGGCAGCATCGGAAGGGGTGATTTCAGAGCCGGGCTTCGGGTTAAGTGAAAGTATGATTTGCAAGGCATCTTTCAGCTCAGGCTCTTTGATTTTCAGACGCTTCATGATGTAGGCGTAATCATGAGTGGCCAGTTGTGACAAAAATTCATTAACTATCCTGCGGGCGGTCGGGTAGCTGGCACAGTGCTGGTCGTAATGATCCAGTTGCAGGTTCAGGCATTCCTTCAGGTCTCGGTAACCCACGCCAACCGGGTCAAACTGCTGGATACGATGCAGAACCGCGAGAACCTCTTCCTCGTCGATATCCAGCTCGCGAATCAGCCCGGCGTGGATGGATTCGATGCTGGACGTTAATTGGCCATTGGGATCAATCGCATCGATGATGGCAGTGGCAATAAGACGGTCACTGTCTGACATCGGTGTGAGATTGAGCTGCCAGTTAAGATGGTCCTGCAGGCTTTCAGCTGTGCTGTTGCGAGATTCGAAATCACTGTCCTCAAAGTCTTGAGCGGCATGACTGCTGGGCGCGGTGTTGATATAGACATCTTCCCAGGAACTGTCGACGGAAAGCTCTTCGGGAATGTTGTTATCTTCCCAGTCTGAAGCGGACAGGTCCTGAACGCTTTCCTCTACCTCGTCACGGGGGGATGTTAGCTTATCGGCATAATCTTCTGTGTCGGAACTTTCCCTGTCATCCTCATTCTGGGACTCCTCCAGTTCCAGCATGGGATTACTTTCCAGAGCTTCCTGGATTTCCTGCTGCAGATCCAGAGTCGACAGTTGCAGGAGGCGGATTGCCTGCTGCAATTGTGGGGTCATGGTAAGTTGCTGACCCAGTTTGAGTTGTAGCGATAATTTCATGTTCGCCAGTATCTATTACACAGCTGATTTCGACATCATGGGGTGGTTAACAGTCAGTGCAATATAGCAAAGATCATGCAAGTATCATACCGATTCCGGCTTGCTGCTTGATAGCCGTCAAATACGAAATTCGTGGCCCAGATAAACGCTTTTGACCTCTTCATTGCTGAGGATGCTGGAAGGGTCGCCGGTTGCCAGAATGCTGCCTTCATTAACGATGTAGGCTAACTCACAGATATCGAGGGTTTCCCGCACATTATGATCGGTGATCAGGATGCCGATATTACGCGCACTCAAATCCCGGATAATCTGCTTGAGATCGCCCACCGAAATCGGATCGACACCGGCAAAAGGTTCATCCAGTAATATAAAATCCGGTTCGGTTGCCAGTGCCCGGGCGATTTCAACGCGGCGTCGCTCACCACCAGATAGACTCATACCCAGACTGTTCTCAAGGTGGCTGACATGGAACTCCTGCAGCAACTGCTGACAAAGCTGGACACGGGCATCACGGTCAAGCTCGGCGCGGGTTTCCAGAATGGCCATGATGTTATCCCTGACCGTGAGCTTGCGAAATATTGATGCTTCCTGCGGCAGATAGCTCAGGCCCTTGCGAGCTCGTTCGTGCATGGGTGCTTTTGAGATGTCTTCCTGGTCAATGAAGACTTCGCCGTGATCGGCTTTGACCAAGCCGATAATCATGTAAAAAGAGGTGGTTTTGCCGGCGCCATTGGGACCCAGCAGACCCACGATCTGTCCGCTTTTGACAGTCAGTGAGGCATCCCTGACGACCTGACGTCCCTTGTAGGACTTGGCCAGCTTGCGGACACTGAGTGTTCTAACAGGGTGTGTATTCAAGGGGAGCCGGGTTGGGCAGGGATGACCATGTTCATCTGGGTGGCATCCAGCTTGCGATTGGTAATGTCGTAATCGATACGGGCAGCAGTTGTATCAATGGTACCTTCCTGCGAGAAAGAAGCCCCACCTTCAATGGTGATTGTCTGATTGGTGTTGTTAAACATAATCCTTTCGCCGTAGGCATAGACAATGGCCTGATCGATGGCAGGTTGCTGCTGGAAACTGGCCGGCGAGCCGGTAGCAGTCACCTGCTGAATGACGCCCTGTATACGTTCAATGGTAATTTCAAGGCCACTTAAACGCAGGCTGCCCTGGGTTATTTCTGCAGGCTGGGTTTCTGTGCCACGGCAGATTTCCAGACCCTGGTCCAGGAAAGATTCACTCTGTGCCGGGCAGCTCGTCAGCAGGTCCTGGTTAAGGTCATCCGGGAGAGCCACTAGCACAGCAGGCAGCAGTAACAGGCTGAGCATGATTCCGGTAGTGTTCAATCTAGTCATAGCGACCCTGGACATTGCCTAAAAATGTAAGGTGTTTGCTGAATAAATCGGCAGTCATACCCTGGCTGCTGATTTCACGGCTGCCGGATTCCATCAGGACATCCTGATCCGTTGTCAGAATCCGGCTGTCGAGATAGATCGTCAATGCTTCCGTGTAAATATTATGCGTCTCACCTCGATTATCAGTATGTTGGACAATAACATTCTCTGATAATTCCAGCTTGTCTTCGGCACGATCAGCATCTTGCTGTATTGTGCCATAGGCTGCACTGAGGAACCACGGACCGGCCTCGTCAGCATAAAAAATCAAACGAGGCGTTTCAATACTGGTCAGTTCGGGTTCCGGGTAGTGCAGGATCCGTTCGGCCTGCAAGCGATAGAGAGAGTCTCCCGCAGCACTGAAGCGAGTACTATCTACGACACTCATGTAGTAATCAAAATCCTGGTTTACCCGGCTGCCACTTAATGCTGCATTCTGTGTTTCATCCGTTGCGCTGTTGAGCAGATAAAACAGCAAAATAAAACAAGCTATCAAGAGTAGGCTGCGTTTGGGCATGTTACAGGTAGGGCTCGATGGCCTGCTCAAATTTGTCTTGAGCCTGTAGAATCAGGTCGCAAATTTCCCGCACGGCACCTGCTCCGCCGCGACGCTGCGTGCAGCATAGGGCATGTTGTTGCAGGACCGGATGTGCATTGGGTACGGTCACAGCAAAGCCAACGCGTCGCATGCAGGCAAGATCCGGCAGATCATCACCGATATAGGCGGCTTCCTGATAGCCCAGCTTGAGACTCTGGAGCAATTCATCGAGTGCTGCCAGTTTGGATTCGCTGCCCTGCACAAGTTTGCTGATACCCAGTTCCCTGGCGCGACGGCTGACAACATTGGATTCCCGGTTGGTGATGATGGCAACTTCAATACCATTGTTGAGCAGCAGTTTGATTCCCTGACCATCAAGAATGTTGAAGCTTTTGATTTCATCTCCGTTGTTACTGTAATACAGCTTGCCATCACTGAGTACACCGTCAACATCCAGCACCAGCAGTTTTATGTGACGGGCTTTTTCCTGAATTTCACGTGGGAAGTCCTGCATGCTTACACCACGTTGGCTTTTAAGAGGTCATGCATGGTCACGATGCCGCTGAGTTGCTGTTCAGCATTCAACACCACGAGTGAGTATATTTCATTGTCCTGCATCAGTTTTGCGGCTTCTGAGGCCAGCGCATTTTCTGCAATGGCGCGGAAACTGCCTGTCATCACCTCGCCGATTCGGGTGCTTTGCAGATCAAGCTTCTGATCAAGAAAACGACGCAGGTCTCCGTCTGTAAAAACACCACACAGTTTACGCTTGTCATCCTCGATGGCCGTCATGCCGAGTTTTTTGGCGCTCATTTCAAGCAGGGCTTCGCTGACAGGGATGTCTTGTGTAACCAGCGGAATATCTTTGCCCCGATGCATGACATCGCTGACCTTCAGCAAGAGCCGACGTCCGAGGTTGCCACCCGGGTGGGAAAAGGCGAAATCTTCGGCAGTAAAACCTCGGGCTTCCAGCAAAGCCATGGCCAGGGCATCGCCAAGTACCAGTGCCACTGTGGTGCTGGTGGTGGGTGCCAGGCCCAGCGGACAGGCTTCCTGGGACACGCTGGCATCCAGATTGACATCGGCGCTTTCAGCCAGCGGTGACATTGCATTGCCACACATGCTGATCAGAGGGACACCCTTGCGTTTGAGAACAGCCAGTATGACCAGGATCTCTTCGGTTGTGCCTGAGTTTGACAGGGCGAGCACCACATCATTTGCCGTGATCATGCCAATGTCACCATGACTGGCTTCTGCCGGGTGAACAAAGTAGGCCGGTGTGCCTGTGCTGGCCAGGGTGGCAGCGATTTTTTTGGCAATATGCCCCGATTTTCCAATACCCATGACGATGGCACGTCCCGAGCAATTCAGGATGAGCGAGCAGGCCTGTTCAAAATCCTGATTGATCCTGCTCTTGAGAGCTGCAACTGCATCCAGTTCAAGACTGATAGTTCGCAGCGCGGTCTCCGAAAAAGAATTGTTGCTCATGGGGTCAACTCATTACGATCAGTAAAGCAGTGTAAGATAAATACAGCGCCAATAAAACTACACCCATGGCCCGCCCCAGCTTCTGCTGTTGATGAATTTTAAAGGCAATGATGCAGGCCAGCAGTAAGGTGATGCTTAACATGGACAGCGTATCGCGCCAGAACACAACAGGTTCAATAGTTAGCGGAGCCAGAAAGGCCGGTACCGGCAATACCAGCAGAAGGTTGAGGATGTTGGAGCCGAAGACATTGCCCACCGCAAGATCATGATGTCCACGCAAAGCGCCCATGGCAGAAGCGGCCAGTTCGGGCAAGCTGGTGCCGATGGCAACAATGGTCAGACCAATAATCAGCTCACTGACACCCAGTTCACGGGCAATGCCGCTCGCGCCATATACCAGTATGTTGGCACTGAATAGCAGAACCACCAGTCCCATTAGCATCAGAGCCAGCGCTTTGCGGGTGCTGATGTCAGCAATATAGTCGGCAATTTCCTCAGACTCCGACATGTGGGATTTTGACAATGCGCCTTTTCGTTTCAGGATAAACCAGGTAAACAGTGCTAGCAGAAGCAACAGGATAATACCGTCGATCCGGTTGATCGACAGGTCCTGGAAGATGAAAACAGCCGCAAGTGTAACCAGAAGCAGCGCCGGCAATTCTTCCTTGAGCAGAGTGACCGGGATAACAATCGGACAGATCAGCAGGGTAATACTGAGCACCAGACCGATATTGGCAATATTGGAACCAATCACATTGCCAATTGCCAGTTCAGGCGCGCCGCGCAGTGCCGCCGTTGCGGAGGTGAAAATTTCAGGGGCAGAGGTGCCGAAAGAAACGACCGTCAAACCGATAACCAGAACGGAAACACCGAGGTTGCGGGCAGTGGTGGAAGCCCCCAGAACAAACTTGTCGGCACTCCATAAGAGCCCAATGATCCCGACGATAATTGCCAGCGCGAACAGTAAGTAATTCATGCAATATCCTGTCAGGGAATAAATCGCGATTATAGCTTATTTGCTTTGGCCAGTGATAAATTCTGACATTGCTGCAGCTTTACGGTAAAATGCCCGCCGAATTAAACAGGCCACAAACAATGTCGTTAAGTACTGAAGAAATAGCGGAACTGATTCGCGCAGAAATGGCGAATGCGCAGGTGCATGTGCAGGGAGCAGATGCCAAGTATCAGATCCAGGTCATCGCTGATGAATTTGCAGGTCTGAATGCTGTGAAGCGTCAGCAACGTATTTATCGGATTATTAATCCGCATATCGCATCGGGTGAAATTCATGCGGTCAGTATGCAACTGCAAACGCAGGATGAGCATCAGTAATTGACTGGCAAGCTGGTTTATAAAAAGAGCCAGCCGGCTCTTTTTTTATGTTTGGAAAATGCTCACACAGCAAAGTTCAAACTGATAGAATGATTCGATAAACGGTTGCAGATTTTTAGGTGGACAAGTGGATAAATTATTAATACAGGGTGGAACGCGTCTGAATGGAGAGATCCGGATTGCGGGTGCGAAAAATTCGGCCCTGCCGATCATGGCCGCCACACTGCTTACTAGCGATTACGTTAAAATTGGCAATCTCCCACACCTTTTCGATATCACGACCATGCTGGAACTGTTGGGCTGTATGGGGGTTGAATCCATCATCGGTGACAAGCTGGAGGTGGAATTAAACAGCAGCACGATCAATAACTTCAATGCCCCTTATGAGCTGGTTAAAACCATGCGCGCATCGATTTTGGTATTGGGCCCCATGCTTGCGCACTATGGCAGAGCAGAAGTTGCCTTGCCCGGTGGCTGTGCCATTGGTAGTCGGCCGGTCAATTTACATATCGAATCTTTAAAGAAAATGGGCGCCGACATTACGGTGGAGAACGGTTATATCAAGGCCACCAGCAAAGGGCGCCTGAAAGGAGCGCATATCTTCATGGATCTTGTCACCGTGACAGGAACCGAGAACGTTATGATGGCGGCAACTCTGGCAGATGGTCAGACACTAATAGAAAATGCTGCACGTGAACCCGAGGTTGTTGACCTGGCGTGTTGCCTGAGAGCCATGGGTGCTGATATCAGTGGTGAGGGCAGTGACACCATTGTCATCAATGGGGTTGAACGCTTGCATGGCTGTTCCTATTCCGTTATGCCCGACCGCATTGAAACAGGAACCTACCTGATTGCAGCGGCTGCTACCCGAGGCCGTATCAAGGTTAAGGATACTCGACCGAAAACCCTGGAAGCAGTGCTGAGCAAACTGGAAGAGGCCGGCGCCCAGATTGAGCTGGGCGAAGACTGGATAAGTCTCGATATGCATGGACAAAGACCTAAAGCAGTCTCCTTGAAGACGGCGCCTTATCCGGCTTTTCCGACAGATATGCAGGCCCAGTTTACAGCGTTGAATGCGGTGGCAGAGGGTTCAGGTGTTATCACGGAAACGGTATTTGAAAACCGCTTCATGCACGTCCATGAAATGAATCGTATGGGTGCAGAACTGAAAGTCGAAGGAAATACGGTGTTCGTCAATGGGGTGCCCTCTCTGATTGGAGCTCCGGTGATGGCCACAGATCTGAGAGCATCTGCCAGTCTGATTATTGCCGGACTGGTATCAGAAAATGAAACCATGGTTGACCGTATTTATCACATTGACCGTGGATATGAATGTATTGAAGAAAAACTGCAATTGCTGGGCGCTAAAATACGGCGTCTGCCTTCGTAGCCAGATTTCGATTCCTTAATGATGAATGCAATAAGGGAATAGTTTATGTCTGCACAGGGACTGGTAATCGCTCTGACAAAAGGGCGGATAATGGAAGAAGTGCTGCCTTTGCTGGAGCAGGCAGGGGTTATTCCTGCCGAGGATTTGAATAAAAGTCGCAAGCTGATTTTTGACAGCAATATTGAAGGCGTACAGCTGATGGTCATCCGTGGTTCTGATGTGCCAACCTATGTTGAACTGGGTTGTGCCGATATTGGCATTACCGGTAAGGACATCATCATGGAAAATGGATCAAGCGGGTTTTATGAACCGCTGGATCTTAAACTCGCCACCTGCCGCTTGATGACGGCCAGGCCAATTGATCAAACGCAAAATCCCAGACGTCTGCGTGTGGCCAGCAAGTTCGTTAATATAGCAAAGCGTTATTTTTCCGAAAAAGGCCAACAGGTCGATATCATCAAACTCAATGGTGCACTGGAGCTGGCACCATTAATGGGGCTGGCGGACTGCATTGTGGATATCGTTGACACAGGAAATACGCTCAAAGCCAACGGTCTGGTACCTGAGGAATTGATTGCCGAAGTCAGTACCCGTGTAATCGTGAACAAGGCAGCCATGAAACTGAAACATAAACAGATTCAGAGTTTGCTGAGCCGATTGCAGGATGCCGTCAATGTGTCTAATTAAGCAAGTCCAGAAGCAAAATGCTAAGACTTAAAAAACTAAGTACGCAGGATTCCGATTTTTCCACGCAATTGGAGAAGGCTCTGGCCTGGGAGTCCCTGGCCAGTTCTGCTGTGTTGCAAAGTGTGCAGAGTATTCTGGCTGAGGTCAGGGCCGAGGGTGATAGTGCGCTTCTGGCATTGACGGAACGTTTTGACAAACTGACACTACAGAATGCCAGTGAGCTCGAAATTCCGTCACAAAGGTTGCAGCAGAGCCTGCAGGAAATTCCCGCAGATCAGGCCAGTGCATTGCAGGAGGCTGCAGAGCGCATTCGCCGTTACCATGAAAAACAGAAACAGGATTCCTGGCAATACACTGATGATGATGGCTCTGTCTATGGTCAGAAAGTCACTGCACTGGATCGGGTTGGTATCTATATTCCTGGTGGAAAAGCCTCATATCCCTCAACGGTTCTGATGGATGCCATTCCGGCCAGGGTAGCAGGTGTAAAAGAAATCATTGCCATGGTGCCAACTCCTGCAGGAGAGGTAAATGAGTTGGTGCTGGCGGCACTGGCCCTGGCGGGTGTAGACCGCGTATTTCGTGTTGGCGGCGCCCAGGCAATAGCTGCTCTGGCCTACGGAACGCAATCGATTCCAAAGGTCGACAAGATTGTCGGTCCGGGCAACATTTATGTGGCTCTGGCCAAGCAACAGGTTTTTGGGCAGGTTGGCATCGACATGGTTGCCGGTCCCTCGGAGATTCTGGTGATATGCGATGGTTCTACCGACCCTGAGTGGGTGGCCATGGATCTGTTTTCCCAGGCGGAACACGACGAAGATGCCCAGTCCATTCTGCTGTGCCCGGATGAGGAATACATTGCGGCTGTTGAAAGCAGTATGCAGACTTTACTGCCTCAAATGGAACGCCAGGAAATTATCAAGGCTTCACTCGAATCGCGTGGTCTGCTGATTAAAACACGTGATTTGGAGGAAGCTGCTGCCGTATCCAACCGGATAGCACCCGAGCACCTGGAGCTTTCACTGAAAGATCCACAAGCACTGTTATCGCAGATCAAGCATGCCGGTGCGATCTTCCTGGGGGCCTATACCTCGGAAGCACTGGGTGATTACTGTGCCGGGCCGAGTCATGTATTGCCAACCTCAGGGACAGCCCGATTTTCATCTGCCCTGGGGGTCTATGATTTTCAGAAACGCTCATCAATTATTCAGTGTTCGGCTGAAGCTGCTTCACGTCTGGCAGATACAGCCTCAAAACTTGCCCGTTCGGAAGGTCTGACGGCGCATGCCCGTTCAGCCGAATACCGCAAATAAAATCCAGAACTTATCGTCCTTTGAGGAGCCAGCAGCTTGCTGCTATTGAATGGTGAACAGCACGAAGGGTTCGCCGATGCCCAGTTTGACAGGGATCTTCAGCTGGCTGCGTTCGCGGAAAATTTCTATTTCAACGATTTCGCCAGCACCCAGACTGCTGATGCTTTCAATGGCTTCAAACAGTTCATCTTCGTTGGACAGGGTGCCAATTTTCTGCTGGTTAAAACCGGTGATAATGTCACCGGCCCGAATGCCGGCCCGCTGCGCCGGGCCATCTTCAACCAGCGACACAACTCGCAGCCCCTGGACACGTTGTCCATACAATAAAAGCCCTTCATTGGCCGAGAAATATTCGATATCTGAGACGCCAAGATAGCCGCCGGGGCCACTTTCATAATAATAATCTAGCAGCAGTGAAATCATACTGGCATGTGTTGCAAAGCCGATCCCTTCAGAGCCGCCGGACTCCGAAAGGATATTGGAATTGATGCCGATCAGCTGGCCATCTGCATTTATCAAGGCGCCGCCGGAATAACCCGGATTTATGGCAGCATCTGTCTGGATGAGTTGTGCATTGTCCGTCTGGTAGAGAGCACTGATAATCCCCAGAGAAGCTGAGAGTCCAATGTTTCTCGGGTTGCCCAGGGCCACAACCAGATCGCCAACTTCCTGATCACTCAGGGTATAAGGTTCGACATGGCTGATATTGGGGCTGTCAATTTTTAACAGAGCAAGGTCACTGGCTTCATCATATAAGAGTGGCCGCGCATTGACTGTCCTGCCGTCATAGAGGGTGGCAGTTATGGTTTCGGGGAAATTGACAACGCCGGTCTCTGGACTGACAAAAATATGGTAACTGGTTACCAGGAAACCATCGGCGGTAATAATTACCCCTGAGCCTAGACTGTTGTTCTCATTCAGGTCGGTAATCTGCAGTCTGGCCAGACTGCTCAGTGAATTGCTGAAGTCCTGGGCATTTTCAGATTCGGCCAGCACTTGTTGCAGATTGATTGTGACAACAGCCGGCATGACTTTTTGAATGGCATCCTTAAAGGAGCGGGGGAAGCCCGGCTGGGGAGCACTGACAAGAGGCTCGGGCTCAGCTTCCGTCAAAGACAGCATCTCGGCCAGCCTGGGTAATTGAAGGATTACCAGGGCAAACACCAGTCCGGAAAGTGCCGGCCAGAATATATAGTTGAAAACTTTATTCATCAAAGGCCCTCTTTATTGGGGCTTCAGATATGGGCTATTGCCTGAATTTGTTATGATGCGAGGCTTCGAGTATACAGTAATTGAATAAAGCAAACACTTTGCTGTCGGGGATAAGATGTCGGTTGAACTGAAAACATTGGTTACAGAAAGCGATTCTTTATTGAGCCCTAATGACTACCGGGATTACTGTCCCAATGGTCTGCAAATTGAAGGCCGGAAGCAGGTAAATAAAATAGTCAGTGGTGTCACGGCCAGTCAGGCCCTGATTGATGCTGCCATCCAGGCAGATGCAGATCTCATATTGGTGCATCACGGTTATTTCTGGCAGGGTGAACCAGCTGAAATTCTCGGTGTAAAGAAAAAGCGCATCAAAGCGCTGCTGGAAAATGATATCAGCTTGCTAGCATACCACTTGCCGCTGGATGCACACCCCGAGTTGGGCAACAATGCTCAGCTGGGAAAGCTGCTCGGTTTTGCCACACAGCAGGATCTGTTCCCCCGCCTCAAAAGCAAAGTCGGCGTCTGCGGCGAAAATACGGAACCCTGCGATGCTGCCGGACTGCTTGTCAGGCTGGAAAATAAATTAATGCGCAAGCCTTTTCATGTGCCGGGCAAGGCGGATCTCATTAGACGTATTGCCTGGTGTACCGGTTCGGCACAGCACTATATTGAACAGGCCTTTGCCGCCGGTGCCGATGCCTACCTAAGCGGTGAAGTATCTGAGCAGACGGTTCATTTTGCGCGCGAGTCTGGTATCCACTACTTTGCGGCCGGGCATCATGCTACCGAACGCTATGGAGTACAGGCGCTGGGCAGGCATCTGGCTGAAAAGTTTGCAATAGAACATCAGTTTATTGATATTGATAATCCGGTATGAGTACTTACAGCAGGCGGGTCTATTCAAGTGAAACGGGCAATATCTGCCCGCAGTGTGGAAAAGCATACAAGGCCTGTCGCTGTCAGGCTGACTCAGCAGAGGCCCGTTTGAGCGGTGGGGGAAAAATCAAAGTATCCCGCGAGAGTAAGGGCCGTAAAGGTAGCGGCGTTACCCTGATCAGCGGATTGCCGCTTAATGATCAGGAACTGAAAAAGCTGGCCAGTTCCTTCAAGCAACTTTGTGGTTCCGGTGGCGCCGTCAAGCAGGGTGTTATTGAAATCCAGGGCGAGCACCGGGATAAACTGCTACATGAATTAACACGTCTTGGCTATCAGGCTGTTAAAGCCGGAGGCTAGGCATCATCCACTTCAGCAGGGGGCAACAGCATGGCGAATAGTTCAGAGACACAAAGGGATATTGAAGCAGCCGTTTTCAGACGACTGCTTGAGCATCTGGATTCCCGCAAGGATGCCCAGAATATTGATCTGATGAATCTGGCAGGTTTTTGTCGCAACTGTCTGTCCAAGTGGTATGTGGCGGCAGCAAGCGACCGCGGCGAAGACATTGACTATGAAGCGGCCAGAGAATTGATTTATGGCATGCCTTATCCAGAATGGAAAGAGAAGTACCAGCTGGAAGCCAGTGAAGAACAAAAGCGCCAGTTCGAAAAAAACAAACCGAAATAAACCGGGAAGTTTGAATAGTAAAGTGCCTAAATAGCCTGTTCTATTGATTATTGGGGCCCAGTAGTTTAGTTTTGCCCGACTTGAATTAAGCTCTTTGTCCATACTGGCAGTGTAAAAAACAACGAAAAACATCAGGGGAATCCAAATGCAATTATCAGGAGCCAAAGTCTCTTCATTAGGCCTGGCCATTGGTCTGCTCTGTACCAGCCTTCAGGTAAGTGCGCAAACCAACACCATTGAATCCATTATTGTCACGGCTGACCGGGATGAGAATCCCCTGCGTGAAATTCCAGCGAGTGTCTATTCGCTGGATTCTGAATTACTGGATGAAGTGGTACCGGTACATATTGAGGAAGTACTACGCGCTGTGCCGGGTATAGTTTTCAACCGTGGTAATGGCCAGGAAACCCTGTTGGGTATTCGCTCGCCAGTACTGACGGGTGCAGGTAGCTGTGGTGCCTTTCAGACTGCCCAGGATGGCATTCCCCTGCGTGGTGCCGGTTTCTGTAATGTGAACCAACTGTTTGAATCGAATTTTGCCCAGGCCTCGGCCATAGAGGTCATTCGCGGTCCGGGCAGTATTTTATATGGCGTAAATGCTCTGCACGGCGCCATCAACATCATCAGCCCGACACTGGGAGAGCCTGGTGGTGATGTCTCTATTGATCTGGGACCTCATGATTATGCCCGCTTTAACTTTGGCTATAACGCCAATCAGGGACAGCATGATTACGGCATCTTTTTTAATGGTGATAAGGATGGTGGTTACAAGGATGAATCCGGCTTTGGCCAACAGAAACTCAATCTCTCGCATCGTTACCAGGGTGATGTCACCGTCACCACGGTATTTGCTACCACCAACCTGAACCAGGAAACGGCTGGTTATGTCACAGGAACCGATGCCTATAAAGATGAAAGCCTGAAAAAAACTAATGGTGATCCCAATGCTTTCCGTGATGCCAGCAGCGTGCGTTTGCACAGCCGTATTGAAGGCCAGACTGACAGCGGAGCCAACTGGATCCTGACACCTTATTTCAGGGATACTGACATGACCTTCCTCATGCACTTTTTACCGGGCACACCGCTGGAAGAAAATGGCCATACTTCAATAGGCCTGCAAAGTTCATACAGCACTGCCTTGACCAGCGACATGCTGGGCACGGCAGGTGTGGACCTTGAATTCAGTAACGGTTACCTGAAGCAGAGTCAGGAAGGCGGATTTGGCTCTTTTCCGGCAGGGCAGCAATACGATTTTGAAGTGGATGCCCAGCTCATATCCCCCTATGCACAGATCAAGTTTCAGCCCAGTGAGAGCAACCAGTTAAACCTTGGGCTGCGTTTCGAATTTCTCGATTATGACTATGATAACCGGATGATCGATGGCAATACGGCAGCCGATGGCAGTTCTTGTGCCGCTTCTGCCTTTAACCCGGCAGGGACTTGCCGCTACAGTCGTCCGGCTGATCGCAGTGACGACTTCCAGAATGCATCCATTCAGGCCGGTTGGATACACAATTTTGATGAACTGCAACAGCTTTATGTCAATATCGGCCATGCCTTCCGGGCGCCACAGGCCACCGAATTGTACCGCCTGCAAGTTGACCAGACGGTCGCTGACCTGGATTCCGAAGAAATTGACAATATCGAAGTTGGCTACCGCGCTACCCGTGACAATGTTTCCTACACCGTTGCGGCTTACTGGATGCAGAAAGACAATGTGATTTTTCAGGACAGTGCCCGTAACAATGTCAGTGGCGGTGAGACCGAGCACAAAGGCATCGAACTGAACTCACAGATTGCCCTGAGTGATTCATTTGATCTCAGTATTGTGGGCAGTTATGCGAAACATACCTATGAAGGCAATATTGCCCCGCTGGGTGTTACGGTTTCCATTGATGGCAATGACATGGATACAGCGCCCGAATTGACCGGTAATGTACGCTTGAGCTGGCAAATCAATGCAGATAACCGGGCTTCGCTGGAATGGGTTCACATGGATGATTATTACACCAATGAAACCAACACCAACCGTTATGAAGGACATGATCTGGTGAATCTGCGTTATCAATACACGACACCTGACAGCTGGTATTTTTCTGCCAGAATTACCAACCTGTTCGACACGGATTATGCTGAACGGGCTGATTACAGTACCTTTGGTGGAGACCGCTATTTCATTGGTGAACCAGCCTCACTGTATCTGACGCTGGGCATGCAGTTCTAGAAGCCGTCTATTCAGGCATGATAAAAAGAGGGCCATAGGCCCTCTTTTTTTGGGAACTTTTGCATGTACCAGGTCATTGCCAATGCCATCAGCCAGCATCTGGAACAGCCCTTAAGCATTATTGATGCTCAGTCGCTTGCCGGTGGCAGCATCAACCAGGTGATGCTCATTACGCTGGACAATCAGCAGCAGTATTTGCTGAAAACCCAGTCGGGCAGGGTGGCAGCAAATACTTACCGGATCGAGTTTAACAGTCTGTCCCTGCTGTCGGCCGCTAAAGCCCTGCGGGTTCCTCAGGGACTTGTTTATGGAGAGGACTTTCTGGTGATGGAATATATTCAGCCCGGTGACAGAGCAGCAGACTGGGAAGAAACCCTTGGCCGGCAGCTGGCGATGCTGCACCTTAATACCCGAGGTGATGATTTTGGCTTTGCTTGTGACAACTATCTCGGAACTACTGTCCAGATGAATGACTGGCAGTCCTCCTGGCTGGATTTCTGGCGTGAACAACGACTGGGTAAGCAATTGCAGCTCTATGCAGAACGGGCAGGCAAGAATGCCCTGACAGTGAAGGGCGATCGATTGATGCAGACCCTGGATAATTTGCTGGCAACAGTGCAGGAACCGGCCGTGCTCCTGCATGGGGATCTGTGGTCCGGTAATGCCATGGCTGATCAGAAGGGTCAGCCGGTGATATTCGACCCCGCTGCTTACTACGGGCACCGGGAAGCCGAGTTTGGCATGATGCGTCTGTTCGGGGGCTTCGGTCCGCGTTGTGAGGCGGCGTATCAGGAAATCTGGCCATTTGAGGCAGGCTATGAAGCGCGTTTTCGGCTTTACCAGTTATACCATGAGCTCAATCATCTGAATCTGTTTGGCCACAGTTACTATGCTGCCTGCATGGCTTCCATGGATGCCTTGCTCTAGATAATGGCTTGCTCTTTCAAGAGATTGATCAGACGCTCAATACATTCATCGACATCCAGTTCGTGGGTTGGCAGCATCAGGTGCGGTTTGTCCCAGTCTTCGTAAGGGAAGGAAACACCTGGTACCGTACCGCTTTCGAGATTGGCCTCGGCAGCATAAAGCCCACTCGGGTCGCGCTGTTTGCAGACTTCCAGCGGTGGATTGAGATAGACGATGATGCAGTTCTCTTCACCAATGACGTTGATGGTATGTTCGCGTGAATCTTTGTTGGGTGCGACGAAGGCAGCACAGCAGATAAAGCCGGCATCATTCAGGTATTTGGCGATATAGGCACTGCGGCGCAGGTTTTCGGCTCGGCCTGCAGCATCATGGGCAAGATCCTTGCTGATTCCCAGGCGCATGGCTTTGCCATCCAGAATGGTGCTGACACGCCCCATATCAAACAGCCGTCTTTCCAATGCATGGGCCAGGGTTGATTTGCCAGATCCGGACAGTCCGACAAACATGATGGTTACTGGCTTCTGACCGTAACGGGCGGCCCTTTCTTCGCGGGTGACATGGGCTGTTGAATTGGCGCTGAGCCGGCGGGTTTTCTGTTTGCCCACATCGATCATGCCGGCTCCGACCGTGACATTGCTTAAACGGTCGATGATGATAAAGGAGCCGGTACTCGGGTTTTTTTTGTAGTCATCAAAGTGGATAGGCTGGGCAAAATCCAGTTCGCAAAAGCCTATTTCATTAAGTTCCAGACTCGGACTGGGGCTGGTTTGCAGAGTGTTCACATCCAGTTTGTACTGGATATTGCTGATATTTCCGCTGAATATTTTGCTGGCCTGTTTGAAATCATACTGTTTGCCGGGCAGCAGGGGACTTTCATTCATCCACACGATGGTTGCCGACACTTTGTCGCTGGAAACCGGTAGGTTATCCGAATGCACGATCATGTCACCACGGCTGATATCGATTTCATCTTCCAGCGTCAGGGTAATCGCCATGGGCGTAAATGCCTGCTCCAGCTCTTCATCATAGGTAACGATGGATTTGATGCGACTCTTCTTGCCGGATGGCAGGGCAACTATCTCGTCTCCCTTGCGCACAATGCCTGAGGCGACGGTACCGCAAAAACCGCGGAAATCGAGATTCGGCCGGTTGACGTACTGCACCGGAAAGCGGAAATCAACAAAATTCCGGTCAGCTGAAATTTTCACGTTTTCCAGCATCCACATGAGGGTTTCGCCTTCATACCAGGGTGTCTGTTCACTGGTATTCACCACGTTGTCGCCTTTGAGGGCGGAGATCGGGATGAAGTAAAGTTCGCCGGTATCCAGTTCTCGGGTGAAATCAATGTAATCCTGCTTGATCTGTTTGAACACCGCTTCATCGAAGTCCATTAAATCCATCTTGTTGACGGCTACGATGATGTGTTTGATGCCCAGCAAGGATGCGATGAAGGTGTGTCGTTTGGTCTGTGTCTGCACGCCATAACGGGCATCGATCAGAATAATGGCCAGTTCGCAGTTGGAAGCCCCGGTGGCCATATTGCGAGTGTACTGTTCGTGCCCGGGTGTGTCAGCAATGATGAATTTGCGCTTGGCGGTAGAGAAATACCGATAGGCCACATCAATGGTGATGCCCTGTTCCCTTTCTGCCTGTAGGCCATCTACGAGCAGGGCAAGGTCAAAATTTTCGGACGTGGTCCCCGACTTGATGCTGTCCGACTTAATGGCTTCAAGCTGGTCCTCATAAATCATTTTGGAATCATGCAGCAGACGGCCGATCAGTGTACTCTTGCCATCGTCCACACTGCCGCAGGTCAGCAGGTGGAGTAATTCCTTGCGTTCGTGCTGTGCCAGGTAGGCATCAATGTCGGTACTGATGAGATCGGACTGGTGAGACATGACTAGAAGTATCCCTCACGCTTTTTCTTTTCCATGGAGCCGGACTGATCGCTGTCGATTAGACGACCCTGACGTTCAGATGTCGTCGTTAGCAGCATTTCCTGAATAATTTCCGGCAGGGTTTTGGCTTCTGACTGCACGGCCCCGGTCAGGGGATAGCAACCCAGAGTACGAAAGCGTACGGTTTTCATGGTGATCTGGCTTTTCAGTTCTTCCGGAATGCGTTCATCATTGGCCATAATCTCAACGCCTTCATAATTCACCACGGGTCGTTCTTCGGCAAAATACAGAGAAGGAATGTCGATTTTGTTGAGATGGATGTACTGCCATACATCCAGTTCGGTCCAATTGGAAAGGGGAAATACCCGTATGCTTTCGCCCTTGTTGATCTTGCCGTTGTAGAGGTTCCACAGCTCCGGGCGCTGGTTTTTCGGATCCCAGCGGTGATTCTTATCGCGGAAGGAATACACCCTTTCCTTGGCCCGCGATTTTTCCTCGTCACGTCTGGCTCCACCGAAGGCCGCATCAAATTTGTACTTGTTAAGGGCCTGTTTCAGGGACTGTGTTTTCATGATGTCGGTATGTTTCTGGCTACCGTGGGTGAAAGGGCCGACGCCGGCATCCAGGCCTTCCTGATTGATATGAACCAACAAATCCAGACCGAGTTTTTGAGCCTGCTGGTCACGAAACTCGATCATTTCCTTGAATTTCCAGGTGGTATCAACATGCAGGAGCGGAAAGGGCAGCTTACCTGGATAAAAGGCCTTGAGTGCCAGATGCAGCATGACGGCAGAATCCTTGCCGATGGAGTAGAGCATCACTGGCTTGTCAAACTCAGCGGCCACTTCACGGATAATATGGGTGCTCTCGGCTTCCAGCTGCTTGAGGTGAGTCAGGCGGTGTTCAGTCATTGCTTACAATTTTGATGTTACAAAGAGGGCGCGATTATAAAGGAAGTCCGTGCCAAACCCAAGAAAAGGCTGCTTAATGGGCCTGTCCGGAACTCTTCTTTTCCAGGCCGTAATCCGCTGCCAGTCCGCCTTTCTGGTCTGGGCTGCTTTTGGTAGCATAATCACGGGGAGGAAACAGATCGTCCATCTGCTTGTTTAGCTCAGCTTCGGGGGCACTGCCCAGCAGGTCAGAACGTTGCTTTGTCAGTGCCAGCTGGCTGGTGATTTCTTCCGGGCACAGGATATCGGCATCACGGGCCAGTCGTTCATAGAGGTCTTTATAGCTCTGGGTCAGGGTATTGACCAGTTGGGCCGTATTTTCAAAATGCGAGTATACGCTCTGACGGTAGTCCTGATGGGTTTCCTGCAGAGTTTCAAGTTCATCGGTAATTTTCTGTATTTTGGCTGAATCAGATAAAAACTGCTTGTAAAGCAATGCTCCGGCAACAACGCCGACAACAAAACACAAGATACCAACCAGCCAAATGAGCATAATGACCCTTAAAATGATTCCATCAGGATTACCAAAACTATAGCGATTATACCTATAATTGGATCTTTAATCTTCACTTGAGCGATAGTTAGCAGCCTTTTCCTTGCGGGAACGACGAGACGTTTTGAGCACATCATTAAGCCCCCTAGAACGATACCGGCATGATATAAACCAGAAGCTGCTGAGTCCCGACCCGGCACAGGCAGCTGCTGTTGAAGCCTTGCAGGAAGTTTTTATCACCCTGAGCCAGCGTCGCCGTGCCGCGAACAAAAAGCTACCGCTGCTCGGCTCGCTCTTCACCGGCAAAAGACCTGCCCTGCAGGGCCTTTATTTATGGGGTGGAGTCGGTCGCGGCAAGACCTATCTTATGGATCTGTTTTATCAGTGCCTGCCAGAGCAGCGTAAAATGCGCCGGCATTTCCACCGCTTCATGCTGATGGTGCACAGGCAGTTGAATGCTCACAGAAATCAGAAGAATCCCTTGCAAAAGGTGGCTCAGGCGATTGCCCGGGATATAGACGTGATCTGTTTTGACGAGTTTTCAGTCAATGACATTGGTGATGCCATGATACTGGCTGGCATACTGGAATCCCTGTTTTCTGAAGGTGTAACCTTGATTGCGACCTCCAATATCGAGCCAGCCCGCCTCTATGAAAATGGATTGCAGCGGGCGAATTTTCTGCCTGCTATAGCCCTGCTTGAGCAGCATACCCGTATCCTGAGGGTTGATGGTGGTATTGACTATCGCCTGCGCAGTCTGGAACAGGCAGAAATTTACCACAGTCCTTTGGGGCTTGATGCTGAGCGCTTGTTGCGGGAAAGTTTTGAGCACTTGAGTGCGGGGCTGGAAACGGTCAGTGGAGGAAATATTGAAATTCAGGGTAGGCAGATCCCCATCCGGCAGCGAGCTGAAGATCTGGTCTGGTTTGACTTTCCAGCTATTTGTGAGGGGCCCAGAAGTACAGCCGATTACATTGAAATTGCCCAGCTCTTCCATACGGTCATGATCAGCAATGTGCCGGTAATGGATGGCTACAGTGATGATAAGGCCCGTCGATTCATCAATCTGGTGGATGAATTTTACGACCACAAGGTCAAGCTCATTGTTTCAGCAGCTGATACGCTGGAGCGGCTCTATCAGGGTAATGAGCTGGCTTTTGTCTTTGAGCGAACACGCAGCCGCCTGCTGGAAATGCAATCCCACGATTACCTGGCACTGGAACACATGCCATAGCTGCTTAATTTCTGGGCTCTTGGCATGCAGATTTCAGATTTCTATTTTATGCATGAAAAACCCTGCAGAACCCTTGAATATCCGGCCTTGCATCTGTAGAATTCGCGCTCCCTTAATGGCTTTGCCGTGAAATGTCGGCAAGTCTGTGTTCGGAGCGTGTTGAGACTAGCTAGATGAAGACTTTTTCAGCTAAAAAAGAAACTGCAGAAAATAACTGGGTATTGATTGATGCCGAGGGCCAGACCCTGGGCCGCATGTCTGCCGAAATTGCGCATCGTCTGCGCGGCAAACATAAAGCGGAATACACGGCACATGTTGATACGGGTGACTACGTGGTCGTGGTGAATGCCGAGAAAGTCAAAGTGACCGGCAACAAAGCAAGCGACAAGTTATACCAGCGTCACTCCGGCTTCCCCGGTGGCCTGAAAACACGCACCTTTAATGAAATGATTGCCAAGAGCCCAGAAGAGGTCATTCGTCGTGCCGTTAAAGGCATGATGCCGAATACGCCTTTAGGCCGCGCAATGTTTCGCAAGCTCAAGGTTTATGCAGGTGGCGAGCATCCTCACGGTGCCCAGCAACCCTCGCAGCTCAATTTACAATAGCATTCATATTTAGGTTCATTAGGGCATGGCTGATACACAATACTACGGTACCGGACGACGCAAGACTTCCACTGCACGTGTATTTTTGACACCGGGTAGCGGCAATATTTCCGTCAATAAAAGGACGCTGGATGGCTATTTCGGCCGTGAAGTTGCCCGCATGATCGTTCGGCAGCCTCTGGAACTGCTGGAAATTGGCGATAAATTTGATGTCACTGTGACGGTCAGTGGCGGTGGCAGTTTTGCCCAGGCAGGTGCCATTCGTCATGGTTTGACAAGAGCACTCATCAATTATGATGAGAGCAACAGAAGTCCGCTGCGATGTGCCGGTTTCGTGACTCGCGATTCCCGTGAGGTCGAGCGTAAGAAAGTCGGTCTGCGTAAAGCGCGTAAAAAACCACAGTTCTCAAAACGTTAATCTGTTTGGCTTATTGGCAATAGCGCCGGAACTTGACGGTTTTGGCGCTTTTTTATGGGTAAAAATAGCGTAATGGCCCTATAAACGGGCTTCTTCGCCTTGAAAAAAAAGCCTGTTTTTAGTAGCATTCGCGCAACTTGCAGGTCCGTCGTCAAGGCGTCGTTCCTTACCCAATCAGGCGTTTCCAGAAGGAGAGTTTCATTGTGAGTGGCGGTTCTATTAATACTGGTCGCAGACGCTTTTTAATCGGCAGTACCTCTGTAGTTGGCGCAGCCGGCGCCGTCGGTGCAGCAGTCCCCTTCGTAGGTTCCTGGAATCCAAGTGCCAGAGCACTGGCAGCAGGAGCTCCCATTACCGTAGATATCAGTCGCCTCGAACCAGGCGAGTTGCTTGGCCCCATCCCGGCCTGGCGTGGTCAGCCCATCTTTGTCCTGCGCAGGGATGAGGAGACGCTGAGCAATCTGGAGAGCTTCACAGATCATCTCTCTGATCCTGACTCTGAAAGTGATCAGCAGCCAGAGTATGCCCAGAATGCATTCCGCTCCATTCGTCCGGAAGTGGGTATCTATGTTGGTCTTTGTACCCACCTTGGCTGTTCTCCAAGAATCAATACTGAAGTCACTCCGCAGGAATATGATCCGGACTGGAAAGGCGGTTTCTTCTGCCCCTGTCACGGTTCCATGTTCGATCTGGCCGGGCGAGTCTATAGTGGAGTCCCGGCTCCCGATAATCTGGTGGTGCCTCCGCATACCTATGAGACAGACAATGTGGTGGTGATTGGTGTTGACGGGGAGAATTCGTAGTGAGTGAAGAAATGAGCAACGCTGTGAACGAGCAGGTTAAAAAGAATTCCTTTATGAGCTGGATCGATGCGCGTCTGCCGGTTACCCAGGCCGTGCAAAAGCACATGACCAAGTATTATGCGCCCAAAAACTTCAATTTCTGGTATGTCTTCGGCGTACTGGCGCTGGTGGTGCTGGTCAATCAACTGCTGACAGGTATCTGGTTGACGATGAACTATGTCCCCAGTGCCGATGCCGCTTTTGCTTCTGTTGAATACATCATGCGGGATGTCGATTTCGGCTGGATGTTGCGATATATGCATTCCACCGGGGCCTCTGCTTTTTTTGTTGTGGTTTATCTGCATATGTTCCGTGGCCTTATGTATGGCTCTTACCAGAAACCGCGTGAACTGATCTGGATTTTCGGTATGACCATTTACCTGGTGCTGATGGCCGAGGGTTTCATGGGCTATGTACTGCCCTGGGGTCAGATGTCCTACTGGGGAGCCAATGTGATCGTCAGTCTGTTTGGCGCCATTCCCTTTGTTGGTGAAGACCTGATGGTCTGGATTCAGGGGGATTACCTGATCTCTGGTGCTACGCTGAACCGCTTCTTTGCCCTGCACGTGGTGGCTCTGCCGCTGGTGCTTATTGCCCTCGTTGTACTACATTTGTTGGCCCTGCACGAAGTCGGTTCCAACAACCCGGACGGTATTGAAATCAAGGCCAATAAGGATGAAAACGGCATTCCGCGAGACGGCATCCCATTCCATCCCTATTACACGGTGCATGATCTGGTTGGTGTGGTCGTGTTCCTGTTTGTGTTTGCCTTTGTAATTTTCTTTATGCCGGAAATGGGTGGTTATTTCCTGGAGTACGCCAACTTCGAAGAAGCCAATAACCTCAAGACACCGGAACATATTGCTCCGGTCTGGTATTTCACCCCCTTCTATTCAATGCTTAGAGCCGTGACCTTCCCGCTCTTCGGTATCGATGCCAAATTCTGGGGACTGGTAGTGATGGCCGGTGCTATTGCCATCCTGTTCGTGATGCCCTGGCTGGATCGCAGCCCGGTTAAATCCATGCGCTATAAAGGTACTTACAGCCGCGTTGCTTTGTTTGCTTTTGTCATCAGTTTTATCATTCTGGGTGTCCTGGGTACCAAGATTGCTACCGGGCCACGTACGGCACTGGCGCAGATCTGTACGGTCATCTACTTTGTGTATTTCCTGGCAATGCCCTGGTATACCCGCAAAGAACAAACAAGCACACCGCCAGAGCGAGTGACCGGTCGTTTTATCACGCTTCCACAGTTACTAATGGCGCTGGGCCTACTGATTGCCCTGACCATAGTCCCCTTAACGGTTGTGGGTGCTGAAGCCGAAGTCGAACTGGAAGAAGTGGAAATGAATTTGGAAGATACCGTTTCGCTGCAATCCGGTTTACAGACTTTCATGAACTACTGCATGGGCTGTCATTCACTGGGTTATTCACGCTACCAGCGCGTGGCTGAAGACCTGAATATCCCTGAAGACATCATGCTGGAGTCTGTAGTTTTCAACCCTGAAACCAATATCGGTGATCTGATGATCAGTGCCATGCCGGAAACAGCAGAAAACTGGTTTGGTGTAGCTCCTCCTGACCTTTCTCTGGTTGCACGGGTTCGTCAGCCGGAATGGTTATATGGATATCTCACCGGCTTTTATCTGGATTCCTCACGCCCCTTCGGTGTCAATAACCGGGTGTTTGCCAATGTCGGTATGCCAAATGTACTGGCTGAATTGCAGGGTGATCAGGTCTGTGATGATCTGGAACACTGTGAAGAGCTGCATCACGTTGATGGCACCGGCGCACTCAGCGAAGCAGAGTTTGAGGAAGTGGTCTATGACCTGGTTAATTTCCTCTACTATGCCGGTGAACCTTCCCGCCTGGATCGCGAGCGAATCGGCGGATTCGTGCTGTTCTTTTTAGCCTTCCTCTTTGTCTTTGTTTACATGCTGAACAGAGAATACTGGAAAGACGTAGAACATTAATAATAGGCTGAATAACATTTACGAGGCTGATTCAATATGGGAGTAGTGACCAAACGCTCTTCAATGCTGTTCTATTCTGATGGCAACAGTCAGTATAGCCATCGGGTCAGGATTGTGCTGGCGGAAAAAGGTGTCACGGTGGATATTGTCGATGTCGATAGATACGACTTGCCTGAAGATCTGATTGATCTGAATCCCTACAGTACGCTGCCTACTCTGGTTGATCGTGATCTGGTGCTGTATGAATCCGGTATCATGATGGAATATCTGGACGAGCGTTTTCCCCATCCGCCACTGTTTCCTGTCTATCCGGTAGCACGTGCCCAGAGTAGACTGTGGATGCACCGCATTGAAAAAGACTGGTGTACCCTGGTAGAAAAAATCCAGCTCGAAGAGGGCACCGACAAAGAATTGAATGCAGCGCGTAAAGAACTGGTTGAAAGCCTGCTTTCCATAGCGCCTATTTTTGCCGAAAAGCCTTATTTCATGAGTGAGGAATTCACCATTGTTGATTGTTGTGTGCTCCCCATCCTCTGGCGCTTACCTGAACTGGGTATCAAACTGCCAGAAAACAAGACAAGCAAACCTCTGATAGAATACCGGCAGAGACTCTTTGAACGGGAGTCTGTCCAGGAGTCACTTTCCGAACAGGAAAAGGAAATGGCCAGCTGGTAAACAATTTTTCTCTTATCAGCGCAACGGGTAAAAGCATGACAATGACTTCACACCGTCCCTATATGATAAGAGCCCTGCATGAATGGATGCTGGACAATAACTGCACGCCCTACATCCTGGTGAATGCCTTTGTCAAAGGTGTCGAAGTTCCACAGGATTACGTCAAGGATGGCCAGATTGTTCTTAACATATCCCCACGTGCCATCAAGACCCTGAATATCAGCAATGCCGGTATAGAGTTTGAGGGCCGTTTTGGCGGCATTCCCACCAAGGTTTATGTCCCTACAGCTGCTGTGCTGGGTATTTATGCCAGAGAGAACGGGCAGGGTATGATGTTTGACGATGACGACCCCATGCCAGAGCCTCCATCATCAGTCACTGAGGGTGATGCTGATTTTAAAGGGAAAAAAATTAAAAGCGGCAAGCCGACCTTGCGCGTTGTTAAATAGTTACCCTGTGTTTTGAGTGCGTCCTGATAAGCCGAGTTCTTGTCGATATTACTGAGCTAAGCCAAGACTCTGAGGATGCTAGTCGATATATTCGAATGCCCTTACTACTTTGGTCACACCGCGAGTGGCGCTGACCAGTTCTACAGCACGATCTGCCTCTTGCCGGGTCAACAGGCCCATGAGATAAACCACACCGTTCTCGGTCACAACCTTGGTGCGCAGGCCTTCGACATCATCATTGACCAGCATCATGGATTTGATTTTGGTGGTCAGCCAGGCATCGTTGGTTCTGGAGAGGAAGGAGGTATCACCGGCTACTTCCAGCTCATTGTAGATGGTTTTAACACGGCTGTTACTGGTGCTCGCTACTCGTGTGGCCAGGTTTTTCAGCTCCTGTGTCGGCACCTGGCCAACCAGCAACACGGTCTGGTTAAAACTGATAACGTCGATATTGGAATCACGGAGCGCTTCATCGGCTGCATTGATATTGACGGCAATCATGGTTTCAATGGCGCCATCATCAAGGACTGACCCGGTGCTGCGGCTACCGCGGTTCTCCTCAATGCTGTCATTCCCATTCAGGGTGCTGATGATCGAGGAGCAGGCGCTCAGGTTCAGCAACATTAAAATGAAAAATAGTCGAGCTAGCATAAGTATAGATCCTGGGCTTTATTCAGCACCGAACAGTTGCGTATCAATGAGATCACATAAACAATGTATCACCAGCAAGTGTACTTCCTGGATACGGGCAGTGACTTGCGATGGCACACAAATTTCGACATCACCTTCCATCATCAGTTCCCTCATGGCTCCGCCATCGCGGCCATCAAGCATGACAACTTTCATGTTGCGTTTATGGGCAACATTGATCGCCTCGATAACATTCGGCGAGTTGCCGCTGGTCGAGATAGCCAGAAGTACATCACCTTCCTGCCCGAGAGCCCGGATCTGTTTGGAGAAAACCTCCTCATAAGAGTAGTCATTGGCAATCGAGGTGAGAGTCGAGCTGTCAGTCGTCAGGGCGATGGCGGGCAAGGGAGGTCGTTCCCGCTCAAAACGATTGAGCAGTTCTGACGAAAAATGCTGGGCGTCGCCAGCAGAACCGCCATTGCCGCAGCTGAGAATTTTTTTCTCGTTGAGCAGTGCTTCAACCATGAGAGAGGCCGCATCAAGAATTGCCGGACTGATGCTTTCCATGGCCTGCATTTTGGCTTCAATGCTGGCCGCAAAAAACTGTTTGATTCGCTCCAGATAGTCCATATGCATCCCTCAATTAAGAAAATCGATAGTTTTCATTAAGATACAAGGTTTTCTTGCAACTTTTTGGTCAATGACATTGCACAGTCATTGTTAATTGTGTCAGACTGTAAGCAGCTAGTACAGTACTAGCGATATTCTTCACACAAACCAACAAAGCGCATCAACAGGAGGCCACCCAGCATTCATCTAAACAACTAGCCAAGTACACAGAGAGTACAGTTACCTTTTCTCAACTCAAACTTTTTTAGCATATTGGAGTGTGAGCATGGCCAGAAGATCGCACAAACGTTCGATCCAATATTATGATGACCTAGACAACCCTTACTACACGCACAAAAGCAACAAACGTAAAGACAAACAAAGGCGCCGAAAAGGCCCAGAAGAACCCAGCAATATCGTCGAGCTTAACAGTCTGCTCAATACAGGCTACAAGCCTCCGCAGCAAAAACTCCTGTTAGAACCCCGCAATCCTGCACAAAAACGCTATATCAATGCCATCAAGAATAATTGTCTGACCTTTGGTCTTGGGCCTGCCGGTACCGGCAAATCCTATTGTGCAGGGGCTCTGGCTGCCCAGGCTCTGGAATCCGGTCGAATTGAGCGAATCATCTTTACCCGTCCTGCAGTTGAAGCCGGTGAACAGCTCGGCTTTTTGCCAGGCAAACTGGAAGATAAATTTTCCGTTTACATCGATGCCTTCCGGGATATTCTGAATGAACGTTTGGGCAAGGGTGTTGTCGAGTATTGTCTGCGGCACGGTAGAATCGTCGGAGCTCCACTGGCATTCATGCGAGGTAAAACCTTCAATGCATCTACCTTTGTGATTCTGGATGAAGCACAAAATGTCACCCCTGCGCAGATGAAAATGTTTTTAACGCGGATTGGTGAAGACTGCAAAGTAGTGGTGAACGGCGATACGCATCAGAGCGATATACGTGGCCCAAATGGTCTGGATGATGCGGTTAACAGATTGCGTGGTCTGCCGGGAGTGCATGTGCATACCTTCAGGAAGGAAGATTCGGTGCGCAGTGGTCTGGTACGGCATGTGCTGGATCGTTACGAGAGCATTCATGGCTAGTTGTCAGCGGCGCTGAATTCAGCTTGCGGGGATAAAGGCATTTTTAAACCAGCGAATCTCGGCATGCTTGTCTCTGCCGCTGATGCTGACAACGTCGAAACGGGCATCACATCGATCATAAAGCCCCTGGCGCAATAGGTAGTAGCGGGCACACTTAATCAGCTTTTGCTGCTTGTGCCAGTCGACGGTTTCGTGGGCCAGTCCGAACACCTCATTGTTTCGATAGCGTACTTCTGCAAAGACGATACTGCCCTGATCACTCAGGATCAGATCAACTTCTCCGAAACGGCAGTGGAAATTCTGGCTGAGTAAGCTCAGTCCTTGTCCTTGCAGATACTTCAAGGCCAGTTTTTCGTAAAAAAGCCCTTTACGCTGAGCGAGGCTGCGTGGCCTGCTGCTGAACATACGATCCTCCCTGATCGTGTTGTAGTTTAATTTTCTGTGCTGAGAGGTCGGGGAAAGCCATCCTGCATGCGTGCCCAATTCAATTGCCGGGTGATACGGTTCTGTGCATCCAGGCTGAGTACGCCTGTAGCTCCAATGAAGGCATTGGTGGCGCCCGTCTCCAGTTGACGGATTCTGGGATACAGCCTGAAGGCATCTATGCCGAATGCCTGCAAGCGCAGATTTTGTGCGCTGTTTTGCGGGAACAGCATTTGTGCGCTGGTCTTAAGTTCATCTTCCTGCGAAAGCAGCCAGGGGCTTTCACCGAATATGATGCCATTTAGATCAACATCTTCCAGTGGGCGATTGATGCCCGAATAGATATCCTGTGTTGCATAGACCGGGATATCGCCGGCATAAAGATAACCCAGGCTGGGCTTTATCTGGCGGGCGGCCAGTGGTCCGGCAATCAGGAAGATGAAATCGACGTCCTGGCGGCGCCGCTGCGAAAACTCCACCGATGCGTTGATCAGATCACTGATTTCCTCTTTGCGGTTTTCGCTGGCATTCAGGTCCAGCATGTTTTCAATACTTTCGGTGTAGTTGTTGCTGAAAAATTCCTGGGTAACGACCTGGCCACCCAATTGGGTCCACTGCTGAATGAAACTGTCCCGTTTGCGCTGGTAAATTTCATCCGGCGGATTGAGAGGGCTTAGAATTGCAGCATAGCGGTGACCATCGTTCCAGGCTTTGACAGCAAGCTGGCGGGCTTCACTTTCCGGAGACAGGGCAAACTGATAAAGCTGGGGCGAGAGAGCTTCCAAACCTTCAATGTTATTCAGGGCCAGTGTTGGGACTCCGAGATTTCTGACACTTTGCAGTTGGGCAACATTCTGTCTTAACAGGGGGCCGATTATCATCCCGGCGCCTTCCAGTCGGGCCTGACGATGCAGAGCGACCATGTCATTTGTGCTACTCGTGTCATAAAAGCGAATCTGTGGTACCTGGCCGCCGAAAGAAAGCACATTGAGGTAGGCACTCATGAAGGCGTCTCTGACGATGAGACCGGCTGCAGTATTCAAGGGCAGCAGCAGGGCAATCTGATTCGGCCTTTCTGCGGCCATCTGCTCGACCAGCTGCAGGGTTTGCGGTAGCTGTTCCGCAGCTGGATGACGGGACCAGCGCAGCTGCCAGTTATTGAGTTCAACCAGCTGTCTGTCCAGGTTGTATTGATAAGCTTTGCCGACAATGCCCAGTTCGTACCAGCCCTGGAAGGCATAAATGATCTCTGCTTCAGCCAGACTTCTTAACTCATCGACAGGCAGCGCCAGCAGGTTTTGCCAGAGCTTGTCATGATTGGTTTCTTTCTCGAAGACATTGAGAACCGGATCAACCAGAATTCGTTCTCGGATGGCGGCGGCAACATCGTTCTGCCCCTCATACGACTCTGCGCGCATCAGGCGTAATTGTTTTTGTAAATTAATGGGTAGCTGGGGAAGGGCATCGAAGCGTTCAATGGTCAGGATGGTCAGCGCTTCTTCATAGCGCTGATTATCGACCAGATACTGCGCACGCAGGAGTAGAATTTCAGTCGCCAGAGGCAGCTCAAGCTGGCGCGTGTTAAGTGTCGTCAACAGCTCATAGGCATCCCGGTCACGTCCTATACCGATATAGGTTCTGGCTGCCTGCAGGGAAAAAAACTCACTATCCGGAGTTGAAGAATTATTGGCCTGGCGCAGCAGGGTGAAAATAAGCTCCTCTTCCGGGCTGCTGATACCATCATTATCGAGATCTATTTCTTCAATGCTGGCCAAGCCTTCCGGAAGCGAACCTGATGGCGTTGTGCTGCAGGAAACAAGCAACATTGCCAGCAAAAAAAGGACTGAAAAACGTACTGGGGACATAGCAAGCAGTATAACCTAATATAGAAAGTGCGCTAACACTTGGCGCACAGTCTATGGCAAGATGCCAGGCTTGCACAGCATCAGGGTTCCGGATTATGTCAGCAGCCAGTCTATACATTGTCGCGACACCGATTGGCAATCTGCAGGATATTAGCTTGCGAGCCATCGAGGTACTCAGACAGGTCGACCTGATAGCCGCTGAAGATACTCGCCACAGTGCTAAGCTGTTGAAACATTACGGAATAACAAGCCCCTTGATGGCACTGCATGAACACAATGAACAGGCACGTATCGAACATTGCCTGCAAAACCTCAAAGAGGGCAGGTCGCTCGCGCTTATCACGGATGCCGGCACACCGCTGATATCTGATCCCGGTTTCCAACTGGTCCGTGCCGCCAGACAGGCCGGCCTGACGGTCAGCCCGGTTCCCGGCCCCAGTGCCATCACCGCTGCCTTGTCATGCGCCGGCTTGCCATCAGACAGTTTTATATTCGCGGGTTTTTTACCTGCCAAACAGGCTGGTCGTCTGAAAAAACTGGAAAGCTTTTCAGGTGAAATCAGAACGATGATTTTTTATGAAGCTCCGCATCGTATCGTGGATACGTTACATGACATGCAAACGGTGTTTTCCCCGCAACGCCGAGCTGTGCTTGCCAGGGAAATGACCAAAGCGCACGAGACATTTCTTGCTGATACACTTGAAAACTTGCTGGAGAGACTTTCACAGGATGCCAATCAGCAACGCGGAGAAATGGTGCTTCTGTTGGAAGGTGATTCTGAAGAAAAATCTGCACCGCTGAAGGAAGTCACAGTGCAGCCAGATTGGCTGATGAAAATTTTACTGGAAGAACTGCCACTGAAACAGGCCAGTGCTCTGGCGGCAAAAATCAGCGGCCTTAAAAAGAACAGCCTTTACCAGATAGGCTTACAATTAAAAGAAAGTAATGATTGAATTTTTCGCTTGGCTGGAAGCCACTTCGCTTAGTATCTGGCTGCGGGAGTCCATGATAGGGTTTCCTTTGAGCCTGGTCATGCATGCACTCGGTATGGCCTTTTTGGTGGGTGTGCATTTTCTGCTGGATTTACGGATTCTGGGGATAGCTGGCAATGTACCGCTGGCTCCGCTACAACGATTTTTCCCGCTTATGTGGTTCAGTTTTTTTCTTGCCCTGTTTTCCGGCCTACTGCTCTTGCTGGCATACCCAGCCAAAGGGCTAACCAACCCGGTTTTTTATAGCAAGTTGCTACTGGTAGCGGCAGCGCTGTTAGTGGGTACAGTACTGGCCCGTCGGACTGTCAATGAGCCTGCTGTCATCAGCAGTAATACCAGGTTGATGGCGTTGCTGTCACTGTGTCTCTGGGCGACAGTGATTACGCTAGGTCGTCTACTGGCATACACCTATAAGGTATTATCAAGCTTCGAGCTGACATTTTGATATGGAAGAAGCACTCCTCAGTTTTTCCCAGCAGTCCGGTATCTACGCCATCATGAACAGCCGTTGGGGCTGGCCGATTGTGGAGTCACTGCATTTTTTTGGGCTCTCACTGTTAATCGGAACCGTTGGCCTGTTTGATCTGCGTATGCTGGGCTTTGTCCGGCAAATTCCTTTGGCGGCGATGCACAAGCTGATACCTTTTGGAGTAGCCGGATATCTGCTCAATGTGCTTACCGGCATTATGTTTTTTACCAGTGTTCCGGATCAGTATCTCTATAACCCGGCGTTTCAGACTAAAATGCTTTTTATGATAGGAGCTGGGATGAACATGCTGGTGTTCTACCGCTTTGCTTATCAGGAAATCAAGCTAACAGGGGCCGGGCAGGATCTGAGGACCAATACCAAAGTGTTTGCTGCTGTTTCGCTACTGTGCTGGATGGGTGTGATTACGGCGGGGCGCTTGATTACTTTTTTTAGGCCGCCGGCGCATTACTGGTGTTTCTGGTGCTGAGCTGCTGTGATCGGTAATGCTTCGTTAAAAGGCTGAATTCAATCAGTCACTTACTATTTTGTAAGCTCTTTCTTGACTTTCGCCTTGCCTTCCCATCACTTGCGACGCTCAGTTTTATGCCGAGCTATTGTACGTGCATTTTTTTACTGCACGAATCAGGTGATGGCTCTTAACTGACACAGAAACTTGAGGTCGTACAGCTTGCCCATAGTATAAAGCGATTGCTATGGCTCAATGTGTGCATATTGCCGATAGTTTGGATAAGCTAGGCAAGGAATATTCGAGAACTGATCTGGAGACATCTCAGTGAAAAAAAATTCACATGTAGCGGCTTTTATTCTAATCATGCTGGGCAGCTACTCTTCTGTGCTCAGAGCCCATCATTCAACGGCCATGTTTGATTCCGATAATCCCATTGAGTTGGCAGGAACAATCGTCGAGTGGCAATACACAAACCCCCATACCTTCATTATCCTGAAGGTTGATGAGGATGGAGATGAAGTGGAATGGGCGCTGGAAGGGCGAAGTACCAGCGCCATTTATCGCCTGGGTTGGACCCCGGAAAGCCTTCAGCCAGGCGATGAAATAATGGTTACCGTGCGACCTTTACACAGTGGAGCACCGGGTGGAAATTACAGCAATATTCGCTGGAAGGACGGTACCGAAATTGACCCCTATGCTCCAAGAACACAATAACCCTCTGGTAATGAAGATGAAAGGTATAAAAATCTGGCGCAAGGTGTTTTCCCTGACAGTTGTGCTTCTTGGCCTGTGCCTGGTGACGGCATGCGCGCCGCAGAATGATCAAGTTAATGCAGCAGGGAATACAGCCTCTGCGAACACCATGAGCTATCCGGACTGGCGCGGGCAATGGCAACGCGCCCCTGGCAGCCTGAACTGGCCTTCCGAGGGCTATGAGCAGGTCGGTCCTCCACCTCTTACGGAAGAGTACATGGCGATCTGGCAGGGCTATACCGCTCTGCAGGAAGCGGGCATCCCTGCTGGTGATCCCCCATCAACCTGCCTGCCTCAGGGGATGCCGCGAATTATGAAAATGACTTACCCCATGGAAATCATTGTTACCCCTGAAATCACTTATATCTATGCCGAGTGGAACAGCCAGTTTCGGCGGATATACACTGATGGTAGGGATTGGCCATCATATATACTGCCGGCATTTAATGGCTACTCGATTGGGCAATGGCATGATGAGAATAACGATGGAGTCTACGATATGCTGGCCATTGAAACTCGTGCCATGAAAGGGCCACGCTCCTATGATTCCCGTGCCGTTCCTTTGCATGAGAATAATGAGACAGTGGTTCTGGAAGAAATACGCCTGAGCGATGACATGACTATGGTAAATACCATCACCACCATCGATGATGCATTAACGGGCCCCTGGACTGTTGATCAGGTTTATCTGCGTGAACTGGACAATATTGTCTGGGCTGAATATGCCTGCGCAGAAAATAATCTGCATTTAAAACTTGGGGATGAATGGTACTTTATTAACCAGGATGGCACGCTTTCCCCGACTCGGGAAGGACAGCCAGGTTTGGTACCAGAAGTACAGGATTAGCAATAAGCATCCAGAAAAGATTTATGAGCGCTAACTATCCAAATTGGAAATCAACTAGCTAGCATTAAATTGGTATTTTCAGATTCGCCTACAGCTACAAGGAAAATGTGCTATTAATAAATCAGAAGCCCGTGAAGAAGATAAGAATTCGAAAAAAATAAAAGCTGCTTTTGAGTTGATAGTATTTGTTGCTTTAGTACTGGGTTCAAAGGAATTCATGGATCCTTATTTTGGCGCCTATGCAGGGCCTGCATCATTAATAATAACTCTTGTAATTTTAACCATATATATCCGTCAAGCGGGGCAATCCTGGAGCTCAATGGGCTTGCGTAATTTGCCTGGCCTAAATGCAAAATTTCTGGTCTTACCCCAAGCATTTGCAATATTCGTAACTGTATTAGCGATTATCGTCATTCTCACAAGAGCATTAGAAGTTGTAGGGTTTACTTTTATGTCAGAACCCATTGAGGGTGAAACAGAGCGCTGGGGAGACATCCAAGGAAATTTTCAGTTGTATCTGGTATTAATCGCTTTGTCATGGGTGAGTGCCGGTTTTGGTGAGGAGATGTTTTTTCGAGGTTTCCTTGTTACTCGATTGAAAACTGTTTTTAGTGATATTTATTTTTCGTCAACTGTATCAGTTTTACTTGCGGCTCTAATATTTGGTTACGTGCACATCTATTACCAGGGGTTGACGGGCTTTGTAAATGCAGGAGTAATCGGGATAATTTTCGGGACTTATTTTCTGCTATATAGAAACAACCTTTGGCCGCTTGTAATAGCTCACGGCTTTATCAATTCCCTAGGATTTACATCTGAGTTCATGGGTTGGGGTCTATAACAATACTATAGCCAGAAATGTCGGTTATTAATCGATACTGTGAGCATGGGTCCAGAAGCTTACAGGCTATTAGTGATTAAATTGCTCGAAAAAGAGTGATGAATATTAGTCATTCTGCGATAGGTGTGGAAATGACAAGCTCAGTAATGTCTGTGCATAACTATCACTGAATCGATTTGTCTGAAGTGAAAATTATCAGATCAAGCTTGCACTTTATTTCCATCATTAGTTAAGAATTTGTTAAGAATTCAAGCTTGATAATAGGCTAACCAAACGTCATAAAGGAGATTGGTTATGCAACCCAGCAAACGAAATTCATTCACAGCCATCATGTTGTCAATGGGCATTAGTGTATTTGCCTCTGGAGCAGCCATTGCGCATCATTCATTCCCAGCTACCTATATTATGGATGACACGGAAACGATTGAGGGTGTCATGGTTCAGTTCCTGTTTCGTAACCCGCACTCATTTGTACATGTGATGGTGACGGATGAAGAGATAGGCGAAAATCATCGGTACGCGGTTGAGTGGGGAGGTGCCAGTGCGCTGGCCGGCTCGGTTGACCGCTCCAGCCTGAAGCCTGGTGACAGGGTTCGCATCAGTGGTCAACCTGGACGAAACCCCGATGATCATCGCCTACGTATGCAGAGTCTCGAAGTTGTGGATGGTGACTTTGTATGGAATGGCGACTTCGAGTAATTAAACCTTTCGTTATTATGCGTCAGAGTAGATTGAATCCCTACTCTGACGCTATTGTTAGATGCTTTAAACTTTCCTGATACCAGCTATTTAGCAGTATAGTAAACCTTCTTTACTGGGTGAGTTTGGGTCTCTTCTTGGTTGCCGTCAGCCCAGTTCTCCACTTGATCAATAATTTAAAGCTGGTTTGAATACACGAGCATAATTATAATTGCGCTGGTGAGTTGGCCAGACAATCGCTGTTTCTAACAGAGGAAAGTCCGGGCTCCACAGAGCGAGGTGCCAGGTAACCCCTGGGGGGCGTGAGCCTACGGAAAGTGCAGCAGAAAAGATACCGCCGGTTTACCGGTAAGGGTGAAATGGTGCGGTAAGAGCGCACCGCATGGGTGGCAACATTCCATGGCATGGTAAACCCCACCTGGAGCAAGGCCAAATAGGAACCTTTAGTGTTGCTCGCACTGGGTTCGGGTAGGCTGCAAGAGGGTCATGGCGACATGGCTCCCAGATGAATGATTGTCCACGACAGAACCCGGCTTACAGGCCAACTCACTTTTTTCTGCAGCGGATGCAGTTCACGAAATCCTTTCCTGACCATTCGGGTCGCTTGCTAGCAGATCACGCTGCGTTTCTTAATAAATTACTTTAAGTTTTATGCATACCTAATTGTAAATTATGGTCTTTAACTTTTCCGTTGGCGGAAAAATGGGGACTTTTCCAGGTTTTCGCCGCATTTAGCTTCATTTTCTACACAAAATTATGCAAACAAGTGCTTGATTTACTTGTCAGAACTCCCTTATAGTGCAAAAAAGTAGCAATAAAGTGGTTAAAAAGTGGGTTAATTGTGGGCTTTCATGGTGAAAGACCCGGGTTGAGGTGAAGCTGTGCTATTTCGCGGATTACATTCAATTACCTTGGATGCGAAGGGTCGTATGGCGATGCCTGCCCGGTTTCGTGGAATTATCGATGAATTTTGCCAGGGCCAGTTGGTGGTTACTATCGATCAGGATGGTGAATCGCTGGTGATTTATCCACTGAACGAATTTGAAGCCATTGAGCGCAAGGTGGCTGCACTTTCCAGTTTTCATCCAGAATCTCGCCGCTTGAAAAACATATTTATCGGTCATGCTACTGAAGTGAATCTTGATGGTAGTGGCCGCATCCTGATTCCCCAGAATTTACGCCAGTTTGTTGGTCTGGATAAAAAGGTGGCGCTGGTCGGTCAGGGCAACAAACTCGCAGTCTGGAATGATGAGGTCTGGAATGAAACACGAGATGGCTGGCTGAAACATAAAGTGGAAGTTGACGATTTGCCGGATGAATTAAAGAACCTCTCCTTGTAGAGCAAGAGAAATGAGTGGATTGCATCAGAGTGTACTGTTGGAGCAGGCCCTGGATGCATTGGTCAAGGATAAAGACGGTTTTTATATTGATGCCACCTTTGGGCGGGGTGGGCATAGCAGGAGAATACTGGAGAGCCTATCAGGTCAGGGGCGCTTACTGGTTATCGACAAAGACCCGGAGGCGATAGCCATTGCCAATGAGCTGGCAGCAAAGGATAAACGTGTCATTGTGCATCATGGCAGTTTTGCTGATGTGCAGGATGCGGTACAAGCCCTGAAGATGCAGGGGCGTGTGGCAGGCGTATTGATGGATCTGGGGGTCTCATCACCCCAGCTTGATGATCCGCGCAGAGGGTTTAGTTTTATGAAAGACGGACCTTTGGATATGCGAATGAATACACAGGCCGGGGAATCTGCCGGAGATTGGCTGGCCAGGGCAGATGAAAAAAGTATTGCAGATGTTCTTTATCAGTTTGGGGAAGAGCGTTTTTCGCGACGAATTGCCAGAGCCATCGTCAAGCGCAGACAGGAAAGGACGATAACAAGAACCCTGGATCTGGCTGAGATTATAAAGCAGGCACATCCCAAATGGGAAAAACACAAACATCCGGCAACACGGTCTTTTCAGGCGATCCGTATCTTTATTAACGATGAGCTGAAAGATCTTGAGCAGACCTTGCCGAAATTACTGGATGTTTTGATGCCGGGAGGACGTCTGGTTGTGATCAGTTTCCATTCACTGGAAGACAGGCTGGTGAAGCGTTTTATACAAAATGAAGAGAAGGGTGACAGCTACCCGGCAGATTTGCCGGTGACGCAAGATTTTCTTAACCCTCGCCTCAGGCACATTGGCAAAGCTCTCAAGGCTGAGGCGGATGAACTGTCGGAAAATATCAGAGCGCGCAGTGCCGTTATGCGTGTTGCTGAAAAGGTTGCCTGATGCCTGTGTTTTCCCAAAAGCAGGAGGCAAACAGAAGAAGAACCAGGCCGGGGAGAGTCTGGTTCGGTTTTACAGTATTGCTCGGTGCGGTGGGCGTGTCTGCATTGAGCGTTGTTTATTCAACACACCAGAGTCGGCATTTATTGAATGAATTGCAGGCGCTGGAAAATGAACGAAATGCCTTGCAGGTTGAATGGGGCCAGTTGCTGCTGGAGCAAAGCAGCCTGATCTCGCAGGGCAGGGTGGAGGATATTGCCAAAGCAGAACTCAACATGGTGATACCAGGTCGGGAAGACATTGTGGTAGTAAAAAGATGAGTGTGTCTCATATAGAAAAAATTCAGGCTTGGAGACTTTATTTTGTCTTCACTGTGATTTTTTCACTTATTGCTGTCACCGCCTGGAAAGTTTTTGACTTGCAGGTTATGAACAATGAAGTGCTGCAAAGGCAGGGAGATGCAAGGACTGTTCGTAATGATGTGATTGCTGCGCACCGCGGCAATATTCTGGATCGCAATGGTCAGCCGCTGGCGATCAGTACGCCAGTACAGTCACTGGCAATCAATCCCAGGGAAATACTCTTGCACCCGGAGCAGTGGGACCAGTTTGCGCTGGCAGTCACAGCTATCGGGCTTAATCCTGATGTACTGCGCACACGCATCGAAGCCAACTCAAATCGTGAATTCCTGTTTCTCAAACGGCGTATTCCGCCGGCAGAAGCCGATCTGGTATTGCGTCATGATTTTGATGGCGTTTGGGCCGAAGAGGAATACAAGCGTTTCTACCCCTTGGGTGAAGTGGCAGTTCATGTAGTAGGTCTGGCCAATAGTGATGAGGTTGGTCAGGAAGGTATTGAGCTGGCCTATGAAGACTGGTTGCAGGGCTCGCCGGGTTCCAGGCAGGTTCTCAAGGATCGCAATGGCGGCATTATCCGTGAAGTAAAAATCAATGAAGTGGCCCAGCCCGGCAATGACCTGATGCTGAGCATTGATTCGCAAATTCAGTTTTTGGCCTACAAGGCCCTCAAGGAAGAAGTGACCCGCCGTTATGCTACGGCAGGATCGGCTGTCGTGCTGGATGTGCAAAGTGGTGAAGTCCTGGCAATGGTCAATCAGCCTTCCTATAACCCGAACAACCGCAACAGTCTGAGTGAGCAACTGGACGGTCTTAAAAACCGCGCAATTGCTGAATCGCTGGAACCAGGCTCCACTGCCAAGGCATTTACGATTACTGCGGCACTAGAAAGCGGACTATTTGATACGCAAAGCATTATCGATACCAGTCCCGGCTATATCCGGGTCGACAGTGCGACTATCCGTGATCCGGTCAATTATGGTGAATCCAATTTGGAAAGAATTCTGACTAAATCATCTCAGGTCGGCGCCACCAAGCTGGCACTTGCCATGGGACAGGAGCCGATGCTGGATATGCTAAGGCGTGTAGGCTTGGGCCAGGCCCCGGGTACGGGTTTCCCGGGAGAATCTGCCGGACTGATTCCCGAACGTTCGCGCTGGAGCAAAACAGAAATAGCCACGCTTGCCTACGGTTATGGCTTTCAGGCTTCGCCCTTGCAGCTTGCCCAGGCTTACATGGTCTTCGCCAACGGGGGTGTTTATAAACCTATTTCTCTGTTGAAGATTGACAGTCCGGATGAGGTTTCCGGTACCCGTGTGATCAGTGAAGAACTGGCTGCCACGGTGACCAGCATGATGGAAGCCGTGGTGGCACCCGGAGAAGGTGGTACCGGAACCCGAGCCTATATTCCAACACATCGTGTGGCTGGTAAAACGGGAACAGCCTGGTTCTACGATGTTCAAAATGGTGGTTATGATGAGGAGAATTATATCTCGCTGTTTGCCGGTTTTGCGCCCGTAACCAATCCGAGAATTGTTACGGTTGTAACGATTCATGAGCCACAGGGAGAAGAGTACGGTGGCGGTCAGGTCGCTGCACCGGTATTTGCAGAAATTACTGCCGGCGCGTTGCGCATCCTGAATGTGCCGCCGGATCTGCTACCAGTCAGCAACGGCGAGCTAAGTGCCGCCAATAGCGATGCAGTTCGTGTCAGCATGTCGGAGACAGGGCGATGAATACGGCGCAGAGCATGTCGGAACAGATGAGTCTGTCCCTCTTGCTGGAAGGAGAACTCAAGATCCCCAAAAAGCTGGATGTTGTCCTAACCGGTATTGAGCTCGACAGTCGCAGGATAGAAGCCGGCGACCTATTTATCGCCTGCAAGGGGGCGAACTTTGATGGCAGGGACTTCGTTAATGAAGTTGTCACCAAAGGTGCCGCGGCTGTGCTGGTGGAAAAAGGGGATTTGTGGCAAGAAATTTCAACGGTAAATAATGTGCCGGTGGTCCCGGTCGATAAGCTGGCCTGCAGGCTGAGTAAAATCGCAGCAACATTTTTTGCCAATCCCGCCCGGCATCTCAATCTGATTGGGATAACCGGAACTAATGGTAAAACCAGTATTTGCCAGTTTCTGGGTCAGTGTTTTACTAGCCTGGGCCATGTCTGTGGTGTCAGCGGAACTCTTGGCTACGGGCTCTTCGGTCAGGGCAATCAACAGATGTCCGCCGATTCTCCCGGAACAACGCCGGACTCGATTGCCGTGCAACGAATTTTTAGTGAACTGCTCAAGGCCAAAGCAGACACCATGGTGATGGAAGTGTCCTCGCATGGTCTCAAGCAGGGACGGGTCTGTGTCGATGAATTCGACATAGCCATTTTTACCAATCTGACACGCGATCACCTGGATTACCACGGTTCCATGCATGCCTATGGCGAAGAGAAGCTGAAACTCTTCAGTGGCGCGCGCCTGTCAACAGCAGTAGTCAACATGGATGATCTGTTCAGTGCTGTCATCCTCAAGAATCTGTCTAAACGCGTGAACAGTTTTACCTACAGTTTGCGTGATCGTCGTGCAGATGTTTTCCCCGAAAATGTCGCGTTCACCCGGCACGGTTTTGAGCTGGATATTGTCAGCCCCTGGGGAGAGGGAACACTGCAAACGGGTCTGCTGGGGTCTTTTAATATCAGTAATCTACTGGCTGTGCTGACCACAGTATTGGCCAATGAAATGCCCAGGGGAAAGTTTACTTTTGAAGAGTTGCTGAAGCTTGTAGCTGGCGTGCAACCGGTAAAAGGTCGCATGGAATTAATTGGAGAGAAGTCAGTCGCCGTGGTTGTTGATTACGCACATACACCTGATGCACTCAAAAATGCCTTGCAGGCTCTGCATGAACATTACAAAGGAAAAATCTGTTGTGTTTTTGGCTGTGGTGGAGAAAGAGATCCGGGTAAGCGTCCGATGATGGCCCGTATAGCCGAGCGTCTGGCAGATAAGGTGATGGTGACTGATGACAATCCCCGGCAGGAATCGTCCGAGCAGATTATTCAGCAAATCCTCTCAGGTTTCAGTGATAGCGAAAAAGTCCGTGTGGAGAGTGATCGGGCCAAAGCCATTGAACTGGCAATCAATGAAGCCGAGCCCGGTGATGTGGTTCTGATTGCCGGTAAAGGTCATGAGGAATATCAGGATGTCGGAGGCAAGCGCATGCTGTTCAGTGATGTGAAGCAGGCACGAGTTTCATTAAGCAAACGTTTTCCAGAATCAGGTTGAGCATGTGATCAGGGAAATGCGTTTACAGGAAATTCAGGAATTGACGGGTGGCAGCTTGAGTAAAGCAGATGTCAGCTTCAATGCTGTGTCTATCGACAGCAGGACACTTGCCGCCGGTAATTTATATGTCGCCATCAAGGGTGAGCACTTCGACGGGAATGATTTTGTTGCCGAGGCAGAAAAAAAGGGGGCAGCTGGCGCAATAATCAACAGAGAAACGGAGACCGCTCTACCTACCTTGCAGGTAAAGGATACGCGTCTCGCACTGGGAAAAATCGGCCTGCATAACCGGCTCCTGAGTCAGGCAAAAGTGCTGGCCTTAACTGGTAGCCAGGGCAAAACCACCGTCAAGGAAATGACAGCCAGTATTCTGGCTGTGAGTGGCAAGGTGCTGAAGACTAAAGGCAATCTGAACAACGATCTTGGGGTGCCTCTGACCCTGCTGCAGCTAGAGGCCGAGCATGAATTTGCCGTGATTGAGCTGGGAGCCAATGCGCCAGGCGAAATTGCCTACAGTTCTGCTTTTGTCAGGCCTCAGGTAGCGCATATCACCAATGTGGCGCCAACGCATCTGGAAGGTTTTGGTGACCTTGATGGTGTGGCCAGGGCCAAAGGAGAAATCTGGGAAAGCCTTGATGAAACAGGCATCGCTGTGGTCAATCTGGATGATGCTTATGCCGGCCAATGGATTGAGCAACTTAAAGGGAAAAGACTGGTGACGATCAGTGCGCTGGGTAAAAGCACTGCCGATTTCAGGGTAGCAGCACTTGAATTTAACGATGCCATGCACTCGCAGTTTATCTTGCATACCCCTGTCGGAGAGCTGTCGATAAAGCTGGCGTTGCCGGGTCATCACAATGTTTCCAATGCTCTGGCCGCTGCGGCCTTGAGCATACAGGCGGGAGCCGGTCTGTCGGCAGTCCAGCAAGGGCTGCAAAACATGCAGCCAGTCCCCGGGCGAATGACCCTTCGTAAAGGCTTCAAGCAAGCCGTCATTATTGATGATTCCTACAATGCCAGCCCGAGTTCGTTTCAGGCCGCCATTGATGTATTGGCGAGGCAACTGGGTACAACAATTATTGCCATGGGAGACATGGCAGAGCTGGGTTCGTATACCGATGAAGCTCATCGGGAAATCGGAACTTATGCGAGACAAAAAGGCATCGATTTACTTTACACCATTGGCAGCAGCTCACAGCTGGCAACCGAAAGTTTCGGTAAAGATGCCAGGCATTTTACTCAAATGGATGCACTGGCACAGCATCTGATGTCCCTGCTTGACCCAACGGTAACCTTGTTGATCAAGGGTTCGCGCAGTGCGGGGATGGACAAGCTGGTTTCCACCTTAACCCAGGAAGGAGATTAACCGCTCATGTTACTTTGGCTGACAAATTATCTGGCGCAATTTAATTCCGGTTTTACGGTTTTTGAATACCTGACCCTGCGTGGCATTCTCGGGGTACTCACAGCCCTGTTAATTTCGCTGTTTATTGGGCCCTATGTCATCAGACATCTGAATTATCGACAGATAGGCCAGGTGGTTCGTGATGACGGACCGCAGACCCATTTAAGCAAGGCCGGGACACCAACGATGGGAGGTGCGCTGATTCTGATCAGCATCGTTATTGCCAGTCTGCTGTGGTCGGACCTGAGTTCAGCCTATGTCTGGACAGTACTATTCGTGACAGTTGGATTCGGTGTTATCGGCTGGGTTGATGATTACCGAAAAATCTTTGAAAAAAATCCGAAGGGGCTGAGTCCTGGTTGGAAGTATTTCTGGCAGTCGATCATTGGTTTTACGGCTGCCTGCTATCTCTACTGGCATGCAGTCACGCCAGCAGAAACAGCTTTCATCGTCCCGTTTTTTAAGGACGTTGCACTCGAGCTGGGTCCCTTTTATGTATTTATCGCTTATTTTTTCATCGTTGGTTTCAGTAATGCCGTAAACCTGACCGATGGCCTGGACGGTCTGGCCATTCTGCCAACCGTGATGGTAGGCAGTGCGCTGGGCATTATTGCGTATCTGGTTGGCAATACGGAATTTTCAGCCTACCTGAATATTCCCTATATCGCAGGCACCGGAGAACTGGTTGTTTTTTGTGGCGCCATGGCAGGAGCCGGCCTTGGTTTCCTGTGGTTTAACACTTACCCGGCACAGATATTTATGGGCGATGTCGGAGCTCTGGCGCTGGGAGCTGCGTTGGGCGCTGTTGCGGTAATTGCCAGGCATGAAATTGTGCTGGTCATCATGGGCGGTATTTTTGTGATGGAAACATTGTCGGTCATTTTACAGGTGGCATCCTTCAAGTTGACTGGGCGGCGTATTTTCAGAATGGCGCCCTTGCATCATCACTTTGAATTGAAAGGCTGGCCTGAACCACGGGTGATTGTCCGATTCTGGATTATCACCATTATTCTGGTCCTTTTCGGTCTGGGCACACTGAAGCTGCGATAGGAGTTTTGTAGAAAAGTCATGCAAACCGCGCTACACAGAAACGGAAAAGTCATTGTCGGTCTCGGCCAGACAGGGCTTTCCTTTGCGCGCTATTTGCAGCGGCAGGGTGAGAGTTTTCGAATTGTGGACAGTCGTCAGCAGCCGCCCGGATTAGAGGAAGCCAGACAGGCATTTCCGCAGCTTGAGATCGAGTTGGGTGATTTTCAGGAACAGACCCTGCTGGCAGCAGAAGAATTACTGGTCAGTCCGGGAGTGGATTTACGCCAGCCAGTATTCGATAAGGCAAGACAGGCCAAGATTCCCCTGAACAGTGATATCAGCATTTTTGCTGCAAGCATTCAGGCGCCAATTGCGGCGATAACCGGTTCCAATGCCAAAAGCACTGTGGTCAGTTTGCTTGGTGTGATGGCAGAGCGGGCAGGTCTGGATGTTGCGGTGGCCGGCAATATTGGTAAGCCGGTTCTGGACCTGCTCGACGAAAAAGAGCGTCAGCTGTATGTCCTGGAGATTTCCAGTTTTCAACTGGAAAGCACTCATGAGCTTGGCGCTGAAGTGGCCTGTATTCTTAATATAAGCACGGATCATATGGATCGCTATGATGCCGAGCAGGAGTATCTGACAGCTAAACAACGAATTTTCCAGAACTGCAAACAGGCAGTTGTGAACCGCGATGATCCCCTGACGTCGTTGGGCATTCCCGCATCGGCAAGACAGTGGAGTTACGGTCTTGATGCCGGCGGTCCTGATGAGTTCGGTCTGCTGGAAGTGGAGGGTGAAACTTGGCTGGCCTTCGATCAGCAGGCATTAATGCCTGCCAGTCAGGTCAAACTCGCCGGTCGGCATAATCTGGCAAATGCACTGGCAGCACTGGCACTCGGTCATGCGCTGGGTCTGGACATGCCGCTCATGCTGGCCGCTTTGCGTGACTTTGCGGGCTTAGCGCATCGCTGTCAGTTTATTGCCGACATTCAAGGCGTTAAATATTACAACGATTCCAAAGGTACCAATGTCGGTGCCAGCATTGCCGCACTTCAGGGCCTGGGTGGAGAAAACAATGTAATACTGCTGGCCGGAGGTCAGGGCAAGGGCGCGAATTTTAGTGACTTGCAGGAGAGCCTATCGCGCCACGCCAAACTGGTCATTGTTTACGGCGAAGATGCAAAACGAATCAGCCTGGCTATATCTCCAGTAGTGTCTGTCACAGCGGTCGACAATCTGCTTGCGGCGGTGGAGTTGGCGCACCAGCAAGCACAGCCAGGAGATATTGTTTTATTGTCACCTGCCTGCGCCAGTTTTGACATGTTTGCGAATTTTGAGGAACGCGGCAGGGTATTTACAGCGGCGGTGGAGGCTCTGCACTGATGGCGACATTGGCGCAACAAGCGTTCAAACGTGAAAGGGAAGTAGTTTACCTGGGCGATCAGGGGCTGATTGTCTGCGTCCTCCTTCTGCTGATATTCGGCCTGATCATGATGACGTCGGCATCAATAGAAATTGCCAGCAGTGATTATGGTGATGCATTTTACTACCTGAAAAAACAGCTGATATTCATGGTGATGGGAGCCATTGCCGGGCTGGTTGTTTTCAATATTCCCATCAAGTTTTATCGCGCCTGGAGTATGCCACTCATGCTGCTGGGGATAGGTTTGCTGATGCTTGTGCTGATGCCGGGGATTGGCAGGGAAGTCAATGGTAGTACACGCTGGCTTAATCTTGGCTTTATGACATTACAGGTCTCCGAGCCGGCAAAAGTGTTCATTGTGATTTTCATTGCTGCTTACCTGAGCAGGCATCATCAATATGTCATCAGTAGCTGGAAAGGATTTGCTACGCCACTGGCTTTTATTGCTCTGCCAGTTTTGCTGCTCTTGAAAGAACCTGATTTTGGTGCGGTCGTTGTGCTCATGCTCTCGGTATTCGGCATGATGTTCCTGGCCGGGGTCAAACTATACCAGTTTGTGTTGTTAATTCTTGCTGCAGGCGGAGCAGGCGCTGCGCTGATTCTGTCATCTTCCTATCGTATTGCGCGGGTCAAATCATTCGTGGCGGCCCTTTCAGATCCTTTTAATGAGGACGTGGTCTTTGGATCCGGATATCAGTTGGCTCAGGCCTTGATAGCGTTTGGTCGGGGAGAATGGTTCGGGGTCGGCTTGGGTAACAGCATTCAAAAACTTTACTTTTTGCCCGAGCCGCACACCGATTTTGTACTGGCAATTATCGCCGAGGAGCTGGGCGTTATTACAGTCATAGCCTTGCTGGCCCTGTTCATGGTGTTTGTCTGGCGAGCCATGCTGATTGCCAGAAAAAATGAACAAAAAGGTGATTTCTTTCCTGCTTATCTTGCTTACGGTATTGCGCTGATTTTCATGGGACAAATCATCATCAATGTCGGTGTAAATATCGGCTTGCTGCCGACCAAGGGTCTGACATTGCCATTTTTAAGCGCTGGCGGTTCCAGCCTGATTACCTGCATGGTAATGGTTGCTCTGCTGCTGAGAATCGATGTTGAAAATTTTGCCAGGGAAAACAACCTGAAAAGGGTGGTAAACCGATGAGCCAGACCAGTGCTAAAAAAGTTCTGATCATGGCCGGCGGTACCGGAGGACACATTTTCCCGGCCTTGAGTATTGCCCGTCACCTGCAATCTATGGGTGTGGTGGTTGAATGGTTAGGCACACGTAAAGGCATGGAGTCTCGTATCGTGCCTGAAACGGATATTCCGATTCACTATATTTCAGTTTCCGGATTACGGGGCAAGAGTCGCTTAACCATTTTGCTCTCGCCCTTCGTAATAACTCTGGCGATCTGCCAGGCGCTGGCAAAGCTGTGGTCCTGTAAACCCTGCTGTGTGCTTGGAATGGGCGGTTTTGTAACTGGACCAGGTGGGGTAGCTGCTTGGATGTTAGGAAAACCATTACTGATTCATGAACAAAATGCGATTGCTGGACTCAGCAACCAGATCCTCAGTCCTCTGGCTACGGTTGTAATGGAGGGTTTTGCTGGAGCCTTCAAGCGTAAGCAGATGCTCAGCAAGCGAAGCTTAATAAGGTTTAAACCTGACAAAGCAATTCATGTTGGTAATCCGTTGCGTAAAGAAGTACTTGACTGTGAGCCACCCGAGAAGCGTTTCGCAGGTAGGGAAGAGCAAAGGATTCGTCTGTTAATTGTAGGTGGTAGTCTCGGCGCCCAGGCTATTAATCGCTTTCTGCCGGAATTTCTTGCTGAATATTCGAACGCAAATAAAGTTGAGCTCTGGCACCAGTGTGGAAAAAATAATCTTGATGATTGTCTGCAAGCCTATAAGCAGGCGGGAATCAATACTGATGAAATCAAGGTGTCGGCCTTTATTGATGATATGGCCCAGGCCTATGCATGGGCTGATGTGGTTCTGTGCCGTGCCGGAGCATCCACGGTATCTGAAATTGCGGCGGTGGGCGTGCCGGCAGTATTTGTGCCATTTCCCCATGCGGTCGATGATCATCAGACAGAAAATGCCCTGATTCTGCAAAAACTGGGAGCAGCATGGATTATTCAACAGCATGAATTAAGTTCGACAAAACTTGCAGACATTCTGGATCGTTTCCTGGCAAATCGAGCACTGATTTTACAGACTGCATTGCTTGCACAGGAGGCAGCGAAACCGGAAGCAACAGAGACAGCGGCAGGCTATTGTATGGAGGCCTGTTATGTCTGAGATGCAAAACAAAAAGCTCATCTCCAGCGTGCCTGAAATGCGGCGTATCAGCAATATACATTTTATTGGTATTGGTGGTGCCGGCATGAGCGGTATTGCAGAAGTGCTGCTAAATCAGGGCTACAAGATCAGCGGTTCTGATATTGCGCCAAGTAAAACCTGCGCCAGGCTCGAAAAGCTTGGGGCAAAAATTTATATCGGACATAAAGCCCGCCATGTTGAAGATTCTGATGTGGTTGTTATTTCCAGCGCGGTTAATGAAAGCAACAATGAAATCAGGGCAGCCATCAAGCGCCGCATTCCGATAATCCGGCGCGCTGAAATGCTGGCTGAATTAATGCGTTATCGACATGCAGTTGTCATAGCGGGTACGCATGGTAAAACCACCACTACCAGCATGATTGCCTCAGTTTTTGCACAGGGAAAACTAGACCCTACTTTTGTGATAGGCGGGTTGCTTAACAGTGCCGGCACCAATGCCAAACTGGGTACCAGTAGATACATGGTGGCAGAAGCAGATGAAAGTGACGCATCCTTCCTGCACCTTTTACCAATGGTAGCGGTTGTCACAAATATTGATGACGATCATATGCAGACTTACGGAAGTGATTTTGAAAAACTGAAGCGAACCTTTGTGGAGTTTTTACACAACCTGCCTTTCTATGGCTTGGCTGTTTTATGTGCAGATGATCCAGTCATTCAGGAGCTGATGCCACAGGTTTCAAGGCCGATACTGACTTACGGTTTTTCAGAACAGGCCGATTTCAGGATCAAGGAAATATCCCAGCAAAACCAGCATACCAGTTTCAGTGTCAGTAAGCCGGACAAAGGCGAACTATCACTGACCCTGAGTATGCCCGGTGCGCACAATGTGCTGAATGCCACAGCAGCAATTGCGGTGGCAAGCGATCAGGGTCTTTCTGATGAAGACATCATTCAGGGGCTGGAAAGATTTGAAGGTGTGGGCAGGCGTTTCGAGATGCACGGTGAACTTCAGTTTAGCAGAGGTAGTGCCATGCTTGTTGATGATTATGGGCACCATCCCACAGAGGTGGCAGCCAATATCAAAGCCGTGCGGGCAGGCTGGCCAGACAAACGACTGGTGATGATCTATCAGCCACATCGTTACAGCCGTACCCAGGACCTATATGACGATTTCGTCTCCGTTTTGTCTGAGGTTGATTTGCTGCTGATGCTGGATGTCTATCCGGCTGGCGAGAAAGCGATACGAGGAGCGGACAGTAAAAGTCTATGTCGCAGTATCCGGCAGCGCGGACAACTGGACCCGGTATTTGTAAAAGAACTTCAGGAGCTCCCGGCTTTGCTGGATGAGTTACTAGAGGATGGTGATCTGCTGATAACCCAGGGCGCAGGCAGTGTTGGTTTACTGTCTGCCCGTCTGGCACAGGATGGTCTTGCAGGAGACTGGAGCTAAAAGCTATGGCAGACGAGTTTGGCAGAGTTGCAGTTTTGATGGGCGGAGATTCTTCCGAACGGGAGATTTCGCTGCTCAGCGGCAATGCTGTCCTGGAAGCCCTGCTGACCAGCGGAGTTGATGCAATAGGCATTGATACGGGAAAAGACTTTTTTGCAGCCATTAGCGGGGAAATCTTTGATCGGGCTTTCATTATGCTGCATGGCAGTCATGGTGAGGACGGGCGGGTTCAGGCAGTGCTTGATCTGATGAACATTCCCTATACCGGCAGTGGTCACATGGCAAGCGCACTGGCGATGGATAAAGTGCGCAGCAAACTGATCTGGATGGCTCAGGGTTTGCCGACACCTGAATTTGAACTGCTGTATGACAGTACTGACTGGCAAGCTGTCATCGACAGACTTGGCGACTGTTTCGTCAAGCCGGTCAATGATGGTTCCAGCCTGGGGATTAAACAGGCCAATGATCCGGAATCGCTGAAGGAAGCCTTTGAATATGCCTGCCAGTTCGATGATGTGGTAATGGCGGAAAGCAAGATTGAGGGTCCGGAATATACCGTGCCAATCGTGAACAGGCAGGTGCTTCCAGCTATTGAACTGAGGCCTAAGAATGCCTTTTATGATTATGAAGCCAAGTATGAGGCTGATGATACTGAGTACTTGTGCCCCTGTGACCTGAATGATGAAGAGGACCAGAGTATCCGAAGCCTTTCCGGTGAAGCCTATCAGTTGATTGGTTGTGAAGGTTGGGGGCGAGTTGACCTGATGCGTGACAGGGAAGGCACTTTCTGGTTGCTGGAAGTCAATACCGTACCCGGGATGACCAGTCACTCACTGGTACCCAAGTCAGCCAGCGTTGCTGGTATGGATTTCAATACTTTGGTTCTGGAAATACTGAAGGGCAGTTTGCAAAAAGAGGTGCAAGACAGGTGAGTTTGCTCAAGCGCAACAATAAAGGACGGGGAGCCAGTATGCGAAGTCGCCAGCAAAGCAGCAACTTGCAGCGTGTGTTCCCTGTCTTGAAAAAAGCCGTGCTTGCGTCCCTCTTGCTGGCCTTGCTTGCCTTGCTGGGCCTCAATTCCCGGGCTGTTTTTGATGATGTGGCAAGCCAGCGTATTGAGTTTGTCGTGATCGAAGGTGAGCTACTGCGGGTAACTGAAAACGATGTGCAGGCGGCGGTTTTCAATTTTATTAACCGCAGCATGGTGTCGGTAGATCTTGATCAGGTCAAGGCGGCTCTCGAAGGCAATGCCTGGATTAAAAGTGCAAGCCTCCGGCGCAAGTGGCCCAACACCTTGATTGTTGATGTGACAGAAGAAGTGCCAATTGCCCGCTGGGGAGACAGCCAGTTATTGAATCAGGACGGCAACATCTTTTCGCCACCCGTGGTGGATTTGCAACTAAATCTGGCGAAGCTGTCGGGTCCGCCAGGTAGTGAAAAGCGGGTCATGGAGCAGTACCAGGTGTTTAACCAGCTTCTGTATCCGAAAAATATTCGGATAGCCAGCCTGGATCTGAACACTCGGGGAGCCTGGACAGTAAAGCTGATTAATGGAGTGACATTATCTGTCGGCAGTATCAGCCCGGTTATGCGGGTGCGCCGTTTTGCCCGGATCTATGACACTGTGTTTGCCGCTCATATGGCAGACATAGAACGTTTTGATCTGCGTTATGAAGATGGAATAGCCGTAGCCTATAAAACAGCGGCGACAAATGAAGCACTGGTTTCAATGCAGTGATGGGCACTATGAGTAAAAAAGTATGCATGTTAACAAGGTGGGCTCAGCGCGATGAGTAATTTAACGGAAGGAAACATGATCGTCGGATTGGATATCGGCACTTCTAAGGTCGTGGCGATAGTCGGTGAAGTGGATTCTGAAGGCGGCCTGAATATAGTCGGTATCGGACGGCATAAATCCCGCGGTCTCAAAAAAGGCACGGTGGTGAATATTGAATCAACAGTGCAGTCCATACAGCGTGCCATAGAAGAAGCCGAATTGATGGCGGGTTGTCAGATTCACTCGGTGTATGCCGGAATTGCGGGTAAACATATTCGCAGTATGAATTCACATGGCATCGTGGCGATACGTGATAAGGAAGTCTACCCGGCAGATATTGAGCGGGTCATTGATGCTGCGCAGGCAGTTGCCATCCCTGCTGACCAGAAGGTCCTGCACATACTGCCACAGGAATACATTATTGATTCCCAGGAAGGAGTGAAGGAGCCGCTGGGCATGTCAGGGGTGCGACTGGAAGCGAAAGTGCATCTGGTGACCTGTGCCACTAACGCTGCACAGAATATCGAAAAATGTATTCGTCGCTGCGGGCTGGAAACCGATGAAATCATCCTGGAACAACTGGCCTCGAGCTATTCCGTACTGACCGAAGATGAAAAGGAGCTGGGTGTCTGCCTGATTGATATCGGAGGAGGTACGACTGATATTGCCATCTTCACTGAAGGAGCCATCCGCCACACCGGCGTCATTCCGATAGCTGGGGATCAGGTGACCAATGATATTGCCATGGCCCTGCGTACACCAACTGAAAATGCAGAGGAACTAAAAATCAAATATGCCTGTGCCCTTTCACAGCTTGCCAGCCCAGATGAAATGATCAAGGTACCGAGTGTCGGCGACAGGCCTGCACGCGAGCTTTCCAGGCGGGCACTGGCTGATGTGGTTGAACCGCGCTATGACGAATTGTTTCATCTGATCCAGGCTGAACTGCGCCACAGTGGCTTTGAAGACATGCTGGCTGCCGGTCTGGTGTTCACAGGTGGAACCAGCAAGATGGAGGGAGTGGCCGAGCTTGCTGAAGAAATTTTTCATATGCCGGTGAGGGTAGGAATGCCTTATGAAATCAGCGGTCTGGTCGATATCGTTCGTAACCCTACCTATTCAACCGGTGTGGGTTTATTGATGTATGGGCTAAAACAGCATCAGGAAAAACAGGGGGGCAGGGAGAAAGGATTTTCGGGGATCAATATTTTCGACAGGGTAAAACGATTTTTTAGCAGTGAAGATTGAAGGTCATTTTTTTTATAACGAGTTTTAACTTACGGTAGAAAAGAGGGGTAATACTATGTTTGAGATCATTGATAATATTGCGCAAAACGCAGTAATAAAGGTGATTGGTGTCGGTGGTGGCGGAGGGAATGCTGTCCATCATATGTTGAGTAACAGTATCGAAGGTGTAGAGTTTATCTGTGCCAATACTGATGCTCAGGCACTTGAAAAAATCAACACAAAAATGAACCTGCAGCTGGGTAACAACGTCACCAAGGGGCTTGGGGCGGGTGCCAACCCAGAGCTTGGCCGGCAAGCAGCAATTGAAGACAAGGACCGTATTCGTGAAATTATTTCCGGTGCAGACATGGTCTTCATTACCGCAGGTATGGGAGGCGGAACAGGCACGGGTGCAGCACCTGTTGTTGCAGAAATTGCTCGTGAAATGGGTATATTGACGGTTGCCGTAGTAACCAAGCCCTTCCCTTTTGAAGGCCGCAAACGTATGGCTATAGCGGAAAAAGGAATCAAGGAGCTGGAAGAGCACGTTGATTCTTTAATCACCATTCCAAATGAAAAATTGATGGATGTGCTGGGCAAAGGCGCTACGCTGCTGGATGCATTCAAATCAGCCAATGATGTTCTTTTGGGGGCAGTAAAAGGGATAGCAGATCTGATTACGCGACCGGGCATGATCAATGTGGATTTTGCAGACGTCAGTACAGTGATGTCTGAAATGGGCATGGCCATGATGGGAACAGGTATTGCTAAAGGTGAAAGCCGTGCTGTAGAAGCTGCTCAAGCTGCTATCTGCAGTCCTCTGCTTGAAGATATTAACCTGCAAGGTGCCAGGGGTATTTTAATTAATATCACTGCCAGTGAGGGCCTGACACTGGGAGAATTCTCTGAAGTTGGTGACACCATTTCCGAGTTTGCTTCCGATCAGGCAATTGTGGTGATCGGCACAGTGATAGATTCGTCGATGGAAGATGATATCTGTGTCACGGTCGTTGCAACGGGGCTGGGTGCTCAGGGTATGGAACAGCGGCCGACCAAGGTTGTGGATAACACCAAAAAGGCCACTGTTGATTTTAACTCGCTGGACCGACCTGCGGTAATGCGTAAAGCCGGCAGTGTGGCTCTTGAAAGCGAAAAGGCTGAGGAGAAACCGGTGCTGGCAAAGGCTGCCGGTGCTGAAACGGATATGGATTATCTGGATATCCCGGCTTTTTTGAGAAAACAGGCGGATTAAAGGAACTTATGGCGGGACTACTGTCTTACTTACAATACTCGCTAAAAAAGCAGTTTACTGACCCCTAACTGCTTGGGATAGTACGATGAGTTTGTTAAGATTGCCCGCTTATATGGAGCAGCCAGTATCGCTAGCCAAAACGATGACAAGACGAGTTGAATAAATGATTAAACAGAGAACCCTGAAGAATGTCATTCGCGCCACAGGTGTCGGTTTGCATACAGGGGAAAAAGTTTATTTGACTCTGAAACCGGCTCCGGCTGATACCGGGATTATCTTTACCCGCGTCGATCTGGACCCGCCTGTCCAGATACCGGCCCTGGCTGACAAAGTAGGTGATACCACCCTTTCCTCTACCCTGGTAGAGGGCGACATCAGAATTTCTACCGTAGAGCATCTGATGTCAGCCATGTCAGGTCTGGGTATTGATAATGCCTATGTGGATGTCAGCGCGCCGGAAGTTCCGATCATGGACGGCAGCGCAGGTCCTTTTGTGTTTTTGATACAGTCAGCGGGTATTGAGGAACAGGATGTTCCCAAGAAATATATCCGAATCACCAAAGAGCTCAGTGTGGAGCAGGATGATAAAAAAGTAAGCCTCAAACCATTCAGTGGTTTCAAGGTCAGTTATACACTGCTCTATGATCATCCTGTTCACCGTAAGCACACCAAGCATGGCTGTATCGATTTCTCCAGCACCTCCTTTGTTAAAGAAGTCAGCCGGGCCAGAACTTTTGGCTTCATGCATGAATTCGAAGCGCTGAGGAACCGTAACCTCGCGCTTGGAGCCAGCATGGATAATGCAGTGGCTGTGGGTGATTACCGTGTTCTTAATGAAGACGGTCTGCGTTATGAGGATGAATTCGTCAAACACAAGATACTCGACTCCATCGGAGACCTCTATTTATTGGGCAAGAGCCTGATTGGCGAATTTTCCGGATACAAATCCGGCCACGCTCTAAATAATGCCTTATTGCGCAAATTACTGGCTAACGAGGATTGCTGGGAAATTGTGACCTTCGACACGGAAGAAGAGGCGCCAATTTCCTACCTTAGACCCCAGTTCGCCTAATAGTCCAAGGCGTGGCCGCTTAGCTCGCCAGGCCTTGGAGTAAGAGGCTTTAATGGACATGCAGGTGATTTAGTGGTTAACTCCCTGTTTTCGTCCGCAGGTTTACAGACAACAGTTACAGCACCCTCGATTTTCGATGAAAATTATCATTGTTGACCAAAAGCATGGTGATACCAAATCCCTGGTAATCAAGGGATGGATGCGTGTGCTCTTTACCTTCTGTTTCCTGGGCTTGCCGGTGGTACTTGGCTATTACGGCTACCAGTTCAGTGCCGGTAAAAATGCCGAAATCTACAGTGGTGAAGCAGCCCAGGCTTGGGCTGACAAGCTGGTTGAGCAGGAACAGGAAGTCCGACGTATCCGGGAAGAAGCCCTTGCACAGCTACAGGCATTAACCTTGCGACTTGCCAACCTGCAGGCCCGCCTGCTGCGGCTGGATGCCCTGGGTGAACGACTGACCAGTATCAGTCAGCTGGAAGACAATGGAGAATTCAATTTCAGTCAGGAGCCGGCGCTGGGTGGTCCTGAGCTGGGCCTGGATGATAGCGGGTTTGGCCTGCAATCATTTGATTTAATTGAAGAAATTGACCGACTGAGTCAGCAGATCGAAGATCGTCAGCAGCAGTTGGAGATTCTCGATACGGTGCTTTCTGACCGGCAGATCCAGCAGGAAGCACTGCCCGCCGGCCGTCCCGTCAGTACTGGCTGGGTTTCATCCAACTTCGGTCGTCGCATAGATCCCTTTACCGGCGAGCTTGCCTGGCATGGCGGGGTGGACTTTGCCACCGGTGATACGGGTGTTGAAGTCAGCTCGGTTGCTTCCGGCATTGTCACCTTTGCCGGTGAGCGTTATGGCTATGGCCAGCTGGTTGAGGTCAACCACGGCAACGGTTATGAGTCACTCTATGCCCATAACCAGGAAATTCTGGTGAATGCCGGTGATATCATCAAAAAAGGTCAAATCGTGGCTCTCTCCGGCAGTTCCGGACGTTCCACCGGCCCTCACGTCCATTTCGAGATCCACAAGAATGGCCGGGTAATAGACCCTGCCTCTTATATCAACCGCACCAATCGGTGACTCTCCCTCTGTAAACGGAGCGATCAGAAGAATCCTGCCTGATCGGTTTTCCCCTGTTGTCTGAAATGAATTAACTGGCCTCAAGGCTAAAGCTATTAGCAAAGTGGAAATGTAGTCGATATGTTGACAAAAATTTTTGGAAATAAAAATCAGCGTGAAATCAAGCGCTTGAATAAAGTTGTAAAGCAGATCAATGAGCTGGAAGCAGACATGCAGGCTCTTTCTGATGAACAGTTACGGGCCAAAACGGCTGAATTCAAGTCGCGTTATGAGGAAGGTGCAAGCCTGGATGATCTCCTGGTAGAAGCGTTTGCGACAGTGCGTGAAGCCAGTGTCCGGGTACTGAAGATGCGTCATTTTGATGTTCAGCTTATCGGTGGCATGGTGCTGCATCAGACCAAGATTGCTGAAATGCGCACCGGTGAGGGCAAGACACTGGTGGCTACACTACCAGCCTATCTCAATGCCATTACTGGCCTGGGTGTTCATCTGATTACCGTCAATGATTATCTGGCAAGCCGAGATGCCCAATGGATGGGCCCGCTTTATGAGTTTTTGGACATGCGTGTCGGTGTGGTGGTTCCCGGGCAGGACGCTGAGAGCAAACGGGCAGCCTATCAGGCGGATATTACCTATGGCACGAATAATGAATTCGGTTTTGATTACCTTAGAGACAACATGGCATTCCGCCTGGAAGACCGTTTCCAGCGAGAACGTTATTTTGCGATTGTCGATGAGGTGGACTCGATCCTCATCGATGAGGCACGAACTCCCTTGATTATTTCAGGCGCCATCAAGGACAGTGGCAAGCGTTACCAGGCTATCAATGCACTGGTGCCGAGTTTGAAAAAAGGGGAAAAGGGCAAGGAAAAATCCCAGATTGAGCGACGCATTGAAGGTGAGGAAGTCATTGACGGGGATTTTGTGGTCGATGAAAAAACCCGCCAGGTGGAACTGACAGATAGCGGCCATGAGAAAATTGAGAAACTGCTGGTCAGTAAAGGCATGCTGGGAGAAGGCGAAGACCTTTATTCGGCAACCAACCTGAGCCTCTTGCATCAGGTTCAATCGGCACTGCGTGCGCACTATTTGTATCATCGGGAAGTTGAGTACATCGTACAGGATAACCAGATTGTTCTGGTCGATGAACACACAGGCCGAACCATGCCGGGCAGGCGTCTTTCTGAAGGTCTGCATCAGGCCATTGAGGCGAAAGAAGGCGTGCCGATTCAGAACGAAAGTCAGACTCTGGCTTCTACTACCTTTCAGAATTATTTCCGGCTCTATGAAAAACTGGCCGGCATGACGGGTACGGCAGATACCGAAGCCTTTGAGTTTCATCAGATTTATGGACTGGACGTGGTGGTAATTCCAACCAATATGCCCATGATCCGAGACGATGCCAATGACCTGGTGTTCCTGAGCATGCAGGAAAAATTCAAAGCCATCGTTAAAGACATCATTGCCTTTCGTGAAAAGGGTGCGCCGATTCTGGTTGGTACGGCCAGCATTGATACCTCGGAAATTCTCTCGAAATTTCTGAATAAGGAAAAGATTGAGCACCAGGTTCTGAACGCAAAATACCATGCCAGAGAAGCTGAAATTATCGCCCAGGCAGGAAGGCCGGGAACAGTAACCATTGCCACCAACATGGCCGGTCGTGGAACGGATATCGTATTGGGCGGTAACTGGGAAGCGGAACTTAAAGCGCTGGAAAATCCAAGCGAAGAACAGATCAGCAAGATCAGATCGGAGTGGGAAAAACGCCATCAGCAGGTGCTTGATGCTGGTGGTTTGCACATTATTGGAACCGAACGTCACGAATCCAGACGTATTGATAACCAGTTACGCGGTCGAGCCGGTCGCCAGGGTGACCCGGGCTACTCACGATTTTACCTGTCACTGGATGATAACCTGATGCGTATTTTTGCCTCAGAGCGTGTGAGCAATATTATGCGGCGTCTTGGCATGGAAGAAGGCGAGGCTATTGAACATCGCATGGTGACCAACTCCATTGAAAAGGCCCAGCGCAAAGTGGAAGGGCGTAACTTTGATATCCGTAAACAATTGCTCGATTACGATGATGTCGCCAATGATCAGCGGCAGATTATTTACCAGCGCCGTAATGAGCTGATGGAAGAAGCAGATATTTCCGATGTCATTGCGGATATGCGTGAAACTGTGGTTAACCAGGTTATCAATAGCCATATTCCACCACAGAGTGTTGAGGAGCAATGGGATATTCCCGGTCTGGAAAATGCATTGTTGGTTGAATTCGGGGAATCCCTACCGGTTCAGCAATGGCTTGATGCAGACAAAACCCTGTATGAGGAGTCACTGCGGGAAAGAATAGTAGCGGCTGTGGCTGAGTCCTACGCCGCTAAATGTGCCGAAGTCGGCCCGAACATGAAAATTTTTGAGAAGCAGATTACCTTGCAAATTCTGGATACGCTGTGGAAGGAACACCTGTCGCAAATGGACAGTCTCCGACAGGGAATCGGGCTGCGTGGTTATGCCGGGAAAAACCCCAAGCAGGAATACAAGCGGGAAGCCTTCGTTATTTTTGAAGAACTGCTCGACAATATCCAGTATGAAGTTATCAAGTTCCTCAGCCATGTAAAAATCCAGAAGAAAGAAGAACTGGATGCAATTGAGAAAAAACGCCAGGAGGAACAGCAACAGGAGCAGACTACACTGACGCATCAGTCTGCCAGCATGATGGATAATACTGCCCAACAGGACGCTCAAGCAGCTACCCAGCCTGCCCAGCAGGCACCTTTTGTACGTGAAGGTGAGAAAGTAGGACGCAATGAACCCTGTCCTTGTGGGAGTGGGAAAAAATATAAGCAATGTCATGGTAAATTGGCTTGAGAGCAGCCCTGCAAGCTTCGCTCGCGGCGCGCTAAGAAAACTTTTGAATGTCGTAACAGAAGCCTTATAGCTCTATTGTATTAATGTGGAATTGACGTGAGTGAACAGGATATAAAAATTTTTCCGGTGCCCGGCATCAGAATGTCGGCTGTGTCTGCCGGAATCAAAAAAGCTGGCAGGCTCGATGTGGTACTGTTTGAATTGTGTGAAGGGGCTACAGTTGCTGGTGTCTATACACAAAACGCCTTCTGTGCAGCACCGGTGCAAGTGACCCGTGATCATAATTCAGCTGCCCAGCCACGTTATCTGCTGATTAATACCGGAAATGCCAATGCTGGAACCGGTCAGGCTGGTGTGCAGGATGCTTTGCATTGTTGTGAAAAACTGGCTTTAGCCACCGGATTGACAACCCAGCAGGTATTGCCTTTTTCAACGGGAGTGATTGGTGAAGCCTTGCCAGTTGAAAAAATTACCGCGGTTTATGCCCAAGCGCTAGCTTCTCTGAGCGAACAAAATTGGACAGCAGCGGCGCAGGGCATCATGACAACCGATACGGTTCCCAAATTCTCATCACGTCAGATCTCTATTGCCGGCAATAAACTGACAGTCACTGGTATTGCCAAGGGTGCTGGCATGATCAAACCCAATATGGCGACAATGCTGGGATTTATTTTTACGGATGCAAAAATCGATAAAGCGACACTGCATGAGATTAACCTTGCTCATGCCAATCGTTCTTTCAATCGCATTACCGTGGACGGCGACACCTCGACCAATGATTGTTGTATGCTGGCTGCCAGCGCTCAGGGCGAACTCGATTATGCCGCTTTAAGCGATACGGACAAAGCCAAAGTAGATGCCGTCTTTCAAGACGTCTATCAGGATCTGGCTCAGGCAATTGTGCGGGATGGTGAAGGAGCCAGCAAATTTGTCACCATTGATATCAGTGAAGGGCTTGAGAACTCAGAATGCCTGCGCTTGGCCTATGCCGTTGCTGAATCGCCGCTGGTGAAGACAGCCCTGTTTGCATCCGATCCCAACTGGGGAAGAATTCTGGCTGTTGTCGGCAGAGCCGGTATCCCGGATCTGGATATCAGTCAGGTTTCCATTTTTCTCGATGATGTCTGTATCGTTGAGAACGGTGGCAAGTCACCAGCTTACACGGAAGCTGCCGGCCAGGCAGTAGTGAGCCAGTCGGCATTCGCTATCAGGATCGTGTTAGGCAGAGGGGATGTATCGGAACGTATCTGGACCTGCGACCTGTCCTATGATTATGTCAAAATTAACGCTGAATACCGCAGCTGAAGTTCATGTCACAAACCATTCATGTTGCCGTTGGCATTATATTCAATGCCGCTGAGGAAGTACTGATTGCCTTTCGTGATCCGAGCAAACATCAGGGAGCTTTGTGGGAGTTTCCGGGTGGGAAACTCGAGTCCTCGGAAAACGTACAGGCAGCTCTGCGACGGGAACTGTCCGAGGAACTGGGCCTGTCACTGGGGACAGATGACTCATCCATAAAATCACTGTTAAAGATTGAGCATGATTACGGTGACAAGCGGGTTTTACTGGATGTATGGGAAGTCCTGGATTTTGAGGGTGAGGCTCATGGCCGGGAAGGACAAGGCATTCGCTGGGTCGCAATCAAGGATCTGTCTGAGTATCAGTTTCCGGCAGCCAATCAACCCATTGTTGAATTGTTAAGACAACGTTTACCTACCGCTCATCCTTGAGATCTTCCCAGTCATCAGGCGGTTCTTCGGCTGGAATGCTGTTTCTTTCATTTGCCCAGTCGCCAAAATCAATCATCTGGCAACGTTTTGAACAGAAAGGGCGGTACTTTTCTTCCTCAATCCAGGGGACTGTTTTTCCACATTGTGGACAGCTAGTCTCCTCAATGTCTCTGTTGGGCGAGTTCTTGGTAATGCTCATGAAGTTGTCTTACCTTGTCTTTGAGTTCACTCAGAGAGCCACTGTTATCAATTACATCATCTGCCTGTGACAATCGTTGCTGGCGTGGAATCTGTGCCGCAATAATGCCCTCGGCAACTGACCTCTCAGTCTGATCACGTTGCATGACCCGTTCAATTTGCAGGTTTTCTTCGCAGTCTACCACCAGAATCCGATTGACAAAGTCATAGTGCTGACTCTCGATCAGCAATGGCACGACCACAATAGCATAGCTTGAGCGAGACGCTGCCAATTGCTTCCGGGCAAGACTCCTGATCTGGGGATGCAGGAGGTCTTCCAGCCACTGCTTTTGGGCTGAATCGGCGAAAATAATATGCCGCAGTCTGCTTCGGTTTAGTTCGCCACTGGGCAGCAGAATTTCCGGGCCAAAATATTTGGCTATTTTGTGCAGGTTTGGGCTGCCGGCTTTGACCAGTTCACGGCTGATCTGGTCGGTATCAATAACGCTAATACCAAGTTCGGCAAATATACGGCTGACTTGCGTTTTGCCACTGCCGATTCCACCCGTCAGGCCGATGGTTAGAGGCAATGTGGGGCCAGGGTTCATTGTTACATTAACAACGAATTGTAGGCCTGGGAAATTTGCTCCCCCCAGAGCAGCGCAATAAATCCGGCACCTGCCAGATAGGGGCCGAAGGGAATGGGGATATTTTTATCCTGACCACGGAACAGGATCAGTGAAATTCCAACGATGCTACCGACAAAAGCAGACAACAAAATAATCTGTGGCAATGCCTGCCATCCCATCCAGGCACCAAGCGCAGCAAGCAACTTGAAGTCACCCTGTCCCATACCTTCTTTGCCAGTCAATAATTTAAATGCCCAGTACACACACCAGAGTATCAGGTAACCAGCGATAGCCCCAATAACCGCTGCATCCAGTGGCACAAGCAGGCCAAAGTAATTCACGATGAGACCGAGCCAGAGCAGGGGAAGACAGATATCATCGGGCAGTAACTGATGATCAAAATCTATCATGCTCAGTGCTATCAGCGACCAGGTAAGTATCAGTACAGACAGGCTCAGCCAGGTAAAACCGAAGCCAAGTACCACCAGCATGGAAAGCAGACCGGTAGCAGCTTCAACCAGTGGATAGCGTAGAGAAATTTTCCCCCGGCACTGTTTGCATTTGCCGCCCTGCAACAGAAAGCTCAGTACCGGAATATTTTCCATGGCAGTGATCTCATGCTGACAGTGCGGGCAATGCGAAGCGGGGCTTGCCAGATTGAAAACAGACTGGCTTGCTGCAGCCTCTGCATTTTCTTCCAGTTCCAGAAATTCATGGCATTGCTGGGTCCATTCACGTTGCATCATGATGGGCAGTCGGTAAATCATAACGTTGAGAAAGCTGCCGATAATCAGCCCCAAAAGCAGGGCAAAGATTGGAAGGGCTACCGGAAAAGTAGCAAAAAATGCAGCTACATTCATATTGTCGGCTTGCTAGACAACGGAACCGATCTGGAAGATCGGCATGTACATCGCAATCATCAAGCCACCGACCAGCACACCGAGAACAGCCATTATCAGGGGCTCCATCATGGCAGTGAGGCCGTCGACGGCGTTGTCGACCTCGGCTTCATAGAAAGTTGCACACTTATCCAGCATGGAGTCCAGCGCACCGGATTCTTCACCGATGGACACCATCTGTATCACCATGATGGGAAACAGATTGGTTGATTTGATGGCCTGGGTTAACTGAATACCTGTCGTGACGTTATCGCGAACACGCAAACTGGCATTCTTGTAAACAATATTACCGGTGGCGCCAGCTACTGAATCAAGAGCATCGACCAGAGGCACACCAGAAGCAAAGGTGGTCGCCAGGGTTCGGGTGAAACGTGCCAGTGCTGAACTTTTGACAATATCACCAAAAACAGGGGCCTTCAGGGACAAACGTTCGAGGAATTCCGCGAAAGATTTTGAGCGGACTTTGGCTTCCTTGAAGGCAAAGCTGGCGATGCCGAGGCCGACCAGAATATAAAGCCACCAGGCGATAGCGAAATCGGATATGCGCATGACATACTGGGTAAAGATCGGCAGTTCAGCGCCAAAACTTGAAAAGGTTTCTGCGAACTGGGGTACCACTTTCACCAGCAGGATACCGGTCACTATGATGGCCACGGCGACAACGGTAATCGGGTAGTTCATGGCCTTTTTGATTTTTGCCTTCAAGGCCTCGGATTTTTCTTTATAGGTTGCCAAGCTTTCGAGCATGCTTTCCAATGCACCGGATTGCTCACCCGCTTCAACCAGATTACAGAACAGATCATCAAACAGGCGCGGATGTTTGCGCAGCGAATCAGCGAAATTGTTACCAGAAGCAACATCGTCACGGATTGTAAAAACCACCTCGCGCATGGAGATGTTTTCCAGACCACCACCTACAATTTCAAAAGACTGCACAAGCGGAATACCCGCTTTCATCATGGTGGCCAGCTGTCGGGTGAAAATGGCAACGTCCATGGGTTTGATTTTCGGCTTGGACGGAGCAAACAGGTCTTTACCTTTCTTTTTGACCTTGGTCGGATTGATGCCCTGCTTGCGCAGTTGTGCCTTTACCAGAGCAATACTGTTGCCGGGAAGCTCGCCTTTGGTTACGCGCCCTTTGGAATCCTTACCGTGCCAGACGTAGGTAGCCTGTTTAACGGATGCTGCAGCCTGATTTGCCATTGTCTTTTTTCACCTCATTGCAGGTCTTTCAAGCAAGTTAAGTGATGCGATTCGCCTCTGCCAGACTTGTTAGCCCCTGTGCGACTTTATTCAGGGCAGAGCGCCGTAAATCATTGAAACCCTGCTGTCTTGCGACATCAGCGATCTGAATCGTATTACCGCTTTCCATTATAATACGTGAAATAGTATCAGTGATGGGAAGTACTTCATAGATTCCAATACGTCCTTTATAGCCTTCATTGCACTGAGCACAACCAACGGCCGCATAAATACTCAGGCCTGAAACCTGTTCTTCGCTGAATCCTTCCTCTAACAAAATCTTCGGTGGCAGTTTGACCGGTTTTTTACAATGAGGACACAGGCGTCGGGCCAGAAGTTGAGCAATAATCAGGCTTGCCGAGGTGGCCAGGTTGTAGGGTGGAATACCCATATTCATCAGTCGGCTCAGGGTTTCCGGGGCGCTGTTGGTGTGAAGTGTGGACAGCACCAGATGGCCGGTCTGGGCGGCCTTGATGGCAATTTCAGCCGTTATCAGGTCCCTGATTTCACCCACCATGACAACGTCCGGGTCCTGCCGCAAAAAAGCGCGCAGTGCCGAGGCAAAATCCAGCCCCACCTTAGGGTTGATCGCCACCTGATTGATGCCTTCAAGGTTGATTTCAACCGGGTCTTCAGCCGTGGATATGTTTCTTTCGTGGGTATTGAGAATGCTCAGGCCAGTATACAAGGTAACGGTTTTGCCACTACCGGTAGGGCCAGTTACCAGAATCAGGCCCTGATGCTGGTTGAGGGCATTGAGAAACTGTTGTTTCTGTTCTTCCTCAAAGCCAAGATTATCAATGGAAAGCAGGGTATGGGATGCATCGAGGATGCGTAACACAATTTTTTCTCCCCACAGTGTGGGCAGGGTATTCACCCTGAAATCAATGGCCTTGCTTTTGGACAGTTTCATTTTGATACGGCCATCCTGGGGGAGCCGTCGTTCGGAAATATCCAGTTGTGCCATGATCTTGATTCGAGAGCAGATGCGGTTAGCGATATTGGCTGGCGGTCGGGCAATTTCCTTGAGGATACCGTCAACACGGTAGCGAACCCGGTAAACCTTCTCATAAGGCTCTATGTGGATATCAGAGACGCCCATTTTGATCGCATCCAGCAGGATTTTATTAACAAATTTAACAATGGGAGCGTCATCGACACCTTCCTCGGGATCTTCAGTGCCGCTTTCTTCAATAATTTCGAAATTAATATCATCCAGGGTTACATTTTCCAGACTTTCGAAATGGCGGGTTTCCTGTTGCGGGTTATCGAAAATATGATCAATTAGGGTTTGTAATTTATCCTCTTCAACAATGACCAGATCAATACTGGCCCCGGTGTTGAATTTTATTTCGGTGATGGCGTTTTCATCCGAGGGATCCGCTACCGCCAGGGTGACACGATTGCCCTTCTTCAACAGGGGTAGCATATGGTGCTTTTTTATCAGTCGGATATCGACCAGAGCAAGCGCTTCTGCCAGAGCCACATGATCGACGGCATCCAGGTCAAGCCAGGGGAGTCCAAACTGAGAGGATGCCGTTTCTGCGATGAGTTTGCTGTCCAGAATCTTGTTTTGAACCAGATAGCGCGTCAGGGGGATGTCTTGCTTTCGTGCCTGGGCGCTGGCTTTCAGTAGCTCATCTTGTGCAATTAACTGTCCTGTAACCAGGCGTTATCCGAGGCCTTTAATTTCCATGTCGACTTCTTTGTTCATACTTAACAGTTTACTTTAAGTTTCATTTACTTCTATATAAAAATTAAAAAGGAAATATATTTAGCTTTTGTTAAGTGCTGCACAAAATGACAATTTATGACAAATTTTGTCACTTTTGTGCTGCCTCAGCCTTCATCTGCGCTTCAGCTGAGGAATGCCGGGCTTGAAAAAAGGTGACGCAGTTCAAAATTATTGTTATTGGAGCTTCAGTAAAGCACAAGATATGATGTTTTTGAGCTAAAAAGACAGACAGTCAGCTAAATTGGCATAAGACTTGCGACTACTTCAGCAGATATTGGATAAACCCAACTGCGGTAATCTGATTATCTTGATTCAGATTTTATTATTAATGGAGATTTACCATGAAAAACATGAAAAAACGTGCTCAGAAGGGTTTTACCCTTATCGAATTGATGATCGTAATCGCGATCATCGGTATTCTGGCGGCGGTTGCACTGCCTGCTTATCAAGATTACACCATCCGCGCCAAAGCATCTGAACTGGTACTGGCTGCCTCTTCAGGTAAAAACGTGGTGACAGAATATGCTCTGTTGAACAATGGTGTCCCTGGTGCCACTGCTATTACCCTGCAGAACATTTCTCAGGGCATGGTAAGCAGCGTTGGCTGGGATGGTACTTACATTGTTATCACTGGAAACACTGCCAGCCTGGGTGCCACTATCGTATTGCTGATGGAGCCGACTTATTCAGCAAGCGGTGTAACCTGGTCTTGCACAGCTTCAGCCGGTACCCAGTATCTGCCGTCAAGCTGTTAATTAATTCGAAACATAGGAATTAATTTTAGAAAAAGCCAGCCTTTACCGAGGGTAGAGGCTGGCTTTTTTATTGAGTCCCAAATTCCCTAGTATGATAGCTCCAGGCCAAAAATCGAGATTCCAGACCATTGTTGCAGTGGTATGTGTCATGCTTCTAGGCTTGCTCGTGTATTGGCGAGGGCTGAGCGGTCCTTTCCTGCTCGATGATATTGCCAATGTGGTTCGCTTTTATGTGCCTGAGTTTGATAGTGACCAGATTCTTTATGCCCTGACACACAACCGCAGTGGCGTTCTGGGCCGGTCTGTCTCCATGGCCAGTCTGGTGTTCAGTGGTATTTTACATGGACCGGAACCCTGGGGTTATAAATTACATAACCTGATCATCCATCTGATCAATGGTCTACTGATATTCTGGCTCCTGCTTAAGTGTCTTCCCTACCTGGCAAAACAACTGTCTGCGGAAAAAGTATTCTGGATAGCTGGCTTGAGCGCTGCATTGTGGTTACTGCATCCCCTGATGGTGAGCACAGTCTTATATGTTGTGCAGAGAATGGCGCAACTGGCCACACTATTCACATTACTTGCCCTGTTGATTTACATAATTGCAAGAGAACATTTACTGAAGCAGCAAGTTAAACACTTTTACCTGCTGGCCTACCTGGTTTTTCCCTTCGTGTTCTTACTGGCATTGTTATCCAAGGAGAACGGGGCATTGATTCCTGTGTATCTGCTGGCCGTTGAAATGCTGGTATTTAAATTTCATTATCCTGATGTCGGTGTGAAAAAATCCCTATGGATTTTCCTGGGTATTTTTTCAGTCCTGCCACTGTTGCTGGGCGCCCTGTATTTCTTCACACATTTTGACAGTTTTGTGGATTATTCCATCCGCGACTTTACGATGACTGAGCGTCTCATGACGCAGCTCCATGTAATTCCGTTCTATCTCAAGTTGATCTATTTACCACGCTTATCAGACATGAGCCTGTTTCATGACGATGCTATGGCAATTCAGCAGATGGATTTGCTGACAGTCTTTCTTCTCCTGCTGTTTATTGGTTCGCTGTTTTTAATCGTTTACTGTTGGAAGAAAGCACCGGTATTAGCCTTTGCCATTGCCTGGTTTATTATTTCACATCTGCTCGAATCCACTTTCATTAGCCTCGAGCTGATTTTCGAACACAGAAATTACCTGGCAGCAGTCGGGCCGATTGTTGCTATGGTCTATTATTTTTTTTCAGTTGCGCACTATCCGAATTTGAAATTCATCAGCGTTTTTTTGCTCATATTCTGGACATTTCTGACTGCAACAAGAGTCGGGGAGTGGCGCAGTGCCGATTTGATCTACCGGATCGCTGTGCAGGAGCATCCGGATTCCCTGCGGGCAAATATTGAATTTGCCAATATGAATTACAATGAAGGAAATATCGGAGCAGCACTAACATATCTTCAACTGAGCCAGGAAGTTCAGCCCAGGGAAGCCGGGAGCTTTTTTCATGAAAGCCTGTTTCGCTGCGATACAGGTACTTCGGTGGATGAACTGCTGGAACAGGCTCAGCAAAGACTGGCGCTGTACCCGGTAAGCGTGTATACCATTAATTCCCTAGATGCAATTCTGGGCAAAAAACGAGTTGAGCAGTGCCCTGAGGTTTCGCTGGATAAAATACTGGAAATTATTGTAGTTGCCAAACAACATCCTGCTATTCAAGATAATAATTTGTACCAGGGATACCTGGAAAGGCTGGAAGGGCAGGCTTATTTTTATTCCGGTAATTATGAGCCTGGTGTAGAACGATTACTCAGGGCCTATGAATATACCGGACTAGTGAGTGGATGTTCAGATACAGGTTAACAGGCTGGAAGACGCTGCGGGCCTGATTGCTGAAATTCAGAGAATAAATGATGCATCATTTGGGATTGAGACAAGCAGGCTTGTTATCCTGCAAGAAGCCTTCAATCAAGCTTTACTGGCCAGACAGGAAAGTCTGGATAATTAACGGAGTGTAAGGTGCTCGATTTTCCATTTTCAATTGTCATTCCGGCAAAAAATGAAGCTGAAAACCTGGCTGGACTCCTGCCAGAACTCAAAAGGCTTTATCAAGCGGCAGAAATTATTGTTGTAAATGACGGATCCACCGACGATACCGCTGGCATTTGCCAACAGCTTGATATCCATGTCATTACGCATCAGTACAGTAAGGGTAATGGGGCCAGTATAAAAAGTGGTGCCCGAGCAGCCAGCAAAGAAATCATCGTGTTTATGGATGGCGACGGTCAGCATCAGCCGCAGGATGTCGCCCGCCTTTTGCAGGCAATGGAATCCGGCATGGACATGGTCGTCGGTGCCAGAGGTCGGGAATCTCAAGCCAGTATTGGCAGGCTGCTTGCAAATAGCATCTATAATAAACTGTCGAGCTGGATTTCCGGGCACCATATCAAGGATCTGACTTCCGGTTTTCGTGCGGTCCGACGTGATAAATTTTTAAAGTTTTTATATCTCTTGCCCAATGGTTTCTCCTATCCGACCACTTGCACCATGGCCTTTTTCCGTGCTGGATATTCCGTCTCTTACATTCCTATTGTGACAGCTGAGCGGCAGAGTAAAAGTCACATCAATGTTTTCAAGGACGGAGTTCGCTTTTTTGTCATTATCTTCAAAATCGGCACACTGTTCTCCCCGCTGAAAATATTTATTCCTTTTTCATTTTCTTTTTTTCTGATGTGTTTTTTCTACTATCTCTACACCTATTTGAGCTCTCATAGTTTCACCAATATGGGGGCCGTCCTGTTTACGGCTTCTATTATCATTTTTCTGATCGGACTGGTTTCGGAGCAAATCACTACGCTTATTTACAAAGATTCAGAATAGTCTTTCTGTTCTCGCCAGTTCGTAGGGGATAATTTGAATATTCAATTGACTACAATTTCAGTGAATAAATCGATTTATCAATATGCACTGAGTCCCGCGCCCAGGTATTTTCTTCGCTTATCCATTCTTCAGAAAATCTTTAAAACATATTTAACACAGCCAACAATCAGTTTCATGGAAATAGGGGCTGGCAAGGGTGATGTCAGTGCTTACCTGATTGATAATGCCAATATAGAAAGTGGCGTAATCGTTGAGCAATCTGACAGGGCGGCAAAAATCATTAAGGACAGGCTGGGTAGTGCCGATATAGATGTCCAGTGCGCCGATATTATGACAATTGAGGCAGACGGTTTCGATTGTGTCTGCAGTTTTGAGGTCCTCGAGCATATTCCAGATGACCTGGCGTTCATGCGCAATATTAACAACCGTCTGAAGCAGGCGGGTCTCTGGTTTATTTCGGTACCGGCCTATATGCGAAAATGGCAAAAGCAGGATGAATTTTCAGGTCATGTGAGGCGCTATGAGGAAGATGAAATAAGGGAAAAACTGCATGCTTGCGGGTTTGAGATTGTCAAACTGCTGGATTATGGCTTTCCTCTGACCTCAATCATGCGCCCCTTTCGTGATCGGTATTACCAGGCTGATGATCACAGAAGCATGCTTGATAAAACCCTGGACAGTGGCACCGAAAAGCGCGGGCGCCGGATTAATCCGACCCTGATGTGGCTACTCTTATTACCCTTTATATTTTTACAAAGTTCTTTTGCCGGTAAGCGGTGGGGTGATGGATTTATCGTTGTTGCAAAAAAAATCAGAGAAGTCTGAGCAGACTCTTTAAAGCTCTGGTTTTTCATAAAGCGCAAAGCTTGCATTGAAAAAAGCTGCCATTAGCAGCTCTGCCAGTATCGTTAGCAGGCGCATTAACAAAACTGATACGATAACTACCGGTTCTGGTATGGCAAGTATTGGGACTATTAGTACCAATACACCTTCCCTGACTCCCAACCCGGCTGGCGTGAATACCGCAAAAATACCAGCAAGAGCCGCCGCCTGGTACATACCTACAATCGTAATCAGGTGTTCCACGCCTAAATCACTTAGCGATATGATGACCAGATACAATCCTGCACTCTGGATAAAAAGACTGATGATATAAGCTGCAACAAACAGCAGCATTTTTGAGTAGGACGGCGCCTTATCCAGCGTCGATTGTTTCAGCAGGGTAAAAAGCTTGTTACTGAAAGGAATAAACAAGGCAGGCACTAAAAGAATCAGTGAACTTATGATGCCGATGATGGCAGCCACTCTCAGGTACTCTGGCAGAGCCAGTGGTAATAGTGAGATGCTGATTAATATGATGATGCAGCTGGCCGCCTGGTTGGTGATATATTCATAGGCTGAAGCAATTGCAACATTACTTTTGAGTGCCTGCGGATAGGCACTGATGCGGAAAATGAAAACAGATACCTTGCCCGGGATGTATTTTCCCAATTGGGATTGGGTCCACGCTTTTCCGGCTCTTAAAAAGCTGCTGCTGATACCATATATTCTGGCGAAGTACAGCCAAAGCCAGCAGTTAATCGTATAGGAAAGCATAATCATCAGTAACGCAGCGAGAAGTGGTAAAAACTCAAGTGAAAAATCAAAGTTCCTGATGGCATCAATATTATTCAGAATGAAAACACTGAGAAACACCAGCAGTGAGGCGTATAGTAGCCTGATAATCCACTTGAAAAGGAGCTGAGTGGCAGAACTGTTCATGAAGCCTTAATCCGGGCATGAGTATTCAACATGTCCGACAGTTTTTCACGAATGGCCTCCTGGCTCAGGTGTCGTTGAAAGAACTCTGTAGCAGCAATTTCCTGCTTTTTTTGCAGTGACTTGTCGCTGGAAAATTCTGTAATCATTTTGGCTAGCTCTTGAGCATTGTGTCCTGAGTCCAGTGTTAGTGGCATGTCGAGTTCCCTGTTAATACGCCTGAAACTGCTGCTTTCACGTGTAATAAAGGCTTTACCTGCAGCAGCATAATAATAAACCTTGTAGGGGATAACCCGGTCAGTTTTTTGGGTATGTCCGAAGATGCCCAGACATAAATCGGCTTTACTGATTTCCTGGATGAGATAAGACGTCGGGTAAAAGCCCCTGTCCCAGTTTACGTTGCTGTGAGGATTTGTATGCAGAAATTCATCAAGCAGATGTGCATCCTGTCCATCCCCGATAAATTTGTATTTGATGTGCGCTTGATCCTGTAAGGTACTGACTGCCTGCAGGATATACTGGATGCCATGTAGTGGAACAAAAGAGCCGATAAACAGACAATTGAAAGTGTCATCATCATGCTCGGCTTCTACTGGGCGCTCAATAGGTGGAATGCACAGGTAGATGACTTCAAATTTTTCTCTTGCAAGCCTGAACAAGCCTGCATAAAACTCAGCATTTTCTTCTGTGTCAGTAATAATTCGGTCAGATACACGAAAGGCCCTGCATTCTGCCCAGTACACAAAACGGGCAATAAAAGAATTGGGCACATATAAAGTCCGATCATTGATTGCTGTGTCATACAAAGAAATGAAGGCGTCAAAGAAAATGAAGGGTCTTCGCGATCGGGGTATAAAAGAGAACAGCAGAGCCAGAAACACTCCTGGATAACAGATATAGATATTAGGCTTGTTAAGGGTGATTGTCTTAAAATATACCCACAGTGTTGCCCATAGATAGCGCAGCATAGAGAATATTTTTTTTATGGGATTTCTGCTGTTGAGGGTTTTGAAATGCCCTGAATTTTCAAGATCATAAATGGTGGTGCTGACGGATACATCCGGCAAGGCTGCAATAAGCGGGATTTTGTATTTTACGTTGGGATACAGATCGGATACAGATGTCACACCGATAATGTTTAGCTCTATCATGGGTTTCCCATTTTCTGTCCCGCTTAATTAAT
>CAZSHI010000008.1:0-92981 GCA_964606735.1 uncultured Enterobacteriaceae bacterium
TAATTTACCGGTTTTAATAGAGGTTTATTTATTAGAGCCTAGTTTTACCTATTTACATCCATTATGAAACTGCTTTTTAAGCATGGCAAGCGAATGTCCACTTTGGATAGAAAGCAGACATTTGGTTATCAGCAGTTGGGGGGGGCAAAAAAGTACCTAAGCAATAGTGAGTATTACTCAAATGTACTTAATAATGCTCAATTGCCACACTAACCAAGGTCGCAAGTTATCGAAATATAATGATTGAATAACTTACTGGTGCCACTGCGAACCAGACGGCCACATATTCGAATCATGTCGGGTGTGCTATATAATAAAAGCCTGCTAAAGCAGGCTTTTTTGTTTCTGTATCTTCAATAGAAGTTACTCTGGCCCCTTTGATTAAAAAAGTACCACAGCCCCTATCGTAGTGCGATCTGAGACGGCCTGAAAAGCCTGTTTAGTCTGTTCAAAGGGGACGGCCAGGGTAACCATGGCATTAGCATCAAACAGACCCTGATCAATCAATTGTATGAAGCGCGGCACATCGGATTTGGCATTAACGCCACCATACTGCCCCGCATAATGGATACGCCCCCGATTGGACCAAGCTCCTGCAGGCAAAGAAATTTCGCCACGAGGTAAACCAAGGGTAACCAGGCGGCCAGCCGCCCGTGTACATTCCCAGGCCTGTTTGGTGGGTAATAACGCGCTCGGATCTGGACCACGTTCTACCGTGGGAGTTCTGAAATCGGCTCCTACGGATGTGACAACAAGATCTGCCCCACGACTGTCTCCGTTCATGCGGCTATCCCTGCCACCAATCAGTTTTCTGTCCGTTGGTCCGCTGCAGAGATCCCTGATGTGCTGAACCAGATTATCACCTTCCATGTTAGGATCCAGGGTCAGCGTGGCACCAAGCTGTTGCGCAAGTGCTCGACGTGCGGCTATCGGTTCTATCGCGATAATCTGTGAGGCTCCCATAATTCTGGCTCCCTGAATGGAGCTAAGACCCACCGGGCCCGCACCAAAAACAACCACATTAGAGCCAAAGTCAACCGGGACAAACGTGGTAACAGCACCCAGACCGCAGGCTCCCACACAACCAAGCATTGCTAGTTCGGCTGGTGTTTGTTCTGTGAATGCAGGCACACAATACCACTCATAAGTCACCATCAGCTCACCAAAGCCTCCGGTGTTGTTGTGCTGCACTACCGGGGTTCCATCAGCCAGTTCTCCAATCGAGACCAGAGGTTCTCCGGCAGAAGGATTCATTTGGCAAATGTCGCCGCGACCACGAAGACAGTTATAACACTCACCACAGTTGGGAGTATTAGTTACTAGGACACGATCGCCGGGACGGATTCGTCTGACAGAGGGTCCCACCGCTTCAACAATACCTACACCGCCATGTCCCAGAATACGCGCCTCATCACCTCGGGAACCATCACCATTTTCACCAAGCGCCTGATTAATGATTGAATAGCAGCATTGGGCGGCTTCGGTCCTCACCACCACCATGTTTTCCCTGATAGGAGCCAGACGGACTTCCTGAATTTCTGCGCCTGCCGGCTGTCTAACAAAGGCCTTGAATATTTCTCCAACAGGGGGGGCATCAGAAGTTTGAGTTCCAGAAATTGCATTTGTGGTATTTTGCTGTGCAGCGATTTGGGAGGAGGCGGCCAAAGCACCTGTCACGGCTGCGATACTGCCTTTCTTCAGAAGATTACGCCTCGAGATGCCTGAGTCTTCAGTTTCAGATATGGCTTTATCATTTTCTGGCGTTTTACACATGGCATTTACCTAGTTGTAGTAATGGTTTTATCTCGTTAAAACGAGTAATTTTTATTGATTATAGCTAACTCTTTTATTGCCAGTTGATAAAGATGGCATAGCATAAATTGATCATGTTTTTCTTATGTCTGCCTTGGGTCGAGAGCGGACATGTGACCATTATCGAAATATAGGTTATGGGGCATTAATCTCTTGTACGATGATTTCACTAGCAAACCTCCCAATTGTACAATCAGTCAATTCATCCTCTGGAACCTCTTCGCACACCAGCCATTGGTGATTTTTTACAAATAGATTATCTATTCTTATAAGAAGAAGATCTTCCTTATAAGTTTCTAAAATAATTAGTGCAGGTTCAAAAGTAGTGTAGGCGGGCATCCCCCAGGAATGATAAAAACCTATAAATTCAATTGGTTTATCAGAAAGAGAGCCGTAAAGCACTTCACTAACGGTGTACTCCAGATTAAATACCCTAGACATGCATATTGTTTCTAATTCGCTATCTTCTGGTTGTTCTATAAAATCTGTGCAAGAACCATTAAGTAACTCAACCGACAACGGTGAACCCACAAAAGCAAAAGTATCTGCCTGACTAATTCCTGGTAGAAGTATGACTACTAACAGCAGCTTATTCATAAACTAGATATATAGAAGTCGATTTTTACTTTTGCTCTGATTCTAGCTGAGATTTACTACAAATACGCCATTTAGCCGAATGTCCGCTTTAGATAGATAGCAGTTAACCCCAATTTTACCTATGAAGCGCTAATGCTTAATTAGCGTCTCAATGCACTACAATTAGATACACGTTATTAAAACTTTCTTTTAATCGGTTCAAGTAACATTTCGTTCCTGTTGGTATTTACCCGCAGAAAATGTAATAGCTATTTCCTATCACATATTACATTTTATATTAATATTGTTACCAATATAATTTTTCTAAATTTTTACTATGACCACTGTAGTTAATGTTAAAAACAGGACCAGATACTATGAAAAAATTATCTAAATTTGCTTTGATATTTACTGCATTACCGTTCGTATCTTATGCACAATGCGGGCTGGAATGCGATCCATCGGCCAGTGCTATTCTCCTGGGTGGTGGCAACTATGCACGTGATTGCTATCTGAATTCACACATGGTGACCCAGAATACGGAGCTTGCATCATTAAGGATGCTAGAATCGTGTGATTTTGCGATCACCCATGTCGAACTGAGCAAGCAAAACCGGGCTGCAACCCATACTAATCGAGGGGTCATTCAAATTGCCCTTGGGAATTATGATGATGCTTTTGCAGATTTTAATATCGCGATGAATTTATTACCCGATGCTGCCTCAATTCTGCTTAATCGTGGTAATGCTTATTACCATACGGGTAATTATCAAAGAGCAATTGAAGACTACATGCAATCTTTGGAACTAGGATTTTCGGAATATTCTGATGTTTATATAAATCTGGGAAAATCCTATGAGCGTATTGGTGACGTCAATCAAGCGGAACAAAATTACCGACGAGCACTAGAATTAGCACCTGAGCATATGGAAACACAAGGTCTACTACAAGGTTTAACTTCTCAGTAAAACTAAGCTAATAAAAAACTATCTAAAAACGATAAAAAGGGACAAATGATAAAGCTTGGCCCTTTTTTTTTGTTAAATAACAATCAGTGATTAAGTACTTTATCAGGTAGCTCAGAGCTTATCCTGCCCTGTTCTGTACTTAGGGGCCCGTCTATATGAGCCCGGAGATGTCTTTACCGATAGTGAAGTTTTAGCAGTATCCATATTGATCTATTTAAGGTAATTTTTGGAAAAAATGTAAAATGGGCTTACCTAGGCGCCTGTAGATTCCAAATTGCATTGAAATGTTACATAATGCGAAATTTTCATGGGAGCAATTGTTAAACAGAAGAATTCAAAATTGAAGCGCTTTAAGATTTGAGTGCTAGCTGTAAAATTTATTTTTATTTTTAAAAATAGGCTCTAGAAATGAAATACAAGTTATTAGTGGCAGTAGGATTAATTGCGATTGTCATCGGAGTGCTATATCAATATTCTGGAGAACAGGAAGTTGCAACTCCGAGTTTAGAGGTTGAACAAGATCTTCAATCTTCTGCTCTCGGATCGGAATTAGAACAAGAAATAAGTGCATTCTTGACAGAGCTCTACCCGGACAATCAACCGGGAATTTCAGTTATTTTAGCCAAGGGTGATGAGATTCTTTATAGAGAAGGTCACGGCATGGCCAATGTTGAGCACAGCATTTCCATTTCACCCAATATGGTTTTTAGACTAGGCTCCCTGACCAAACAAATGACAACTGCAAGTATCATGATGCTAGCAGAAGAAGGCTTGCTACAAGTTGATGACCCTATAACGAAATATTTTCCAGACTATCCTACACACGGTTATACAATTACCTTACGCCATTTGATGACTCATACCTCTGGCATTATTGACTTCCTGGCAATAGAAGAGTTTCCGAACATAGAGAAGGAAGATATAACAGCGATGGATGTTATAGATTTTTTCAAAAACGCACCCATGAACTTTGCGCCAGGAGAGGCTTATAGTTATAGCAACTCTGGTTATGTGATGCTGGGTGCGATAATTGAACAATTATCGGGGCAACCCTATGTAGATTTCATCCAGGAAAGAATTTTCACCCCTCTGGGTATGGAAAATACTTATCACGGCGATTTTAGAAGAATTATTCCCAACAGGGTTACTGGTTATGAAATGGGCGCAGAGGGTTATGAAAATTCCTCTTATTTGAGTATGACCATTCCAGGCGCAGCTGGTGCAATTATTTCAACTGTGGACGACCTGCTTAAATGGAATACAGCATTATTTGCGGGGGAAGTTGTTTCTTTGGAATCACTAGAAGAAATGACAACGCCATTCATTTTGAACAATGGCGAGTTATCAAACTATGGTTTTGGACTTGCGATTCAGAACTTGAGGGGCCAGCCCATGATTTCACACACGGGCGGTATTAATGGCTTTATAACTTATGCTGCCTATCTACCTGAAAGTGATGTGTATGTGGCCGTCTTGGGCAATACCGGTTTTCAATCTCGCGTTTATGAAAGTAACACCATGTTAGCCATGGCGATTGGCGACCCGTATCCATCACTGGAGATTCAGTCAGTCGACCCAAGCGTTTTAAATAGTTACACCGGCACATATCAATTAATAAGGGGCACTCGATTTGATATATCTGTTGCTGATGAAGGGCTTAGTGTGAGTATAAACGGAGGCCCTACGCTTGATCTTTTGGCTGCTTCTGATAGCGTTTTTTATCTAGACAAGAGTTTCACGCATTTTAGCTTTGAGGAAAGCGACACTGGTGAAAACTATGATCTTATTCAGTATACCACTGCTGAAGAATCAGATGGCGAGGTCGCAAGATTAATAGAGTAGTTTGTAAACTGAAAATATAAATATATAGATTTGAAGGCGTCTGTGGACGGAATCGAACTGGTACGGATTATTATTCCGAGAGATTTTAAGTTCCTTGTCAGACAATATGACTAGCATCTCGATCTATTCTATAGATTAAGACTCTATTACCATAAAGAATTGTTTCTCTTTCCAGCTTTTCACCTAAACACATCGCTACTTTTATAGAAGGTTTGTTTTCAGGGGAGATAAGACTGATCACATGCTCTTTCTCTAACTCTGTAAAAGCATACTCTAGTGCATATTTAGCTCCTTCTGTAGCGTAACCTTTCCCCTAATAAGGTCTAGCTAACAACCAGCCAAGCTCAAATCTCGGCCACCCTTCTGAGTGGATAAACCCAATTCTTCCTATTAATTTACAGCTACTTTGTTCCTCAACAGCCCACATGCCATAGCCTAGGATGAGTCTTGAGGTTGGCAACATATACGCCAAGGTGGTAAAAGAAGCCGAGAGGGAAACCCAGTATTTTGCTGGGCTGGCCTTCACCTCAATGGATGACAATGCCAAAAACACTATCAAGTACTTCGTCGACTCGCTCATCGGTGAACGAGACTTCTAAAACATTCCTGTCCTGACATCTGCTTCCGTTTAAGGTGTTCTCGGCCCGAAATGCGGCATGTCTTCACCAAACTCCACAGCGCCTAGATCTGGAGCGCGTCCACTAAAGCCATCATTGACACCTGGTAATACCATGCCGGCATCTATGGCAGTTGCACCTCGACGCAGGCGATAATCTACTTCCTCAATCGAATACATGTCGGTCAGTTCGCCATTTGGATCCGGCATCGTGACATTACGGAAAATGTCCAGATCGATGAGGATGCTGTTGCTTTCCTGTCCGGTTGCTTCACTGAAGTCCTCCAGGGAATTATAGTCGCGCTGCACCAGCGCATTGAGCTCATAATTGGCATCACGATCGAAAGGTGGCGAGTACCACATAAAGGGAGCGGTGCTCCTGTTTTCATTGATGTAGTAACCGTTATAGTCACTTGATGAGTAGTTGGTGAGCGTTGGTATGCCCATTACCGGCCCGTCATATTGTCCGAGAATCAGGTTGTTTCTAAACTCAAGGTTGGCGGCTTCGTTGCCCATGCCCGGAGCTGCATTTGAAAAAAAGGTATTGTGGTAATACACACCACCGGCAGGGCGCTGCGAAAATTTGATGGAACCCGATACCGGTGAGTTGTAGGTGATATTACGAATGAAATAGGCCGGACCACCACCAAGCGGCTGCAAACTGTAAGCCTGTAATGCCGAGTTGAAGCAGCGATTGCGCATGACGCGAACATTATAGAAAGCGCCATCTGCTTCAATACAGTTATCATGTACGTTGTAAATATCATTGTTGTAAATATCAATTGAAACCGGAATCAACTCGCGCGGTGTATTGGGCCAGTCATCCGGTTCGCCATAGGTGGCATGATCGATGCCGTCATGAAAATGATAAACGCTGTTATAGGCGATGACATGGCCTGAGCCATAGACCTTGACGGCAAACTGCGACTGGTTATCTGTCAAGGCAATAATATCTGGAATTTGTGACCAGTAATCCCAGTTGGGACGATTGGGGCTCACAGACCAGGGAACCAGCAGTTCGGTATTGTGACGGCCGGTAAAATAATTATCGGCAATATAGAAATCCCGTGAACCGCTCCAGTCGGTGTGTATACCGATACCAACGTCTTCAAATTTATTGTTTTTGAAGGTGAGCCCCTTGGCGCCGGCGATGCGTTTCAGGCCAGCCTCGAAGGTGATAAAGGTGTTGCGGAAAGTCAGTCCTTCAAAATAGTGGTAATCGGCGGCCATGACATTGAATAAATTATGGTTGCCATCACCGTCAAAAACCACTTCACCGTCTCCGGCTGCCTTGATCACGATAGGGCGCTCTGCCGTGCCTTTGGCTGTCAGGTAATAGGTGCCGTCACCGGTGGTGTTACAGCACTCGGTCCAGCCGGATAACAGTTCATGGCCATAACGAAAGCGTTGATCCTGGTAGACGCCCGCATGAACCAAAATGGTGTCTCCAGGTTTAACCCGCGGTGGAAAAGCATTGTACCAGTCGCCACCTTCGGTGGGCGTGAACTCGGCATAATCGGCAGAACTCATGAAGTAGGCTGAGAGTAATCCTTTAAATGCCGGTTCCTCTCGTGGGCCATCCCAGTCGAAGGGATAAACGTGATAGACATTGCCATCTTCAGCCGGCATGGGTTCCGGCCGGGTTCTCACCTCGACTGTGCGTTCGGCTACTCCATTCACGCCATCCGGGTCGCTCAGGGTGAAGCGCGCTTCATAGAGCGTATCGGGTTCCAGATCAAAAATGCTACCGGCAAACATGTTGGGTACGATTACATTGTAAGCCCCGGTAAAAACGATGGAGGTGACTTCCTCATTCTGCAGGCGGAACAGCGGTAAACCTTCGCGCCAGTTTCTAGCGCCTTTTTCGCGATAGGCTACCGTGACAGAGGCATTTCGATTGTCATCACCACCGATCTGCCATTCAAAGCCAAGATTCTCGAGAGTTGGTGGTTCAACATACAAATGACCGGCAGTGACATTGTCCTGGGCCTGGGCAAACTGGCAAAGCAAAAGTGCCAAAGCGGCCAGGAAGAAATTGATCGGAGAAGAAAAATGGAAGTTATGCATGCTCGGCCTCTTTGCCAGAAATTTTGAAATTATTATGAGGCGATAGTCTTATTCATGAATGATAAGTTAGCTTCCTGCTTCATATAAATCAATCATTGAGGACTTTATTGCAGATGAAGGCCAGGATGAAAGTCTTGGTTTTATGAGCAAAGGGATTTTCGTCTTGCAGTACTGGTAAGCGGCAGCAGTCACAGGTCATTTCTTTACCAAAGAGGGCTAATAATGCTTAAACAAATGCGTAGGATTCGTGTATAGTTCGAGCCTTGATGGCGCGTTTTCATCAAAAAAACCTTATATTTTTCATGGGGATAGAAGTTTGAGACAAACTGTTTCGAACAAGGTGCGCCGGATTGGACATTGAAAAGGGGAGAGACTCAGCACAATGATCAGACATGCAATCTTTTGGGCCATCTTCATGCTGGCCATACCGCCAGCCTACTCACAGATTGATATTGCGGGTCCCTGGGGTTCCCGTCGTCATGAGGATGATTATGAACGCGGCGGAGGACCGGATATCGGTGACTATTCTGGTTTGCCGATCAATGAGGCTGCGCGCTACAAGGGTGATGCTTGGACGGCCACCAAATGGTCCGTGCTGGAGCACCAGTGCGAACCACACCCCTCGGATTATTCGCCCAGTTTCAGCAGCATGCTGATTTACAAGGAAATTGATGAAGTCACCTGGCAGACCACTGCCTATAAACTGGTGATGGGTTGGATGACGCCGGTACGCACCATCTGGATGGATGGTCGAGAACACCCTTCTGAATTTGCGCCCCATACCTGGGAAGGATTTTCAACCGGTGAATGGCAGGGAGACATGCTGGTGGTGACGACCACGCACCTGAAAGAAGGCTGGGTCCGCCGCAACGGAATACCGCGCAGTGATCAGGCAACCCTTACCGAGTTTTTTATGCGCAATGGTAATTACCTGACTCAGGTCAGCGTCATCGAAGACCCCTTGTATTTAACTGAAACCTTTATTCGAAGTCGCGACTGGGAACTGGAGCTTGGCTATCAGATGGCTCCCTATATCTGTTCCTATCGTGATGAAGTTGGACTGGCGCCAGATTTCGTGCCACATATTTTGCCCGGACAGAATGAGTACTTGCGAGAGTTTTCTGAAACGCATGATATTCCTTATGAGGCGACGCGGGGTGGCGCAGAAACGACTTATCCGGAATACATGCAAGTCATTAAAGACCTGCAGGCAGAATAAGGAATTTAAAATGAAGCAGATGAATACCATAGTTAAGCCCCTGCTGTTTTCAGCCTTACTGTTTGCAAGTGCCGTTATGCAGGCACAGGAAACAGAGCTTGAATTGCTGCATGTGCAGGGACAGGTGTGGATGGTCGCTGGTGGTGGTGGTAACACAACTCTGCTGGTCGGTGATCAGGGTATTGTAGTGGTGGATACCAAATTGGCGCAGGCCAGCGAAGCATTGATTAGCTTGCTGGATGAGGAGTTTGATGTCCCGATTCGATGGATCATCAATACACATATACATGGAGACCACGTAGGGGGGAATGCCGCTGTCTCTCAGGCAGGCGATTTTCTGACAGGCGGTCCAGCGGCGATTTATGCACATGCCGGCGTTATGGTCAGCATGGTCACCAGCGAAGCAGAATTTGCAGCGGAGGCTCTGCCTGGCAATACCTATGGCACACCCAGCATGGAATTTTATGCCAATGGAGAAGCGGTGCAACTGATTCACCAGCCAGCTGCACATACCGATGGCGACAGTATTGTCTTTTTCAGGGGCTCCAATGTGCTGGTGGCTGGAGATATTTTTACACTGGGTATCTACCCGATCATTGATGTTGATAATGGCGGCAGCGTCAGAGGCTATCTGGATGCCTTGAATAATATGCTGGCGATAGCGATACCCAATGGGATACAGCAGGGCGGAACTTATATTATCCCCGGCCATGGCCGGATTACCGACGAATACGAGTTGGTGAATTATCGCGATATGCTGACGGTTATTTATGAGCGTATTGAGGATGCCATTGCTCGTGGACTCAGCCTGGAGCAGGTAAAAGCCGAGAGATTAACGCGCGACTATGATCCCATTTATGGTGCTGACAGTGGTTTTTGGACCACCGAGCGGTTTATTGAAGTGATTTACGCAGAATTGAGCCAACGCAGATGAGAAATCTAACTGCTTTAGCAGGAGTATTCATGAAAAAAGAATTTTCAACTTTCAGCCTGATTAGTCTGAGCATAATGGTGCTGTTTTCAACACCGGCACTTGCCCAGCGTGGAGGCCCTGCCGGCCCGCCGCCGTCTCCCCAGGAGGCAGCGCCTTTTGATATGAGCGGTTACTGGGTCTCAGTGGTAACCGAAGACTGGCGCTGGCGTATGGTAGTCCCACCAGTGGGTGATTTGGGTAGCATACCCTTGAATCAGGCAGGGGAAGAACTTGCCAATGCCTGGAGGCCTGATGACAGTGATGTGGAAAGTTGTCTGGCTTTTGGTGGTGCAGGCATTATCCGTTATCCGGGTCGGCTGCATATCAGCTGGGAAGATGAAGAAACCCTGCGTATAGATTTCAGTGCCGGTTCCCAGACGCGACTGCTGCATTTTAATGCAGATGACACTACGGCACAGGCTGCCAGTTTGCAGGGCTATACCAGGGCAAACTGGTACAAGGAACGCCAGACGCGCGGGCTTGGTTTTGGCGGTCCGGTCAGAAGTTTTGAAGGTGGCAATCTGCGCACCAGCACTTCGGCCTTATCATCGGCCTATCTGCAACGAAACGGTGTGCCCTACAGTGATCAGACCACCGTTGATGATTTTTACCGGGTGGTGGAAACGCCCAGTGGTGAACGCTGGCTGATTGTCACCAGTGTGATTACAGACCCGGTTTACCTCAGAGAAGAGATCATCTGGAGTACTAATTTCAAATACGAGGCCAATGGCGATAACTGGGAGCCTACGACTTGCAGATAGTCATTGCAGATCGTCCGGCAAGATAAAATAACAGAGCTTGAAGAGGACAACATGAAAACAAAAACAAGTTTGATTCTGATACCTATGATGTTTTTACTGAATGCCTGTGCGCCTGAAGCTCAGATGGCGGATAATGCTGGGGTACAAGAGATGCCTGCAACTTCAGCACCGCAGACCGCATCTCCTGAGCCTGCCCGTGATGCTGCTGCCACTGGCTCGGTTCCCGGTTCGACTGCTGCTGATGCGATCAATGCCGTGGTCGAAGCGATGGGTGGTCAGGAGCGTATCATGCAGGTTCGCAACATCACCATGATGGGTTACGGGCATTATGCTTACCAGGATGGTGGCGGCAATATCACTTCCTTACCCGATGCACCACAGAAATATATCCAGGCCAATGATCTGCGCCGTATCTATGATCTGGAAAATGACCGCTATTATGAGCAGGAACGTAACAACGATTTGTTTCCCTTTGCAATTTACCGGGGACATGATTTTGCACTGCAAAGACGCATTATGGATGCCAGCCTGGATGGTGCTGTCGCCTATAATCTGAATGAAGCCGGAGTAGCGAGCCGACGCGGTGAAGCGGATATACGTAATCTGCGTATGTGGATGCATACCAATCCACTGGTGGCAGTACGAGCCGCACTAGAGCCTGAAAACAGCTTGTCAAACCGTCGCGAAGAGGGTGGACTGACCCTGGTGGATATCACCCTGGAAGAAGGCGATCTGCTGACATTGGCGATCCGTCCCCCGAATAATCTGCCAGCCTGGATACGCTGGTCTACGCCACAGCAGAATCTGGGTGAAGTGGAATATACCGTGCATTACAGTGGCTTCGTTCCTTATGACGGTGTTTACCTGCCGCTGGGCTATAACGCCAAACAGGACTGGCGTAATGTGGAATACCTGAAGCTGTGGGCGGATGGCTATTACGTCGACAGTGATATCCAGGATTTATCTGCACCGCAAACGGTACTTAACCAGCCTGTCCCAGGAGGTTTTGACCCTGATTCACTGGAAGTCGAAGCCGTTGCCCGCGGCATCTGGCGTATCACCGGTGGCACCATGGTGATCGAATTTGCCGACCACATGACTCTGTACGAGGCAGGGGGTGGTATCGATCGAGTGAAAGCGGTAGTTGCCTTGGCGCGTACCATTGTCCCGGAAAAACCGGTGACCGAGATAATCGTTTCCCACCATCATTTCGATCATACCCGCGGCCTGCGTCAGGCTATCGCGGAAGGGCTGACGGTGATATCACGGCGTAATAACGGGGTGATTTTTGCGGAAATGGCTGCACATCCGGCACCCAATTTTCCGGATGACCTGGCACGCAATGGCGAAACCCTGAGCTTCATCCCCGTGGACGATTCGATGGTGCTGGAAGATGAGACCATGCGCGTGGAGCTCTACCACACCATTAACAACAATCACACGGCAGATAATTTATTTGCCTATGTGCCGGAACACAAAATGATTATTGAGGCGGATGTCGCCACAGCGGCAGAAGACCTGCAATGGTGGGGGGACAGCTGGCTAGATAATATTGCCTACCGTGATCTGGAAGTTGAGATTAACGTGCCGGTGCACATGGAAGTCATGTCCTACCAGGAAGTCATCGACATGGTGAATCCGGGTATCCAACGCGTCAAGGACTGGTGCGATGAACATACAGCTGAAGGCAATTTCTTTCCTGGCTGTCCGGCTTTTCTGAGATAAATTACTTCATGTGATGCCGGTGACCTAAGCAGTCACCGGCAATGCTTACCATTCGCGGCAGTTGACGGCCTCACCAGCATTGATTCGACGGATCATGCTGTTGGCATAATCAAGAATGGCCTCGCCATCAATACCGTAATCATAGAGACGCTGCGCATCCTGGCGGGCAACCTCGGTCTGAATTTGGTTGAATGCTTCCTGTACCTCATCTGAGACAGTGATGAATTCGACCCCTTCTTCAATGGCCAGATCGCGGCCAAGCCGGTCACCTTCCAGCACATAAAAGGCGATGCGTTCTTCCCAGTAACGACTGCTTTCCAGCAGGAGGTTCTGGATATCTGTCGGTAACTGCTCCCAGGTCTTGTTGGAAATGGCACGCGAAGGATAGCCGCCACGATGGATAGTTAGCATGTTCATGTAGTTGCCGATTTCGGCAAAACGCAGGGAATACAGAGCATCCATAGGTGTAACCACACCGTCAATTGTGCCTTTGGAGAGGGCCGGGTAAACATCACTCATGGGCATCAGCAAGGCATCACCACCCAGTTCGAACAGCACCGGCACCACTGCAGTCGGCGCGCGCAGACGTAGCCCCACCAGATCATCGAGTGATTCGACAGTCGCATTCTGGGTAAAGATGTAGGAGGGCGTGCCACCCTGAACTACCAGTAACTTCACCCCCTCGAGTTCGCGCTGAAAAACTGGAAACTCCTGCAGCAGGCAGTGAAAGACTTCCACCTGGGTGCTGATCTCGGTGGCGCCGGCATAAAAGCCCGTTTGCGCCCGGATAGCTACGGAACCGGAACGAGAATAGATGGGAGTGATCATTGCGACATCAGCCACGCCATGGCGCAGTTCCAGCATGTTTTCATCATTGGAGAGCAGGGTGGCAGACCAGAAGGGGCGGATTTTTATGCGGCCTTCACTTTCACGCTCGATGTAGTCGATCCAGTCCAGGTCGGCACGTGAGAAACTCTGCGTTGAACTGTAGCTTGAGGCGTAACTCAGATGAAAGACGCCATCCTCGTCAATGGTCAGGGCGCCTGCATGGCTGGTAAAAAATGACAGGCACAGTGAAAAGAGCAGGCTCGAAAAGGTTGTGGTTCGCATCATTGCAGTGTATCTCGCTTGTTATTTTGTTTTGCGCATTCTCATATTAAGAAAACTCGCTATTTTCTACAAGAAATTCACCTATTTAAGCAGCAGCTCAGGTTGTTTACAGCATTGTATGCTCATATTGTTCATTTTGTTTGTAATGCCTTTTGAATCTCTTTATGCTTCTTTTACTTCAGTTCAAGAACAACAATACAGGCATTATGAAGTCTCCGCTATTCGGTATTAAGGTCATGGATTTTTCCCATGTCATGGCAGGCCCCTTTTGTACCCATACCCTGCATCAACTGGGTGCCGAGATTATTAAAATCGAAGCGCCTGGCAAGGGTGATGTCATGCGACATTATGATCCACGGGAGGCATTTAAAGCGATGGCGCCACCGTTTATCGCGGTGAATACCGGGAAACGTTCCATTGCCATCAATCTCAAACATGAAAAAGGTATCGACATCGTCAAACGACTGATTGCTGATGCCGATGTGCTTGTTGAGAATTTTCGTCCTGGCGTCATGCAGCGATTGGGTCTGGGTTACGATGACTGCAAGGTTCTCAATGATAAGCTGGTGTACTGTTCGGTTTCAGGTTTTGGGCAGTCAGGTCCGCTCAGGGACAATCCGGCCTATGACCATATCGTACAGGCATTTTCGGGTGTCATGTCACTGACCGGTGAGCCGGGCAGTCCGGCCACCAAAGTTGGTTTCCCCGTGCTGGATACTTTCGCTGGCTATACCGCAGCAACAGCCATATTGGCTGCGATACTACAGCGTGAACGTTTTGGTGAAGGGCAGTACATTGATATTGCCATGCTGGATGCTTCCCTGAACCTGATGATCTCCATGGTTGCGCCATATCTGATTGCCGGTGATGTTCCCCAAAAGGTCGGTAATCGTGGTTTCAACAACAGTCCAACCTCGGACACCTTTCCCAGTGCTGATGGAGAAGTCTCGATTGGCGCCAATACCCAGGTCCAGTTCGAGGCCCTGTGTCGTGCAATCGGCCGGGAAGATATGCTTGAGAATCCGCTGTATGCAAGCCATGAGGAGCGTCTGCAAAACCGGCAGGCGCTGCGTGCCGATATTGAAGCTAATACCCGGCAGAAGTCGGCAGAAGAGTGGGAAGCAATATTCAATGCCGTTGGAGTACCTTCAGCGGCAATTCGTAGCATTCCGGAAGTCGCCGGACTTGAACATTTGCAAACGAGAGGCCTGTTCCGCGCCCAGGAAAATACATCCGGTGAAAGCAAGGTAACACTCGGACCCGGGTTCAATCTCAAGGCAATGCAGCATGAATCCGTTGGGCCAGCACCAAGGCTGGGTGAGCACAGTAATGAAATACTGCTGGCGCTGAATTATTCCCAGCAGGAAATAGATGCCTTGCGAGCAGAAGGGGTGGTTCAATGATGGAAAAAATTATTCGACTTGTTGAGGCTGTCGCCAAAAATATCGGTGCATTTTCGCTACTGGCTGTCATGTTGCTGGTATCTCTGAGTGTTGCTGGCAGGCATTTGAGTATTCCTGTACCGGGCTCCATTGAAATAGCCGAGGTGCTGATCGCCTTGATTGCATCGGCTTCTTTTATTTTTGCTACTTTTCAGGACAAGCATGCCATTGCCCGTCTGCTGATTGACCACGTATCTGACAGGTCGCAGGCGCTGCTGGAAAAGCTGGCCACTTTTTTCTCAATTGTGATTTGTCTGAGCATTTCCTACGGCAGTATGTGGTTGATCATTGATGTCTGGAATTTATTTGAAGAAACACCCCTCCTGCTCATTCCCATCGTGCCTTTCCGCATCATCTGGTTTGCTGCAACCTTTCTGGGGAGTTTGTATCTGCTCAGGGTGCTGGTCCATTTGCTGATGGGGAAAAAATCCAATGAGCCTTCCGGTTCGGGGGAGACTGGCTCATGAGCCCGGAGTTGATGGGCTATATCGGTTTTTTTGTCATGCTGGCACTGCTGGCTATTGGCACCCCGATTGGTTTTGCCCTGGGCCTCGTTGGATTTGTCGGCCTGGGGTTTTTGATTACCTGGGAGGCGGCCGTCATCAAGGTCGGGGTCATCGGTTTTGATATAGCCACCAATTATGAACTGGGCGTGTTGCCGATGTTTTTATTAATGGCTCATGTCTGTTTTGCCACGGGTGCCAGTCGGGCCTTCTTTGATGTGGCGGCCAGATTCTGGGGGCATCGGCGTGGAGGTCTGGCCATGGCTTCAGTCGGGGGCTGTGCCGGTTTCGGCGCCGTCAGCGGTTCCAGTCTGGCGACAGCAGCCACCATGGGACTGGTGGCGATTCCTGAAATGCGCAAGCATAACTACGCGCCGGCTCTCGCTGCCGGTTCTGTTGCGGCCGGGGGTACTGTCGGCAGCCTGATACCGCCCAGTGGCATGCTGATTGTCTATGGTATCCTGACCGAACAGTCCATTGGTCGCCTGTTCGCTGCAGGCGTGCTGCCTGGTTTGACGCAGGCGCTGTTCTACCTGTTTGCCATCGTGATCTGGTGTGGTTTCAGGCCACAACTGGGTCCGGCCGTGGATAAATCCAGCTGGAAAGAGCGCTGGGAAGCCCTGAAGAAAACCTCTGATATTTCCATTCTTATCATCTTCGTAATTGGTGGGCTCCTGCTGGGCTGGTTCACCCCAACTGAATCCGGGGCACTTGGTGCTTTTGGTGCGGTTGCGATCGGCCTGGTGCGGGGTAAATTGACCCTGAGCTCCTTCATGAAGGCGCTGGTTGATACCCTGCAGACTACCGGTATGCTTTACGCAATTATTATCGGTGCCTTTGTGCTTAGTACTTTCATTGCCGCATCCGGTGTCACGGATCAGGTCAGTGAGCTGATCCTGCGCGGTAACGCTTCCCAGCTGGAAATTCTCATCGGCATCATGATTGTGTTTTTCTTCCTCGGCATGTTTCTCGATGGCATGGCGATGATGGCGCTTACCATTCCCATCTTTTTTCCCATCATTCAGAATGCCGGTATACATCCGATCTGGTTTGGCATCCTACTGGTAAGAACCATTGAAATTGCCATGATCACTCCGCCGGTCGGCATGAATGTGTTTGTGATCCAGGGAATTGCCAAGGATATTAGTCTGCGTACCATTTTTGGTGGCGTGATGCCCTTTTTGGCAGCAGATATATTACACCTGGCTTTGCTGATAGCTGTGCCGACCCTGTCTCTGTTCTTGCCCAATATGATGTGAGGCACTTTTGACCCTGTCCAGCCCAACATTTGTTGTTAATGATGATGCGCTTGCATTACTCAGCCCTTTTGCCACAGTGCTGGAGAACCCAGGGAGCCTGCAGCAGAGCTGGAAACAAGAAGGCGGCATGCTTGCGGCTTATCTGTCGCCTAATATTCCCCTAGAAATTCTGCATGCAGCCGGGATTCTTCCCATTCATTTGAGTGGAGACCCCAGCCTGTCAACTGAACACGCAGAGAAATTCATGGAAGCAGCCTTTGATCCGTTGACCCGCTCGGTCTTTGAGAGGCTGCTGCGAGGTCATTTTGATGATTTCGATATACTGGTGCTGCCACGAGCTAACGACGCCCATCAGCGGCTTTACTATTATTTGTGTGAGCTGCTCAGGACCTATCCAGAATATTCTCTGCCGGAAGTTAGCTTGCTTGATTTGCTGAATACGCTGCGCACGGCATCGGACAGACATAATCAGCGCCATTTGTCACAGTTTATAGAAAAGCTGGGGAAGAAGGCGGGCAGAAACATCGATGCTGCTACTCTGCAAAACTCCATTAAAACATATAATCACGCGCGGCATTTACTGGCTGAATTTACTCGCCTCAGGGCGCGCTCGCCACGTAGCCTGAGCGGGGAACTGGCTTTTTGGGTTTATCAGGCTGCCAGAACAATGCCGATAGAGCTGTTTAATGAAGCGCTTGAAGCTTTCCTGCTGGAAGCACGTCAGTTGCCAGAACAGACGCACAAGAAAATCATACTGGCAGGCAATGGCTTGGATTTCCCGGGCCTGTACCAGTTGATTGAGAGCAAGGGAGCCAGTGTTGTCGGAGATTATCATGCTTATGGCAATCACTTTCTCAGCGGCGAAGTTTCCAGCGATAAGGCACCACTGGCGGCGATCAGCCATTATTACCAGCGTGATTCACGCTCCTGCCGCAGTGTGGATGTCGATCCGCAGGAGTTGGTAGGGTTTGCGCGGGAACAGGGAGCCACAGGGGTGATTTTTTATTTCCTGTTTGGTGAAGAAGCCTGGACCTGGCAGCAGCCGCAACAGAAAAAAGCACTTGCTGAGGCAGGTATTCCGAGTATTGTTTTTTATGAGCAGCCCTATCAGTTGGATGAGGCGCTGTTGGACGAGCCGATTCAGGCTTTTATCGAATCGATTTGAAACAAATGAGCAAAGAGCAGAGCATGCAGAATCAAGCCATGTTATCCGGGTTTACCGTACTGGATTTAAGTGACAACAGAGCCTATACCTGCGGCAGGTATCTTGCTTCATTGGGTGCCGATGTGATCAAGGTGGAGCCTCCCGGTGGCGAGCCAGCCAGACACTTGCCGAATTCTGGCTTGCCTGGTCAACAGTCAGTGCAGTGGCAGGCAAAAAATGTCGGCAAAAAAAGTATTACTTTGAACCTGCAGGATGAAAGTGGACAGGAACTGTTTCGGGCCCTGGTAGGCAAGGCACATTTTGTTATTGAATCGTTTACGCCGGGAACTCTGGAAGCGGGCGGACTGGGATATGAACAGCTGAGTAAAATCAACCCGTCCATCATTCTGGTTTCTATCAGTCCATTTGGGCAGAGCGGCCCCTATGCGCGGTACCTGGGGGGCGAACTGGTTGCATCCGCCATGGGCGGTACGCTAGATACCTGTGGTTATCCGGATGATACGCCTGTGCTGGAGGCGCTGGATGCCTGTATTTTCCATGCCAATGCGGCTGCATCGCTTGGCGCCATGATTGCCCATCGTGAGCGCAGCAAGTCGGGTATGGGTCAGCATGTTGACTGCTCGATTCAGGAAACTGCCTCGACACGTAATACCAATAACCTGACGGCTTATCAGTTTGATCAACGCAAGTTGCAGCGCTCGGGGAATAAGATCCGTTTTGGTGTTGCCAATGTGCGGGTCATCTGGGAGTTGGCTGACGGTTATTGTTTTCACAGTATGATGACTGGCAAGTTTGGCGCCCCGGCCAATGCTGCCCTGTCCCGCTGGATGAGTGAGGAAGGCTTTGAGAACCCCATGCAGGAAGTGGACTGGGAAACGTATGACCGTTCCTCCCTGGATGCCGATGTGCGTCTTGAGTGGGAAAGTGCCATGGATCGTTTTTTCAAATCAAAAACCAAAAAGGACATCGCCACCGAAGGAGCTAAAAGAGGGATACGTGCCACGATTGCTCAGTCTCCCGAGGATATTACAGCAGATGAGCATCTGGCCTCGCGAGAATTTCTCCAGCCAGTTTCGGGTATCGCTGATAAAGCACCGCAATATCCTGCGTATTTTATGCGCCTTAAGAACAGCCCCTATCGGCTGCAGCTACATCTGCCGCAGGCAGGCGAGCATAATGAACAGGTCTACGGCGAGCTGTTAAACCTGAGCACTGAAGAGCTGGCAGCCTATCAGGCCAGAGGGGTGCTGTAATGAATCAAGAAGGAGCACTGGCAGGCGTCAAGATTCTGGATTTTTCCTGGGCATTGATGGGATCGCTGACAACCAAACAGCTAGCAGATCATGGTGCCACGGTAGTCAAAGTTGAATCAGCCTTACGTCCTTGTCTGAGCCGAATTGACAAGCAGGTGGAAGCCTCACAGCGGCGTAATTTGAACGACAAACCGCAATTCTCACATTTCAACAGCTCCAAGCTGAGTTTGCAGATCAACATGAAGCATCCGCGTGTACGGGAAATTATTGATCCTCTGTTGGACTGGGCGGATATCGTCGTGGAAAACTTTTCACCCGGAACCATGGAGAAGCTGGGACTGGATTACACATCAATCGCTGCCACACATCCTGGCATCATCATGCTCAGTGGCAGTGTCTACGGGCAGACAGGACCCTTCGCCAAAAACTGGGGCGTTGACGGTACAGGTGCTGCTCTTTCCGGGCGCATGCTCAAAACCGGCTGGCAGGATCGTGATCCGGTATCGCCTTCCGTGCCCTACGGTGATGTGGTGCTGCCGTATTTTATGGGAGCCACCATTCTGGCCGCGCTGGATTACCGTGACAGAACCGGGCAGGGGCAGTACATCGATGCCAGCATGTACGAAGTGTGTGTACAGCAAATGGCTGAAGCCGTGGTGGAAGCGCAGTTACTTACGGGGCTTGATGACCGCAAGGGCAATCACTCAACGGATGCTTTTTTTCAGGGAGTCTTTCCCTGCTGGAACACAGATCAGGAAAGCGCCTGGATTGCTATTTCCGTGTTTGACGAACAGCAGTGGCTGGCCTTGTCTCAACTGTTGCCTGGCACACAGTGGCCGGATTTTGACACACTGCTTAGGCTTGACCCATCTGCTATGCAAGCGCTGGAGCAAAGGCTCGCACAGTGGACTACTGAGCAGGAACGTTATGCCCTGATGCACACACTACAGGACGCTGGTGTGGCAGCGGGTGTCGTGCAAGATATTGAAGACGTACTTGAGCACGATCCCCAACTTGCCCACAGACGCTTTCTAACAGAACTTCAGCACCCAGAGTTGGGTGTGTTTGGACATCAGTCTCCCCCGTTTAAATTATCGCGTACGCCTTCACAGGTGAAACTGGCTCCGGCGATGGGGCAACACAATGAGCAGATCTGTAAAGAAATTCTGGGCATGTCGCCGGCGCAGTATGATGAATTTGTAAAGGCAGAATTATTTGCATAACAGCCCAACAGTGAAAAAAGAACAGTGACATGAGTGAAGTAAAGGAAAGACGTCATAGTAAACATCGAGGCCTGGCCTGCACCGATGCAGCCAAAGCCTACCAGAAGCAGTTTGGTCTGGAGATGAAACGCCGCGTCGTTGATGCGGGAGAACCCTTTGCCATCGTTCAGGCCGATACGCCGCATGAAATTTTTCACGCCATGGATATCCCGATTGTCACCAATCAGTGGTGGTCAGCCTATATCTCCGCCAAGCAGTTGTCGTCAAAATATGTCAAGGTGCTGCGGGATTGGGGCTTTCCCGAAAGCAGTTGTAAATACTGTTCGCTCGGCCTGGCCTGTACGCTCGACAATGATCCGGCAACGGCTCCCTGGGGGGGGCTGCCCAGGCCCTGTGTGCTGGTGGCAAGGCAAACCTGTGACTGTATCCAGCAGGTTTTCGGGCAATGGGCTCAGGCACTCGACGCACCGTATTTCGCCATGGAGGCGCCGGGCTGGACAGAAAAAATCCCCAACTGGTGGGAGCTTGGCCCGGAACAGTGGGAGACGGTTTATCAGACGGAACGCCTCGACCTGATGGTCGATGAAATGCACGAGCTTATCTCCCTGCTGGAGCACAGTACGGGACGACGTTTTGATGAAGACAAGTTGCGCAAGCTGATGCAGCGCATCAATGAGCAGGAAGAAATATTGGGCGAGGTTGCCGAGCTGGCACTGGAAAACAGCCCCTGTCCAGTCAATATCGTGGACCAGATGCCCAATACCATGATCCCGCAATGGCACAGGGGTTCAGACTGGGCCATCGAGCACGTAAAGAAATTTCGTGATGAAGTCCGGCAACGTGTCGAGCAGGGTATCGCTGCCTGTACCAATGAAAGAATCAGGATTATGTGGATAGGTGCAGGCCTCTGGCATGATTCCAGCTTTTATGATGCACTGGAAGAAAAATACGGTGCCGTGTTTGTCTGGTCCATGTATCTGCCCTTTGCCAAAAGTGCCTATCCCCGCTACCAGCTGGATGATCCCCTGCGTGCGCTGGCCAGTCGGATTGCCGGTATGAATGAGGTGCTTCACCTGCCCCCCTGGATGAATGAATGGATGGTGCATGAAGCCAGGCGTTCGAATATTGATGTGGTAATGATGCTAATGCCCGAAGGCGCCAGGCTTTCTCAAAGTGGCACGATGTTTACCAAAAATGCCTTTGACCGGGCCGGTATTCCGGTCATTGAACTTTGGGCGGACATGGTCGATGCGAGTAACTGGGACCATGATAAGATGGTCAACATGATCGGCACACAACTGGATACACTTGCCTAGACAAGTTTCTGGACGATAAGAATAAGAAGAGGGTTCCCCATGCTAAACATCAGACAGCTCTACTCCGCTTTACTTTTTTGCCTGCTGTGCTCACCGGCACTAGCTCAAAGGCTCAGTACTGAGGTAGGGACCCTGCCAGATGGCACCGAGTACCGTATTGATTACCCGGAAAATTTTAACGGCAAACTCTTGATCGGCCTGGATTATGCTGGCGGGCAGTACCGCAATGAGGAATCGGCACTGCTGCTATCACAGGGCTATGCGCTGGCTGGTACCACCAGGCTGGTAACCGGTTGGGATACCGAGGCATCGGTCAGCAACCAGCTGCGGACCCTGGATATCTATGAAAGCCTGCACGGTGATGCCGAATATACGCTGGCCTACGGTCGTTCGCTCGGGGCACATACCGGGTCCGTTATCGTGCATTATCACAATGAGCGTTTTGACGGCGCTCTGTTGGCCTGTGGTGGACTGGCTGGCGTCGTCGGCATGTGGAACCAGAAGCTGGATGCCATGTTTGTCATCAAAACGCTGCTGGCAGAAGGCAACCCCAATTATCCGGTCATGCAGATTCCGGATGACTTTGCCGAGCGGGCACGTCCGGCCTGGCTGAGCATGCTGCAACAGGCGCAAGAAACCCCTGAGGGCAGGGCGCGTATCGCCCTGGCTGCCGTACTCGGGCAACTGCCGCTGTGGGCTGATGCTGGCAAGGAGATGGCTCAGCCTTTTGACCTTGAAGGCTTGCAGGACGGTCTGTTTGACAGTCTGGGTGGTTCTCCCTTGCCTCTGGCGGGGCAGGCCATGAGCAGTCGCAATGAATTAACCCGACGCGGTGGTGGCAGCATTTCTTTCAATACCGGTGTCGATTACAGGGAAATGCTAGATCAGCTGCAGAATGCTGACATTGTTTATGAACTCTATCGTATGGCGGGGCTGGATCTGGAGGAGGATCTGGACAAGCTGGCCGAGGCCCCCAGAGTCACGGCTGACTCTCAGGCTCTGCAATGGGTTTCCCGGCAGGTCTGGCATGGACAGTTACCTTTTCCGGTGCTGACGCTGAACAATATTGGTGACAATATTTCGGGCATGTCGGCACAGCAGTTTTTTGAATCGGTGGTTGAAGAAGCCGGGCGTGGCGAGCTGCTGCGACAGAGCTATATTAATTCAGCCGGCCATTGTGGTTTTTCTCCCGCTGAAACCGCCGCAGCAGTCGCTACGCTTGTTGAGCGTATTGACAGTGGTGAATGGGGTGATAGCACCAACCCTTATCGACTGAATAACAGGGCGCGTTCTTTTGAAGCGGGTCCAGCCCGTTTTATTCCCTATGAACCGGAGTCTTTTCAGCGCCCCGTTGATGCCTGTGATCTGCAAGCAATGGGAGTGGATGTCGACCTGCCGTCAGGCTATTCCTGCCCTGCTCGTTGAGATATCGGCTTGATTAGCGAAAATAGTTATATAGGCTGATATGAAAGTTGACATCGGAGGAGCTGTCTGTGATGGCATCTTCCACAATGGCCAGATCCAGTTTAAGGTCGTTTGTCAGACGAAAGCTTGCCCCGAAACTCAACTGCAAGGCTTCTCCCAAAGGGGCCAGAACGCTGTCATAAAATGCCGTGTGGGTATCCATCTGTAGTTTTAACTGCCAGCGGGGTGTGAGTTCGCGAATGATCCCAAGATGGCTGTAGAACACCGAATTTTTACGCTGATCGGAGAGAATATCGCCATCCTGGGTCCACAGAATGCCAGCGGCGGCAAAATAAGTGGCTTGATAATTCATCAGTGTCTGACTGTCTTCCAGATTAAGACCAATATTGAAATCGGTGCCGCCGCTGCCCAAAAGTTTGTTGCTGTCACCGGTCGGCAGTTTTAAGCCGCCGCGAATAGCCAGATTAAAGCGCGAATCGTTTGGAATCTGGTAGGCCCCGGTGAGGCGTGTGTCGCCAAAGCCGGAGTGATTTTCCAGTATGTTCAGTTGCGTCAGGCCATCACGAATATAGGCATAGCGCAATTGATTCTGTGCCGCCGTTTCCCGCCCCCCATTAGGCAGGGAAAACCAGTCGTGCCAGTTTTCAATAAAGCTGTCGAGTGAACCACCAGAAAAACGGGCATATTTAACATCGACCCCAAACTCCCAAAGATCCAGCCCGGTTCGCCAGCGGATATTAAGCTGGGCACTTTCTCCGTCAATATAGACCAGTTCATTGCTGCTGTACTCATTGGTAAAGTTACTGGCCCAGTCCAGACTCAGGTGTGAAGTCTCCTGGCCGGGTAAGAGTACACGGGCACTTTCAGCAACCGGCAGGCCGAAAATGTTGGCAAGCGGACTCTGATTGTTTACCTGCAAGGGACTATGTTCCTGTGCCTGTGAAAGATTCGCCAGACAGGAGGACAAGATCATCAGTAAAAGTAAAAACTGTCGTTGCATGTTGCCGGTTATCCGCTCAGAGACAAGACATAGTAGAGTCATCACATGACTTTTTCATGACGCATCCAACAATTGTTTAACACTGAGGACCTGAATTGTTGATCCCTGTACTCGCCATTTTATGTTCAGGTCATACAGGCTCATACCATATTGCTTATCGTCATTGTCTTTTTGTCGCCAGGCAGGGCGAGGGTCCTGCTGTAACACTGCTGCTATAAAATTTTCCAACTCGGGATAGTTTGCGTGCAGCTGTTCAAGTTGCTGTCTGGCTTCAGGCTTGAAAATAACTGTGTGTCTGCCGCCGGGAATTTCGCTGGCATAACCGGCACTGGCGTCTGATAGGCTGTCGGCATAGGGCAGATAGGGTTTGATATCCAGTATGGGGGTGCCATCGAGCAGATCGAGCCCGCCAACATGTAGAATCAGTTTGTCAGTCTGTTGCTCCCAGCCAAGATTCTCGACCACGGACAGACCAATGGGGTTGGGGCGAAACATGGAACGACTGGCAAAAACACCAATATGCTCCTTACCACCGAGACGGGGAGGCTGCACGGTAGCCGACCAGCCGTCTTCAGCAACCGCATGGAAAACAAAAATTAGCCAGAGGTGTGAAAACTGCTCAAGACCACGCAGAGCATTGGCATCGCTGTATTCAGGATCAAAAAGGAGTTTGCCGCGTGCTTCCTTAACCAGATTTGGCTGGCGCGGAATGGCAAATTTCTGCCGATAAGGACTGCTTACCCGGGCAATTTCTGCAAAAGAATAGAGGGGCTGTGAAGGCATTTTATGATCCGGAAAACCGCGTCTGTCGTATCAATGAACATTGTAAACAATTTTTAAGCGAAGAGTCCGCTATGCTCTGGTGCGCAATGCCAGTCAAGACATTTACGGTAGTTAGTCTGCTGTCCTTCAAAGTCATCTGGCTCTTGTTGGTGATGTTTCAGAACCAGTACCTCTTACCTGTGCTGGCTATGACAGCCTTGATACTGCTGTTCTATCCCGACAAAAAACTGGCCTTCAGGTCGGTGCTTCTTGTTGCCTTGCCCGGCTTTTTCCTGGATAGCCTTTTGAGCATAACAGGCGTGTTCGATTTCGGCGACACGCTGATTCCGCCGTGGCTGGTAGCGCTGTGGGTTAATTTCGCACTGGTACTGCCCTATGGCTTTGCTTTTATCAGGGAGCTTGTCATCAGCTGGCAGGTACTCGCTGGTGCTCTTGCCAGTTTCAGTTACCTGATTGGCTGGAGTCTGGATGCCGTTGAATTTCCCTTATCGATAGTCCCCACACAATTTTTACTCATCTTGCTTTGGTCAGCCTTGCTGCCTGTGTTTGTGCACCTGGTAAAAGTTGAAAAAAATGAGTTGCAGCATGAATAAAATGAAAACCTTTTTATTGATAGTGACACTGTGCATTTCAAATAGCTCTTTATCTCAGATAAAGAGCAGCGAGCACTTATTAAGTGGCATGTCTCTGGTTGGTAGTGCGGACTTCCGTTATCTGTTCTGGAAAGTCTACGAGGCGGAACTGTACTCTGAAAATGGTGATTTCGAATTTTTCAATGAGTTGCCGCTAGTTCTGAAATTGACATACAAGCGAGGCTTTACGGCCAGTCAACTGTCTAATGAAACCCGCAAGCAGTTTTTGATGCTGGGTCTGTCTGAAGAAAGTATCGGCAACTGGATTGAATATTTACAGGAAATATTTGTGGACGTCAGTCCAGATGACAACTTTATTTTATATATTGATGATGAGGCCAATAGTCATTTCTATTTCAACTCTCGGTATAGCGGGTCTGTCAATAATGAAAATTTCAGCCGGTACTTCAGTGCAATCTGGCTGGCGCGCCAGGACCACTATGCGGATTTTTCAGCTCAACTGACCGGAGGTGATGCATGAAAAAGTATCTCTTACTTGTTTTGCTGCTTATCACAAGTGCAGTGTTACTTTCCTGCAGTTCACAGAAGCTGGATGCATACAGTGGGACACGACCTGAACTTGATTTGAAACGTTTTTTTGATGGGCAGTTGCGTGCCTATGGCATGCTGCAGAATCGATCCGGTGAAATGACGAGACGTTTTACGGCGACCATAGATGCCAGTTGGCAGGGTGAGACAGGCTTACTGGAAGAAGAATTCGCTTTTGATGATGGTGAAGTTCAGTATCGCACCTGGCATCTGACAGATCTCGGGAATGGGTATTATTCAGGAACAGCCGGGGATGTTGTTGGCGAGGCGGCAGGTTCCATTGTAGGCTCTGTTTTTCAATGGCAGTACCTGTTGGAAGTTCCCTATAGAGACAGCAGCATTACAGTAGCTCTGGATGACTGGCTATATCTGATCGATGAAGATCATCTCATCAACAAAACCGAGCTGCGTAAATTTGGATTCAAGGTTGGGGAATTGACGCTTTTGATTGAGAAATTATGAGATTATTTTATATCACGTTTCCAGCCAACTTTTTTCTCAATTGAGCTGATCATCAAGCCGGCGATGTCTTTGCCGGTAGCCGATTCAATACCTTCCAGCCCCGGAGAAGAGTTGATTTCCAGCAGAAGAGGGCCGCGTTCAGAGCGGATGATATCGACGCCGGCCACTTTCAGTCCCATGGTCTTGGCGGCTTTGATGGCCAGTTTTTTCTCTTCAGCACTGACTTTAACGATGCTGGCGCTACCGCCGCGATGCAGGTTGGCCCTGAACTCGCCGGGTGCCGCCGTACGCTCGATCGAGGCATGGACTTTGCCGTCGATGACAAAGCAACGTAAATCCTTACCCTGAGCCTCACGGATAAACTCCTGAACCAGCAGGTTGGCACGCAGCGACTTAATGGCATTGATGACACTTTCGGCCGCTTTGCGGGTTTCTGCCAGTACCACACCTCGCCCCTGGGTGCCTTCCAGCAATTTGACGATGAGCGGTGCACCGCCTACCATTTCAATCAGGTCATTGGTGTCGATAGGGGAATTGGCAAAGCCGGTAGTCGGGATGTCCAGGCCCATGCCCTGCAGTAACTGCAGTGAATAAAGCTTGTCCCTGGAATAGGTAATGGCATCGGCAGAGTTCAGGGTGAATACATTCATGCTTTCAAAATGCCGTGTCAGTGCACAGCCGTAGAAGGTCAGGCTTGGACGGATGCGGGGGATTACCGCATCCAGGTCATTGATGATGCGACCACCCCGGTAGTGAACTTCGGGTAATTCGGCATCAAGTTTCATATAGCATTGCTTGATGTTCAGAAATACCATTTCATGGCCGCGCTCACGGCCGGCTTCCATCAGTCGCCGATTGCTGTAAAGGTCTGGATTGCTCGCCAGCAAACCGATTTTCAGGCCATCGTTGGGTTCTTCAATGATGCCATAGAGTTCCGAGATTTCCTGAAAGCTTTTTTCACCCAGACAAAAACTGCTGGCCGGATCCACCAGCATACGGCCTTTCATGGCCTCGCGACCGAGCAGCATGCGGTAACCCATGGAGTCCCGGTTGTTCAGGGTAACTTCGATTTCCCAGGCATGACCACCAATCACGACGGTAGAGAGAATAACAAAACGTTTCTCGCTGCTACCGCTGGAGCTTCTGACATGCCGGCGGTCTACGATAGGCGATTCACAACGTACAGATGTTTTACGGTCATTCTGAATCGGATGTACTTCAAAACTGACCCAGGGTTCGGAATTGCGTTTAAAGGGCTGGATGTTAAAGGCATGCAGGGACGAGGTCTTGGCACCGGAGTCCACCCGCGCCTTGATGGCCGGAATATTCAGTGCCGGAAAGGAGCACCACTCCTGAGAGCCGACAATAAGTTTCTGATCTGGTGCCATGCCTTGTATATCCTGCGTGAGTGTACGAACAAAAAAAGGGGGGCTAGTATGCCTGAATTTTAGTTAATATCTAGCCTAATATGATGCTTGAAGAGGGGTAAATCTTCATCCTCCCGGTGGCTGGCCATGAGGATGGTCGTACGCGTTTGTGTAGCCAGATGCTGCAGGAAATAGATAAAGCGATGGCGGTTTATATTGTCCAGGCCCTGAGTAGGTTCATCACAGACCAGCAGGGTGGGTTGCTTGACCAGCGCACGGGCAATGAGTACCAGACGCTGTTCGCCATAGGACAGAGCCTTAAATGAAACCTGCATCTTGGTTTCCAGACCGACCAGACAAAGCCAGTGTCTGGCATGTTCAACCTGATGAGGAGAAACGGCTTCATAGAGTCCGATACTGTCAAAGAAGCCACTGAGTGTGATTTCCAATGCAGAACCGGGAACACGGTGATTACGATGCAGCTCAGGGGACACAATGCCGATAAATTTTTTCAGTTGCCAGATACTTTCACCGCTGCCGCGCCGTACTCCAAGCACCGTTAAATCATTGCCGTAGCATTGCGGATGATCACCGGTTATCAGGTGTAATAAGGTCGACTTACCGGAGCCATTGGGGCCCGTTAGCAGGGCATGTTCACCGGGGTGGATACTCAGGTTCAGACCGGAAAAAATAACACTTTCCCCGTAACTGACCCTGCCGTTTTTAAGCTCAACGAGCGGATCGGGAATATTTGTTTCCTCAAGACTTTCCGGCCAGTCGGGCAAAGCAGAGGCATCGAAATCGAGCAGAGCATGCAGGTCCTGATTCTTGAGGAGATCCGCACGCTCACCCTGGGCAATCAATTCACCTTTTTCCAGAATCGCCAGATGGCTATGCCACTCGCTGATCTCATCAAGATTGTTCAACAAGAAAATGAGCTGTGTTTCTTGCTGTTTCGACAGTTCCGCAAAAAATGCATTGAGTTCGACTTTTGACTGTTGATCCAGACTGTCATAAGGCTCATCGAGAATCAGGTAATGTGGCTTTTCCAGTATGGCTTTGGCTAGCAGTACCTTGCGACCCTCGCCGCTGCTCAATAAGCGGTAGCCACGATCCAGCAGTTTTTCGAGGCCCAGAAAACTCAAATTCGCCAAATTGTTTTCATTGGCATTTAGTAAGTCCCTGACGGTGCTGCCCGGGTCGAGGCGGTCCATGAAATCACTGTCATCATTTTTCAGTTCTTCTTCATACAGGGCCTGCTGCTGTTCAAATGAAAGCACAGCGAAGCGCCGCCCCCTGAATTCAGGCAGTTCCTGCATGGAGACAATGGCCTGTGCCAGGCGTTTTTTCCCGGAACCATTGCGACCCAGGACGGCCCAACACTGGCCAGGCTCAAGCTGCCAGAAGGGAATCGTGAGATCAAAGGCGTGATACTGCTGAAAAATCATCAAAAATCAGTGCTCAAGCTGCTGCGCCTTGACACTTTAAGCCAATTCCAAGACAATTCCCACCCTTCTGAATGTCACGCACCCGTAGCTCAGCTGGATAGAGTACCTGGCTACGAACTAGGGGGTCGCATGTTCGAATCATGCCGGGTGCGCCACTCAATTCGCAGTAAAATCAAGCAGTTACTTCACTAGCTGGAGTGCTGCTTTTTTTGTGCCTGTGAGTTGTGTAGCCAAATATGTGTTACTTGATAGTTTGGCAATTTTCGAGCTGATCTGCTCATGGTCACCATAGACCTCAAATTGGCAGGATATTTAATATGCCCCGTATAGAAGGGATAAATGATAAGTATTTTCTATCGATTCTTTGGATGTATATCAATCCAAAATCTTTTCCATAGCGTAACAAGAGCATGAAGATACTCATTACTGGTGGAACTGGATTTCTTGGGAGCAGCCTCATTAAGCGTTACCCAGATTATCAGTACACTATTTTGACTAGAGATATAAACCGGGCAAAAAATTTTCTCGGTGATGCACATAGTTATGTCACAAAAATCTCTGATATTTCACCTGACATAAAATTTGATGTGATTGTAAATTTTGCAGGTGAACCAATTGCAGAAAAAAGGTGGACCAAACGTCATAAAAAGGAGCTGCAAGACAGTCGATGGAATACTACCCAGGAGCTAGTGGACTGGATCAAGGCGGCAAGGCATAAACCTGACTGTTTTTTGAGTGGTTCAGCAATTGGGTTTTATGGTACCTCTGAATCAGAAATATTTACGGAAAATAATAGCCCCATTATTGAAGATTTCAGCTCTCATTTATGTCGAAAATGGGAAAAAATTGCCTTGAGCGTTAGTGATATAACAAGGCTTGTTTTACTCAGAACAGGTATCGTGCTGGCACCGCATGGGGGCGCTTTAAAAAAGATGATGCTGCCTTTCAAATTTGGACTGGGTGGTAAATTCGGTTCAGGGGACCAATGGATGTCCTGGATACATATTGATGATTACTTCGAAGCTATCAGTCTATTCATCAAAGATGAAACTTGTCATGGCCCTTATAATTTAACCGCACCCAATCCGGTTAAAAATTCAGAATTCACCAGATTATTTGCTGATTCACTCCATAAACCAGCTTTTATGTCTGCCCCTTCTTTTATTTTGAAATTAGCACTTGGAGAAGCAGCTATCTTGATTCTTGACGGGCAAAAAGTTATCCCTCAAAAACTTACGACAGATAAGTTCAATTTTAAATTCGAAAACTTAAGCGATGCTATAAATGATCTGGTTAATTGGGATTATGAAAAAAGAATACATGCATAAACAGCATATAAAGCTACTGAAAGCGAGCTTGTTGTCTCTGGTTTTTACACTGAATGCTTGTGTAGGCGTTCCCGATGGGATATCTCCGGTGAGCAATTTTGATATAAATTCTTACCTAGGAACCTGGTATGAAATTGCCAGACTGGATAACAGGTTTGAAGAAGGAATGTCTCAAGTCACTGCAAATTACAGCCTGAATTCAGATGGTTCAATTCGTGTCACTAATAGAGGGTTTATTAATGAATATCAATCCTGGGATGAGGCAATAGGGAAAGCCGTATTTGCGGATAGTGATGATCTTGGGCATTTAAAAGTTTCTTTTTTTGGTCCTTTCTATGCATCCTATGTGGTTTTCAATTTGTCTCCTGACTATAAGCACAGTTATGTTACCAGTAACGATAGGGATTATTTATGGTTTCTCTCAAGAACCCCTGAAGTTGATGAAGCGTCCAAAACAGAGTTTATTAATCAGGCAAGAGACTTAGGTTTTTCTTATCAGGATATTCTTTGGATAGATCAATCAATGAACATAGAGTGAAATTCTATCTTGAATATAATAAATCCTAAAAAGCTACTAAACAGCAAGTGGACAGCAATAAATCCAATTAATAATGAAAAACACTTTATAGTTACTGACGTTGTATATGACGATAATGATTTAGTGCTTAGCTGTGTCCTAGAGGCTATTCTTACCGGTAATCAAAGTGAAATTGATTGGACCAAATTAAAAGATTCCCAGGCATGGCAGCAAGGTTGGCAACACATTTCTGGTAGCAGATGATTTCTTGGCCAAACTAGAGACAGGCTTTGTTTGTTCAACAATTGCTATGGCTTTTTCAGCTTGAGTCCATATATTACAAGTGCTACCCAAGGCAGTTTCTCTGCCACATAATCGTTTTTGCAATATGCCTTTTTTGTGCTGTAAGAAACTATTAAAAATTGTACTATTTCATCATTATTTCACCTGAAAACAATCAATCTGCTTATTGAATCAATCATGATGTCTTTTAAACAATATTTGTTATTACTGGTTTTGCTGTTTCCAGCCACTCATGCTGTTCCCCAAATCATGGATTTTCCCTTCGTAGATGAGGCGCTGCAGGATGATGAATTCATGCGTTTCCGCTCCAAATTTATAGAAGCCGTGGAAAATAATGACCTGACATTCATCCTCGAAAACACGACGGATGATGTGTTGAATGGCTTTGGGGGGTCCGGTGGCAAAGAGGAAATGCAAAGCATGTGGCAAGAAATACAACCTGACCTGCTCAATGTATTGAATAAAGGCGGCCATTTTAGTGATGATTCAAGCCTGGCTGACGGAATGGAAGCCGAATTTATCGCGCCCTATACCTATGCCCTCAATATGAATAATTTTGCCGAGGAAATTGAGTGGATTGGTATCATCACTGAAGATTCTGCTGCAGTCTTCACCGAGCCCGGAGCGCTGCTTTTAACACGCTTGGGAAGAGTGCTCGTTTGGGTCAATGACTGGTATCCGCCTGTTAATCCGGATCTGATGAATCCTGAGTGGGTGGAACTGGAACTTGCCAATGGTGATCGAGGCTATGTTGCTGCCACGCAGATATACAGCCCAGTTGATTTTCGCTGCTTCTTCGAAAAAGTGAATGGCCGCTGGTTTTATGCCGGTTGGGCTGCAGGCGTCTAGCAGCTTAGTTTTGCTCAGGTTCGATTTCATCGGCCCTGTGAAACACGGCTTCGCCAGTCCACAGTGCTTCCATCTCCTCCAGGGTTTGACCCTTGGTTTCCGGTACCAGCTTCCAGACAAAACTTGTTCAACCAAGCGCAGCCTTTTCATATCAGAAATCCGGTCTTGAACCCTTGCCGTTGTGATTAAAGCTGATTGGTACTGTTAATAACAGCCAATTTTCACTAAAATTTGCCGCGATTTATAGTCGATGTACAAAACCTGATACAAATCCTGCGCTTTTCCTGCTGAAAAGTGAGGCATGAACCTGATTTATGTCATTCCTCAGAATGATGCGCGGGTGCTTATTAATCAAGAAATGGCATATAAATGAAATCCAGCAATCATCAAGAATTACCCGTCCTTATCGCAGGAGGTGGAATCGGTGGCTTGGCTGTCGCACTGACACTCCACCAGATCGGCGTCCCCTGTCTTGTCTTCGAAGCGGTCAAGGAACTGAAACCCCTGGGTCTGGGTATCAACCTCCAGCCCAATGCAGTCAGGGAACTGTATGACCTGGGCATCACTCAGGAGGAGCTGGACAGTATCGGCGTGCAAACCAGGGAATGGGCTCTGGTTGGTCTCAACGGCAAGGATGTGTATTCCGAACCCAGAGGTATTGCCGCGGGTTACAAGTGGCCACAATATTCCGTGCACCGTGGTGGGCTGCAGATGCTGCTTTATCGTAAGGTGCTCGAGCGTATGGGGGAAGATGCCATGCGAACAGGTCATCGTGTTATAGCCTATGCCAATGAAGTCGATTCTGTTACAGCCACCATCAGCACCAGTGAGGGTGATGAATTACAGGTCAAGGGATCCTTGTTGATCGCTGCGGATGGCATTCATTCTGCACTTCGACAGCAGTTTTACCCGAATCAGGGTCCGGTGAACTGGGGTGGAGCAATTATGTGGCGTGGCACCACGCCAGGTGTGCCGATCAGAACCGGTGCTTCTTTCGTCGGACTCGGCACCCATCATCATCGGGTGGTTTTTTACCCGATATCTGCACCGGATCCAAAAAGTGGACTGGCAACCATCAACTGGATTGCCGAGATCACGGTGGATAATTCCGATGGCTGGAAAGATGATAACTGGAATAAAAAAGTGGCCACTGAAGATTTCATCCATCACTTTGAAAATTGGGACTATGACTGGATCAATATTCCAGAGATGCTTGCCGGTGCTGACGTCGTTTACGAATACCCGATGATTGATCGTGACCCGGTGCCCAGTTGGGTTGATGGCCATGTTGCCTTGCTTGGAGATGCCGCTCATGCAATGTATCCCACCGGATCAAATGGTGCTACCCAGGCGATAATTGATTCCCGGGTGCTCGGTGTTGCGATGCTGGCGTGTGGTGTCAACAAAGCTGCTCTGGATAAATATAACGATATCCTGTGCAAGGATATTTCAGCCGTTATTCTGCGTAACCGTGGTGCAGGGCCATTTGTCCTGCTGAATGAGCTGGATGATCGATGCGGTGGCGTGTTCGAGGATATTGAGGCAGTATTTCCAAGTGTGGAACGCGAAGAGTTAATGAGTAATTATAAAGCGGCTGCCGGTTATGCTATGGAAAAACTCAATGCAGCACCGCCCACTATCGAAGCTAATGCCAAAGTCACTGAGAAGAATTAGCCATGCTGCAACATTATGTGTTTATCAAGTATCAGGAAACTGTTTCAAGCGAACATGTCGACGCTTTTTGTGAAAAAATGCTGGCATTGAAACAGCTGATTCCGGAAATCAAACGTATGGAGATCGGTCAGGATATTCTGCAGGATGGCCGAAGCTGGGATCTCATCCTGATCATGGAATTTGAATCTTTGGAGACATTGCGGGCTTATCAAACACATCAGGAACATCAGTCCCTGATGCAATTCAACAATCCATTTGTTGCCCAGGTTGGTTCGGTGGACTTCGAAAAACCCTTGAGTTGATTAGCAATGTCTTGCTGGAAAATTACTGAGTGACAAAGCAGTCCTGAGGATTCCACATGGAATCATCATTTTCTTTTTTGAAATTTCTGCTGACTACCCAGGGCTCTCTAAGAAAAACTGGGTCTTCCACGATGATGATGTCAAATAACCAGTCATTGCCATCGGCCAATGAGATGACTTCGATATATTCAGTGACTGTGGTTTGGTTGCTGAATGGGATGCCATTTTTTCTCAGATAGCCTGGTATCAAATTACTTGTTTGCGCAATCAGCGTTCTTCCTTTGTTTCCATATCCGCCTCGGGTTCCCAGTGAGCCGCCCGTCGGGCGTTCAATGCCCCTGTCCCATGAAGCGGTGGTAAAACCCTGGCGAGAAGGTTCTCCGGGGTCTGTATTCTCATCAAAATGAAAACGTCTGGTTTGCATGCCAGCGTCAATTTCCATTTTCAGGGTCTGATCATCTTCCCAGCTGATCTTGAGCCGGGCTGGTTCATTCATAATGGCAGGGGCCCCGTAGCCAATGCATTCGTTACCGACATCGTTCTCAGGACGCCATTGCATGGCCAGTTCTCTTGCAGCATCATTGGCTGGAATGTTGGTGAAGTCGCCGATAAGTGGCGTGACCATACGCCACATCCAGTCTTCCGTGACAACGGCAACCCAGGTGCCTGTTAAATCTGCCAGGGCAGCCTCTCTAGCAGAGGGTTCATTCTGTGCATAGAGGGGTTGCAAGTAAGTTGCGACCAAAAATAGGAAAGTGGCTGTAATATTAGCTTTCATGAGATCAGTTCCTTTCCTGAAGCAGACTTTCATAGATGGCGCTGACATATTCGGTATTGCTTGGCCCTCCCCGGTGTCCACCGTACTCGGTGTCATAATCAAAGGTGGGCTCACTGGCAAGCACTTCCTGTAAAGATGCCCCCTTATCCATTAAATCCATGATCCTGTCCCGGACGATATAAACCATGTTACGGTATTCGACGACATCTATTTCATCGCCAATTCTGCCGTGTCCAGGTACCACATAGGTGCCACCTTCGGCAAAGGGCCCAGGGACCATGATATCGAGGATGAAATTGAGTGCATCTATTAGCCCATTGATACTGCCACCGCGTTCAATATCAATGTCAGGATACAAGCCTGGTGTATAGATATCGCCGGTACTGATCACATCAGAATCCCTGAAGTACACAATGCTGTCGCCATCGGTGTGGGCATTTTGCATATGGTAAACAATGACTGCCTCATCATTTTCATAAAAGTCTTTGCTACGGGTGTAATAGGTATTGGTAACGGTCAGGGAAGGAATATCATGCTCGGTCAGATAAAAGCGATTCAGTAAATTTTCATGCGCTAAAATGGTGACCCCTTCGGTAGCTCCACCGATAGCCACTGACTCATCGGGTCGTGACAGGACAACGCCGGTTCGGTCTCCCATGGTGGCGATGATTGCATTACCGGCGACATGTTCAGCATCCAGGTGGGTGCTAATCAGGTAATGAGCCGGTCGATCTGAAATTTCCCTGATCATGCTCATCATGGCAGGAATGATTTCGGGTCTCGGTGAATCGACAAAAACCAGTGAGTCCTGGCCAATCTGCACGGTGACATTCACCTCGCCACCATAAAGCATGTAAACCTGGTCGTTGACATGCAGCAATTGCAGGGAATCCTCTGTCATGCTCTGGGAATAGGTAACTGATGCAGGAAGTAAAGTACAAAGAACCAAGATGAAACGGATTATTTTATTTTTTAATATCATGGCGAGTGGCTGACCTCTAGTCACATTCGTCTGTACTGCAGAATTGCTGGTTACCAAGCAGCGGCCCCATGTTCTCCCTGTATTCCGGATATAAAGTCTCGGCACCACCTCTTACGCCACTCATGGGTAGCCGGTAATTTTCAGCAAATTCAGTGAGGAAGGGGTTCTCGCCAGGTAGATAATTCGGCACGAGATTGTCCGGGCTAACCGGCACCTCCTGAGAGTAATCGCAATTAAAAAAGTCCATTTTAAAGCTGGGGTCATATACCCAGTCCTGAGTACGGACCAGGGGCTCCGTTAAAAAGACCGGATCTTCAATCACCGTGACAACGGTGAGGTAGTCATCATGTAGCATCCAGTGTTCTGTAAAGGTTCGCTCACTACTGGCGGGTATGCCGTTTCGGCGCAGATAACTTTCCTTCAGATGGGTGGTTTTGATGGTCAGGATGTTGCCATCCCAGCTGCCCGTCGAGAATCCCTGGAAAGTATGAGGTGTTCCTTCAGGGGGATGTTCTCTGCCATCCAGCCAGATGGTACGTTCCATGTTATTGAAGCCCATGCGGGTCTGAAAGGCGATGGTTTCCTGGGTACGCGGATCGATAAGTCGCTGTATGCGCATAAATGAAAGTCCCCGCATGGAATAGTCAGATCCATGAGGGCGGCAGATGAGCTCTGTGACTATTGATATTCTGTCAGGCTGATAGCTTTCACCACGCATCCGTGCTTCATCATTGATGGGTAGGCCAGAGAAATCGCCAAAATGCGGACCGGGCCGTCTTTCCGTTGAATCTTCATGGAATAGGGGGCGCCATTCGCCGGAAAAATCCGTTTCCTGCGCTTGGGCTGAAGTCCAGGACAAGGCGCTACTGATAATCAGTAAAAAACTTCGTTTAAACAAGGTAGGTATGTTCATTTCGTCTTTTTATGTTTTTGTTGAAGTTGTCATCCAAAATAATTGGTTAAATCAGAACCCCTTCTTTTCATAGTCCCAATCCGGGTTTTCGCACAGTCCACAATCCGTCCCAACAAACATGCGGGCAGCATTATGGTCACCACGCAGTTGCCATTGCAGCCAGTTTACAGCGACCTGGGCAGCCGGGCCACCGTTGGGTTCCCAATAGGTTCCACCGTGACCTTTATTGATATTGGCCACGGCAGTCGGAACACCATTAATACGTGCGTAATCATCCATGCCGTTTTCGTAGGCAATATCGGTTTCCCCGCCCAGGATATAAATAATTGATGTATGAATTTCCTGCAGCAGTGTTTTGTCTGTTGACAGCCCGGTCATCACGGTAGCTCGGTCATTGAATAAACCGCTGTTCATGATAACGACGGTTGAAACACGTTCATCACCGGCATTCATCAATGCCTGAACGCCGCCGCAACTGTATCCGGAAACGGCGATGGCGTCGGGGTCTATCAATCCAAAATAGGGGCTGCCAGGTCTATCATTTTCAGCCAGGGCCCAGTCGATCGCGGCTTTAAGGTAAGCTGGCGTTGTTGCCGGCTCATTACTGTCTGCATCCGAAGCAGGTCGTTCTATGGCATCAGGTCCTGTATAAATTTCACCTGGAACGATGGCCAGATAACCGTGTGAAGCAACCTCCAAGGGGTGAAATCGTGAGTGCCCCGCATCGTCAGTACAACTGCCATTACCAAAGGCATAGACACCCAGTTTTGTATCGCCCATTGCATCAAGGTTTGCCGGACGGTAGACCACCTGATCATGCAGCGTGGGCTCAACGATTTTAATGGCAGGGAAGGGGCCTGTACCTGGTGTATCCGGTGAATTGTTACGCAAGTAGTCAATTTCTGCACTGCTCAGGCCATCATTTTCTTGGGCGAAGCTCAGTGTAGGCAGAGCAAAAAAAGCTAATAGGAGCGTTGTTTTCAAGGCAGGCATGGGCGGTTCCTTGTTTTTATTGTCTATGTCCAATGAAACAGTATTTATCCGCTTGAAGTCAATGTGGGGCCAGTGAAAATCGGCAAGTTTCTCCTTGGCTTCTTGTCGGCTTAATTAGCTTCGCGCCAGAATTCTTGCATGCAGGGGTAAGTGTCATCCGGTTCCAGTGCCACACAGGCCTGGCTGTCCATATTGAGTTGTACCAGTCGTGCTACCAGATCATCGAAGCTCATTTCAGCCTGCTGGTAGCTTCTGACAATCTGCTGGGCTGCCAGCGCACGCTCGTTTTCACGTTGATTCAGATCTTCCACGTTTGCGCTATAGCGAGCTTCCCGGGCGTTAAGCTGGTCGAACTGGGCGGTCAGAGTGGTGTTACGGTTTTCAAGGTCAATTCGCTGGTCTTCACAGGCGCTTAAGGCTTCATTACTTAAGGCTTGTCCGGCACAGTTCTGGGTGTAATCGGCAATGCCACTGTTAAGCATATCCAGCGCCGAATGATAACTTGCCAGCTGCTGATCCAGCTGGGCATTTTCATCGTTGAGGCGATCGGCTTCGCTGCGAAGGGTCTCCTGTGCCCGGGTGTTCTCTGCAAGTGCAGAGGCCAGCTGCAGTAATTGCGCATAACTGTTATCAAGTTCCTGCAGTAAAGCAGAAGCCGTATCGTTCATGTTCTGGGCATGCAGACTGCTGCCGATACTCAGGCTAATAAGGCTTAAGACAAGGTGAATAGCGTTTTTCATGAACATCTTGTTGTTCTGCCAGTTTGATATCCCGGATGATTCATTTGAAGTATTTTTACCGGAGCTGTCAACAGGCAGGTCTTTGCCTGTGAGGAAGATCACAGCCTGGTCTGAATGTCAGTACAGCCTGAACAGAGGATCAGAAGCGAAAATTTCGGGTATATTTAATGACAAACTCCGAGTCCAGGGAGTTCATTTCGCTGAAGGCGCCGGCTGTGGAATCAAAATTGTAGTTGATCACCAGATAGAGGTTCTCTCCTGCACGGGGGTTCCAGCGTAAACGGCTATTCAGCCCCATGGTTCCAGAACCATTGTCATATTGCAGCAGGTTGACCCAGGACCAGCGCACATTGAAGGCAAGGCTGGCGTTGAGTCGGATCAAGCGGGTAATGAAATCTCCGGCAGGCAGGCTGGCACTGGTGTAATTGTAAGAAAAATCCAGTGAAAGATTTCGGTTCGGATCCCAGTTGAGGCCGCCATTGATCTGGGTGCGATCTCCGTCATAGAACTCACCATCCACTAAAGTCAGGCTGGGTGAGAGCGTTCGATTACGGCTGCCACGGATCAGTAACTGGGCTGAGTTAAAGGAATATTCGCCAGCGGGAATAATGATTCCAGGCCTTATCTGAAATGGCTGGACCAGGTTTTCTTTTTCATTTCGCAACATCATGAATGCAAGGTCACCGCGCTGGGTATCAAAGGAAAGCGGGTTGAACTGGATGAAGCTGCTTTGCAGTTCACCAGTTGCAATATCCTCAAAATATTCACCCCGAAAAACCCAGGTGTAATTGCGGATAAAGGGATTGCCGTTGGTGAATAAACGATAGTTGGAGGCAAAACCCAAACGTTCGACACCACGACGATTGGCAAAACCCAGAGTTGGATTATATTGAGCGCCATAATAGCTGTAATCCAGCTCAAGACTGGCGCCTGTACCAAGTGTGGCATAGTTGATGTTGGCGTTATAGGCCTTGTCATCGCCTTCAAGACCATCCGTATCGGACTGCTGATACCAGAGGTCGCCAGACAGCGTATGACTGTCGGAAAACTGGGTATTGCGGTAATTGAAGTCGACGCCGGCCAGCGAATTACCGTTTTCGCTGTTCGGATCACCACTGGTAAAAATCGCGCCAACTCTGGATTCGGCAAGTACGTTTGAGGTAATACGCCCGACAAAGACATCCTGGCCAGTCAGGCCGGGGCGGTCCCCCTGCTGAATGGCCAGGGCGCCGACACTGATGTCACCGATGCGTCCTGCCAGTTTGCCACCAATATCTATATCCACTGGCTGTCCTGTTGCCGGGTTCAGGCCAATACGCCGAGAATAAAAAGGGATGGCATTGTTCAGTTTGGCGCCTGGGGGGGCATTGCCACCGCCGCCGCCACCGCTGATGTTGCCAAAGCTGAAAATTTCGGAATCCTGCAGGAAGAAGTCGCGTTTTTCCGGAAAAAACAGTGAAAAGCGGGTCAGGTTGACCTGGCGGTCATCGACCTCGGTTGCCGAGAAGTCGGTATTCAGGGTCATCACCCCGGTCAGGTTCGGAGTAAATTTGTAAAAAACATCCAGTGAAGGATCGACCCGGTCATCATTGGTATCGGTGACATAGTTTTCTGATTGAGCGACTGTGATCGAAGGCACGATATCCAGACCAAGACCCTGCTGGATGCCACTGATACCGGAGACCTGTCCGGCTGTAGAGGGGCTGGTGGTGCGATTGAACGAAGACCAGTAAATTCGTTCATTCTTACGGGCAATGCTGCGTCCGAGATTTAGTCCCCATTCTTCGGTATTGGGATCAAAGTTCAGGGTGGTGAAAGGAATAATCATCTCTGTGGTCCAGCCCTGATCATCGATGCGGGATTCCACCTGCCAGATACCGCTCCAGTCATTATTGTAGGAGGTGGGGCTTTCCCAGGTGCCTTCGCTGCGGACCCCATTAGGGTTTGTCTGAAAGTAAAAAGCCGTTCTGTCGTTGTTAAAGGTATCCAGCAGGATATCGGCGGTGTCATCGCCAAAAACGTTCTGACCCTGAATGAGCTGACGGGCTCTGATCAGGGAGGGCTCGCTGTCATACAGGCGCGCCGCCATGTAGAAATTATTTTCATCATAGGTGATATAGAACTCACTGCGCTCGGTGGCCTCGCCATGATCAACCGGTTGTACCTGATGAAATTCCGTGATCACTGTGGCTTCTTGCCAGATCGGATCGTCCAGCATGCCATCCAGCACGGGCTCCAGGTTGGTACGGCTTATCTGGGTTGTACTGTTGCTGGTGGCCGGTTGGGCCTGCAGCTGTAAACTGAGGAAAATCAGGTAAATGACGGCGATGGGCTGTATTAAGCGCAAAATCTGTATCCCCGAGGGCTATTCACAAAAAAAAAGGGAGTATAGCGGCTCAAACGAGTTAAAAAAGGCTTGTGCAGGGAAATGCAGTGTGTTTCTTTATTTTTCCTTATTTTATAGGTGCATAGCTTAAATTCTCTGCCGTTTAGGCTGCTCGAATCATTGTCCATGAAGATCAGGTGGAATACCGCTAGAATGAAGCTTTCAAGACCGGTCCAGTAACAGGAAACAGACATGCCTTTATCAAAACCTGTCGCCAGAGCAGCGATGCATACCCGCACCATCAAGTACCAGGGTTACCAAAGGGAAGATGGCCTATGGGACATCGAAGGACATCTGATTGATACCAAAAGCTATCCGATCAGCAATAAATGGCGTACCACGATTGCTGTCGGCGAACCCCTGCATGAAATGCTGGTCCGCATTACGGTAGATGAAAAGATGGAGATTCATGATGTGGAAGCTGTGACGGAAAACAGCCCTTTTGCCATCTGTCCTGAGATCACCCCTAATTACAAGGCGCTGGTGGGCATTGTGATGGGCCGGGGTTGGCGCCAGAAGGTCAGACAGAAAGTGGGAGGAGTTGGCGGTTGTACCCATATCACCGAATTACTGTTTCCCATGGCGACCGTGGCTTTTCAGAGCATGTCACCATTTCGAAAGAGAATGGAGGGCAGGCAGAATACTGAAGAGGGTACAGAGGAGAAAAAACGTCCTGTCGTATTGAATACCTGCCATGCCTGGGCCACTGATTCTGAAGTGGTGAAGGAGCATGAGCCCGATTTTTATACCGGTGCAGAGTAGTCCTGCAAGTCAGCCTGAAACGCATAGGTTTTATGCGGGCCATTGTGTAATATACCGACACAACATGTCGCTTTTCACTGTATGGGGGATACACCTTGAATATTATTAAATCAATGACAATTACCGCACTGGCTGTTTTGCTCAGTGCCTGTAGCTGGGTCAGTTTTAACAGCATGCGTACCATTTTCGATGGCAGCAGCATGGCGAACTGGAATGAGGTCGGAAACGCCGACTGGACTTTCGCCAATGGCTATGTCGAGGGTTCCGGGCAGGCGGGTTTCCTGGTCTCAGCCAGGCCCTATGATGACTATCGATTGGAAGTTGAGTTCTGGACCAGTCCCGAAGCTAATAGCGGCGTTTTCATCCGCTGTGACAGCAGTCAAAACATCGGCGCAGAAAACTGCTATGAAGTTAATATTTTTGACCAGCGCGCCGATCCGACCTACCGAACTGGCAGTATTGTGAATGTTGCAGCCCCGATGGCACAGCTTGATGCTGCCAATCAGTGGAATCGCTTTGAAATTCTTGCACAGGGATCCCATCTGGAAGTCCGCATGAATGGTGTTGAGACCGTCAATGTTGATGATGAGCAACTGAGCTCCGGCTTCATTGCACTGCAATACGGTCAGGGTGTGGTGAGATTCCGTGAAGTGCGTATACAGGAGTTGTGAAGTCTAGGGCAGCCTGGATACAGCGTCATTTCCAACGATAAAAAATCTATAAATTACTTCATAAAAAATTTATAAGCTATTGAAATAATTATTTATTATATCAGGCTTTACGCTTACTGTCTTTCGCAGGAGGGATGCTTATGTTGATTCGTCATGTGCCTGGATTAATCCTTTTACTCTGCGCCATTTCCAGCTCCCACCTGCTAGCCCAGACCTCATTGCGGCACGAGCAGGAAACCCTTGCTACGGGGCCGATGAAGATTGAGCGGGTCAAGGATGGCCTGTATATGATCCGTGGTCCTTTTACCCCCTGTATGTTTGATGTGTGTACCCCCGGGGGGCGCAGCTATGCAGATGACCTGAATCATGAAAGTGGTGATATTGCCGTACGTGTTACACCGGAAGGTCTGATCGTAGTGGACAGCAAGTTCAATGACATGGTCGATGATGCGCTTGCCCTGATACGGAGCATATCACCCTTGCCGATCAAGTATGTACTGAATACGCACCACCATCCTGATCACGCCCAGGGCAACAGCGTCTTTGACATGACTGGCATGAATATTGTCGGGCATCGCAATGCCCGCAACAATTTTCTGCGAATCGGACAGCCCGGTGAACCGAACATGGTGTTTGAGCGTGAGGCATCGGTATTTCTTGGCGGGGTAGAGGTGCGTTTGCTGTATGTCGGTCGCGGCCACACTGATGGCGATAGCATCATTTATTTTCCGGATTTGAGAACCGTGCATACTGGTGACCTGATCATTGATGGTATGCCCTATATTGATTATTCCTCGGGCGGCAGCGCTGTTGAATGGATTCAGACGATTGATGCTTTGCTGGAAATTGATTTTGATACTGTCATCCCGGGTCATGGCTGGCTGATGGATAAAGACGATGTCCTTGCCTATAAGTACCGCTTTGAGGAAATGAACCGGCGTATGCGCGATCTGGCTCAGCGAGGCGTACCCATTGAAGAGCTTGTGGATGCGCTGAATCTCGAGGAACTGGGCTGGGATAATACGGTCAGCACAGCGACCTGGCTAAACAACAGTCTGGTGCCGTATTACGAGGAGATGGCCAATCTGTGATCAGCTCAGTCAAGACTGAGTTTAAGGAGGAAAGATGAAAAGTTTGTATCAAATCCTGCTGTTTCCGGCACTGCTGTGTTTTTACACTGCCTTGCAGGCGCAGCCCTTTGCACAAGGGCCTGCAGGTGCCGGATTCTGGGATGTAATTCCAGACAGCGTCAATGATGGCGCTCAACCCGGGGATATTTACTGGATGCAGGAACGTAGCGATGCGCCGCCGCATGCCAGAGGCTGGAATGTGATTTATGTCAGTGAAGGTGCCGCAGGAGAGCTCGACTATGTTTCGGGTGAAATCTATGTGCCTCGGGCTCCTGCCGATACGCCTCGCGAAATTATCATCTGGGCGACAGGTACCACTGGCACCCAGGACTCCTGTGCGCCTTCACGCAATGAGCTCTATACGCTGGATGGCAGCTCGAGCCGGGTTCCCGGCATTGAGAGTCTGTTGGCACGCGGCTATGTCGTTGTGATGAGCGACTATCAGGGCTCGGGTGTGCCAGGTGCAACGGCTTATTTGCAGGGAGCGCTACAGGCCAAGGCTTCTTTTGATATTGCTCGTGCAGCAAGAAATCTCCCCGTGGCCATGGCCGGCACGGATGTTGGGATTTACGGCTTTTCACAGGGAGGTCAGACGGCCTTGTGGGCTGCCCATATTGCCGCTGACTATGCCCCTGAATTTGAATTGGCAGGAGCCATACCATTGGCGCCAGCTTCGCGACATCTCGATTTGTCCTTTTATGACCTCGATATCCCGGTGAACAGCGGTTATTTCATCATGCGCATGGCAGGGCTTCAGGTAGGACATCCCGAGCTGAAACTCAGTGATATTTTGACGGAAACCGGCCTGGCCATGCTGACTGCTCAATCCTGGGGTTGCTATGAAATTTTCGACGCAGCTGCCCAGTTGAATGAGCCCTATGCCAAGCCGGAAGCACTGCAGCCAGGCACAGCCTGGCGGTCCTGGCTGGAAGAAAACGATGAATTTTTACCGATTCCGCGTGAGATACCCTTTCTGATTATTCAGGGTGATGAAGATGTCGACGTGCCGGTTGAACTGACCCGCCGGGTTCTTGCGGATATGTGCGAGCAGGGCAATAGGGTTTCTTATATTGAAATGGCGGGTGCCGATCATTTTGGTGTTTTTGAACCGGGGGGTGCCATGGCAGCAGACTGGTTCGCGGCCAGGTTTGCCGGAGAACAGCTGCAGGATGCCACCTGCAACTGAGCTGAATTAGCGCAAGCCTTACTGAGACGGGGAGCATAAAAAAGGGCATGCCAAGCATGCCCTTTTTTTGTCTGCAGTGTCCTTTCTAAAAGTCTCTGCCGGCAGGAGGTGTCGCTCCTTCCGGTGGTGGCAGAGTTTCGCAGGGGCTCGGATTCCATTTGGAATCATCTGCTTCACGCCGAAAATGCGTTGTCGTGACATAGGGGCTATTCAGATACGTGGGATCATCAACAATGGTGGTGACCACAAACCATTCTTCACCCTGTGGGTCGGTCAGGCGGTTATAAAACTCAGTCAGTACGGTATCTTCGCTGTAGGGAACGCCATTTGGTCTGAGATAGCCGGCTTCCAGGCGTGTGGTAATGACCTTGAGATTACCACCTGGCGGCGGAACATCATCAGGGCCTGCTGTGCTGACCCGATTGATCATGATGTTTTCCCAGTCAGCCACGCTGTATCCTTGCAGGCTTTTTTCTCGAGTGGCGCCCTCCAGCATCATATTGAGCAGGGGACGACGGCCAGTGTCGGAAAAATGAAACAGGCGAGTCTGGGAACCGCTATCCGTATCAATACGCAGGGTGTAGTCATCCTGCCAACTGATTTTCAAACGAGTCGGCACGCGCATGATTCTGGCCGCACCGAAGGCCTTGCACTGCAGGCCCGCTGCATTGTCTGCTTCCAGATCCCAGTTATCAGCTACTTCCTGAGCGTTGGGTTTCAACGGAATGCTCATGGTGTCACCAATGGCGGGTGTCAGCATGCGGTAAGCCCAGTCTTCATTGACCACAGAGACCCAGTTTCCAGTTAAATCGATCGGTGCCTCGGCACGGCCTGGCGCTGCCACAGGAACCGGGCCGTTGCCACGCTGGGCATAAGATGGCAGTGCCAAAACAAGCAGCAGGCAAAAGCCCAGCAGGAGCAGGCAGGCTTTCTGGGTGCTTTTCAGCGAGATGGTTTTAACGTAAGTCTTCATAAACTGCCTCCAAAAACATGCGAGTGGTCCAGTCGCCGGTATCACTGCCATAGATACCGTCATATTCCAGTGAAATTTCCTCTGCCAGTATCGCCTCAAAGCTCAAGCCCTCATCAATGCGGCGCTGCATGCGCTCGCTGATAATGGTCAGCATGTCGCGGTACTCGACGACATCCGATTCACTGGCGATGCGGCCATGTCCCGGAATAATCAGGGTGCCACCCTGCTGGTTAAATTCGGGTACGGCGATATCAATGATGTTGTTCAGGGCGTCAATCAGGCCCTCCACTGAACCCCCGTATTCGGGGTAGAAATGCGGGTAGGCGGTGATATCAAAAATATCGCCGGTGAAGAGCACATCTGAATTGCGAAAATGCACAAAGACATCAGCCATGGTGATGGCTGCTGGCTGATGTATGATTTCGATGGCTTCATCATTCAGGTAGATCGTGCGCAAATCCCTGAAAAAGGTGTTGTTCGGCCACAGGTCATAAGGTACCTCATCGGTAAAATGTGTCAGCAGCAGGGTCAGGCTGTCACCGTGAGCGATAATCGGGATGCCGACATCCTCGCCGACGCCTATCAAGGCTTTCAGTGAACCCAACTGGGAAATCGCACTATTGCCTTCCAGGTGTCCGGGCAGGGGGGTCGTATTGATGATGTAACGAGCTGGCATGTCGCTGAGCTCGGTAATCGCTGTGGCGACATTTTCAGCTGCTTCGGCATTGCCACCATCAACAATGACCAAGCCCTGCTCGCCAAGCATGACGCCAATGTTGCTGCCACCGGTGGCAATGACATAAATTTTACCCTGGACGTAGGCGGTCTCGACCGAATCGCTGTCAGCAGGAATCGGTGCTGGCCGTTGGGCAGTGGCAGCGGTATTTGCGAATAGCAATAACAATGGCAGCAATAACAACAGGGCTTTTCGATAATTAATCGGCATGATGGTTCTCCCTATTGTGAGGCGTGTGTGCGATCAAATTCTTCGCGCATCTGACGAAGCGTTTCACGGTATTCCGGGTAAAGAGTGACGCTGCCACCCTGTACCGCTTCGACGGCTACGCCCAGCCGTTCCGCCATTTCCGGATGCTGGGTGCCAAGCGGGAAATGGGGAACCCAGCCACGTGGCATAGCAACTTCCTCAACGGATTCGAAGGCCTGTCTTACGGAATCCTGCTGCGGTGGATTCCATAGCCAGGTCTGGGTACGGACCATGGGTTCTTCCAGGTAAATCGGGTCGACAATATGGCTGAGCATGGTGAGGTACTCACCGTTTCTGAAGAAATATTCGGTCATCACGGCATAGGGGCTGGCTGGAACGCCATTACGCTGGTAAACGCCATACTTCATATGGGTGGTGGTGACTACCAGTACACCGTCTCGCCATTCGCCGGTTGAAAAACCATTCCACTGGTGCAGGCCAAGCTGTTCTGAGGGATGTTCTCGGCCATCAAGCCAGATGGTGCGATCGGCATTACCAAAGGTGCCGAAAGTCCGGTAGCCAATCACTTCGTCGGTTTCAGGGTCATAAATCCGATCGATGCTAAGGTTGGGCCGTGGACCCCGGAAAGAATACTGGGCCGGGTGAGGCTGCGCCTGTCTTTCCGGCTGGGAAAGTATCGAGGCATCCCAGGCGAGGGCTTTTTGTCGAGCTGCCCGATTCAGCGGAATGCCGGTGTATTCACCCAGTCCAGCGCCCGGTAAGCGGTCATACCAGTCTTCATGAACCAGAGCAGCCCACCTGCCGGATATGTCAAAACCGGTCCCAGGCTCATTTTGTGCCTGGCTAGGCTGGATAAGGATAAATTGAGTCAGGATTGCTGCAATTGCAGCTAATGCAGGGCGGATGTGCCGCATGGTTGATCCCCTTGTTATAATTTTTATTCTGAATAAGTTCTTAAACGCAAATGATGATATAGCAAATAATTTAAGGGTGGAACCGGAATTCCCTGGAGAGGCTTATAAAGGAGTGATTTGTTTGTTTGTTTAAAATTTTAATAGCCGAGCAATAAAGAAGAGTAATTCACCGATAGTGGCCAGAGTACTAGCACAACCATATATGCGATTTAAGCCCCAGGAAAAGCCCGCCAGGAACCGGCGGGCTTTAGATCGAAATGGCTTAAAGGAGATTACGACAGGGTTCTTCGTTGCCATCGGCTGGGGGAATCGGGGAGCAGACAGGCAGGCTCAGGTTTTTTTCATAACGTCTGAGAGCCGCTTCACCCCGGCTAGTTGTAGTGGCAGCCGGAGCTACTGCTTCTTCTTCGTCACCACCACCACTACCGGCTGCAGCCAATAGCAGCAGGCCGGCGCCGATGCCGATCAGGTAAGCCCTGGACAAGCCACTCGTGCTACCGGTACTGCTCGCGTTCAATACCTGTGACGTATAGAGGGGTATCGATATATCAATATCATGGCTGCTGTCACGAAACAGGCTGGCATACTCAAAGCTGGCATTTTTACCAAAATTACGACTGAAGCGCATGCCAAGCTGCCGATCACTTGCACTTGCATAATATGATGCATAAAGACTGGTGCTGCTCATGAGCTCCTGACGGGATCGGTGGATCTTGTTCAGGGGAATACTGAAACCGACTTCAAGCGTGTTACCTCGCTGCTGGGGGGCAGCAAGGGGTGATAAATGATCATTAGAAGCAGACTCCTGAGCAGCAAGCGGGCTGCTGAAGAGCTGAATCAGCATGGCCATGATCAGAATGCCGGCTTTGACATGTGCTTTTTGGCTTACGGTGTTTTTGTTGGTTTTCATTTTGCTGACCTCGTTATTGATTGGTGTCGAGACCGTAAGCTAAGGAAAAGAGTTAATTAAATATACTTAATTGATTGAAGTGGCCTATAAATATCCATATAGTATCTATAAATGATACTCTTTTAGAGGTGTGAGCAATTATGGCCAGTCGCAAAGACATTATCAGTGTGCTAAAGCAGGCATTACGCGCCAGAGGATTAACCTATGCCCAGCTCGCCAGGCAGCTTAACCTGAGTGAAATCAGTATCAAGCGGGGTTTTGCCCAGAGTAATTTTAAACTGGACCGTTTGGAAAAAATCTGCCGTGTCATAGATCTTGAAATCGGTGACCTGACCCGGCTGGCTGATGAGCAAGAGGCTAAAATCAGTCAACTTAGCATTGAGCAGGAACAGGAACTGGTTGCCGATAAAAAATTTCTTCTGGTTGCCATCTGTGTACAGAATGCCTGGCAACTCGACGAAATTACCGACGTTTACGCAATCAGTGAAACCGAATGTATCCGTTACCTGATCCGCTTGGAGAAACAAGGGCTGATCCGTCTTCTGCCTGGCAACAGGGTCAGGCGGCTGCTCTCCCAGGATTTTCAGTGGTGTAAGGGCGGCCCCATTGAAAGCTTCTTTCAGCAGGAAGTTCAGCGAGAGTATTTCAGTGCAGATTTTTCGGCGTCGGGTGAACTCCGTCAATATCTGATTGGTATGTTGTCCGCCCAGTCCATTCAAACCCTGGAAAAGAGTCTGGTCAATCTGCAGAAAACCTTTTCTGAATTACAAGAAGCGGATGCTGCTTTACCGATAAGCCGGCGGAAAAATATTGGCCTGTTCCTGGCATTCAGGCCCTGGGAGCTTTCCATTTTTAGCAGTATGAAACACTGAAAACAGTATTTGACGCTTGCTTATATAATTTTACGCGTTGTCACGATAGTATTCACCCATAAGAAAAGGAGCCATGTATTTTATCAAAGTGCCGGCTCATTTCGGTATTCAACAAAACAGCAAACAGGGTGATAACAATGACAATTAAATCCATGGCTGCAACACTTTCCTTCTTCCAGCTGCTTTTTGTTATACAGCTTAGCCTTGCGCAGATGCCGGTAAATTCAATGCCTGTGGGTATTGTGGCAGAAGCCGCTGGTAGCGGCCCCTATCCGGCAGTGGCCGAGTCATTTGCCTCCATGCCTGACAACACAGTATATCGTCCGGCCAGCATGCCGGCGGGGGAGTTGCCGCTGATCCTCTGGGGTAATGGCGCTTGTATGGATAATGGTCTGGGCTACAGTGATTTTCACCGAGAAGTTTCTTCTCATGGTTTTATCCTAATCTCTGCCGGATATCCGCATGCTGAAAACGTTTCAGCACTACCACCAACAGAAGAAGTGGTGCAGGACGACGGTACGGTAGTGCAACGAGCCATTGACCCCACGACACCGCAGCAGCTGCTTGATGCCATCAGCTGGGCCGAAAGACAGAACAACGACCCTGCCAGTTCGCTTTACGGTCATGTGGACCTGGATAATATTGCAGTGATGGGACACAGTTGTGGCGGCTTGCAGGCGATCGTCATCGCTGCTGATCCGCGCATCGATACAGCCATTATTTTCAACAGTGGCGTCGTTAATGCGGGGCCGGGATCGGGTCGTAGTGGTATTTCAGTGTACAAGGATGCACTGGAAAGAATGCATACACCGGTCGCCTATATTAACGGCGGACCGACTGATATTGCCTACGAAAATGGTCTGGATGACTACCAGCGTATCAATCATGTGCCGATTATATTTGCGGAAAACGAAATCGGCCATGGCGGAACGTTTCGGGTTGCAGTCAATGGTGGAGATTACGGCAAACTGGCCAGTGCCTGGATGCTCTGGCAACTTAAAGGTGACCGGCAGGCTGCTGGCATGTTTACCGGTGAAGATTGTGGTCTGTGTACTATGCCAGGCTGGAAGTTTATGAGGAAGCAGTTGGATTGATTGAAGCATTTGCTCAAGTTAAAGGTATCAGGAGTAACACAATGAAAAAAACAAAACTGCTTATCCTCTTGCAGTCAATTTTCCTGTGTGCCGGCACTGTGTTTCAATTTTCAGCCGCTCAGGCAGAAGAAGCCTATGATTTTTCCAGACAGGCTCTTGAACAGTCCTATTCGACTGTGAGGGAAGCAACCCAGGGTCTTGCTGCACATACGCTTTACCGGCCTCAGCATCTGGAACTGTTTGAGCCAGATTCCATCCCAGTCGTGGTCTGGGCTAATGGCGCCTGTCGGGACAGTAATTACGGGTTTTTGTTTATTTCAACCATGGTGTCTTCTCACGGTTTTATTGTGATTGCAAACGGTGCTTTTGATGCGCCCGCGATTACCGGTGGAACGGTCGTTCCGCAGAACCAGATTGATGCCATGGACTGGCTGGCTTCTGATGAAGGCCAAGAGCAGCTACAGGGGCGTGCAGACCTGACTAAGATTGCGGTAGCCGGACAATCCTGCGGTGGACTGGAAGCCCTGATCGCAGGTGCTGATCCGCGTACCAAAACGGTTCTGGCATTCAACACCGGTTTCTTTGAAGACTGTGCCCTCGGGGTGTGCCGTGATGAGCTTGAAAACCTGCATACCCCAGTGCTGTATGTAAACGGCGGACCGAGTGACATTGCTTATGAAAACTCCATCGCCAATTACAACCTGACACAGACACCTGCCTATCTGGCTGAGCATAAATTTGTTGGGCATTCCGGTTTTCTTTATGGCATCAGGGAAGGACAGGGTGATACCACCGTGCTTACCCAGGCAGAGCGCACCTATGTGAACTGGCTAGATTTCATGTTGAATGGCAATCAGCAAGCGCGTGCCTATTTTTTTGGCGAGAACTGTGATCTCTGCAAGCATGATGACTGGAATATCATGTCAAAAAACTGGGATTGAGCCAAGCAGTTTGCTTATTGCGTCGGTTGCATATTACGGATAGCGGTTATTTTCCATCTGCCAGATTCTTTGCTCACGATAAATGATGTCAGGTAGTGACGGTCAATTCCATCCAAGCGGTTAACGATGTCATACAAACCGTCAACAATCGCCACAGATGGTCCGATGTTACGAATTGTCTGTATAGTGATTGAGCGGTCTCCACCGGTACTTGCTGAATTAGCAAGTACACCTACAGCAACTTCATCAATTCCTGATCGCATATTGCCTGAGCTTGGCAGCTGGTCAACATCCTCAGTCAACAGTGAGCGCAGAGTCTGCTCGTCATCCTGTAAACGGGTTTCAAGATATTGAGCTATTAAGGTTCGGATCGCTATTTCATCAACGGCTGAATACTCATTGTTCTGAGCACAGGCAAGGCTGGCCAGGCCAGAAAATACCAGAAACAAGATGAGATGATATTTCATGATGAGCTCCTTTTTTCATATGACCAGCTGTTATGCGAATTTCGAATTACTAATGTCAGTCCCTGCGTAATTTTGGATTGGATGAAATGGGTGTCGGGCAAAACTGTACAACCAGGTAGGAAGAAATCAGCAGGGTGAGTATCGTTGATGACTGTATCAAGAGGGCTGCCATTTCACCAATCATTGCTGACTGAGCGGCAACAAAGGCGATTAGCAGTGAGAATTCGCTGATCTGCCCCAAACGCAGGCTGGCGTCCCAGGCCAGTCGATTTTTTTCGCTGAATTTTTGCAGCAGATAATGAAATACAAAGGGTTTCAGGCTCAGTGCCAGCATGGACAGTATTAATACAGGCAGCAGGATATCGCCCAACAGATTGATATTGAGTTGTGCGCCAAGGCTGAAGAAAAACAGGATCAGGAAAAAATCCCTGAGTGGTTTTAGCTTTTCCGCGATATACAGCGATATCGGGCTGGTAGCCAGAGAAACCCCGGCAATGAAGGCGCCGATTTCAGCGCTCAAACCTAGTTGAGTAGCCAGTATGCTGAAGCTCAGGCACCAGCCGATGGCAAGCAGGAAAATATATTCCTTAAAATGGTCAAACAGGCCAATCAGGGCAATCAGGATATAGCGCGTTACCAGATAGGCAAAGATCAGCAAGAGCAGAAAGGACAGGAAAACCCAGAGTACCGTGATTTGCTCCAGACTGCCTGAATCGAGAAAAATAAGAATGAAGATGGCCAGGATATCCTGTAGCAGTAAGATGCTGACCATGAGTTCTCCCATATGGCGTTGATGCAGTATGGTCGTTGGCAATAACTTAATGCCGATGATTGTGCTGGAAAAAATCATGCTGAAACCGATAACGACACTTTCGGCTAAGGAAAAACTGAACAGTAATGCGATTGCGAAGCCCAGTGAAAAAAATACGATGGAGCTGCTAACGGTTGTGAGGAAGGTTTTACGAATCGTATTGAGCAGTTTTGCCGGTTGCATGTCCAAGCCCAGCAAAAACAGCAGGAACAGTATACCGAAATCGGCAATTTCTATGAGTAGACTTTCTTCAGCCAGATAGGCCATGCCATAGGGGCCAAGCAAAACGCCCAGAAAAATATAGACAATAATCAGCGGTTGTTTAAGAAACAGAGCGGCTGTCGCCAGCAGAGCTGAGCCACCAAATATCAGAAAAAAACTGAATAAAAGTGATTCTTGTTCCATCCTGAACATCCAATTATTAGTTGGCAATAAACACCAGGATTACTTACTTTATCATGAATCAAATCGCCGGATGTTCAATTTCACAGGCGCCTGGGGTTAAACACCTAAGCAGTTATGAGAGAATAGCTCGCTTGGCAGCCTGTGTTGGAGAGTCGGGTGAATCAGTATCTTGTTGGGCTTTTGGGTGAGCATATCAGTGCTTCAGGTTCTCCTCGCATGCATGAGCAGGAAGCTGATGCGCAGGGTTTGCGTTTAATTTACAAGCTGTATGACTTTGCCAGTCTGGAAAAAAAAGCACAGGATCTTGGCAACATGCTGGATGCTGCCGCACAAATGGGTTTTGCTGGATTAAATATTACACACCCGTTCAAGCGGGCCGTACTTGATTATCTGGATGAGTTGTCCGAAGGGGTCCAGTCGATTGGCGCAGTGAATACGGTGGTATTCCGGGGAGGTAAGAAGATCGGCTACAACACTGACAGTGCTGGATTTTATAAGGCATTTCTGGAAGAACTGGGTGATTGCCAACGCAACAAGGTTTTATTACTGGGAGCCGGTGGAGCAGGCTCGGCAGTCGCCGAGGCCTTGATGAAGCTGTCTGTAAAAACACTTTTTATCCATGACAAGAATTATGAATTATCAGCTGGGCTGGTTAAAAAATTATCCGGGCATTACGGTGAAGAGCGGATTCAGCTAATGGAAAAAATAGCCCCAGAGCCGCTGGCAATGGATGGACTTGTCAATGCAACACCTGTTGGCATGCGTGAATACCCAGGAATTCCAATACCGGAAATCTGCCTGCACTCAGATCTGTGGCTAAGTGATATTATTTATTTTCCGCCACAGACAGCATTGCTTGTTAAAGCCAGGGAGTTGGCCTGTCGCAACATGAACGGAATAAAAATGGTTGTGAACCAGGCGGCAGATTCCTTCGAGTTATTCACGGGCCATAAAGCAGATCACCTTAGAATGCTGAACAGTCTGGCTAATTGATCACGGGACAGATTCAAGATGCAGAATGAGCAAAATGGATTTCATGAGCCCCAGGGCTTGCACCAGACAAAAAAAGCAACCGCCAGCGGCTGGATCGGTTCGGCCCTCGAATATTATGATTTTTTTATTTACGCCACCGCCGCAGCTCTTGTGTTCCCGCAGATTTTCTTTCCTTCTGAGGATCCGCGTGTTGCCATCATTGCTTCACTTGCAAGCTATGGCGTCGGTTATGTAGCGCGTCCGTTGGGAGCTATATTTCTCGGTTATTGGGGGGATACCCATGGTCGCAAAAAGGTCCTGCTGCTGTGCATGTTCATGATGGGATTTTCTACGCTGGCAGTGGGCTTGTTACCAAGCTATCAACAGATTGGCTGGCTGGCGCCTTTATTACTGGTAGTTTTGCGTTTGATTCAGGGCTTTGCGGTAGCCGGTGAAATCTCCGGTGCCAGTACCATGATTCTGGAACACGCACCTTTTGGGCAGAGGGGCTTTTATGCCAGTTTTACCCTGCAGGGTGTTCAGGCTGGACAGATTTTTGCAGCAGCTGTGTTTTTACCGCTGGCCTATTTCATGGATGAAGATGCCTTTATGCAATGGGGTTGGCGCGTACCTTTTCTGATGAGTTTTATTGTTATATATGCAGCCTATATGATTCGTCGGAAGGTGGATGAAACACCCGCTTTTGCTGAAGAAAAGCAAACCGGTGAGATCCCGAAAGCGCCCTTGCTGGAAGCATTACAATTTCACTGGAAAGACATGCTGCGAGTCATTCTGATGTCGCTGATGAATGTGATTCCGGTAGTGACGACAGTTTTTGGTGCCGCCTATGCCGTACAGGAAAGTTATGGTAATGGTTTTGATAACACGGTTTATCTGTGGATACCCGTGCTAGGTAATATTGTGGCGGTTATTGTTATACCGATAGTGGGGCGTCTTTCAGACCGTATTGGTCGCAGACCACCTATTATGTTCGGCACCGTGTTTTCCGGCCTGCTATCTTTTGTATATTTATATGCCATCAGCATTCATCATGTGCCGCTGGCCATTAGTATGTCCCTGTTGATGTGGGGTGTGGTCTACCAGGGTTATAACGCTATCTTCCCCAGTTTTTATCCTGAGCTGTTTCCAACCCGCTCACGTGTTTCTGCCATGGCCATTTCGCAGAATCTGGGCACCATGATCACGGCTTTTTTTCCGGCATTGTTTGTGGCTCTGGCGCCACCGGGCAGCAGTAATATCCCTTTAATCATCGGCGCCTGTACACTGCTAATTACCATCATCTCGGCCTTGAGCGCCTTCAGTGCCAGGGAGACCTATCAAACCCATCTGAATGACTTGGGAAAAAGCCAGGCTATTTAAGGAGCATCCATCAGGTAATCCCAGTGAGCCGAGGCACGCTGTTCAACGGCCTCTACGTCACGCTCCAGTAGATAACGCTGTGCAACCAGTGATGCTGACGCCTGTCTGATCAGGTTCAGAAATTCTGCTTTGCTGCTGTAACGCTCTGTGATGGAGAGACGGGGGTCCTGATTGGCTTCCCTTTGTTCGGCTGTGAGCGGGAAAGGAATATAGGATCCCGACAGGGGAAAAAGCCTCAGTGGATCTGCGACAGCCGGATTATTAAAATTCCAGCCGGTATAGGTGGCCATAGGAACCAGCAGTTCCGGAGCTGGTACACCGCCAATTTCATTGCCGTCCTGATTCACCTGAGGCACCAGCAGTGGCAGTGGCGCACCGGCACCTGCTCCATTATCCAGCAACAGGTTGGGTACCCGAATTCCGGCATTCAGGGTGTTCAGTGGCGCATGGTCCGTGATTGCCGGAAAGTTAATGGTAGCGACTGGCACCAGCGTACCGTCAGACAGACGGGGGTAGGCACTGGCCGGTGGTTCAACGCCGCTGCTTACCCACTCAGTCAGGGCCAGCAGCAGGGCGCGCAGCCGCCAGTAATAATTCAACGGATTATTAGGTAATTGCCGGCTGGCGGATTGGCCGGGTGGGAATGCTGATGGTCCGTGTTGGGTGCCAGCCAGAAGGTAAATACGCACATTATCCTGTAAAACTATGTCCTGCTGTGCATCTGGGGTGGTATGAATCATCGCGGCAACCCTGCCACCTCCCCAGTACTCAACTGAGGAGTTGGTATAGAAAATTTTAGGCTGATTAGCTATGGCGCGAACATTTTCCAGTACGCCTTCACGAATTCCACTGACCGGGTCAGCAAAAGCTGCATCGGTAAAAGGAAAGCTGGTTGCAGTATATTGCCCCTGAGAAGCAGGGTTGGCGCCGGGACGGTTCAGGTCAATTCTTGATGCGCCGGCAATATGGGGCATCATGCCGTCAAATACCTGACGGCCCTGCTCATCGGAGTTGAAGCCCAGATACAGGTAGTTGCGTAAAAAGCGACCGCTTTGCGAGAGCCCGAAGCTGAGCAGGTAAGGAGAGGAGGCCAGGGCATCGGGTGAATACTTGATCCAGCTGGCCAGATCACGTACTGCGGCAAATCCCAGACCGGAGACAGAGAGCTCGCTATCCTGGCTGCGTGGCAAGCTAATTCTGAAACCACTGCCAATGTCATCCTCCCAGCCAAGCCAGAGCTGGGTGTAGCCCTCGACAAACAAGAAGTTGTCGCCGCCATCGCTGTCCATGCCAGGGTTGTTAAAGCGGGTCATGATCTGGTTGCCTCGATTGGGGATATCGATGATGGCAACCTGATTGCTGTTTTCGGGATTAAGTGGACTCAGCAGTAAAAAGTCACTGGAGAATGTCACCAAGCCCTCGCTATTGAGTGGAGCCTGATCCAGCCCGACGATGATCTGGTTATGGCTGTTTTGCGGGTCTACCTCAAAATACAGGGTGCCGCGTATTTCACGGTACTGACCCACCGAACCAAAACTGGCACCGTTGGCATAGAGCCGGTCAATCTCGATGTCATAGCCACTCACGGCAGCCTGAGCAGAAAATGACGATGAAAGAACTACCAGCAATAGCCATTTCAGATTCAAAACATAACACTCAGCATTCACCGGAAGCTCCTCTTCTCAGCAGTTAGGTAGCAAGGTTTTATTCCTGAGGAGAACCAAAGCGAAAGGCTTCTTCGCCATTCTGGTCAAGCAGGCTGACAAATCGGGCATTGGCGACATTGGGTGCATTTCTGGCCCGGTCGGCATGCACGGTAACGGTATCACCCGGCTCGAGAGAATCCCGACGCCAGCCGCGCCGGAACAGGGCGCTGACAGAAGCCAGTTCAAAATCCCATTGCACAAGTTCACCGTTTTCATCCTCGGCTTCCACATAGAGTCGGGCATGAGGATTTGTCAGCGCCATGCGAATAACTGTGCCGGTGACCTGCACTGGCTGCTCGGGGTCAAATTCAGCAAGGAAGTTGTGATGGGCACTCAGCGAGGGTGGCAGGCTACCCAGCATCAGGCTCAGACCTAGCATTAATATTTTCTTCATGAGGTATCCTTAAACAGTGTTGTTATTGGTTAAAGTACTGTACTGACTGCTCATTTTCACAAACCCATTCAATCAGCTGTTCTCCGGCTAAAATTTCCTGGTCGACTCGCAGGCCAAAGGGTTCTGTATAGGCGCCGGGATCATCAATGATGATGTCAATTTCCAGCTTGCCATAGGTGGGCCGATTAAAACGCTCGGTAATCACCAGCTGGTCAGTCGTCGGACTGCCGTAAAAATCCAGCCAGCCATTGTCACGGAAATTGTTGCTGACCACGACCAGGGTGTCGCCTTCCCAGTGTCCTACTGAATAACCGTACCAGTAAGGCAGGGCAGTTCCCTGTTCCGGCAGGGAGCGGCCATCCAGGAAGATCTCCCTGACGCCAGCACTGGCCTCATAAAGAATAATCAGGCGGTCCTCGGACTGGATGATTTCGCGAGGCTGGTTGTGGGTATGGAATTGCATGTGTCCCAGTGGCAGGCAATGACTGTCTGGGTTTTCGATACCGAAATTAGCAACCCGCCGTTCACGCTCTTCACGCGCCCAGTCTTGATAAGGTAGTCCATTTTCGTAGCCAAAGCCCTGATCCCAGAAAGTAGCATAAGGTGCCACGCCAGGTGGGGGTTGCACTGGCTCGCCGACAGAGCGGCCCTGAACGCCGCCTGGATTATAGTGAATCCAGTTCCAGGTGCCTGACAGATCCAGTGTGCCGTCTGCCTTGCGTGGAGCAGGAGCATTCATGTCCGGACTACCATCAGGCAAGAGTGGGACACCATCCATATGCAAATCCCACTGGGCTTGGGCAGTTGATGTCAATAGCAGGACGAAGCTGATAGTCGGTAAAACAGTGCTTAATTTGTACATAGGCAGACCTTTTCTTTTTGTTGTCCCAAATTTACTTGCTGCTTCTTGGTGCTGTCAAAAAAAATCAGTATAAATGAATGAAAAGTTTCAAGTTTCAGAAATTTTGCTGGATACTATTGAAAAACTCATGAGGAGATAATAATGCGTTGTACGTTCCTGAGCCGAATTTTTCTCATACTGATCAGTCCCTTACTGCTAAATATTGCGCTAGCACAGAACAGCAGTATCAGCGGCACCTGGTCAGGTTCCGTGAGCCTGAATAACGGCAATCAGCTGCCTTTTGTTGCTATTCTTGAGCAGGAAGGAGAGCTTGTTTCCGGTATTCTGCAAGGTATTGGTGGGGCGCCGGATGTCACCATCATGGATGGGCGTATTGAAAACGATACAGTGCGTTTTGCCGGTGTCCGGGTTATTCAGGGTGAGGATGTCCGTTTTGACTATATTGGCACGCATGTGGGTGATTACATCAACTTCACCATCATACGTGTAGGTGCCACTGGCCCCAACTCGGTACTCAACACGATGACATCACGCCAGCCGTAATTTTACCTGGAAACAATTGACGGGCTGCACTAAAATCTGCGGCTCGGATTTCACGGATGCGTCAGTATTCGGAGTGTAGCTCAGCCTGGTAGAGCACTGCCTTCGGGAGGCAGGGGTCGGAGGTTCAAATCCTCTCACTCCGACCAATTTATTGCTCGTTCTCTTCTTCCTCTTCTTCATCGTTACTCGCCATGCCAATCAGTTTGAAAGGGGCTTTAACGATGGCGGTGCCGACAACAAGCGTTGCGCTGGTGACAGCAGCAGCAGTCATCCCGACGGAAGTTGCACAGGAGGAACACAGGCAACAAGCTAGCAAAATACAGCATAATTTCAGTTGATTCTTTGGAGATTTACCAGGCATCAGTGTCGGTTTCAGTTAGCTGTGCTCAAAAATTCAACCACGCCTGTATTCAGAGAATACTCGGCGCCCACGATCAGTAACTGTTTTTTCTCAATATAAGCCTGTAACAAAGGTGACTCGGTTTGCAGCTGCTTAACCGATGCCATGATGTTGGCTTTTATTGCCATTTCCAGTACGGCCTGCTCGTCGGCATCAGAAGCGGTTTGCAGCAGGTTTTCGATAACAGGGCGAATTCGTTTAACGATGGAGAAAACATTCGAACTGTTTTCCGGTGAAGGGTTTTTAATATCTTCCAGCGTTGCCGAGACTGCTCCACAACTGGAGTGGCCCAATACGACTACCAGTGGTGTACCAAACTGTTCGACGGCAAACTCAATGCTGCCCAGTTGCGAAGGAGCAACAATATTGCCGGCAATTCTGATAACAAACAGATCGCCCATACCCTGATCGAAAATAATTTCTGCCGGTACTCTGGAATCGGAACAGCCCAGGATAATGGCAAAGGGATTTTGTTTATCCTGGACCTTGATGAGGTCACTAATGTGCGGCGAGTCTTCATCCCTGATGCCGGCAACAAAGCGTCTGTTGCCATCCTGCAGGATTTGCAGTGCCTGTTCCGCGTTCTTCATCTAGCGATTTATTCCTTCTACCTGCCCAGCAGGAGATAGCTTTCTCCCAGGGATATTTGATCCAGATGGCCGTTTAGAATGATGACATCCCCCCGATGAAACACAAGGTCTTTCAGGCTGTCTTCGGCAAAAACTTCCTGTTCGCGATGGATTTCAACAATTTTCAAATCACCGGGCAGTACCATATCTGCCATGGATTTCCCACAGCTCCAGGCGCTTTCCGTCAAGTGCACGGCATGCATCACGATAGAGTCCTGATTATGTTTTGTCAGGAAACCAATGCGTTCTCCGTGATAAAAGCCGCGCAGCATTTTGTAGCGTTCACGGCGCGACTGATCAATCATCTGATGAATCGTTTTGCTCGGAACATTCAGCATCAGTAGAGCATGCGAAACCAGGGTCAGACTGGCTTCATGTGTTTCGGGGATGACTTCCGTGGAGCCTATATCCATCAGGCGTTGCAAATTGGCATCGTCTCTGGTGCGGGTCAGTACTGGCACCGAGGGATTTATGCCACGAATATGCTGCAAAATTTTGCTGGCGGAGTCTGCATCATCAAAACTGATGATGATGATGTTGGCCTTTTTGGCATTGGCCGCTTTGAGAATATCCAGGCGAGTTGAATCACCAAAAAACACCGGTTCTCCGGCAGCGCTTGCTTCGGCTATGCGGATGGGATCTGTTTCCAGCACCAGGTAGGAAATGTCCAGTGGGCGCAAAAAACGCGCCACCGTCTGACCAACCCGGCCGAAACCGAGAATCAGCACATGTCCAGTGAGCTTCTGGGGTGTTATTTTAATGTGGCTACTGTCCTGAACTGCAGCGTTTTTAATGAAGTAATGCAGAATGTCATCTACCCGTGCGACACCATAGCGAATAATAACGGGGGTCAGGATCATGCTGATGATGGTCACCGAGATCATGAAGGAGGCTACATCAGGGGGGATAAGCGTGTTTCTGCTGGCCAGCGCCATTAAGGCGAATAAAAATTCGCCTCCCTGGGCCAGTACCAGCCCGGATGCCAGAGAACAGTGCCAGGACTCTTTCAATAGCCTGGCGGCGATACTGATAATGCCGGCTTTGAACAGAACCAGCATGCAGCCAAAAAAGATTATTCGTGGCCAGTACTGCTGTAAGAGGCCAATATCAACATTCATGCCGATGGTAATGAAGAAGAGACCCAGTAATAAATCCCGGAAAGGGCGAATGTCTGCTTCCAGTTGATGACGAAAACGGGTGTCGCCGAGCATCATGCCGGCTATAAATGAACCCAACTCCATGCTCAAGCCGATAAACTCGGTCAAAAAGCCCGATAAAAGCACAATGACGAGTGCGGCTAGTACCAGTAGTTCGTCAGATTTGTGATAGGCAATTTCACTCAGGAGTCTGGGCAATAAATAACGGGCACTGAGAAAGAAAACCATTAAGACAGCAGCGGCTTCTGCTATGGTAATGGTAATCTCCAGCGCTGTTTGACTGGCAGCGGTCCCCGCCAGCAAAGGCACGGCAATCAACAGTAGAACAGCTACCAGATCCTGGAATAGCAGGATGCCGATGGCAATCTCGCCATGACGTGTATTGAGCTGTCCCAGTGAGCTTAGTTCCTTGGAAACGACGGCGGTAGAGGAGAGTGCCAGACCGCCTGCGACAATAAAGGCTCCCTGCCAGTTGAGGGCCTCATTGACTGTCCCCCACCAGAACAGGGCGATAAAAAAGCAAAGGGTGCACAGGGCAACCTGTACACTGCCCAGTTTGAAAACGGTTTGGCGTAGTGCCAGCAAGCGCGGCAAAGAAAACTCCAGGCCAAGAATAAACAGGAGAAAGGCGAGTCCCAGCTCGGCCATGGTGCTCAATTGCTCGGATTCTTCCACCAGGGCAAATCCGGTGGGACCCAATACAATGCCAACCAGCAGGAAGGCCAGTAAAGGCGCTATTTTCATGCGGTAGAACAGGGTAATGACTACGGTAGATGCACCCAGTAAAACCAGGATTTGTGTCAGTAAGTGCGATTCACTTTCCAAGTTAGGGTCCTGTTATCGTCTGGATTGAGCTAAATAGAAGGACAAGTAGCTTGTCCTAGATTGAAATCTGGTCTTCAAGCAGGCAACTATAACGGCATTTTAGCCTATGACAAGGGGTTTGCCGCTAGAAGAGATGCAGAATTCTGGTACAATTGCCGCACTTTTACCTGCCCAGGGGGTCTCAGTGGGGTCGGAAAATATTTTTGCGGACAGTATTGGTCTGATGATTTTAGGGATGGGAACCGTTTTTGTGTTCCTGAGCGTTCTGGTCATTGTCACATCACTGATGTCGTCACTGGTCCAAAAATATGTCATTGAAGATGCCTCCTCTGAGCTAGCCAAACTATCTTCGTCTGGGCAGGATCAGCAGACCTTGCTGACAGTGATCAGTGCGGCAATCCACGCACATCGTTCACGTAAAAATAATTAAGTAGTCATCATTCACGACAAGAGTTTAATCATGATTCAAAATAGAGATCCGGTTGGAATAACAGAACTCGTATTACGCGATGCCCATCAGTCTTTGTTTGCCACACGTCTTCGTCTGGAAGACATGCTGCCAATTGCTGACAAAATTGATCAGGTGGGTTTCTGGTCGGTAGAAACCTGGGGTGGGGCGACCTTCGATGCCTGTATCCGTTATCTGGGTGAAGACCCCTGGCATCGAATCCGTGAATTAAAAAAAGCGATTCCCAATACCCGGCATCAAATGCTGTTTCGTGCGCAGAATATTCTGGGTTACCGCCATTATGCCGATGATGTGGTTGAAAAATTTTGCGAACGTGCTGCGGTAAATGGCGTGGATGTATTCCGTATTTTTGATGCGATGAATGATGCGCGTAATATGGAAACTGCCATCAAGGCCGTAAAAAAAGTCGGTAAGCATGCGCAGGGCACGCTGTCTTATACCTTGAGCCCGGTTCATAGTATTGATACCTGGCTGGAACTGGCTCAACAACTCAAGGACATGGGCTCTGATTCCATCTGTATCAAGGACATGGCAGGGCTGCTGCATCCTTATGATGCCTTTGAACTGGTCACCCGCCTTAAAAATGAAATCGGCCTGCCGGTTCATTCCCAGTCACATGCTACGACCGGCATGTCGGTGGCAACCATTGTCAAACAGGTTGAAGCTGGGATTGATAATGTCGATACAGCTATTTCATCCATGTCTATGACCTATGGACATTCACCCACAGAAACCATTAATGCTATTTTTCATGATCAGCCGGGTGATCCAGGGCTGGATTTGGGTCTGCTGGCAGAGATTGCCGAATATTTCCGTGTGGTTCGTAAGAAATATGCGAAGTTTGAAGGTGAGCTCAAGGGCGTGGATGCCCGAATTCTGGTGGCACAGGTACCAGGCGGTATGTTGACCAATATGGAGAACCAGCTACGTGACCAGCAGGCTTCGGATAAAATGGCTGAAGTACTCGAAGAGATTCCACGGGTGCGTGAAGATCTGGGCAATATCGCACTGGTAACACCGACTTCACAGATTGTCGGCACTCAGGCGGTGATCAATGTATTAACCGGTGAGCGCTATAAAACCATAACCAAGGAAACTGCCGGTATTCTGAAAGGGGAGTACGGTGCCACGCCTTCTCCCATGAACCGCGAGCTGCAGGAGAAAGTGCTTAATGGCAAGGAAGTAGTGACCTGTCGTCCAGCCGATTTGCTGCAGCCGGAATTGGAAAAGCTGACTGAAGAATTACGCCAGAAAGCCAAATCCGAGGGCATCAGGCTGGAAAGTGGAGAGCGCGAAGTGGATGATGTACTGACCTATGCGTTGTTCCCGGAAATTGGCCTGAAATTCCTGAAAAACCGTGATAACCCGGATGCCTTTGAACCGGTCCCGACGGGAGACGAAGTCAAAGCTGCTTCGACCCCAGCTGCTGTTAAAGCCGGTGATGCCAGTGTTTATACGGTCAGCGTCAATGGTGAATCCTATGTTGTACAGGTCAGTGAAGGTGGCGATGTCAGTGGCATCGTCCCGGCGAGCAGTACCCAGGCTCCCGCTGCTGCCAAGCCCAAAGGCAATGCCGAGCCACTCAATGCTCCGTTGGCAGGCAATATATTCAAGGTCAACGTGGCCGTAGGAGACAGTGTTGATGAGGGTGATGTGCTGATCGTGCTGGAAGCCATGAAAATGGAGACCGACGTCAAAGCACCTCGGGGTGGTGTCATCCAGAGTATCGATGTTGCCGAGGGAAATGCCGTTAAAGTTGGTGACGTTCTGCTGACGATCGCTTAAGGATAGCCCTTGGACAGTCTATTACAATTATTCAGGGACTCCGGCCTGTATCAGCTGGAAGTCGGCCAGTTTGTCATGATTCTGGTTGGACTTTTGCTGATTTTTCTGGCCATCCGCAAGGGTTTTGAGCCCCTGTTGCTGTTGCCAATCGGTATGGGCGCAATTCTGGTGAATGTGCCCGGTGCCGGTTTTCTGGCCGAGCCGGTTTATGACGCGGCCGGTCACCTGGCCTCGCCTGGCGGTGTGCTTTACTACATATATGAAGCCGGTATTGCTACCGGAATATTCCCTCTGGTGATCTTTATGGGGGTTGGCGCTATGACCGATTTTGGTCCATTGCTTGCCAACCCGAAGACCCTGTTTTTGGGTGCTGCTGCCCAGTTCGGCATTTTTACCACAGTTCTGGGGGCTGCCGGTCTCAGTGCTGCGGGACTGATGGATTTTAGCCTAGCGGATGCAGCGGCAATCGGGATTATTGGCGGGGCTGATGGCCCGACTGCTATTTTTGTTTCCAGCCGGTTGGCACCTGATCTACTCGGCGCCATTGCCGTGGCTGCCTACTCATACATGGCACTGGTGCCTATGATTCAGCCACCGATCATGAAAGCTCTGACCACACCAGAAGAGCGCCGCATTGAAATGCACCAGTTGCGCCATGTGTCACAGACCGAACGGATAGTTTTCCCTATTTGTCTGCTATTGCTGGTTGCCATTTTTCTACCCAGTGCTGCGCCCTTGCTGGGAATGTTCTGTTTCGGCAATTTGATGCGTGAAAGCAAGGTTGTCGACAGGCTCAGTGATACAGCACAGAATGCGCTTATCAATATCACGACCATATTCCTAGGGCTGGGGGTAGGTTCAAAACTGAATTCCGATGCCTTCCTGAATGTGGAGACATTGGGGATTTTGCTGTTGGGTATTGTGGCTTTCGGTATAGGAACAGCCAGTGGTGTGTTGATGGCGAAACTAATGAACAAACTCAGCGCTACTGCTATTAATCCTCTGATCGGGGCTGCCGGTGTATCTGCTGTACCGATGGCAGCACGTGTCGCCAACAAGGTTGGTCTGGAAGCAAACCCGCAAAACTACCTGCTCATGCATGCCATGGGGCCGAATGTGGCAGGGGTGATTGGTTCAGCGGTTGCTGCCGGGGTAATGCTTTCCTACCTGGGAGGCTAGCAGTTTAGGCTGCCAGTTCCAGTAGAATTGGGCAATGATCAGAACCCAAGACCTGGTCAAGAATTTCGGCTTTTTTGACTCTGTCCAGAAAGCTCCTTGAGCTCAGAAAATAATCAATTCTCCATCCCACGTTACGCGCTCTGGCACCAGCGCGATAACTCCACCAGGTATATTGCACCTTGTCCGGGTTGAGGTGTCGAAAGGTATCAATCAGATCGGCTTGCAACAGACTGTCAATGCCGTCTATCTCTTCTTGCATGTAACCGGCGCTTTTATTGTAGTTTTCCCTGGGCCGTGCCAGGTCTATGGCTTGATGAGCAACATTGAGGTCACCACAGACCACAACCGGTTTGCTGTGCTCCAGTTCCTTGAGATAAGAAAGGAAATCCCTGTCCCAGGACTGGCGGTATGCCAGCCGTTTCAGTTCACTCCCTGAATTGGGTGTATAAACGGTCACCAGGTAATAATCCTTGAAGTCGGCGCAGATGACCCGTCCTTCAGTATCATGTTCAGGAATGTTCATGTCATAGGTGACATCCACTGGCGGTGTTCGGCTCAAAATTGCCGTACCGGAATAGCCTTTTTTATCAGCTGAATTGGAATAAACCTGATAGCCGTGTAGTGCTTCCAGGGCTTCTTCAAGCTGATGAGCTTGTGCTTTGGTTTCCTGCAGACAGACGATGTCAGGATTGAGGGCATTTATCTGTTCGATAAAGCCTTTTTTAACGATGGCACGGACCCCATTTACATTCCAGGAGATTAACTTCATAGTTGCCTTTAAAAGCACGAATTTTGTCAGATTTGGAGCTTTAAAATTAAGTGTGCAATAAGTGTGAATTATGCCTGAGCCACGTTGAAATGGGCAAATCTAGAACATACTATGTAGACATGGCCGAAGGTTAGCCGAAGCTTGGTTTACAGGAAGTAAAAAGGTATCATTATTCGCCGTGAGCGTGTAATAGATAAGATAGCGCAGTAGAGTGGTTTGTATGGTGGCTGCTTAAGCTGTTGAATGATAATTGGCATTTAACGATGCCTGAAACACCAGACACATTATCGAGGAGATTGATTATGAAGCTACGCAATCAAAATATACTCACCGCGTTTGTACTGTCACTGGGTTTTACCTTGTTTGCGTCAGGCGCCGTTTATGCTCATCACTCGTTCCCAGCGACTTACATCATGGACGAGACTGATACAATTGAAGGTGTGATGGTTCAGTTCCTGTTCCGTAACCCGCATTCATTTGTGCATGTTATGGTAACTGATGAAGAAACTGGTGAGAATCAGCGCTGGGCAGTTGAATGGGGTGGTGCGAGTGCACTGGCCGGTTCAGTAGACCGCTCAAGCCTGAAACCCGGTGACCGTGTACGAATCAGTGGTCAGCCAGGTCGTAACCCGGAAGACCATCGCCTGCGTATGCAGAGCCTTGAAGTTGTCGATGGTGACTTCACGTGGAATGGTGATTTCGATTGATGATTAATCCGGGCCTCTCGGTCCGAAGATCATCTCTTGAATGAAGTTTGAAGCTAACGGCTTATCGACATTGTCGTTGAGCCGTTAGTTTTTTAAGCCTTCAGCAAAATAAAAATAAAAAAAATCCGGTCTTGATAAATCGAACAAGACGGGGCAAGTTTAGGAAGTATATGTATTCACCCTCAGAGAAAAACAACCGGTACACTGCCCTGTTTTCTTTGTTATTGGCGCCGATGGCTCAAGCTGCCATGATCCGGTTAGCAGAAGGGTTTCAATTTTCCATAAAAGCATTGAACAGCCTGCTTTGGATATTAAGTGGTAAAGCTGTGTCTTGTCATTTTACAATACACAGAGTTTACAGGAGCGTTCGTGCTGGAATCGTTTCGCGCTAATCTGTATAAAGTAATACCAGAATTTTGTGTTGTAGTCAGGGTTTGAGAAATTTAGGTTTTGGAGACGATAAAATGAGCAAAAGTGATACTAAGAGCTGGGTTTGCAGAGTAGGCCCAATCAACAAATTGATTGGATCCTGCCTACTATCGGTAGCCCTGGTTGGCTCCGTATTCGCACAGCAGGATTTTTCCAATGTTGAAGTCAAGTCATATCATGTGCAGGGTCAAATATGGGTGCTGACTGGAGCTGGTGGTAATGTCACGGTCCAGATCGGAGATGAAGGCGTGCTGGTCGTGGATACCCAGTTTGCAGAAATGGCTCCCAAGCTCCTGGCTGAAATCAGACGTCTGGCGCCAGGTAAAATTATCCGTTATGTGATTGATACCCATGGTCATCCCGATCATGTCGGTGGTAATCAGCAGATCAGTGCAGCCGGTGAAACCATTGTGGCCGGTAATGAAGCGCGTGATGTGGCTGCTACTTTTGATAATGGTGCTGAAGTTATTGCCCATGAGAATGTCATGCTGGCCATGGCAGTTTCTGGTATGCCGTTTGAAATGTGGCCCAGTGAGGTGTACCTCGGAGACCACTACGAGCTTTATTTCAATGATGAGCCTATTGAGTTGCTCTATCAGGGAAATGCCCACACCAATGGTGACACCATGGTTTATTTCCGTAAATCAGATGTCATCAGCACGGGAGATATTTACGTAACAGAAAATTATCCCTTTATTGATCTGGATAACGGTGGCCATATCAACGGTATCATTGACGGATTGAACCAGATTATCCGTATTACGGTTCCCCGTGCCCAGCAGGAAGGCGGTACCATGGTTATCAGTAGTCACGGTCGTCTGGCCGATGAGGCTGACGTGGTCGATTATCGTGACATGATCACCATTATTCGCGACCGTGTTCAGTATATGATTGACGAGGGAATGAGCTTGCAACAGGTATTGGCAGCTGGCCCTTCAAGTGACTATGACGGACGTTATGGCAGTGGTTTTGTCAACACAGAAGGTTTCATTACTGCCATTTATACAAATTTGAGCGAAATGTAGGAGTATGAGAATGAGATCAACTAGTTTTACAAAAATCGCCGCATTTCTCGGTGCAAGTTTACTGACAACGTCATTGTTCGCTCAACCAGAAGCTGCTTCTCCCAGAGATTCTGTGCCTATCGGTCTGGAAGATATTGAAGGCCAGTGGGTGGCTTATGTTAATGAAGACTGGTTATGGCGTATGCGTGTTGCCGAAAAGGGCGACTTTACCAGTATCCCCTACAACGACCTTGGTCGTGAAGTTGGTCAGGCCTGGGATGAATCGATGCTGGGCTCCTGCCTGCAATATGGTGCTGCCGGTGTCATGCGCCAGCCTTTACGCATTCGCGTCAACTGGGAAGGTGATGATGTTTTGACGATTGAAACAGATTACGGTCAGCAGACACGCCGTTTTAATTTTGACGAGCCTGCTCCGGCCAATACGCCGAGTAGTTTGCAGGGATATTCAATGGCAAGCTGGGAGTATGATGCAGCTCCAGCACGGGGTATGGAAGGGCGTTATGGTTCATTGAAAGTTGAAACCAGCCACCTGACTGCTGCCTGGTTGCGTTCCAATGGTGCTCCAGTCAGCGAGAATGCCACACTGACCGAATATTACGATGTATTTACCGACCCGACGGGTACTGACTGGCTGGTTGCTACGGTAATCGTGCATGATCCAACCTATCTGCGTACAGACTTCGTGACCAGCTCACATTTCCAGCGTGAACAACAGCAGGGAGGCTGGGATCCACGTCCCTGTGGTCTGTAGTCTGGCAGTTCAGATACTGTTTAAGGTAAAAAGCCTCACGATGTGAGGCTTTTTTTTTGAGCATAAAAAAAAGGGAGCATCCTGCTCCCTTTATTCATCAATGCTCCAAGTCTAGACCCGTTCGATTATAGATGCAATGCCCTGACCTACACCGATACACATGGTGCACAGGCCATAGCGCCCCTGTGATCGCAGTAATTCATTAACAGCAGCGATAACCAGGCGTGCACCACTGGCTCCCAGAGGGTGTCCCAGGGAGATAGCGCCGCCATTCGGATTCACCTGAGGCGCATCATCAGGCAGCCCGAGATCACGTGTTACCGCCAAAGCCTGGGCGGCAAAGGCTTCATTGAGCTCAATCACATCCATCTGATCCAGTCTCAGGCCGCTCATGGCGAACAGTTTTTTGCTGGCCGGAGCGGGCGCAAATCCCATGATAGCCGGAGCGACTCCAGCGGTGGTGGAAGCCACGATTCTGGCCCGCGGTGTGAGGCCGTATTTAAGTACGGCCGCTTCAGAAGCAATAATGATTGCAGCTGCGCCATCATTGATACCGGAGGCATTGCCAGCTGTTACTGTGCCGCCTTCTCTGACTACTGGACGTAATTTGGCGAGATCTTCTGCTGTGGTGCCGGCGCGTGGATGTTCATCCGTGTCAAAAATAATCGGATCAGCCCTGCGTTGTGGAATACTTACCGGGATGAGTTCTTCAGCCAAACGACCAGACTCCTGTGCTGCAGCGGTACGGGCCTGGCTGCGTGCTGCAAAGGCATCCTGGTCTTCACGGCTGATGGAGAATTGCTCGGCCACATTTTCGGCTGTTTCTGGCATAGTATCGACACCGTGCATGGCTTTCAGCGCCGGATTGATAAAGCGCCAGCCCATGGTGGTATCTTCAATTTTCTGGTCCCTGCCGAAGGCTGCGCTTGCCTTGCCCATCACAAAAGGCGCGCGTGACATGGATTCAACACCACCGGCAATAATCAGCTCGGCTTCACCGGTTTTAATTGCACGTGCTGCTGTGGCAACGGCATCCAGGCTGGAGCCACAGAGTCGGTTCATGGTGGTTCCTGTTACTTCAACTGGTAAACCCGCCAGCAAAAGTGACATGCGGGCGACATTACGGTTATCTTCACCGGCCTGATTGGCACAGCCAAAGATCACATCATCAACGGCCTGCCAGTCGATGCCCGCATTTCTTTCCATCAGTGCTTTGAGAGGAAGGGCGCCCAGGTTATCGGCCCGAATACTGCCAAGAGAGCCGCCATAGCGGCCGAAAGGGGTTCTTACAGCGTCGCAAATAAAAGCGTCAGTCATTGCTTGCTCCTTATACTTCGTAATCAGCCGCACGTCGCTCGGTGCGATACGGACCCAAATAATCTTTAAACTGTTGGTGCAGAGGATGCTGGTCGTAGTAAGACAGTGCCTCCCAGCTGCTGAACTCCGAGTAGAGCACCAAATCAGACGAGGTATCGCTCCGGCTCTGGTCTACTGCCAGCTCCAGATGCAACAGTCCTTCAATTTCCTGACGCATTTGCTGCAGTAGCTCAGCTGCGCCGTCACAATATTTTTGGCACTGGGAGGGGTCATCGACTCGCCAGCAAACGATGTGTTTAATCATGGTTTTCTCGTCTCGTCAGACTGTCATTATACTATTTATCAATTTCAGCCACGAAGGCCACTCCACCCTTGACGGTAATGGGGATGCTGTCCAGACAGGTCCCAAAGGGCGGACCATCGGTACATTCGCCATCATGAAAATTGAATTTACCCAGGTGGTGAGTACACATGAATTGTGTTTTCCTGGAATTGAAAAACTGCCCCGGTTCAATATTCAACTTGATACCGAAATGCGGGCAACGGTTCATGTAACAGCGCAGTACTCCCTCATCATTGTAGATAAACAGATGAAAGGGGTAGCGTGTTTCTGCAGCGAAACTGTGCTCGCGGATGTCACCAGGCCCAAGGTCGTCAACACGGCATATTTCTGTGCCGCTTTGCGGGGCATTTCTCTCTTCGTACCAGATTCTCATGCGTGTGCGTTATTGGGGATGAAAGTGTCAGGGCTCAGAAGCCCCACATCGTTCATCAAGTCAGGGGCGAATGCCGTTGAAAGCATTGTGCAGCAACTCTTTTACACCTTCCAGAGTGACTTCCCGAGGATTGTAATAAGGTTTGGATAGCGCAATTTCTGCAGCTTTGTCCAAGTCCTCTTCCTTCATGCCAATGGCTTCCAGTGTTGTCGGTGCGCCGACTTTTCCCAGCAGGTCAAATAGGGCTCCGGCAGCATCATCTGGGCTTGTCCCCAGAGCACGGGCAATGGCTTGCATGGCTTCTGGGGCATGGTTCTGATTGTACTTGGTTGCATGCGGGATAATTACTGAATGCACTTCTGCATGGGGCAGGTTGAAGGAACCACCAAGGGTATGGCAAAGCTTGTGATGGATTGACATCCCAACGGTACCCAGGACGGTTCCAGCCAACCAAGCGCCGTAGAGAGCATTGCTGCGAGCGTCCATGTCATCAGGTTTTTTGACTACAACTGGTAGGCTCTCGGCCAGGGCCCTGATGCCTTCTTCAGCCATCAGGGAAGTAACCGGATTTTTGTTTTCTGCATATAAAGCTTCGACACAGTGAGCAATGGCATTGATGCCACTGGGGCCCGAGATGAAATCGGGAAGGCTAACGGTCAATTCAGGATCATAAATCACTGTTCTGGCCAGTACCTTCATATCCCTGCCAGTGGTTTTGATACCGTCTTCCGTAATACCCCAGATTGGCGTCATTTCAGAACCGGCATACGTTGTTGGGATGACGATAGATGGCAAACCGGTTTCCAATGCTACTGCCTTGCCGAGCCCAATTGTCGAGCCTCCACCCAGGCACACACAGCCATCACTGTTATGTGCCTTGATCTCAGCCATAATGGCTGTGATGGTGTCGCGAGGAACATGCATGACGGCCTTGTCAAACAGGCTGCAGTCAAAATCATCTCCCAGTAATTCGATGGCGCTGGTTCCCAGGTCTTTCTGGAACTCGGTAGTGATCACCATTGGGCGTTTGATCCCAAGTGCTGCTACCTCATCCGGAAGCTGTTGCAGCGTGCCGGCACCAAAAATGATGCGCTGAGAATTAGGGTGATAGACAAATTGCATGCTCATACCTCGATTTATCTCGGGTAGAAAGGCGGAATTTTTGCGTCAATGTTGACCCAGACAGATTTGGGCACCGTGTATTCACGCATTGCTTCAAAACCCATTTCACGACCATAACCGGAACGCCCTACACCACCGAAGGGGCTGGCCGGATTGACACGTTTGTAGCAGTTAATCCAGACCATACCCGCATGGATCTCCCGGGCAAACTTGTGAGCGCGGGTAATGTTCGAGGTCCATAGACCTGATCCCAGGCCGTATTCTGTGGCGTTGGCAAGTTCCATTGCTTCTTCATCTGTTTTGAAAGTGGTCACTGACACGAAAGGTCCGAATACTTCTTCCTGGAACACGCGATCACCGGGTTTGGCCCGAACAATCGTCGGTTTTATGAAGCAGCCTTTACGCAGTGTTTCATCATCTGGCTGGACGCCTCCAGTAATAAATTCACCGCCTTCCTGTTTGACCACTTCGCAATACTGCAAGACACGGTCAAGGTGCATTTGTGAAGTCAGAGGTCCCATTTCTGTTGTGGGATCGGTCGGATCACCGACTTTGATGCTTTCTGCCAGTGCTTTAAATTTGCTCAGGAATTCATCGACCACATTCTCATGGATAATCAGTCGAGAGCCGGCAATACAAGCCTGCCCCTGGTTATGGAAGATGGCAAAGGCCGAACCGCCAACGGCAGCAGGAATGTTGGCATCTTCAAAAATAATATTTGCGCCTTTGCCACCCAGTTCAAGCTGAACTTTCTTGATGGTTTTAGCAGAAGCTTCAATGATTTTCTCTCCCACCGCTGTGGAGCCGGTGAAACAGATTTTACCGACGCCTTCATGCTCGGCCAGGTGCTGACCGGCTACGCTACCGCGGCCAACAACAACGTTAACGACACCTTTGGGGATGCCGACTTCCATCATCAGATCGGCAATGCGCAGGGTGGTCAGCGGCGTCAGTTCAGCAGGTTTGATCACAACACAGTTACCAGCCGCAAGGGCAGGTGCCATTTTCCAGCTGGTGAACATGAGCGGAAAATTCCAGGGCACAATCTGACCAACAACCCCGATTGGCTGGCGATCCAAATAATTCAGAAAGCCGGCATCAACCGGAATGACAGAACCTTCAAATTTGTCTGCCATGCCGCCAAAATAACGGAAGCAGTAAGCAGTTCTTGGCACATCAAGGTTACGGGTATCGCGGATTGGATGACCGGTATCCATGGTTTCCAGCTGAGCAAGTTCTTCAGCATGCTCTTCAATTTTGTCTGCCAGTTTTAACAGATAATGACCCCGTTCTGAGGCACTGAGAGCTTTCCATCCGGCAAAGGCTTCCGTTGCTGCTGCAACAGCCTTATCGACATCGGCTTCACGAGCTTCTGCCATTTTGGTAATCAGTGAATTGTCATAGGGGTTCAGGACATCAATGGTGGTGCCAGCCTCGCCGTCAACCCACTCACCGTTGATCAGTAATTTGTCGATAATTTTCATAGTGATCCAGGAGGTTTAGATTTAGAAAAAAAGCTGCTGCCCGGGGAGGGCAGCAGCTATTTGAAAGTAAAGGATTAAGTACTGCTAGAAATTGAGTTTATTTAAAACTCAACGCCTACACGGGGTGTAGCCCCTTTCTTAATCATGTCCAGAATTTCCGGAGAACCGTTTTCCCAGACGATCAGCATGGAACGTTTGGGTGAGTAACCCTGGTGACGGATGTCAGCAGGCATACAGGCAACGTCACCGGCGCGCATCACAACGGAAGCACGTGGTTTACTGCTTTTGCCATCTTTGATGTCCCAGATGATTTCATCACTGACCTGGATAAACCATTCAACGCGGTCATTACCATGCTCTACTGGAAGAATGTATTCCTCAGAAGTCGGGCAAAGCAGACTCTGTTTGCACACTGAAACGACTGAAGGGTTCCAAGTTACATCTGAGCGGGACAAATGAGCCCACAGGTTAAAACCATGAATTTCATTCTCAAAACCAGGCTCTGCTTCAACCACTGGCTGGGACTGGTCCACATCCTTGAAATGACGGTTAACCGGGTAGCCGGTCTCATCAGAGCGGACTTCAGTGTCACCAGGAATGCCGATCATGCGCTTGGCTACCTGACGCTTACGGGAAATGGCTTCATCATTATTACCGTTTTTCGGTCCCCAGGCTGTGCCGGTTTCCTGTGGAGCGGCAAAAGGGTCAAAGCCTTCAATCGTCCAGTCGGACTGCATGGCGATGAAAACTTCCATCAGCTCGTCTGAGGGGAAATTTTCTTTATAGTCTTTGCCATTGTTTACGTACTCTTCGTTTTCAGAGCCGATGAACAGGTCAACATTACCGTAGTGGTTAGTAGTACCCAGTACGGAGTCAAAGTTTACGGTTCCATAGAAGAAGCCCCAGGCGATATCGCGCATCAGAGCCTTGAGGAAATCATCGATCGGCATGACGTATTCGCCACCGGGATAATCAACGTAAGCGAAATACTCATCACGACGGAACGTAAAGCCTCCGGCGCTGAAGTCCTGGTAACCGGTTTGTTCGTTGTTCACTGCTGCATGCAAGTTATTCATATTCTTACCTTCCTTTACTTTAAACCTATAGTGTTACTGTATTGTTTCGGCCATTAAAGTCAATAGCCTGCCATGTAATTACCAAATTCTTGCAAGGTTGCTTACTGTGCATCCTCTTCGGTCAGGCAGATTTCGCTCCATTTTTCGACGGATTCATCACCCAGTATTGACTGGTAAACAATAGTCGCCGGTTTTTTTGCCTTGAGGCTGTAGGCAGTTTTTTCCGGCAGCAGGGCCTGATGGCCACGCTTCAGGGTAATTTTGCCCATGTACTGTCCGGCTGGTTTATCGCCGATCTTGATGGCGCCATCTTTGTCGTCATCAATGAAACTGGTGTCGTCCAGTTTGATGTAATGCACTTCTACATCATAATCAAAGGCAATGACAAACTCATCATGTGAGCAGGCATACCAGTCAGACTGACCCTCAGCGCGTGAAGCTTCCATGGTATAGACCAGATTTTTGGCAACGACTACACGCTCCCAGGCCGGTGATTTATCGGCAACTTCATAAACATTGGAAAAGACATAATCCTTGATGTTGCCACTGATGACTTGTACGCCACCCTTGTTGTAGTCATCGATGGATGCGTACGTAGTTTTATATTCGACAGACATTATGATCTCCTGTTACTAAATTTTCTGTTCGGACGAATTCTATGTCAGCTAATTTTACCAGGTTTTGATAGTAATCAATGTAAGTAGAATGCCTGGTTAACACTGCAAAATCTTGACAAAGTTCATATAGCGAACTAATGTAATCCACAGCGAACTTGGACGGATGATGATGCTCAATGGACCCAGATATGTCAAGTTTTATCGGGGCTGACAGTAAGGACTATGTTACGTCACTGGCGCGCGGATTGGCAGTAATTCGTTGCTTCGATAAAGATCACTGCAAACTGACCCTCACTGACGTTGCCGGCAGGACTATGCTGGCACGGGCAACCGCCCGGCGGTTTTTGCATACCTTGCATGCGCTGGGTTATGTGGAAACGGATGGTAAGCTGTTCTGGCTCTCGGCCCGGGTCTTGAACCTGGGTTTTGCTTATCTCAATTCGCAGCCCTTGGTAGAGTTGATCCAGCCCTACATAAAAGGGGTTAGCGAGCAGACCGGCGAATCCTGTTCTGTTTCGGTGCTGGATCTGCCGGACGTGGTCTATATTGCCCGCAGTCTGACCGAGCAGCTGATGTCAGTAAGCCTGAATATCGGTTCCAGGCTGCCGGCCGTCAGTACCTCCATGGGACGGGTGCTACTGGCAGCATTGCCGGATGATGAAATCGGGTTATTCATTAAAAATCAAAATATAAAAAAATATACAAATCAAACACTTATAGATTATTCCTCGATTTTAAATGAGGTAATAGCTGCGCGTAGCAAGGGTTATTCTGTGGTCAGCGAAGAACTTGAAATAGGGCTGAGTTCTGTCTCAGTCCCCATCGTCAACAAGCGTGGCAAGGCTATTGCAGCAATCAATATCAGCTCGCAGCCCCAAAAAATGGATAAAAAGCGCCTACGTGAGGAGTTGCTGCCAAGTCTGCAACAGGCAGCATCCAGGATTGCCGAGGTGCTGCCTGTTGATGAAAGTCTGCCTATCTAGGGTGCTTTAGCCTGTCAGTCTTCCAGTGCAACGCGGTATTTGGCGCTGGTTTTCTCGGCAATCTCTTCCAGGCTGGAGCCAGGCATCACCTTGACCAGAACCAGTTCGCCTTCAATAAAGCGGAACATAGCCAGATCGGTGATCACCACATCCACCACGCCAATTGCGGTCAGAGGGAGGGCGCAGGATGGTACTATTTTCGGAGAGCCATCACGACTGGTGTGGGTCATGGTGACGATCAGGCGCTTGGAGCCTGAAGACAGGTCCATGGCGCCACCAACGCCCAGCAGCGGTTTACCCGGAACGGCCCAGTTAGCCAGGTTGGCGGCTTCATCGACCTCCAGTCCACCGATCACTGATACGTCGACGTGTCCGCCGCGTATCATGCCAAAAGAGGTGCACGAATCGAAATAACTGGCGCCAGGCAATTCACTGACTGGGATTTTGCCTGCATTAACGGGGTAGTCCATGGCGCCACCGGATTCCGGGCGTGGCCCAACCCCCAGCATACCGTTTTCCGTATGCATGTAGATGCCGTGTTCCGGCGTAATCAGATCAGCAACCAGGGTAGGGATGCCGATTCCCAGATTGACCACATCGCCTTTTTTCAGTTCGGCCAGTGCTGCTTTGGCAATGTTCATGCGGGCATCATCGACATTCTCTTCTTTGGGAGGTACTGAAGCCGAAGAGCCCAGGTCTTCCAGGGTGAGGGTGGCCTGTACCAGGAAATCCACAAAGCAGCCCTGAGTGTGAATAAAGTTCGGGTCAAGTTCGCCGACTGGAACAATCTCTTCAACTTCCACAATGACAGTTTTACCGGCAGTCGCAGCGGCCTGGTTGAAATTGTTCTCGGTCATGCGATATTGCAAATTACCTGCAGTATCGGCTTTCCAGGCACGAATCAGGGAAATTTCTCCCTTGATTGGCGGGATATAGACCATCTCCTGACCATCGATGACGCGGGATTCACGGCCTTTGGCCAGTTCGGTGCCAGCCGAGGTGGGTGTAAAGAAGCCACCCAAGCCGGCACCACCGGCGCGCATGGCTTCACACAGGGTTCCCTGGGGCAGAAGTTCAACTTCCATTTCCCCGGACTGGGCCGCCTTCACGGCTTCCGGGTTGGAGGTAAAGAAAGAGCCAATAGCCTTACTGATCTGTCCATTGCGAAGCAGCCGCCCGCCACCCAGGCCGGGTTCACCCACATTGTTGCCAACATAGGTCAGGTTTTTAACCCCTGTTTCGGCAATGGCGTGCAGCAGATGCACCGGGTTACCGGTCATACCGAAACCGCCGACAATGAGTGTATCGCCATCAGAGACTTTCTGAGCGGCTTCCTGCAGGGTGATTTGTGGGACTACTTTCATGTTTCCTCGCAATTACTGGATAAATAAAATATTGGCTCAGCAGTGATCAGGATTTAATCAGGGTGAAATCGAAGTCGACCTTCTCGAAGGTTCCTGCGATACCCAGTTCACTGGCCAGTGCCTGATCATCGCAGGGTTTGTATTCGCCAACCAGTGATGACTTGGTAGCAAATACGGCATCTGAATCAAGGTACTCATCACCATTAGTAAAGATATGAGTCACCAGCCTGTCATAGCCCGGTGCTGTGATGATGAAGTGCAGATGACCAGGACGCCATGGGTGACGGCCGCAGGCATTGAGCATGATGCCGACAGGTCCATCGGTTGGCACCGGGTAGGCTGCTGGCTTTTCAGTCACAAAAATAAATCTACCATCGGGACCAGTCGTGAAACGTCCACACAGGTTATGCTCCGGCATATTGGGGTCCTGCATATGGTAGAGGCCTTCACTGGATGACTGCCATACGTCCAGTACGGCATCTTTGACCGGATTGCCATCAGCGTCTCTGACATAACCGTTGACTACTGCAGTCACGCCTTTTTCAGTGGACTTCTGTACGATGCTTGCCCCCATCGGGTATTCGGGAGCTCCTGTTTCATAGAAAGGGCCCAGCACCGTGTTTTCAGTACCTGCACCCTGACGCAGGTTGTTGATTGAATCCACCAGCGATGAAACGCCGAGCGTATCGGACAGCAGGATGAACTCCTGGCGCTTATCGTCACATTTTTGGCCGACAGCCGTCAGAAACATGATGGCCTGAAACCATTCTTCTTCTGTCAGCTGCACCTCTTTCACAAATTCGTGCAGGTGAGTAATCAGAGCCAGCATAATTTCTTTAAGTCTGGGATCTTTGGTTTTTGATCCGTATTCTTCAAGTACGGCCTGCGGCATTTTGTCTACGCCAAAATCTTTTACGTTAGAGCTCATGGTTTTACCCCTTTCTTATTGTCTTGAAGGTGATATATCGCTTGTTAAATGCAGAGCCAGCATTCAATCAAGATCACTCCGTCAGCGCAAGTAGCAGGCTTGTTTTGAATCAATAAGCCAGATTTTAAACTGACAGCTTTTGAGCTAATTAGTTCGATATACGAACATAGTATTCTCTATACGAACATGCTAATTTTCTTGAATGGAGCTAGCCGTGTCAAGCCATTCGATTCAATGGAGCTTCAGCCAGGCTGGGCTTGTCGAACACAGCAGATTGCTGATACAAAGACACTTAGATTTAAACGATTGAGTAGCTTGATGGGGTATTGGCTTGCAATCTGATAGCCCAGCTTCTTCTCATTACTAACAAGTGTCAATAACAGCCAGGAAATGCACAGTTAATGGAAAAGCTTGAAGGGCTCAGGGTACTGCTTGTTGATGATGAAAATCTCATGCAGACCCTGTTGACGCAGCAACTCAAGATGCTGGGCGTTAAGACGGTTTATAACTGCCAGCGTGCAGGCGAGGCGCTTGAAATACTCTCATCACAAGCTGAGGATCTGGATCTGATCATTTTTGATTTGCGAATGCCGGATATGGATGGCATTGAATTCTTACGGCAGTTGATTGCCGTTAACTACCAGGGAGGTATTGCGCTGGCCAGCGAGGAAGATATCCGTGTTTTAAGGTCTGCGGAGAATTATGCCAAAGCCAACAAGCTGTTCATACTGGGTGCGCTGCTCAAGCCCATTGAAATTGAATCGCTGAAAAAGATATTGCTTAGTGCAGCAGAAGGCAAAGTTTTTGACTATGAATCTGACGCAGAACATTTTTTCACCCGTGAAGAGATAGAGCAGGCAATTTTGGAAAAAGAGTTGACTAATTATTATCAACCCAAAATTCATTTATCAACGGGTGATGTGGTCGGGCTTGAGATACTGGTGCGCTGGGATCATCCGGCACATGGTTTAATTCGGCCGGAAAAGTTTATTCCGCTGGTCGAAAATGAAGGGCTAATCGATCAGTTAACCTATTATGTGCTTGAAGCGGCACTGGCTGATCTATCCGAATGGACAAAGCAGAATAATGAAAGTCACCTGGCGCTAAATGTATCCACGATTACCATTTGCAACCTGGATTTTCCGGATGCTCTTTCTGAATTGCTGGAAAAGTTTTCCTTTCCGGCTGGCAGACTAATCGTTGAGGTTACCGAAAGCGAGATGCTGAGAAATCCAGAGACAGTTTTTGATGTATTAACGCGCTTGCGGCTGAAGGGTATCACTCTGTCTATAGATGATTTCGGTACCGGGTATTCGAGTCTGGCCCAGCTGCGTGATGTGCCATTTTCAGAACTAAAAATTGACAAAGGTTTTATTAACGGAGCATTTGAGGACCATTCCCTGCGCGCCATTGTCGAAGGAAGCCTTTCAATTGCGCAGAATATAGGTCTTAAGTCGGTTGCGGAGGGTGTCGAGACAGAAGCTGACTGGAAGCTGATTACGCAGACGAGCTGTGATACCGGGCAAGGTTATTTTATTGGCCGGCCGATGTTGGCGGAGAGTCTAACGGCCTGGGCAGAAGGCTGGCAGCAGCGTTTCCAGGAATTGTTACCGGCCTGAACTTTCGGTTTGTTCCCCGGTGTGCAGTTGCTGTTTTCGCCTTGAATGCCAGTGGATTTATGTATTGCTTGTTTTATTTAATCGGAAGTCCTAAAAAATAGATATTAATCAGATTCATTTATAGCGGGGAAAACTCATGAAAAAAACAATTAGCCAATTAGCAGTATCTGTGACATTAGCAATGAGCTGCGTGGTAGCACTGGCGCAACAGCAGGCAGTGGATCCAGTACGAACGCAGGGTGTACAGGCCGGCAGAGATCCGGGTCGTGAGGCCTTTGTGCTGGCCAACTGTTCCGACCCTGCCGAACCGATTGGGGGTAGTGGCGGCATGCGTCGCCTGGTTGCTGATCCAGTGTCTTTTGCCAATGAACCGGTAGCAGGTATTCCCGGCATTATTGAGCGGGGAGAGCAATGGCGGATGATCTGGGAAGGCAGTGGTAACAATACGGACAGTCCGATCGCCACTGAAAATGGCATTCTCATGGCTATGAACGACATCAGCCAGATATGGGAAATTCGCCTGGATGGTACTACCCGCGTAATGTTTACCGATACCTATACCGGTGGCGCCATGGCCCTAACGCCGGACGGAACCCTGTATGTGGGTGAACGTGCCCTGAACCGGGGTATTTGGCAGGTAGAGCCCAGACAGCTTTTCACCAATACCATGAATGGGGAGCCGCTGGAATGTCTGGGTCCCGGCGTGCTAAATGATCTGGTAGCGGATGAGAAGGGTGGTATGTACATGACCATGGGGGGCGTCTACTACGCCAACGCCGAAGGTGAGGTCAGCGGTCCATACGGCAATGTTGGTGGTAATGGCATCACTATCAGTCCGGATGGCTCAACACTTTATGTGACCGGCAGACTGCCAGGAGCCAACATGCCAGCAGACCTGGAGCTGCCTGCCGGCGCGCCGGTCCCAACGGGTGGAATTGTGGCCTTTGATATTCAGCCAGATGGGTCGCTGGTCAATGAGCGGCAATTTGCCTGGGCCGGCAGAGATGGCATGCAGGTCGATACTCAGGGTCGCATTTATACCCCCGATAATGGGGCATGGGTCATTGATCCAGATAACGGAGAATTTATCGGCTATATCCCGGCACCACCCGGGACCCATGGTCTGCATTTTGGCGGCGCCAACAAGGACATACTTTTTGCCATTACACTGGCGGTGTCGACATCAGTCTGGGTAATTGATACCCAGGTGCAGGGTTTTCAGGTCGGTGAGTGGGAAGAGTAGTTTGCTGTTCCCTGCCCAGGGAAGGGCGGGGATAGCTAAGTGATTCTGAAGCGGTATTTACTCGACAAATGGTGAGACCCTCTTGAAAAAAAATCAGGTGTCACATTTTGGCGTTACGCTTTAATCAACGCTGACCGCACTGCTTCTTGTCGGCAGGGTGATACGGCAGGGACTCGGGCTCCAGTTGGCGTCACTGCTTTCCTGTTTGAAGTGCGTGCTGGTCCACATAGGCTCTTCCAGATAAACCGGATCAACCACCTTGGTCAGTACCACGAGCCAGCGATCCCCGTTGGGTCCATCAAAAACATCAAAGTGTTCTTCAACAACCGTATTGGCGCTGTAGGGAACGCCATTACGTCGCAGGTAACCCGGGCGAAGATTGCTAGTTGTCACTGCCAGCGATCCACTTAATTCACCCTCGCTGGGAAGGGCAGCGGCTTCTCCCTGTCCTTCACTCTTTCCTTCCCAATGGGCTCTTGAGTAGCCCTGCCAGCTGGCTTCACTCATGGGCGTGCTGTCGCCGGGAAAATGCAGGAGTCTTGTCTGTTCCCCTGCATCGGTTTCAATGCTCATGGTATTTTCATCCTGCCAGCTTACTCGCAATCGTGTCGGCATCCGCATGATCCCGGCCGCGCCATAGGCACGACAGGCCATACCCGCTTCCATGTCCGCCTGAGGATTCCAGGCTTCCGCAACCCGCTGGCCTTCTGCATTGATAGGCAGGCTGGCCGTATCCCCAATCGGGGGTGTCATCATGCGGTGGCGCCAATCTTCAGTAATTACCGAAACCCAGATACCGGTAAAATCGCTTGGTGCAATATCCCGTGCATTAAGATCTTGGGCATTTCCCACAGCGATTTTTCCCAGCATCAGCAAAAGCACGGAAACAGGAAGCATGCCTTTTGTGTTTGTGAAAATTTTTGTAATGCCGTTCATCAGTCTGGTCTCCTGTCGACAGTGTTTCACTGTTCTGTCACGCCGCGGTAAACAGCTTCCAAAAACATATCCCGGGTCCAGGGGCCATTTTCATCGGCATAGAGGCCGTCGTATTCCAGGCTGACTGAGCTATTCTGAATCTGTGCCAGACTCATGCCTGAAGCGGCCATGTCCCTGACCCGGTCACGGAGGATAGTTACCATGTCACGATATTCAACAATGTCAGACTCGGTGGCGATACGGCCATGACCTGGAACAATGCGGGTGCCACCCATCTGGTTTCTTTCCGGAATGGCAATATCAATAATGTTATTGAGGGCATCAATGACCCCCTGAATACTGCCGCCATTGTCGGTATCGATTACCGGATAGCTCAGGGTGGAAAAAATGTCACCGGCGCTGATGACATCAGATTTTCGGAAGAATACCAGCACATCGCCATCGGAATGCGCATTGGGCTGGTGCAGCATCTGGATGGCTTCACCGTTTGAAAAAAACTCTTTCTTGGCAGTAAAGAAAAATGAACTGGGCAGGGCATCGCCGGTTATGGCAGGAATGCCTTCGCCGAGAATCATGCGGGTAAAGGTGTTTTCACTGGAGACAATCTGCACCCCCAGGTTCTGATTGGGACGGGCCCCCATGGTTCTGGGCCTGGCTCCGCGAACACCGAAGTTGGCATCCACCAGAGCGCCATTGCCGGCAACATGGGCCAGATCAGCGTGGGTATTCAAAATATAACGAACCGGGGCAATGCTGAGAGAGGCTATGGCAGCCATCAAGCGGTCAGTTTCTCCGGGTGCGCCGGTATCTACCAGCAGGATTCCCTCGTCGCCGATCTGGACCGTGACATTCCCCCCAGCACCACTGATCATGTACACCTGATCCTGAACGTGAAAAACATTCAGTCCTTCTACAACCGGATAATTTCTGGGAGTCAGGTCGACCAGGGCTACCGGGGTCTGGGCACTACCCGGCAGCGCCACGGAAATAAGGGCAACAACGATGCAGGCCTGCTGTAAAAATGTCTTCATAAGATGTGTCATCCTGTGCTCCAAACTGCGCTGGAATTATTCAAACAGCGGTGCCGGTTGTTCCCGGATCAGCCTTTCAAGTTCTGACTGATATTCGGGGTAGATGGTTTCAGCGCCACCCTGTGTAGCAGGAAACGGGATGCCATGACGCATGGAAAACTCTTCCTGCCGTGTTCCGGGAGGCAGGTGGGGAACATCGCCCAGTCGATGATTGGGCAACTCATCAACAATTTCAAAAGACCAGCGCTGGTCCGGGGTGATATTGGAAGACAGTTCCCATTGCTGGGATCGAACAAAGGGTTCTTCGAGATAGATGGGATCGTTGACGATGGAGGTCATCACCATGCGGTCACCGTGACGGATAAAATATTCCGTCATGGTGGCTTTGTAACTGGCAGGTACGCCATTACGCTGAATGACGCCGTATTTCATGTGGCTGGTGGTGACGACCAGTTGATTGCCAATGACCTCCCCGGTGGAAAATCCGTCAAAGGTATGCAGTTCTTCCGCAGGCGGGTGGGGTCGGCCATCCATCCAGATGATACGGTCGGTTCTGCCGAACACGCCTTCCAGCGTATAGGCGACCAGTTCGCCACTGACCGGATCAAAACGTTTCATGATGCGCATATTCGGCCCTGGACCACGCATGGCATACATGCCGGGATGTGGTTGTGCCATGCGCTCGGGCAGTGCGAGGACCGAAGCATCCCAGGCGGAGGCCTTCTGTCGCGCAGCCGCATTAATCGGCAGGCCGGTATAATCACCCAGCTCTGCTCCCGGACCACGGTGAGGCTGATCTTCATGCATCTGTGAATCCCAGTCGCCCGAGATATCAATTTGCGCGCTGACCTTGAAACTCAGTAAACAAATCGCCAACAGCACAGTGCTTCTTTTCAAATGACGCAAAATGACTAGAGAAATGTTCATCAGGAAGGACCTTGGACTTTTTATTTTTTTCACATTGGCAGCCAAAAGTGGATAGAGCCAAGGCTGCATAAAAAAATTCTACTTTTGTAATCTTTGAAAAGGAAGAAAAACAGAACATGGAACCCGAGATATCACATTTCTTCCATGTTTGATTTATGCAGGGGCTGGGAGGGCTGTGTTGAAATTATAGTGCCTTAAAAATGGTGTCCCCGGCAGGAATCGAACCTGCAACCTGCCCCTTAGGAGGGGGCTGCGCTATCCAGTTGTGCCACGGGGACGTGAAGCCTTTTTAGTCAGCGCTGGATTCTAACACAGTCATGTCGGTTGAGGCTCTGTGGACTGAGGTTTTGCGACTGAGCCTTCATGGCAATTTGTCGTATCTCTCGTCTTTCGGTTCAGATTGTAAGGGGGTATCGCTGAGCTTCAGACACGTTTTTGAGCTGAGCTCTCATGTGACAGCTATCCAGCAGCGACATATCCATTGGCAATGCTCAGAATCAAATAATAAAATGATTCAGCTTTACAGATTTGATACCAAGCTGACACAATGAACGCGAAGGGGATAATCAATACCGGTAAATCATGCAAATAATGCACAAATCACCGAGGATGCATTTTTTTAAAAAAAGCATGGTTTTATTATCCTCAACACTCCTTAAGACCTCTGACAAGAATAAGTATAAAAATGAAAAAACAACTGTTTTCCTACCTTTTACGAATCACCCTGCTGGGTGGCTTTTCTGCAAACTGGGTTTATGCCCAGGATCTGTCCTATGACAACCGTGAAGGCTTTGATATAGCCGGGATGTGGGCAGCGCTGGTTCTTGAGGACTGGTATGACCGGGTGCCCGGTGCCGGCCTGGGTGCCTACTTAGGCATTCCCCTCAATGATGCGGCGCGGCAAAAAGCCGAGACCTGGGATGCATCGATTCTGTCCCAGCCTGAACGTCAGGGTCAGCCCCATCCTGCCCAGTATTCCTTTCGAGGACCCAAGCCAGATTTACGGATTGACCGAATTCTGGATCCGGTGACGGATGAGTTGATTGGTTATGAAACCAACGGCACCTTTGGCCGCGCTGATAGAACCATCTGGCTGGATGGCAGAGAGCATCCTTCAGAGCGACATGGACTGCACCAGTGGAATGGTTTTTCTACGGGAGTATGGCAAAACGGTGTGCTGATCGTGACCACTACTCACATGAAATACGGTGTTTACCAGCGTAATGGTGTGCCGGCGAGCCCCTACGCAGTCATGACCGAATATTTCTTCCGCCATGGTGAGCACATGACCATGGTTTCCTATATAGAGGACCCGATATATCTTGAGGAGCCTTTTGTCCGCTCGCAGACCTGGGTTTGGAATCCTCCCCAGGTGGTAACACCAGGTAGAGCTTTCACAGCAGTGGAAGAAGTTGCCATGGATAAAGGCTGGGTGCCGCACTGGCCGCTGGGTACCAAGCATGGCGACACAGCCCAGGAGTTGGGCATTGCCATTGAAGCAACCGGCGGTGGCAGCATTACACTGTACCCGGAATACCGTGAAACCCTGCGCCAGATGCGTGAAGAATTTGATGCCAATATGGCCAGCGGGGGGCAGAACTGATGTGGTTTAAAGAGTTTACTAAATCAAGCCCCGGCATCTTGTGCTTGCTGCTGGGTCTTGCTTCCAGCTTTTCGCTGGCACAGCGACCCGAGCCACTGGCGCCGGATAGCGATGAAATAGAGGTCTTGCCGGTACAGGGCAACCTGTACATGATTGCAACCGGGGGCAGCAATATAGCCGTCCAGTTAGGGGATGAAGGTTTACTGCTGGTGGATGCTGGCAATATTGAGGCTGGTGAGAATGTGCTTGCCGCACTCGAGCGTTTGAGTAATAACCCACCTAGCCAGTTGATTAACACCTCTATATTGGCAGGCCACATTGCAGGCAACCAGGTCATTCACCCTGCTGGGGTGGGGCAGGCGATTATCGGCATGCCAATCATCGGGCATACCAATGGCTTGACTCTGCTGGCAACCACCGAGTTGGGTGAAGATCTGCCTTATGAGTACTGGCCAAACAGCACCTTTTTTGGTGTTGATAGAAGCCTTTTCTACAATGGCGAAGGTATTGAAATGACCTATCAACCCAATGCCATTACTGATAGCGACATCATGGTTTATTTCCGTGATTCCGATGTGCTGGTGACCGGCGATATTTTTGATATCACCCAATATCCGAGAGTGCATCCCGAGCTGGGCGGAAGCCTGCAAGGCGTGATAGACGCGCTGAACAGGATTATTGATATCACGATCCCACGCTATAACCAGCAGGGTGGAACACTGGTCATTCCCGGTCATGGGCGAATTGCCAGTGAATCTGACGTGGTCGAATACCGGGATATGGTGACCATCATTCGTGACCGGGTTCAGGCCTTACTGAATGAGGGAAAAAGCTTCAGGGAAATTCTGGCAGCGCGTCCTGCACTTGAATATGACGGCCTTTACAGTGGTCGCGACTGGAGTACTGAAATGTTTCTGGAGGCGGTCTATGAAGAATTACGCTAAAACCGGCTGCTTGAAAGCTCTGCTGTGTACCCTGTTTAGTGGAGTCTGCAGCCTGAGCGGCAGCGCCTATGCTCAAACCCTGTTTCTTGATGGCCCGCCACCACCGGCAGACCCAGGACGGATTGAGGCGCCGATTGATCTGACTGGCAACTGGGTCTCAGTGGTAACTGAAGACTGGGCCTATCGTATGCTGACGCCGGCACCGGGAGATTACATGAGTGTGCCGCTTAACGATCTGGGTATTGAAGTGGCCAATGGCTGGGACCTGGAGGCGGATAATGCAGCTGGCCTGCAATGCAGAGCCTTTGGTGCAGCCCGAATCATGCGTGTACCGACCCGCTTGCAGATCAGCTGGGAAGATGACTACACCTTACGAATTGATACCGATGCCGGCAGCCAGACCCGCCGTTTTAATTTTTCCAGGCAAGGTCATCGGCCCATGTTGAGCATGATGCTGGAAAATGCTAATCAGGAAAGAAGCTGGCAGGGATACAGTGTAGCGGCCTGGGAAAATATTATGATCAACCGGGCCCGCATGTTTTACCGGCCTGGTTCCGAGGGGCCTCCGGGTGGCAATCTAAAAGTCATCACAACTCGCATGACGCCGGGTTATTTACGGCCTAACGGAGCTCCCTACAGCGAAGATGCAATTCTGACCGAGTACTACGATACCTTTACTGCGCCCAATGGGGACGACTGGTTTGTTGTAACAACAATGGTGGATGATCCGCTGTATTTGATGCAGCCTTATGTCACCACGAGTCATTTTCGACGGGAACCGGATGATTCCAAGTGGAATCCCACACCCTGTGAAACCTGGCCGCCTAAACCAGGAGCAATAGCACCCAGGTGGTAAGATTTACTGAGCATAATAAAAAATCCAAAAATCAAAAATAATGAGGAGTGATGCTGTGAAAAAATTAATGATGCTGACCGGTGTCGGTCTGCTTAGCCTTTCAGGGGCAGTGCTGGCACAGGATTCGGAATTCGAGGATATGAGTTTCTTTGTCACCAGTGTGGGATCTGGTAATGGTGGTGATCTTGGTGGTCTGGCTGGTGCCGATGCCCACTGTCAGGCTCTGGCTAGCGCAGCTGGTGCTGGTGGTAGAACCTGGCGTGCCTACCTCAGTAGTGAGTCGGTTGCCGGGTCGCCACGTATCAATGCCCGTGACCGTATTGGCAGTGGTCCCTGGTACAACGCCAATGGGGTATTGATTGCCAATAATGTGTCTGATTTACACCTGTATAACCGCACGATTGATAAAACCACAGCCCTTGATGAAAACGGCAGACAGATTAATGGCGTGGGTGATAGTCCCAACCGTCATGACATAATGACCGGTGCACAGGAAGATGGCACAGCTTTCTTTCCAGATGATGCAGACCATACCTGTAATAACTGGACCAGCAGTGGCGAGGGCAGTGCTGCTCTGGGTCATAGCGATCGTCATGGTGGCGGTAACGTGAGCTGGAATAATGCGCACCCCAGCGCGGGATGCAGTCAGGAAGCTCTGATAAGAACAGGTGGAGCAGGTTTGTTTTACTGCTTTGCTGCAGACTGATTGTCAGGAATTCCATACAAAAGGGTGTCTTATGGCACCCTTTTTTTTATGGCATGTTTTGCTCAGGAACTACAGGACAGCATGGAACAGCCGGCCTTGTTGAGTGCCCACTCAGGGCGTTTTTGCGCAAAGCGTTCCTTGCCTTCCTGTTCTGTATAAGGGTTTTTCAACACCGCATGCAGTTCATGCAAGAGTGAATAGTCACCTTCCTCGGCAGCATCTATGGCCTCCTGCGATAGATAGTTTCTCAATACGTACAGCGGGTTGACGGCATGCATCTGCTTTCGTCTGCCTTCGCTAGGGCGGGGATCCTGCATGCTGCGTTGACGGTAACGGAAGTACCAGTCCCTGAATTCAGCCAAATCGTCGACGGCAATGGTTTCCTGGTAGCTCGTTTCTGTCAGCAAGTTCAAAAAGTGTTTAAGTGAATCATTGTCAGAAAGATTAATATCCAGATCACCAAGTTTGCGGAAAAACAGTGTCATATCGATCTCGGTATTTTTTAAATTACGCATCAAATCCTGAAACAGGATTTCATCCTGCTCATGATCAAAAGCCAGCAAACCCAGTTTGCTGGTCATCATGTCGCGCCAGGCAATCTGATAGGTTTTCTGATTCAGAGCCAAAGCCTGTTCCAGTGCTGGGATATCTTCCACCAGAGGATAAATCGCATTGGCCAGGCGCTCTAGATTCCACTGGGCAATAGCCGCTTGTTTGCCGTAGGCATAGCGGTGTCCCTGGGCATCGGTAGTATTTGGTGTCCAGTTGGGGTCATAGTTTTCCAGCCAGCCATACGGGCCATAATCGATTGTCAGCCCTAGAATGGACATATTGTCAGTATTCATGACGCCGTGAACAAAACCAACCCGCATCCATTCCGTGACCAGTCTTGTTGTCAGACGGCAGACTTCGTTAAACCATTGCAGGTAAACGTCTTTATTGGGCTGGCCCAGGTGAGGGAAAAAAAACTTGATCGTGTAATCGGCGAGTTGTTGCAGGATACCGGTCTGATTGCGAGACATGAATAGTTCAAAATTGCCAAAGCGGATAAAGCTGGGGGCAGCTCTGCATACAATGGCACCTGGCTCCATGCGGGCATGGCCATTATAAAACATGTCACGTTCCACGAGGGTCTCTGTTGTCATCAGTGATAGGGCGCGAGTAGTTGGAACACGCAGGTGATACATGGCTTCACTGCACAAAAATTCACGGATGGATGAGCGTAATACGGCAAAACCATCGGCATTACGGGAGTAAGGTGTAGGGCCCGAACCTTTTAACTGCAAAGTCCAGCGCAGGTTTCTTTTGCCGATAACCTCACCAAGGTTGATGGCACGACCATCTCCCAGCTGGCCGGCCCAGTTGCCAAACTGATGGCCACCATAACAGCTGGCGAAGGGCTGCATGCCAGCTAACTGGGTAGTGCCACTGAATATTTCGCTGAACCGCTGTGTTTCACACTCCAGGGGGCTGAGTCCAAGTGCAGCAGCTAATTCACGTGAGTAAATCAGCAGTTTGGCGCCAGGAAATGGCAGGGGGTCTACCCGTGAGAAACAGGCAGCATTAACAGGGCGACTATTGGTATCAGTCAAGGGATCGCCAGGCAGTGCCTCGATAAAACTGTTATCGAAGCGCAGCGCATCAAGCGTTCCTAAAGGGTGAATGTCGGACATCTGTAACACAAAGATTGATGAATGATCTATTTTAACGTGCTTGTCATGTGAATGCTAAAAAGCAGCTTTGCTAATGTAATCGGCATTGCTTAGAATCACTGCAATCAGGGAATATAATTTTTATGTTAGATACCAAGCCCCTACTGCTGGAAACAGATTTTCCGCCCATTTTCCGTGATGCCCTGCAGACCTTGCAGGTCAATCTTGGCTATTTGTGTAACTTGAGCTGCACGCATTGTCATGTAAATGCCGGGCCGACCCGGACTGAAATCATGAGTCTGGATGTGGTTGACTTGCTGCTTGATGCCATAAAGCAGCTCAAGGTGCAGACGCTGGATCTGACTGGAGGTGCTCCGGAAATGAACCCCCATTTCCGCTATTTGGTGGAGCGCGCCAGTGATCTGGGTGTCGAGGTGATAGATCGCTGTAACCTGATGGTGCTGCTGGAGCCGGGCTATGAAGGCATGGCGGAATTTTTGGCTGCCAACAAGGTCACCATTACAGCGTCACTGCCTTGTTATTCTGAAGAAAATGTTAAAAAACAGCGTGGTAAAGGTATTTTTGAAGGCAGCATTGAGGCTTTGAAAAAACTCAATGCACTGGGTTATGGCATAGATAGCGAGTTAAAGCTGAATCTTGTTTATAACCCGCAAAATCTCAACCTGCCGCCCCCCCAGTCAGCGCTGGAAGCAGATTACAAGCGAATCCTGAAAGAAAACCATGGGATCAGCTTCAACCAGCTCTTCACAATTACCAATATGCCAATTAGCCGTTTCGGCGGCTGGTTACTGGCAAAGGGATTGTATGAGCAATACATGGATATTCTTAAAGACAGTTATTCAATTAGCAACCTGGATACAGTCATGTGCAAAAGCCTGGTCAGTGTAGATTACCGGGGTTATGTCTACGACTGTGATTTTAATCAGATGCTCGACATGCCCCTGATTGCCACCAGTAAGGCGCGTCCCCACCTGCGAGATATTCTCAAGCAGAGTCTGCAAGGTAAACCCATTGCCATCGGGGAACACTGTTACGGTTGTACAGCGGGGCAGGGTAGTAGCTGTGGTGGTGCGCTGAGCGACTAGACCGGTGCCATCCGACACTGACAAGATCAGCATCATAATTCCTACCTTGAATGAGGAGGCAAGCCTGGCTGCTGCATTACCTGTATTGCAGGATTATCGGCAGCGAGGCCATGAAATCATTCTGGTTGATGGTGGCAGTCATGATCGCACACTCAGCATAGCCAGGCCTCATGTTGACCGTTTAATGCAGACCGTCAAAGGTCGTGCGCATCAGATGAATGAGGGCGCTGAAGTTGCCAACCACCCGATACTGTTATTTCTCCATGCGGATACCCAGTTGCCGCCGATGGCGGACCAGCTTATTTTGGAGGCTTTGCAACCCGAGACACTGCACTGGGGGCGTTTTGATATTCGCCTGAACAATGAAAAGCTGATATACCGCGTGATCGAAAATTCGGTTAACTGGCGCAGTGCTTTGAGTGGAATTGTTACCGGTGATCAGGCTATCTTCGTGAAAAAAAGAAGCTTTGAGGATGTCGGCTATTTTGACCGCATCCCCCTGATGGAAGATGTTTCCCTCAGTAAAAAACTCAAAAAAATCTCTAGCCCTTTGCGGCTGAAAGAACAGGTATTGACCTCAAGCCGACGCTGGGAGAAGCATGGTGTTTTACGCACCATATTGCTGATGTGGCAATTGCGTGCAGCCTATGCTCTGGGGGTGAAACCGGAGAAACTTGCTGACAAATACTATCCTGATTCCCGCTAGCCCATGACTGAGGATGCTATCACGCAATACCCACAGGCCCGGATTTTGCTCTTTGCCAGAGCACCGCGCATAGGCAAGGTTAAAACCCGATTGATTCCCGCACTCGGTGAGCAGGGGGCACTTGATATACATCTGCGTCTCTTGAAAAGGCAAATGGACGTGCTGGCTGAAACCAGGCTATGTCCCAGTCAGTTATGGATCGATCAGGATTCACAGGATCCAGTAGTGGACGACTTCAACGGGGAAGTTTATCTGCAGCAGGGTGATGACCTGGGGCAGCGGATGTTTTACGCAGCCAACAAGGTTCTCGACCAGGCGTCTGCTGTCATCATTATTGGCAGCGATTGCCCTGAGCTGGATCAGGCCTATCTTGGACAGGCGCTGAGCTACTTGTCAGATCCAGCCACAGATGTCGTGATTGGCCCCGCGCTCGATGGTGGTTATGTGTTAATTGGCATGAAAAAAGCCGAGTGGCATATTTTCAATGATATAGACTGGGGCAGTGAAAAAGTGCTTGAGCAGACTCGAGACAGCTTAAAAAGATTGAATCTTTCAAGCCAGTTCTTAGCGCCATTATGTGATATAGATACCGAAGAGGATCTCGCCCGCTTGTTATAATTTCAGTAGGATCCAATGCCTTATTTGAAACAGCAGATTAATGACTGAGCAGCATCAAGCAATTGGCTGCTGAGCGGCTACGTCTTGATATGTTGAGTTTTG
>CAZSHI010000009.1:0-59269 GCA_964606735.1 uncultured Enterobacteriaceae bacterium
AGCAAGACCGAGCAGTAAAACAAAAAAGCCCCTTCGGTAACGAAGGGGCTTTTTTTATGCGTGTAAATTAACGGTCTGGACCTAAAAAAATACAGAAGAGTTTGGCCCTGTCTGTGAGGATTGATAGTTTCGGAAAATCCTTGCAGGGATGGGCCAGAATAAATAGATGTCGCGGTAAATGCCTTAAGCAAACAAGTCTAAACACCGCAGGGTAAAAGCCGGATTCAGCATGCCGTGCTAAACCTGCTCAGCTCTCGTCCTTAAAACCGGATATAGCTAAAGATAATTTTATTAATATAATCAATATTTTATATTTTAATCTGCACGTAGACTTGACGCTCCAGCCAGTGCCGAGATTTCTGGACAAGTCACCTGGTCCTGATTATGCTAGAACAAATGCCGGTGCTAGTGCCATGACCCTCAAAAACCAGCTCCTCACTTTTTGCGCTCTGTTACTGCTCTGTGCGGCCAGCTTGCTGCAGGCGCAGAACTTTCGATTTCGCAATTTCGGGCAAAACGAGCCACCGGCAACTGAATTCATCGCGGCCCGCTGGCACTTCGGTACCAATGGCGATATCGGCCACATGGGCTGGTCTCATAACTACCCGCAATCTGATCAGCACCTGAATGATTTTCTGGAACGCACCACAAGAATCGATATCGATGTGATGTCCTACCGTATTGTCGAACTGGGCAGTGAAGAGGTCTTCGATTACCCTTTTGCCTATATTTCTGAACCCGGCGAAATGGAATTAACAGAGCAGGAAGTCATCAACCTGCGTGAATTTGTCCTCAGAGGCGGTTTTATCATCCTGGACGATTTCGATGGTTCCTGGCAGTGGGCCCAGATGGCCTCACAGTTTCGCCGTGCCTTTCCCGAACAGCAGTTTGTACCCCTGTCCATTGAGGAAGCAGTGTTCCAGATTCTGAACCCGATTGATGACTTTCAGGACATGTCCAATTATGTCCCCGGCGGTAAAATCACCTATTACGCCCTGTATAACCAGTACGATGAAATTGCCGTACTGGCTGGACACAACAATGATCTGGCCAATTTCTGGGACTGGTATGCTGACGGCGCCATGCCCCTGCTGCCCTCCACCGATGCCTTTCGACTGGGTTCCAATGCGGTGATTTATTCCCTGACCCATTAACAGACGATTCAAACACATTGTTCAGCGGGTTATACTTGCTCCCTTGTGGCTTAAGAGCCGATAATCACTGACCACAATTCAACTACTGACATCATAAAACAAGAAAAACCATCTGGATCGGAGTTCACATGCGAAGTCATCATGCCTTTAAAATTTTAGCCCTTCTGGGCGCCAGCATCGTTTTCACCCCGGCACTGGCACAACAGCAGTTGCCCGAGGATCCCGTGCATTACACTCAGGATCAGGCCGAGCGTGGCCGAGCAGTTTACATGCAGACCTGTGTGGTTTGTCACGGTGAGCAGCTTGACAACGGCGAGTTCGGTTTTCCACTCAGGGGTACGCCCTTTACCAATCGCTGGGCTGGTGTCAGTGCTGCAACCTTTACCAACATGCTCAAAGAAAGCATGCCTCCCGGTGGTGCCGGCAGCCTCAGTGACCAGACCTACGCCGACCTGATGGCTTTTATTTTCCAGCAAAACGAAGTACCGGCAGGCAATGAAGAACTGCCGACAGACCTGGATCAGCTGGCTTCGCTGTATGTCACGGCTGGCAGTATCAGTTCACAACAGGCTGTCCTGCGTATTGGTGGCCCAGGCGGCGGCTTTGCCTCTGATGTCAACCTGCCCGAATGGCAGGCGCCCCGTAATCCCCTCACGAGCATCAGTGATGTCACTGATGAGCTGCTGATCAATCCACCTGACAGTTCCTGGCTGACCTGGCGCCGGCAGTACACGGCAGAAGCCTTCAGTCCGCTTGATGAAATCAATCGTCGCAATGTTGATGAACTCCGTCTGGCCTGGTCTTTGAGCCTGCCCAGCGGCCCCAATGAATCCACCCCGCTGGTGCATGACGGCGTCATGTTTGTACAGAGTTACGAAGATCACATCATGGCCCTGAATGCGCTGACAGGTGATGAGCTCTGGCATTATCGTCGCAACCTGGACGAGGATGTCATCCCGCGCGTACAGCGGAATATCGCCATTTACGGTGACAAAATCTATGCCTCCACCTCAGACGGTTATGTCATCGCTCTGGATATGCGAACCGGCCGCCTGGTCTGGGAAACCAATCTGGACACTGTTATTTCTGGTGGCCCGCTGGTGGCCCAGGGTGTGGTGATGCAGGGCACCATGCGTGCCGGTGGCGGTCCTGATGCCACCTTCATTCAGGGCCTGGATGCCGAGACTGGCGCTCCGATGTGGCGCTTTTACGTAATTCCCCCACCCGGCGAACCCGGTTCCAACACCTGGAATAACGTACCTTATGAAGAGCTCAACGGTGGCTCGGTGTGGACAGCCGGTTCCTATGACCCGGTGAATAATCTGGCGCTGTTTGGCACGGCACAGACCTATGACACCGGTCCGCTGATGAACATGGTGGATATTCCCGGTATCAACAATGACGCCCTCTACACCAACACCACGCTGGCCTTTGATCCGCAAAGTGGTGAACTGGTCTGGTACTTCCAGCACATGAATAATGACCAGCATGACCTGGACTGGGCGTTTGAGCGTGTTATTACCGACATTACCTACAATGGCGAGCAGCGTCATGTGGTCATGACCGGTGGCAAGCTGGGCTATTACGATATTCTGGATGCAGCTACCGGTGAATACCTCAGTTCTTACGATATGGGTTTACAGAACCTGATTCTGGGCGTTGATCCGGAAACCGATCGCAAGATTGTCGATCTCTCGCTCTATCCGGATGGTGTCGAGAACAAAATGGTCTGTCCGCACGCCGGTGGTGGACGCAGCTGGATTCCTGGCGCCTACAATCCCAACACGGGGCGCATGTTTGTGCCGGCCGTTGAGACCTGCATGACCATGGTACTGGTTGGTGAAGGTGAAAACGGCTTCCTGTCTTCCGGTTATCGCTGGACCCTGCGTCCCCGTGATAACAGTGACGGCCGTTATGGCCATATCCAGGCCTTCAATATTGGTGGCAACATGCAGGAACACTGGACAGCCAGACAGCGTGCACCACAAACCTCCGGTGTGCTGGCAACGGCTGGTGGTGTTGTCTTTGCCGGTGCCCTTGACCGTAGCTTCTCGGCGTATGATGACCGTACCGGTGAGCGCCTGTGGAACGTCAGACTGAATGACGTGCCCAACTCAGGACCGGTCAGCTTTGCCATCGAAGGCAAGCAGTATATTGCCGTGGTGGTGGGTTATGGTGGCGCCCAGACGGCGAGTTTCCCGCGTCTGGTGCCGGAAATCACCCTGCCATCTGAGCCCAGCTCAACGGTTTGGGTCTTCGAATTACCCTAAGCTCAGGTAGTGATAAAAACGCCGGCATCTGCCGGCGTTTTTTATTCTGCTGCATCCTTGGCGGGAATTTCCAGCCCCATGGCCTGGGCGCGTTTGCGCCAGAGTTTTCTGGCATGCTCCTGCATATCCACCTGCTTGTCACGCTCATCCATGATTTCCAGTCCCAGCAGAGTTTCCAGAATGTCCTCCAGGGTAATCACTCCTTCCATGCCGCCATATTCATCAACAATCATCATGATATGCAGGCGATGCTGGATAAAATATTCAAAGGCATCATAGACCGAACTGGTTTCCGGCAGAGCCTGTAATTCACGGCAGTATTGCTTGAGTGGTTTTTCAGAATTGCCGCGCGAATACGCCAGCAGAAGGTCCCCTTTCAGGACAAAACCAATCAAATGCTCACGGTCATTCTCATAGATCGGGATACGGGAAAAACGCGTGTCATCATGGGCGCTGAAAAAAGCCTCGACACTCAGCGAAGCCGGCAGCGAAAAAACCACCGGGCGTGGTGTCATAACGGCTGATACCGGCGTTTCATGCAGCAGGAACATGTTTCTGAGAATCTGCGATTCCTTATACTTGAGCTGGCCTTCCTTATGACCCAATTCTGCCATGGCGGCGAATTCCTCACGGGAAAACCCTTCCGGCTCGTCAGTATGGGAAAGCCCCCGGGTAAATTTTTCCGACAGCCACACAAAAGGATAGAGCACCCAGACCAGAAACTTGAGGACATGGGCGGTGGCACCGGATAGCTGTCGCCAATAGGTGGCACCCAGGGTTTTCGGAATGATTTCTGAAAACACCAGAATCAGCAGGGTCAGGATAGCTGACGCCAGTCCGACCCAGTTAGAGCCGAATACGGCAGCTGCCTGAGCCCCGGCACCTGCCGCTCCTACAGTATGGGCGATGGTGTTGAGGGTAAGAATTGCCGCCAGGGGCTTGTTGATATCTTCCTTCAGCTCGCGCATCAACTGGCCACCGGAGCGCTCCTGCTGTTCCATCAGCGTGACATGAGCGGTCGTCGTGCTGAGGAGCACGGCCTCTGATATCGAGCACAAAAATGAAAAAACGAGCGCAATCGCGACGTAGATAAACAGCAGAGTCATTATAAGGAATAATCTTTTATATCAATGCATTGCATGATTTTAGAAGCTATGGGACCACTTTTTTACACCCGTGGGATTCAGTATAAAGAAAGCTGCCTTGCATTAGCCAGCACTATCGACGAGCCTGAACCGAGCGCCCATAAAAAACCTCTCACAGACCCGGTCGGTGAGAGGTTTTCTAGCAAGAGTCTTAATCTTAGTACTAAAACTAAAATTAGATTGGCGGTGGTGGTGGCGGTTCAGGAAAATCACACACTCCCTCTGAAATTAGGAGAGCATCACCATGCGCCAGATGGGCATCGACTGCTCTGTCTGCCACTTCGATGAAGACAATAGCGCCCTCTTCATCGATATGACACAGTGCTACCTTTCCCGGCTTCTCCTTTGCCACTACCGTATAGGAGAAGACACTGATGATCGCCAATAAACCCACAAAGAAAAAGCCAAGGTACTTTTTCATGATCTTTCCTCACAATCTCTTGTTGACTGAAAAACTCTCGAATTACAGAAATCCACTACCGTTTTCATTGTAGAACCAAGTTCAAGCCACAACAAAAATTCTTTCTGGCTGGTTTCAATTTGTCAGCGCAACTTGCGAGTATGGCTATTCCAAGCAGCCTGCACGACTCGCTTGTTTCCAGTCACCTGTAGGGTAGTGATGACCTGTGGAGCTTGCTAGAATGCCTTGCATGTCCTTAGCTGAACACTACCGAAATACTCGCCAGGCCAGCGAGATACTTTGCCAACCCCTGGCGGAAGAGGATTATCTGCCGCAACTGGTCGAGTATGCCAGCCCGCCAAAATGGCACCTGGCCCATACCAGCTGGTTTTTTGAAGAACTGATTCTGAAAAAGCAGCTTGAGGGCTATCAGGAATTCGATTCCCGCTTCTGTTTCCTCTTCAACTCCTATTACAACACGGTCGGTGAGCGTCTGGCCCGCAATGCCCGAGGCGATATCAGCAGACCATCCACTGCCACGGTCTATAAATACCGGCAGCATGTCGACGCTCACATGCAAAGGCTGCTGTCCGGACCCCTGCCCAGCGATCTCGAAGCCCTCATCACCCTGGGGATCAACCACGAACAGCAACACCAGGAACTCCTGCTCAGCGACCTGAAATATGCCTTTGGGCATAACCCTATTTTCCCGGTTTATCGGGAAGATGGCTCGCTGCTTGACGACCGCAATAGCAATGAGGGCTTGATCCAGCTTGAAGAAGGCCTCTACGAGGTTGGCTTCCAGGGAGAAGGCTTCCACTTTGATAATGAAAAACAGGCCCACAAGGTGTATCTGCAGGCCTTCGAAATAGACCGTGCACTGGTGAGCAATGCCGAATACCTGGCATTTATCAAGGATGGCGGCTATGAAAATTTCAGTTACTGGCTGGATGACGGCTGGCACTGGCTGCAGCAATCCTCAATACGCGCCCCACTGTACTGGCATCTCATTAATGGTGAGTGGCATTACTATACTCTGGCAGGCTTAAAGAAACTTGAGCCCGATGCGATTTTGTGCCATGTGTCTTTCTATGAAGCCAGCGCCTTTGCCAACTGGAAAGGCATGCGCCTACCGACAGAGTTTGAATGGGAAGTGGCCAGTGAACAAATTCCCTGGGGACTGCGCTGGGAATGGACCAATTCAGCCTACCTCCCCTATCCGGGTTATCAGGTCAGTGCAGGCGCCGTCGGCGAGTACAACGGCAAATTCATGATCAACCAGATGGTCCTACGGGGAGCCTCAGTTGCTACGCCGGCTGGTCACAGCCGAAAAACTTACCGGAATTTTTTTCACCCACACTTGCAATGGCAATTTTCAGGAATACGTTTGGCGAAATAACATGATTGAACAGTTTAAACAGGATGTCGATACTGGCCTCAGCGCCAGCAACAAATTTCTACCCTCACAATATTTTTATGATGCCCGGGGCGATGAACTTTTCCGGCAGATCATGGCTCTGCCCTCTTACTATTTGACACGAGCTGAATATGAAATCTTCAATGAAAAAACAGATGAATTGATAAATGCTCTGGAAATTGAAAAAGGCAGCTTTTTTGAGATCATCGAGCTGGGACCCGGCGACGGTAAAAAGACTAAGAAGCTGCTGAAGAAGCTGCTGAAAGAGTCCTATGATTTTTCCTATCACCCGGTGGATATTTCCGAAAATGCACTTAATCACCTGGAAGCAGCTCTGCAACGGGAAATGCCAGATCTGAGCACTGTGCCAAAACAGGGACTGTATGTCGATGCCCTGGCCTCACTTAAAAAATCCACACACAAAAAAATTGTGCTGTTTCTGGGCTCGAATATCGGCAACCTGCAGGATGATGAAGCCGCTGATTTCCTCTACCAGTTGGGCAAAAACTTCAAACACGATGACATCCTCCTGCTGGGTGTGGATCTGAAAAAATCACAGGACCTGATACTGCCGGCCTATGATGACCCTGAAGGTATCACGGCACAATTCAACCTGAACATCCTGGCAAGAATTAACCGCGAACTGGGCGGCGAATTTGAACTGAGCAATTTTTCGCATGAACCGGAATACCTGGAAGACAAGGGTATCGCCAATTCTTACCTGAAAGTCTTGCATGATCACAGCGTCACCATCAAGAGCCTCAACAAAAGCTTCCGTTTCAGGGCAGGCGAAAAGATTCACACGGAAATTTCACGCAAATACGATGAAAGCATTCTGAACAAGATCACCGCTGCTACCGATTTTATTCTCGCCAGCAAGATTACGGATTCAAATGCCTACTTTGCTGACTACATTCTGAAACGAAATTGAAACAGGGCCCGCGACACATTCTGCTGCTAGGACTTGGCGAACATGCCACCGCTTTTTATCAGCAATATTTGATCTGCCTGGCCGATGGTGCAGAGCTTGAGTTGACACTCAAAACGCTGGATTTCGCCGAACTCAATGCCTTTTTGCCTGACAAATACCAGCAGCTTTGCCCTCGCCTGGAAAAGGAACTGGCGCAACTGGACTGGAAAAGTTTTGATGCCCTGCTGATTCCTAACATCACCTTGCACGCCGCCATCGACCGTCTAAACCTGCCCGCTGAATACAGTAAAAAACTCATTCATCCGGTCTCTGCGACACTGGATCTGCTACAGCAAAAAAAAATTGACCGCATCACCCTGGCAGCTACGCGACACACCATGCAAAGTCATCAACTCAGTACCTATTTCAGCCACAAGGGTATTGAAGTAAAACGACCTGAGACAGATGACATGCAGCGCATTGATGACATACGCCTGGAGGTTTTTGAGGCAGGTTTCAGCGAAAATGCTGAACGGGAATTGACGGCGATTCTGCGCAAGTATCAGAACCCTCTGCTGGCCTGCACAGAGTTATCCCTGCTCAATCGCGGGGAAACTTTTCTTGATATGGGCAGATGCCAGTTACACCAGGCATTCGATCTGGCGGGACAATAAGCACTCAGCGCAAAATCTTTTTATGCGTCTCACTGTTGCGCTGAAAAAAGCAGGCGCTTGTAAACCCGATCAGGCTGAAGCTAAAAATCACCATAAACACATGCTGATGCCCCAGAGCTCCCGGTGAACTGTCAATCAGGTAACCCATCAGGGGGCCCATAAAAATATCCGGAGTGAAGCCGATAAAAGACACCAACCCGACCGCGCTGCCCGTCACCGAAAGCGGTATTTTTGCCTCCGCCATGACGGCAAAATACACCCCCCGCAGCGCGTAGATAGCTGCCGAGGTACCGGCAATGGTTATGAGCAGCATCCAGCCCATGCCCGGCTGCAGAAAACCACTGGCAATCATTGCTGAACCCAACATGACCAGTGCAAAGCTGCATTGCAGAATCAAGCGGCCATTGAATTTATCAGCCAGCAAACCTGCACACACAGCCGCTATCGGTCGCATCCAGAAAGACAAGGTCCCCAAACGCACAGCCTCGACATCGTTATAGCCAAAAGCGTCTCTGGCATAGAGTGAAAAGTCATCGGTACTTTTATAGGCCACATAGGCACAAAGAATGATAAGGGCCTGCATCCAGACAGCCGGCATGGTGATGACCCGTTTAACGCCGCTCAGACTGACAGCTGGAGCAGTGGGCTGTGCAAGCTCTGTGGATACCGGTATAAACAGCCAGACCAGGATGGCGGAAAAAACTCCCATGCCAGAGAAAATCAGGATGATTGTGCTTAAAGCGGCTGCACGCTCTTGCAGATCAGCCGTTTCGACCTGTTCAGGCAGTAGGCTGGCGAAGATCAGCACCGAGAAGGATGATAAGAGGGCCGCAAACAGTCCTCTGCCTCCATCGAGCAGACCAAATGCCTGCCCCTGACTGTCTGTACCCAGTTCCCGGGTGGTTTTAATCAGTGCAGCCCAGAACAGGAAAATGGTACTCAGGCCCCAGAGTGCATAGAGCATGGTCAGGACTGGCAGGGATGGAATCCCGGCCAGCAGCAGCCCTGCCAGGGAGGTCAGCAGAAGTGCACTGACCAGCAGACCTCGGGCCTGAAAGCGGTCAGCCAGCGGGCCACCAGCAAAATAGGAAACCATGGCAACCATGCCATACAGCGAAAAAGCCGTTCCCAACTGCAAGTTGCTGATACCGAAAACATCCAGAAATACCGGTCGAAAGATTCTCGACAACACAAAGGGCAGCAGAAAAATGGCTTCGCCCGCAATGACCAGTGCCAGCAAAGCCAGATAACGCGAGATATTGAGCTGATGAATTCTGGGGATACGCTTGCTCCTCAAAACCAAGTCTTTTAGTACTATTGCTTATTCAGTCGCAGAGTAAAAAGCTATACACTCTGCACATTGAGGCTACTTTACTTAATCAAGCTGACGGCATTGCAGCCCTGTAAAAACACCAAAGGAGAATGTCATGTTTCCATTTTTCCAGAGCACCCAATACAGACTGAGCGCCAGCATTCTGCTGCCGCTACTCCTGATTAGCGCCTGCTCGAATGATGAACCGGCTGTACTGTCAGAAGATAACACAAGTACCACAGAAACATCCGGCGCGGTCGTTTACGAAGGCGCACGCCTGATCATCGGAGACGGCAGCCCTGCCATCGAAAATGGCATTTTTGTCGTGGAAGAAGGCGTTTTCCAGCTGGTTGGCCCAGCAGCAAGTGTCAGTCTGCCAGCCGATGCCAGACGGGTGGATCTAAGCGGCATGACGGTGATGCCTGCCATCATCGATACCCACACCCATCTGAACATTGAGCGTGCTGCACTGCTGGAAGACCTGCGCTTGCGAACCGTCTACGGGGTCAGCGCTGCCCTCAGCATGGGGCGAGATTTCGGTGAAACGCCCTTTCAGATACAGCAGCAGAACATGCCCGGAACGGCTCGCTATTTTACTGCAGGACGCGGCATTACCTCACCGGAGCCAGGGCGCAGTGAAGATCCACACTGGGTCAGCAGCGAGGAAGAAGCCCGGGCAGCCGTTCGCGAAGAAGCGGCACTGGGTGTTGATATCATCAAAATCTGGGTAGACGACCGCGACGGCCAGTATGAAAAACTATCCGAAGCGCTTTACAACGCGGTCATTGATGAAGCCTGGGACCAGAACCTGAGGGTCACTGCCCACATCTACAACCTTGAGGATGCCAAAGGACTGCTGCGTGCCGGTGTCAGTTCCTTTGCTCACGGCGTGCGTGACCTGCCCGTTGATGAGGAATTTATTCGCATGATGAAGGCCCGCCCTTATGTGGTACTGGTCCCTAACATGAATGAGCGCGGCGTCATCAATGATTTAAGCTGGCTGGCCGGCACCATGCCGGACAGTGAATTACAGGCATTGCAGGCAGCTCAACGTGAGGATGCACAGGCCCAGGCGGCTTATGCGCTGCAGGCTGCCAATCTGGCGGTACTTAATGAGGCCGGCGTTACCATTGCACTTGGCACCGACGGGAATACCCCCTGGGGACCGCATCTTGAAATGGAAGACATGGTGCTGGCCGGCATGAGTCCAATGCAAGTCATCAGCGCGGCCACTGCCAATGCTGCGGACTTCTTGGAACTTGATAACATGGGCAGTATCATGGCGGGCAAGAAAGCAGATTTCATCGTGCTGGACGCGAATCCGCTGGATGACATTACCAATACCCGGCGAATCAGGGAAGTCTACATTGACGGCCTGCTGATTGAGCGCGGGGCTGTTGACTGATACCGGCACCCAATGGGCTGCCACAGGAAAGCAAATAAGCAAAAACTGGAGGAAACACATGTTACGAAACATTTTCACACTGCTTAGCGGGCTGTCTTTGCTCTTGGCAGGCACCTTATCCGCCTTTGCACAAAATGACCGCTACTTTGCCACGCATTATGCCTATCAGACCGTCAGCGTGGCCGAAGGGCTGGTTCAGCCCTGGTCCATGAGCTGGCTGCCCAACGGCGACATGCTGATTACTGAAAAACCCGGCAGATTGCGCATCGTACGTGAGGGTCAACTGCTGTCGAACGCCGTGCCCGGTGTTCCTGAAGTCTTCTATGAAGGTCAGGGCGGACTGTTTGATGTGCTACCTCATCCGGACTTTGCCAATAACCAGCTGCTCTATCTGAGTTTTGCCAAACAGACTGCAGACGGTTCAACCACTGCCATTGTGCGTGGACGCCTGAACAATGACCGCTTAAGCAATGTCGAGGAAATTTTTGCCGCTAATTCAGTCGGTAGAGGCCATTATGGTGGCCGCATGGTCTTTGATGAGGAAGGCTATCTGTATTTGAGCCTGGGCGATCGGCAGGCACCCCCTGAAGGTGATCTGAGTGCACATCCAGCACAGGATACCAGCAACCATCACGGCGTGATGGTGCGCCTGAATGATGACGGTTCGGTTCCTGCAGACAATCCCTTTGTGGGGCGTTCAGGTGTTGAACCGGCCATCTGGAGCTACGGACACCGAAGCCCACAGGGTCTGGCTATCCACCCTGAAACCGGTGATATCTGGGAAACCGAGCATGGCCCACAGGGCGGGGATGAGCTCAACCGTATCGTCGGCGGCAACAACTATGGCTGGCCGGTGATTGGCCGTGGCGTCAACTACGGACCGGGCGTACCTATCCACGAAACCCTGATGCAAGTCGGCATGGAGCAACCCCTGCATTTCTGGGTGCCTTCAATTGCCACCTCTGGGCTGATGGTCTACACCGGCGATAAATTCCCGGAATGGTATGGCGATATCTTTGCCGGCGGACTGGCGGGTCAGCAGCTTGCCCATATCATGATGCAGGATGACTACCGCACCGTTGAACGCGAAGAAACCCTGCTCTATGGCATTGGCCGCATCCGTGATGTGCGACAGGGCCCTGATGGCTACATCTATGTTGCTGTTGAAGATGCCAATGGCGCACCGACTTCAGTCATCCGTCTCGAACCAGTGATGTAAGACAGCATGCCTGTATAAAAACCCGGTCATTTGACCGGGTTTTTTTTTGCCGGGAAGCCAGGCCCTGAAGGATTTCAAGTGGCACGCAAAGTGAGAACGGCTTTTGGCGCTCAGCGGATACTGAAATCCTGAAAATACTGTAGTTCTCCCCTGCTGCTCTGAAGCTCATCCACCCGCGGCAATTGCAGCCCCTCATGCAGCCAGGCAAGAAAAGCCTGCAGAATCTCGGGCTCGGCTTCAGCAGCAATACGTACCGAGCCATCAGCATGGTTCATGACCCAGCCCTGCACCCCCAGTGATCTGGCTTGCTCCTGAGTCGAGGCCCGAAAAAACACACCCTGCACCTTGCCCCTGACACGAATATACAGATGTTCCCTTGTGCCCTTGCTGTGCTTATTCATGCCATAACCAGGCGGCACCCAGCGCGCCCGCTGAATCCCCACCGTGAGGTGGTAGCAGCCGGGTTGCCACTGATTCTGAAAAAATATACTTGCCCCAGATTTCTGGGACCTCCTGATAGATGCGGCTGACCTGTGAGAGTCCACCACCCAGCACAATGCACTCTGGATCAAACACATTAATGATGGCCGACAACGCACGCGCGAGCTGATCCAGATAGGCATCCACACAGGACATCGCTGTAGTATCCCCCTGTTCAGACAGGGTAAGCACTTCTTTGGCGGATAGCCGTTTACCACTTTGCAGGGCGTAGCTGTAACTGAGGCCAGAACCCGAGATATAGGTTTCATTACAGTGCAGCTGTCCACAAAAGCAGACCCTTTGCTCCTGTAATTCCTGCTGCTTCATCCAGGCAAGCGGGTTATGACCCCATTCGCCACCGATACCATTGAGCCCAGCGATGATTTTTTTATCAATGATCAAACCACCCCCGCAACCGGTACCGAGTATGGCGCCGAATACCGTATTGAACTCTCTGCCCGCACCACAGACCGCCTCTGCCAGTGCAAAGCAGTTGGCATCATTGCTGAAGCGAATTTCCCGACCGCTCAGCTTCTCCAGTTCAGACTGCAGGGCAATGCCATTGAGTTCAGTGGTGTTTGAATTGCGAATAAAACCCTGGCGGTTCAGCGAACCCGGACCGCAGATGCCGACTGTACATGAGTCATCCACTGCTGCTTCCAATGTAAGAATCAGGGCATGAATGGCCTGCAGAATCTGCTGAGCGCTGCCACGCGGCGTCTCGATACGTTCCCTGACAAGCACCTGCCCATCATTGAGCACGATACCTGCGATTTTGGTACCACCAAGATCAATTCCTATTTGCATCAGTGTTATTGCCAGATCAGACCATTTGCCGGGTTTTATTGTAAGACTTAGCAAGCGCCAGGTTAATGGCAAAGATCTTTGCTGACCCAGGCAGGGAACTACAGAGCATATTTAAGCAAACGGAAACGTACGCGTCGTCGCTCTTCACTATTTTCCAGACGATAAATTTTCTCAATCAAACCGGAGACAGCCCGGTGATCATGGGCAGTGACAAAATCCACCCCGGCCCTGATCTGATTATTGGTTGAGGAAACCTCAACCCTATTGGCAAAGACCAGACCATGCAGGTTACGCCTGAGTATCAGCAGATAACTTTCATTGCGACCGAGGTCAAGCAGCACTGCCCGGGGATCTAGCACTTCTATGCCCTGCACCCGGGTTTTTCTGAATTCAGATACCTGCTCCAGCTCATTGAAGCTGTATTTGTCCGTCTCCTCCTGAGCGAAGGCCAGACCCTGAACAAACAGGCTTGTGAGCAGAACCACTTGCAGTACCTTTTTCATCACAGTCTCCTTGGAGTCTTGAGAATGAAGTAATGATCTTGATGATACGAAGCCTATCAAGGTTCTCATTAATCAGGCCTGAACAGCAGACACAGGATAGCGGGCTTTACTGAAAACAGCCACTGCTAGGCCAGATAAGCACCACCATTAATATGGATGGTCTGCCCTGTGATGTAACGTGCCTGCTTACTGCAAAGGTAGGCGACGGCCTGGGCTACTTCCTCAGGCTCTCCCCGACGTTCCACCAAGGTTGTCCGGCTGGCATGATGATGGGGGCTTTGTCCTGTCTGACGCGTCGTATTGATCAGCCCTGGCGCGATGCAATTCACCATGATGCCCTGCGGGGAAAGTTCGTGCGCCAGCGCCTTGGTCAGGCCGACCAGCCCGGACTTGGCTGCAATGACATGGGCACGATGTTTGGCGCCAGTATGCGCAGTCAGGCCACCAATATTGACGATGCTTGCCTGCTCACTCTTGAGCAAAAGCGGCAAGGCTGCCTGTGACAGCAAAAACGGAGCATCCAGGCCCAATGCCATGACTTCCCGCCACTGCTTGTAGCTCAGATCAGCAAAGGGCGTTTCGGGCCGCAGTGCAGCATTGTTGACCAGAATATCCAGCTTTCCATACTGTGCGGAAACTTGCTCGATGAGAGAAGAAGCCGTTGCGATTTCTGTCAGATCACCCAGGAGTGCCAGGGCGGCTCTTCCCTTTGCTGCCAGCTGCTGCCTGGTTTCTTCGAGACCCTCGCGGTCAGTGCCAGTATGGATCACCAGGTCGCAGCCCTGATCTGCCAGGGCCAGCGCTATTGCCCGTCCGATATTTTTCGAAGCACCGGTTACCAGCGCTACTCGCTTGCTCTGCACTTCCTGACTCATTAATCATCCGCCATGAATTTTATCAGGGCAAAATCACCCTGCATACTACCCAATTGTCTGCAATGCTCCAGCAGGAGATCCGCATTATCATAATTCCCATAGCGGCAATTGGCGTGAAATTTTTCTTCAATTTCCGCTTGTGACAGCGGTGCATCACGGCCACCTCGCATAAAACCCTGATGCATCTCACGCGAAGTGCCGTCCCTGAAATTAAGCCTGACATGACCGGTGAACGCGGCGGGATAAGGATTGTTTTCATCAATCTCGTAAGTGACTTTGGCGGCTATTGCCAGCAGTTCTGTATCGACAATCGCTGACTCGTCATAATCCGAGAGCTCTGCATGTCCCCGCACCAGACCCAGCGCAACCCCGAAAGGTACCGAGAATTTTGCTGCATAGGGTGTCGGCGGATTCTGTTTGAGTCTAAGGGGTTCCCAGAGCCTGTGCACGTAGCCTTCCGCCGTTTCGCAAACAATGGACTCAATTGCATTTAGATCGATGCCCTGCTCACGCAAGCGCCTGGCACAATCGATATAGGGCTGCCCCATCGTGCCGCAGGGATAGGGTTTGAATGAAATGGTATCGCTGACAAACTCCTCGCCAAGTCGGTCAAAAAGACGGTCGACCCGGGCTTCAATGGAGGAAGCAAAGACCTTGAAGACACCATGTTCACCCTCAAAAACACATTGTGGTCCAACAAATCCAGCTTTGGCCATGGCATAGGCACGCAGACCTGATTGCGCCGCCCAACCTGGATGCATGCGCTTGGTCCAACTGCCGTCACCCAGGTATTCGATGATGCCAGAGGCCATGCTGCCAGCAATGCCCAGTGCATTGGCCAGCACCCTGGCATCGGCCCGGCAGGACACGCCAATGCCGAAGGCTGCAGCAAAGGAGCCCAGTACCGCTGTTGGGTGAAATCCGGATTTATGAATGGCTTTGGGCAGGGTAAGCGCCAGACGGCAAAGCAGCTCATTACCGGCAATCAGCCCACGCATAAAATCCTCACCCGTGAGAGCATAGCGTTCAGCCGCTGCCAGCATGGCCGGCACCATGACGACTCCTGCATGCACCGGGCCTCCTTCGAAGGTGTCATCGTAATCCTCCCCATGGGCGGCCGTTCCGTTTACCAGCGCAGCACTGCTGGCAGAACAGCGCAGGCCATGACCGATCAGCGTAAAGTCTCCCGGCTCGGCAGCCTCTATTACTGCCTTGACGTAGTCCTTCTGCCGTGCCGCCATACACAGACCGACAATATCAATCAGAATGTCACGATTTTTTTCCAGACTGGTAGCCGAAAAACCTCGATTGCCCAGACTTTCTCCCCAGTGCCCCAGTTGTTGTGAAATACTCAGTTCTGTCACTTTGTTTCCTGTCTGTCAGTCCACTTTCTTGTTTGTCAGTTTACCCGGTCTTTGCAGCGCCTGGTGTACTTGCCTGCCCAGTGAAGCAAAAATAAAGATGGCGGCCAGCAATAGAAGAACCATCGAAATACGGTCAGTCATAAAAATACTGTAATCATCGCCTGACAACAGCAGGGAACGGCGAAAATTGCTTTCAATCATGAAGCCCAGCACCAGTCCGAGCACGCTTGGCAGAAAGGGAAATTTTAGCAGCCGCATAAAATAGCCAAGAACTCCCGCCACCAGCATGACAGACAATTCAAACAGGCTGTTATTGATGGAATAGATTCCCGACATGATAAGAGCCAGGATAAAGGCATTCAGGTAAGGCCGGGGACGGTTCACCAGCCAGATACACAACGGCATGAGTGTAATACCAATCAGCAGCAGGGCAAGCGCTGCAATGAAAATACCGACATACAGATCCGAAATGACATCACCCGAGCGGGCAAAGAGCATGGGGCCGGGAATCAGTCCATGGATCAGGAAGCCCCCCAGCAAGATGGCAGTTGAATTGGAGCCGGGAATACCGAAACTCAAGAGGGGAATCAGTGCCGTTTCAGCAACGGTGTTATTGGCAGTTTCAGGCGCAGCGATACCTTCCGGCGAGCCCTTGCCAAATTCTTCTTTGTGTTTGGACCAGCGTTTGGCCTCGTTATAGGACATGAAAGACGCGACCGTACCGCCTGCCCCCGGCATCACCCCTTCGAAGCCACCAAACAGGGCTCCGATAGCCTGCGGCAACAACAGGCGCTTCTTCAATTTATTATCAGGAAACTGGATTCGTGGCGCAGCCTTGACGCGCTTGTCATGCTGCTCCGAGGCCTGCAGCAGCAACTCACTCATAGCAAAGAGTCCCACCATCACCAGAATCGGCTGAATGCCTGAAATCAGATCCGGCAGACCAAAGGTGAAGCGACTGATCCCGGACACCGGATCTGTACCGATGGTCGATACCATCAAGCCAAACAGGGCCGCAATCAAGCCTTTGAGCAGTGAGTCCCCGGAAAGGCTGACAATCACACTCAGCCCCAGCACCCCCAGGGCAAAATAGGCCGGTGGGGTGAAGGCCAGTGCCAGACGCGCCAGGGGACCGCTGAGCAAGACCAGCAGTGTCAGCCCGATCAGACTACCAATAACGCCGGAATACAGGGATATACCCAGCGCCAGGCCTGCCTTGCCCTGCCGGTTCATTTCATAGCCGTCGATTACAGAGGCCGCCGCCGCATTGGTTCCGGGTGTTCGAATCAAAATTGCCGGAATGGAGCCGCCATATTCGGCGCCGACATAGGTGGCAGCCAGTAGAATGATGGCAAAGGAAGGTTCCAGAGCATAGGTAAAAGGTAATAAGAGAGCCATGGTAATGGACGGGGATATACCCGGCATAGCCCCGCCGACAATTCCCCAGGCTACCCCCATGAATGCAGGAATGATCAGATAAATATTCAGGAACTGTGAGAAAAATTCCAGCATGAAAACCTAGGAAAAAATACCCGCCGGCATGGGTACATCAAGCAGGATGACAAATATTGTCCACAAGAACCCCGCGCCAAGCAGCGCCGTGAGGCCCAGTTTCCAGTCCGGACTGGCACCCAGGTAAAGCGCCACCAAGGCCAGCAAAATAGCGATGCTGAGGGCATAACCCAGCATGTTCACCAGCAGCAGATAGACGATTGCCAGGCTCAGTAAACCAAAAGCCCGGAGTATCCTGTGACCCTGCCCCTGCCACTGCGAGGTGAGCTTCTCTTTGTGTCTGATACTTTGATAGAGGGAGTTGGCGCAGAGCAGGATGCCCAGACCGAGCATCAAAAAGCCCAGCACCTTTGGCATGCCAGCCGGACCAATCGTGTCAGCCAGGGCCGATACCCGCTGGCGAAAGGCAAACACGAGATAAAACCCGGCCAGCAAAATCGCCGCCAAACCACCAACAAAATCACGGGTAAACAGTTTCATCAGAGCTCACTATTCAATAATGCCGACGCTACGCAGATAAGCCAGTGTTTCATTCACAAAGCTGCCGATAAATTCCTGGTAATCTGCATGGTTGATATAGGTCGGTCGTAAATTGTCGGCCAGATAGCTGGCCTGGTACTCGGGGTTTTCCAGAACCCTCTGAATGGCCTGCTCCCATTGCCCTATCAGCTCTGCTGACAGGCCTTTGGGGGCCGCCAGTCCGCGAAATTTTCTGACAATCACCTGATGCCCCAGTTCATATACTGTCGGGACTTGCGGAAACTCTGCTAGTCGCTGATCGCTGAAAGTAGCCAGTAGACGCAGATTGCCTGCCTCAAGCTGTGACTGTAATTCCTGGGCCTCTCCGACACCAATATCCAGGGTGCCATTGAGCACATTGATCATTAGGTCTCCGCCGCCTTCATGGCTGATAACAGCAGCATTTACACCCGTGGCCAGTTTCAGCTGTTCCAGTGATTGCCGCTCCAGCGAGGCTGGATTGGCCGCCCCCCAGAGCCCCCTCGACGTACGGGCTTTTTGCAGCACATCATCCAGGCTCTGAAAGGAACTGTCTGCGGAGGTGTAGATGATTTCCGGATCAATGAACAAGTTGACCAGCGGGTCAATATCCTCATAGGTATAGGCTGGCTGTGCCAGCAGCGAGGTGTAGATAAAGGTCGGGGTGGTAGCGTAAAAAGTTGAGCCATCCGGTGCTGATCGGGCCAGCTCGGCAATGGCACTGGCACCGGAACCTCCGGTAATGTTCTTGACAATAATGGTGGCACCCAATTGCGGTGAGAGATAACGCGACAGCTCACGCAAAAATACATCACTGCCTCCTCCTGGCCGGGAATGGGTAATGATCGTAATGGTATCCACGGGGTAATCCTGCGCATAAAGCGGGCAACAGAAGGTCAGCAGGAGCAAGGCCGTACGTATGGTTTTCAGCAAGGTGTCCATGGTCTCTCTTGTGATTCTTCCCGACGGGAACACAAGGTATTTAGCCAAACATCAATTTACTTAGCAAGGCGCCAATGACGGTCATCGACATGCCCCAGGCCAGTAGTGAATTGAAAAATTTGCGGGTGTCTGTTCCCGGGGCTGCGCTGGCAATGTACAGGGCTCCGACCGTTGACAGGGAAGACAGATCTACCAGGCTAGCATTGACGCTCATGGCCCAGGCAATATTCAAGGGGTTCATGCCACCCAACTGCTCGGCCAGGGAGGGCACCATGGGCAGAAAAGCAGGCAATACGACCCCGGAGGTGCTGCTGTAGACTGAAATCAGCCCGGCTGCAAAGGCCACGATCGGGTTGATGGTGCCGGCCGTAGCCACATTGGCAATCCCCATGGTGATCAGTTCAAGCCCATTGGTTTCATTAAGCAGGGAAATCAGTACGGAAACCCCGGTAACCATCAGAATGACACGCCAGGGTATGTTTTTGATGGCCTCGGCTTCATCGACGGTACGCAGGAGAACCAGCACGGTAGCTATGATCAGCCCTACCATGCCCACATCCATGGAAAAACCAGCCACCAGAATGATAAATACCGAGATGCCGGCAACGGTGATCCAGTGGCTGTTTTCCATGATTTCACCGCTGTGCGGATCCAGGGCTGCGGCATCCGTGAGCAGCTCATGGGTCTCCCGTTTAAACAGCTTTAAACCGCCCAGCAGGAAAAAGGTGCCGAACCCTACCAGCGCATGCGCAAAGGCATTAAAACCAAAGGTATACCACTCTACCCCGCCCAGCCCGATTTGCTGCATAACGCCGTTGGCAACGATGCCGGTGGGAGAAAAAGGCGAGAGAGTTCCCGCCAGCACGCCATTACCCGCCATCACGGCCATCAGCAAGGGCGGAATTTTGGCGCGGCCGGCAACAGCCATGGCCGGTGGTGCCAACAAGGCACTGGCCGGTGTTGCTCCTGCACCGATGGTCGAAATAAAGAAGCCCACCATGAAAAACATCATGGGCAGAATGCCGGCATGCCCCCGGCAGAGGCTGACAGCCCGCGAGGTGATGCGTGACAGGGTCCCGTTGCATTCAGCAATCGAAAACAGCAGAGTCACTCCCAGCAGCGTGGTGAACAGGGAGGTGGGGAAACCTGACAGCACGGCTGCGGTTGACATATCACCCACCCAAACCCCAATAACCAGCGCCAGGGAGAGCGACAAAATGCCAATATTGACAGCTGTGGTGCAGCTCAGGGTTACCGCGAGTATCAGTGCCGCTATAGAGAGCCAGGCCAGACTCATGACGCAGCAGCACTGAGCAAGCTGACCAGCTCATTCACATTGGCACAGGTATCCAGGGCCTCTATCTGTTCAAAAACCTGATTGATTTGTTGATCCGTCAGCACCAGTGAAGCGCAATCGCTGAATTTTTCAAAAAGCTCTTCACGGGTGAATGGCAGATCGGGCCCGCCGCGATAGCGTTCATCGGCTTTTTGTACCAAGGTGCTGCCATCTTTGAGGTCGACCTCAACCGTACTGCGAATTTTCTCCCAGCCCTGTGCCTCGATATCGGGATCCAGTACCCGCTCGACTTTTCGCATCATGGCCTGCACTGGCTCACTCTGCACAAACTCATCATTGAATTCATGAATGCCTGCTTTACGCCGCAGGGCGATGGCACCGACCATGAAAGCCGGACAGAATTTGGCTTCCAGTTCATTATTGGCGATCGGGTACCGCAAGGGGTTGAGAATATTCGAACCCGCCCTCACCCGAATCGCTGTAATCTGCTCCGGGTCCACATCATTATCAATCACCAGCTTGCGCATGGCATCCATGGTCGGATGTCCCAACACACCGCAGGGATAGGGTTTGATGGAGACTCCTGGCCAGACGATAGTATGCGGATTGCCCAGTTTGCCGATAATCCTGTCGGCATCGAAACCGCCACCATGGGAAAAGGTCTGGAAGAAGCCCCAGGGCGGATCAAGCGGGTCTTTACCGCCGGTAAAGCCACGCGCTGCCAGCTCTGCAGACACAATACCATTCTGACCTGCCCGCCCGACATGCAGGGGTTTGGTCATGCTGCCGAAATTGACACGAATGCCTGAGGCCGAACTGGCGGCTATGGCCAGCATGTGTTCCGTTTGTTCGGTGTTTAGCTTCAGCAATTTAGCCGCTACCACGGCAGCACCAAAGGTGCCGATGGTTGCTGATGAGTGGAAACCTTTCTTGTAATGATCCGGATGAATGGCCTCTGCTATCTTGCACTCGACCTCAAAACCGGTCAGAAACGCTTCCAGGAACTCTTTACCTGAAATGCCTTCCCTTTCTCCCAGCGCCAGAGCTGTCACCATCGGAGGGATGGTCGGATGCGTTAGCAGACCGAAGATACGATCGGCACTGGTGGCCAGCTGTGTATCATCCCAGTCCAGCGCATGACCACTGGTGCCATTTGCCAGTGCAGCCGCTGCCGCACTGGTTTTATAGATCTGCTTGCCGAATACTGTTGCCTCCTGACGGGTATCGGTACCCTCCAGGTACTGGTATAAAATTTCTCCGGCTGGCTGGGTGGAACCCGCCAGCATCACGCCTAGACCATCAATGATGCATCGTTTTGCCAGATCGATGGCTTCCTGCGGAAAATCCTCATAACGAGCGGACTGGATAAAAGAAATGACTGCGTGACTTACCGACTTACTCGTCGTTGCATTGGACATTTTAACGAACTGCTCCCTGATACGATTGATACAAGCGGGCGATTATAACCTCATTCCCGGAAGCAACCGCAAAATTGTGATCTGATTGTACTTTCCGATAAAAAAACGGGTCTGACTACCTATGCATGCAGACCCGTTTTGATGTTTCCGGAGGTTTTGTGCTTAGCGCTTGTCTACCACCACTTCACCACCCAGTATGGTGACCTCATTGCTCAGCAGACCGTAGATATTATAGGTAGGGTCACCTGAGAGCAGGATAATATCGGCTATCTTGCCCGGCTCCAGGGTGCCAATATCATCTTCCATACCGACAAATTTTGCCGAATTCGGCCCCATGATCTGGAAAATATCCCGCATCGAGAAAACGATACTGAACGATTTCAGTTCATGCTCCAGAACCGCAATATCATCAAAATTCTGGTCAGTAGAATACGAAATGGTCTGATGTGAAGGATCTGCATCCCAGACGCGACGCGCATTGATAATGGTATAGGCGCCTTCAGTACCGGTTGCCCTGCCCTGAGGGTCACGATTGGCACCTGCCAGAGCTTCCGGCCAGGCGCGACCATCCCTGAAGCGTGGCATATTGTCCTTGGGAAAACGGACCGGTGCCGGATAAGCTGATTCACGATCAATGGTTGGCGCACCAAAGGCAATCAGCCCTGAAATGATGGCGCCACGGGCAGCAATCGCATCAGCCTCATCAAAACCAGTGAAATCCTTGTTGGGCAGATGCACCAGTCGGGTCACACCGGCTTCAACCGCAGCGATAGTCGCCGGGGTGCTGACAGCATGTACATTCACCTGCACGCCCACTTCAGCCGCTTCTTCAACAATGGCGCGCAAAATGGATATTTCAGACTGCGGTGGTGCAGGTTCCGGTGTCAGGCCTATTTCACCGGTATGCATGATGCCCATCTCAGCCATGTTGCGAATCGCTGCGCGCGCTTCATTAGGAGTCATGGCGAAGAAATTCGGACGGTCTGAGGGAATCAGGCGGGGACCAAGCACCTCTCCACTGGCAATGCGGTTGGTCATGGCAAGATTGCCCTCGCCATCGCCTCCACCATTGAGAACGGTAGTGTAACCTGCTTCGAGCAAGGACAGCATCTGAGCCTCAAAATCTTCCCCCGGGCGAATATGCTTGTGACCATCGATAAAACCCGCCATCGCAGTCAGGCCCTGAGCATCGATGACCTCTCCTCTGGTGTTACGGGCAGCCCCTGCTGATACTGAGGTGATACGGCCATCATCGATGACAATGGTGCCATTTTCGATAATGTTGTCAGGCGTCATGATGATACGGGCATTGGTAATTGTCAGATCCTGCCCCAGAGCAGGCATTGCCAGTATCATCGTACCCAGACTGAGTGTACGTACGGTTGTGAGTGTTTTTCTTATCATCCTAGTTATCCCCGGCGTTGCGCCATCATTTACAAAACAGGTGAGAGTATACAAAGCCTGTCCATGATTGGAATAGCCTTTTGACACCAATACAGGCTGTTCAAAACAGCCTGATTTCCTGAAATCTTGCATATTTACTGGTTTTAAATTCAGGATACAAGTGCTAAATTACGGCCACTGATAGTCAAAAACTGCTTTATTTAGGGGATAACGTGATGAAATTACTAGTTAAACGCATGATGGGTCTCTTGACCTTATCGCTGGCCTGCCTGACCATGCATTCAACAGCACTTGCCCAGCCTTTGATGGTACCTGAGCTGCTGATTGTGGAAGAATCCTATATTGAATCACCGGCTGATGGTCAGGACAGCGCCAATGTCTATTTCACCATCACCAATCTACATAAAGATCCGATTCGCTTCCTGAAAGCCAAAACCGGTTCTGGCGAGTTCGAAAACTCCAAGCTGCTCGGTGCCAACAATGAGGAGCTGGAATACATCGAAATTCTGCCTTCGCAGCGTGTTGTCATGGAGCCTAATGGCATGCATGTACAGTTAAGTGATGTTGATGCTGCTGCACTTCGCGATCAGAACCGGCTGCCCTTTACCATTCTGGTACGCCAGGGGCGTGAAGCGCTGCCTTATCAGGAAGGTGGTTTTGATGGCGGCACCCGCCGTGTCATCCGAGAAGGCATCCCGAACGAGCACGAATTCACGGTGAATGTTGCGGTTAGAAATTAAACAGTAGAATCCCGCTCACAAAAGCAAGCAAAGCCTGCTATTCGGTATTCGTTTAGCAGGCTTTTTAATGCCCGTAGTCTTCTACTACAAGCATTCACAGGGAACCCTGCCCTTTGAAGCACCCGGATGCTTCAGCGCTTACGATACAGCGTGATAGCTTCCGTCAGCGAACCTGCCAGCAAGTCGCCATCGGCATTCACATTTAAGGCATGAGCAAAACCGGGCACCCGGCCCAGCATAACGCCAGTTTGCGGATCGACTTTTATCAAACTGCCTTCCTGCATCGGCGTCGCACCTTTGGGCTCTCCACCGATATACAGCTCACCGCTCTGCGTAAAACTCAGACTCAGAATTCTGCCGCCGAAATACCAGTGACCCAGATAATTGCCGATGGCATCGAACCACTGGACACGACCGTTTTCACGGTCTGCCACGTAGATGTTGCCGGCGGCATTGACAGCAATGGCATGCAAGAGATTGAACTCACCGGGACCATTGCCTGGCCCACCCCATTGGCGAACCTTGTTGCCGGCAGCATCATATTCAACAACTCTTGAATTACAGTAGCCGTCACTGACATAGACATGGCCATTGAGCCCAAAGGCCACATCTGAAGCCGCACAGGAACGTCTGCCCGGATCAAACAGCTCGCCCACTTCGATGCGCAACAGGAGTTCCCTTCGGCTGTAAATTTAAGAACGACTGAACTGGTGGAATCCACCGTCCAGACATTACCCTCATCATCTATGCGGATGCCATGGGGCCAGACATTCAAGCCCTGACCAAAACTGCGTAGAATATTCCCAGCAGGATCGGCAACTATTACCGGATCTATTTCAAGATTGCGGTGCAGGATATACAGGTTGCCACTGCTGTCCTGTGCCAGTGCCGATACCTGAACCAGCGAAACCGGTGAATTTAGCTGAAAACTCTCCAGTTCATAGTCCAGCAAAGGCGTTTGCGCGACCAGAGCCCGGAACTGTGCATCCGTTTCTTCCTGACTGATCATGGCAGCATCCTGTGCCATAGCAGTACTGCCGATGAACAAGCCGAAAAGTAAAATGCCAAGTCTATACATGATGCCCCCAATGAATTTGCAATTATTGGAACTTACTTTGCCGTTTTAAGCAAACAGCGCTAATGCGATATCATCCTATCCCGCCAAGCTTACAGACAAAACGTTTTGGGCCAGTTGAAATGCAAGAACAACATGGACGGCCTGAAAGTGAATAGGTAACATCCCCTAATCGCTTGAACGTATTGTTTGCATACAAAGCCCCCCCCGACACCTGCTCGCGGTGGAATAATAAAAATCAATTAAGGAAACGCACAATGATTGTATATGGAGTAGCCCTTTTATCGGCCTGCCTGGTCGCCGGCATGCTCATTGGTGAAGCACTGGGTGTACTGCTCAATGTTGATGCCAATGTCGGCGGGGTCGGCATCGCCATGCTGTTCCTGGTATTTGCCAGCAATTCCGAAAAGTTCAAATCACTCACCCATGGTGCTGCGGGTGATGGGATCAAATTCTGGAGTGCCATGTATATCCCCATTGTGGTTGCCATGGCTGCCAGACAGGATGTTGCAGCCGCTGTTGATGGCGGGGTATTGGCCCTGCTGGCCGGAGTAGCGGCGGTTGTCGTCAGTTTTGCCCTCGTCCCTGTTTTAAGCAGAATTGGCAAGGCTACAACTGCTCCCAGCCACAACGATGAGCAGGGAGCGCCTTGATGGATCTTATACAGACTGTCTTTGTTCGCAATAACCTGATTGTCGCCTTTGCACTGATTGGCGTCACCATCTGGATTTCCTATTACCTGGCCGAGAAACTGACCCGAGGCCGTATCCATGGTTCTGCCATCGCTATCGCACTGGGGCTGTTGGCTGCCTATTTTGGAGGTATTGCCAGTGGTGGCAGTACCGGCGTGGCCGACATTGCCATGCTGGGTGGAATCGGACTGATGGGTGGTGGGATGATGCGTGACTTTGCGATTGTCGCGACAGCTTTCGGTGTTCACCTGAATGAACTGAAGAAAGCCGGTGTCGCCGGCGTGATATCCATTTTTGCCGGGGTTATCGTGTCTTTTATTGTCGGTGCTGGTATTTCCGTCATGTTTGGTTACACAGACCCGGCAGACATCACCACCATTGGTGCCGGTGCAGTCACCTATATTGTGGGGCCTGTCACCGGTGAAGCCGTGGGCGCCTCCAACGAAGTCATTACCCTCAGTGTCGCAGCCGGACTGGTCAAATCGATTCTGGTCATGATCGGAACACCACTCGTTGCACGCACTATCGGCCTGGATAACCCGCAGTCTGCCATGGTCTTTGGAGGACTGATGGGAACCACCAGTGGCGTGGCAGCCGGCCTGGCTGCTACCGACCCGAAACTGGTGCCTTACGGCGCCATGACCGCAACTTTCTATACCGGTGTCGGTTGCTTGCTGGGACCCTCGATTCTGTTCTTTATTGTCAACGCCATGTTCTGAGCGTTTTGCGCTTGCACCTTTGTTACAGGAGACCCTATTCATGCAGTCAGACTCTTTCCCGCAACTTTATGATGGCAACACGCGCACGGCACTGGTCGATGGTAATCAGGTAGTCAGCTATGGTGAACTCAATCAGCGTATCAATCGTTTCGCCACCGGTTTACTTGGCGATAAGGATGATCTGCAGGAGGAAAGAATTGCATTTTTTATTCCGGCCAGTCTGGATTACGTCACCGCCATGCATGGAATCTGGCGTGCCGGGGGTATTGCCGTACCCCTTAACGTTGCATCGGCGGTCAAGGAGCTGGATCATTATCTGAGCAATGCCCGTGTCACCCGCATGATTGCCAACGGCAAATACCGGGAGTCACTGCGTGATTTATGTGATGAGCTCAATATTGAGCTGCTCAGTGTCAATGAAGTGATGGCCGATGAGGCCGGGACACTGCCAGAGATTGCTCCCTCACGTCGTGCCATGATGCTGTTTACCAGCGGTACAACCAACAAGCCCAAAGGTGTTGTCAGCACTCACCTGACCATTCGGGCCCAGATCACAACCCTGATTGAGGCCTGGGCCTGGACTGAAAATGATGTCATCCCCCTCTTCCTGCCTTTGCATCACATTCACGGCATCATCAATATTCTCAGCTGTGGTCTGTGGGCCGGAGCCTGCGTTCATCTCTTCAGCAAGTTTGATATCCCGCGAATCACCGATCAGATCATCGCCGGCGCCTACAATGTGTTCATGGCGGTTCCGACCATTTATGTCAAGCTGATTCAGTACTTCGATACGATTGAACCGGCAAGGGTCCAGCAGATCTGTGAGGGCTTCAAGTCCATGCGCCTGAACATATCCGGTTCTGCCGCCTGCCCGGTCAAACTGTTCAATCAATGGCAGGAGCTGACCGGCCAGGTCCTGCTCGAACGCTATGGCATGACGGAAATCGGCATGGGCATTTCCAATCCTTACGCTGGCGAACGTCGGGCAGGCTATGTTGGCCAGGCACTGCCGGGCGTCGAGGTGAAGCTCTTTGATGAAAATGACAAGCCGATCGATGAAGCGGGTCAGGCCGGAGAAATTCGCATCAAAGGCGACAATGTTTTTCTTGAATACTGGGACAATCCGACCGCAACCCAGGAAAGCTTCAGGGACGGCTGGTTCTGTACGGGTGACGTTGCCGTGCTGGAAGATGGCTATTACCGGATCATGGGCCGCTCTTCCATCGACATCATCAAATCGGGCGGGTATAAACTGTCTGCGCTTGAAATAGAGGGCGTCCTGTTAACAAATGATGCCATCAGTGAAGTCGCCGTTATCGGCGTGGAAGATGAGACCTGGGGAGAAGCCGTTACCGCTTTTATCGTCATTAAGGAGGGCTGCAGCCTGAGCTATGAAGACCTTAAAAGCTGGTGTGAGGGCAAGATGTCTTCCTACAAGATTCCGAAACAGCTAAAAATTGTGGATAGCCTGCCGCGCAACGCCATGGGCAAAGTCACCAAGCCGGATCTGAAAACCTTGCTTTAGTCATGCATGAGCGAAACCTTGAGCACTTTCAGCTGTAGTTCTGCTTTGGATCATCCAGTCAGGTAAACTGAATAGACGGGATTTGAGGACTAGGGGTAATATCGCTTGAATAACAACATAACAATACCTGAGCCTACAGGGAGACGAAATGAAGAACATTAAAAATCTGTTGCCGGTCGCCACACTGGCCTTGGCGTTTTCAGCCAATGAGCTGGCTGCACAGTATGCAGGCATAGCTGGCTATGTCGCTCCAGCCAGGCCCGGCATTCCAGCCGCGCTTGCACCGCCACAAAATTTTGCCAACTCCACCGAGCATTATGAATACCTGCTTGAATTGCACAATGGTGGCGTAACCCATAGCCACGCCAGTGTTCCAAAATGGGATGGCCTCTGGGCCCGTGCAGGCAACAGTTACAACACGGGACGCGAGAGCACCATTTTTCGTAATGAAGACGGCACTATCGTTGAAGGCATGCTGACACCGGAATACGAAGCCGCCTTTCGCTATCGCCTGAGACAATCAGGCCTGGATAGCAGTGATAACGGTGTTACCGTTGACAGGCTTACCCACTGTGAGCCTGCGGGTCATCCACGCTGGTCACTGGAACCCTATATCCGTGAAATGGTGAATGAGCCTCATCAATCCTGGTTCATGAATGATCTCGGCAACGATACCCGCCGCATCTACATTAATCAGGAACACCAGAATCTCGAAGGCAACCATTTCCCACAGGGCGACAGTATTGGTTTCTGGACGGAAGATGATCAGCTGATTGTGCATACCGTTGATGTTTGGCCGATGGACTTTTTCCGGGGGTCCCCACCCACCAGTAACCAGTTCGAATCTGTTGAAATATTTTGGCGAGGTACGCTGGAAAATGGTGAAGACCGCTTGTTTCTGAGCGCTACTTTTTACGATACGCACATGTTGGCAAAACCGGTTTCACTGATGTATGTCTTTGAAAGGCGTGAAGACCTGGAAGAGTTTGGCTATCGTACCCGCTACTTTGAATGCAGCGGCAACCAGAATCAGTACATCACCTTTGATGAGAACGGAAATCCAACCACACAAACCCGCCTGCCTGGTGAAGAAGGCTTCAACGACCCCCGTGGCGTTGACCCTTTACGCACACCTGATCTACCCAGAGACCTGCCTGGGCAGGAAAAAAATCCAATCTTCAACGACAGTCTGTTTTAGAAAATCATTCAAGGAGAGGAACCATGAGAGCTCATCGATTATTGACCCTGTTGGCTGTCCTGCTAAGCAGCAGTTTTGTCAGCAGTTCCTATGCGCATCACAGCTTTGCCATGTTCGATAAAACCCAGGAATTGTTCATGTCAGGCACCGTCACCCGTTGGGGTTTCAATGCCCCACACGTTTTTCTTTTTATGGAAACAGAAGACGGAACTGTCTGGACCTTTGAAGGACGCGCTCCCCAAAGCCTGCTGATGTCTCAGGAAAATCCCATGACGGGCTATACACTGGAACCCGGTCAGTCGGTGGAAGTTGTCATTTGTCCATTGGCTGACGGGCGCCCCGGTGGTGCTCTGGGCTATATCCATGCCAACGATACCTGGTATCGTCCCGGTCATGGTGGCTGCCCTGCTGACATACGCTGGGAAGATGAGTGGTCCACAGCTGGTTATAGCTCCAGAGCAGAGGCAGAGTCAGCCATGTAAGCGTTTTTTTTTGTGAGCAGGGATCTTGTGAGTTCCGTGGCAAACCAGCTCTGCTGGTTTAGGTGTCATTTATTGCAGATTTGTTAAACTTTACGCAACACGCTTATTGAACATTTACCGGATGAGATCAGCACAGGGGTATACCGCTTATGCAGACCAGCAAGACACTATTTACCTTATTTCTCTGCCCATTATTACTTGTGTCTCTTTCCACTTCAGCCAGTGCAGACCCTATGTTTGCAAGTTTATCCAACAACCTGGATGAAGAAAGGGGATACTGCTTTGACCTGAGTGGTTTCGATGCCTCCATAAACTGGGATCGAAGGGTGCAGGCACATACCTGCAAGCAGAACCGCTCCCATGGTGACCAGATCATTGAGTCCAACCGGATTTCAGCGGATGGTGGATCACTGTATATGCCGGTTTATGATATCTGCCTGGAGGCGAGAGATGCATTGCCCGGTTCAGACCTGCTCTTAAAACACTGTGACGGCAACCCCTTGCAGCAATGGCAACACAGTAACAATGGACAACTGCAACTGGTCAATAATCCGGAGGTCTGCATTACCGTTGGCTCTGATTCATTTGAGGCGGCGACACCGGCTGGCTTTCAGCAATACTGGTACCGCCTGCTGTTTGTCGACTTCTGTGAGGCTGAACATGCAAATCGCCAGCAATGGCGGCTTGAAGCTCCCCGCTCCTATAATCCTGGGCCAGGTGCCAGAATGCCCTGATTGAAGGCGTTTTCGCCAAGTTGCGCACAAGAATTTCATGCATTGCTCTGAACACAGAAATTGACTATTAGCCCCTTTGGGGCCATCACCAGCTAGCATTTTCTGCCGAAGTCTTTAGAATGTGCTTTTGCTCCATTTTATTCAAACGTCTCCTGATTGATGCCAACTGCTAAAGCCTTTCGTATACTCAGACAGGTAGCCAGCCTCTTGCTGGCTTTATTTATCCTGAATTTTGCTCTGACTTTTCACAATGTCTGGCCGACGCTGGCAATTACCACACGTTTCGAATTGTCGGTGGAAATTGCCGCCCTGGTATTGGTGCTGGCCATTTTTACTTACTTTAAACGTCCGGCCAGCAACGGGGTTTTAATAACACTGGCTTTACTCCTCACTGTTATGACCCTTGCTCGATACATGGAAGTCACCGCCCCCGCTCTTTTTGGACGTGGCATTAACCTGTATTGGGATGCCCAGTATATCCCCCATGTGGCTCAGATGTTGGCAGAAGCTGCAAGTCCTCTGCAGCTCACAGGCCTGCTTGTTGGTGCTCTGATCCTACTAATAATGATCTTTTTCGCGCTTTTATATGCACTGCGTTTTGTTTGCGCCCGTCTGAACAACAACACAGAGCGCCACTACCTGACCGGCATCATGGCTGTTCTGACCATTGCCTATTTTATGGGGCATGTTAACCAGCCAATTCATACCCTGAAGTATTTTTCTCTGCCATTGACGAAAACCTACTGGAGCCAGGTGCAATTCATCAATTCAGTCATGGCAAATGAAGCGACTGATGTCTTGCCAGCTGGCGACCCTTTAGGAGATTTTAACCTGGCCAGACTCGATCAAAATGATGTATTCATAGAGTTTATTGAATCCTACGGAGCAACGGCATTTGATAATTCGTCATTTGCCAATGACATCCGTCCTGCTCTTGATAACTTTGCTAGCATCAGCGAACAAACTGGCCGTCGTATAGTCTCTGCTTTTATTCAGTCACCGACCTTCGGCGGCAATTCATGGCTGTCTCATGCCAGCTTCATGACCGGACTGAATATCAACCATCTCGCCACCTACAATCTTCTGATGACCCAGAGCCGCCCTACCCTGACAGACAAATTTCGTGCAAGTGGTTATCGCTCGGTGGCATTGATGCCGGGCTTACGGGCAGATTGGCCTGAAGGCGCCTTTTACGGCTTTGATGATATTTATGGCGAACAGGAAATCGACTATCAAGGCCCTGACTTCGGTTGGTGGAGAATTCCCGATCAATTCTCTTTGCACCGTTTACATCAACTTGAAGTTACTCCAGTATCAAGGCAGCCACTTTTCTTGTTTTTTACTGCCATTACACCGCATATGCCTTTTCGACCAACACCACCTTACCAGCCTGATTGGAATAAACTTGAAAGTGCACAGCCTTTCGAGCAGCAAGCTCTTTTACAGTCTTTATCTCTGCTGCCTGAATGGACCAATTTAGGTCCTTCGTATACAGGCACACTGAAGTATACTTTTGACTATATCAGTGGCTATTTGGCCAATACCCCTGAAGCAGATTTCACCTGGGTTATTCTCGGCGATCACCAACCAGCAGCCTCTGTCAGTGGTATCGAAGCTCGCTGGGATGTCCCCGTTCATATTGTTTCCAGAAACGATGAAATTATTGATTCACTGATTGCTCTTGGCTTCACGGAAGGTATCCAGCCGCAAGCACAACCCATCAGTAATATGCATGAAATCCCTTCTCTTCTGCTTGGAGTATTTTCCCGTTAAAAAATGAAAAGCAGAAATCTATCTAGCTGTCTGGTCATAAGCCTGTGTGCCATTCTCACAGCCCTTTGCTGGTTTATCATCAACAAAAAACATGAGGCCCCAGCCTGGCCCGAGCAGGTTTCCGGCTTCGCTTACTCGCCCTATCAGAGCGGCCAGGATAACCTCTCAGGCCCTCAACCCAGCATTGAGCAAATCGATGCCGATCTTGCGCTCCTAGCAGGATTGACGGATGCGATCCGCACATACAGCACGGCGGGTATATTTGCTGAAATCCCCGCATTGGCGGCGCAGCATCGGCTCAATGTCATGCTCGGGGCCTGGCTTGATAATGAACCTTACAGTAATGCCCAGGAACTTGAGCGCGCAATTCAGCTCAGTGAATTGGACAACGTCACACATGTTCTGATCGGCAATGAAGTGCTACTGCGGCGAAACTTGTCTGTGGATGAACTGACTGATTTTCTGGATCAGGCAAGAACAGCAATCAACAAACCTGTCAGCACTGCAGAAACGTGGAGCACCTGGCTGCAGTACCCTCAGCTTGCAGAGCATGTTGATTTTATCGCTGTCCATATTCTTCCATACTGGGAGGGTATTGCTGTGGATCAGGCACTTAATTTTACAATTCAGCGTTTGCAGTTACTCCAGCAAAATTACCCGGAGCTGCCTATTGTGATTGCCGAGGTAGGCTGGCCAAGTGAAGGACGCACGCGTGAGGCAGCTGTCAGTTCGACACCCAACCAGTCGTTGTTTCTGCGGCATTTTCTGGCATATACCGAGCAGCATAGTGAACTTGAATATTTTCTCATGGAAGCTTTTGACCAACCTTGGAAACGGCGTGATGAAGGTGCAGTGGGAGCACATTGGGGTGTCTTTGACGTAGATAGGCAGAATAAGTTTGCTTTTGAGGGACCTGTGGAGGAAGCCCCGGCCTGGAAATCCTTTATGTCAATCTCGGTGCTTCTGGGCATGCTCATCCTTATTCCGTTTTTAAGAGTCAGTGGCACCTTGAACCATGCCGGCAAAACAGTGTTAAGCCTGATCACCCATGGACTGGTTGGCCTGATTATTTTCCTGCTTGCAGACTATGTCACTCTTTATATGAGCTTCTCCAGCATCCTGACCGGACTTGTTTTACTGGCAATGGTACTGGGTATTTGTCTGCTAATCCTTGCAGAAGCCCATGAATGGGTAGAGGCTCACTGGTTCAGTCATCGCCGTCGCTACCTGGATATACAGGCCATGCAATCAGATGGTTTCAGCCCCATGGTTTCAATCCATGTGCCAGCCTATAACGAACCCCCTTCCATGTTGATTCAGACACTAAATGCCCTGGCAAAGCTCAACTATGATAATTATGAAGTCATTGTTATCGACAACAACACGCAGGATGAAACTCGCTGGCAACCTGTGGCACAGCACTGCGAAATGCTGGGTAGCAGGTTCCGTTTTTTTCACCAGAATCCATTAAGCGGCTACAAAGCTGGCGCCTTGAATTTTGCCCTTGAGCACAGCCATAAAGACGCAGAAATCATTGCTGTGATTGACAGTGATTATGTGGTGACCCCAAGCTGGTTAAAGGACCTTGTTCCTGCGTTTGCTGAGAAAAATGTCGCCATCGTACAAGCCCCACAGGATTACCGGGACCAGCATCAATCCGTTTTCAAAAATATGTGCAATGCTGAATATCAGGGCTTTTTCAAGATTGGCATGATCACCCGTAATGAACGAAATGCCATTATCCAGCATGGCACCATGACCATGATCCGACGGCAGGTACTCAAAGAGATCGGTGGCTGGGCTGACTGGTGCATCACCGAAGACGCTGAATTGGGATTGCGTATCTTTCAGCACGGCTATGAGGCCCGATATACCCCGCAAAGTTATGGCCGCGGATTGACTCCGGATACATTCCTGGACTACAAAAAGCAGCGCCATCGCTGGGCCTATGGTGCCATGCAGATACTTAAAAAGAATTGGCGGGCCTTACTGCTGGGCAAAAGATGCCAGTTGAGTACAGGGCAACGCTATCATTTCATTGCCGGCTGGCTGCCCTGGCTGGCACAAAGTGCCAATTTGTTTTTCAGTATGCTTTGTCTGCTCTGGAGCCTGAGCATGATCATTGCCCCAACTCAGTTTGAAGTACCGCACCTGGCATTTTCCATCTTCCCGATTTTGTTTTTTGTCTTCAACATCACCAAACTAATGCATCTCTATAAGGCCCGACTCAGGGCAGGGCTCTCTGAAACACTGGCTGCTGGCATTGCAGGCTTATCTCTGTCTTACACAGTTGGTAAAGCCATGCTGGCCGGATTATTCATGGTAGACCAGCCCTTTGTACGAACGCCCAAACTGGCTCGTCCTCATGTGCTTTCAATTGCGATTGTTTCTGCATCCGAAGAGATAGCGATACTGCTGTGCTATGTTGTTGTGATTTCAATCCTATTGAGCGTGCCCTATGTCTATTCACCGGATTACATACTATGGATTACTCTGTTAGTGGTACAGAGTATCCCTTTTGCTGCAGCCTTGGTGAGCTCCCTGATAGCTGCCTGGCCCACCAGCAAACCCTTGCATCAGAACCAATTGAGTACCAATAAGCTTGAGATAGAAATAAATAAAAACCTGTAATGCCAGGTATCAGTTTTGATCTTGCGTAAGGCTCATCTCGACAATCAGATCATCCGCCAGCTTTTCCAGTGCCCGCTGCACTTTTTCAAGCTTGACTGAGCTAGGAATCGCCAGTTGGATTCTGGCTTTAAACAGCATGTCGCCAGACATGGGAGCAGGCACACATTCACTGACCAGATGCTCCACATTCCCTCCCTGCTGTAAAATGACACGGGATATATCACGGATGATACCGGGGTGGTCATTAGCTACCAGTGTCAGTAAAGCAGTCTCAGAACTTGCCTTGACAGCTCCCTCCTCCACCTTTTCAATCACCAACTTGAGGCCATTACTTTCAAGTGCCTGTAGCGCAGCGGCTAGCTGATCAGCAGATTCTGTGGACACACTGATTTTCAAAATACCGGCAAATTTCCCAGCCAACTGGGCCATACTGCTTTCCAGCCAGTTACCCTGATGCCTAGCAATCGCTTCAGACAGGGACTCAACCAGTCCGGGTTTGTCATCGGCAATAACGGTCATTACAAGAAAAGTGCGCATGCGCCCCCTGAGTAATTCACAACCTTGAACGTGTATTTTAAGGGAGGCTGACAAGATTTAACATGTTAAGGCGGTATCCACGAAATGACTGGATTCAGCACAAAAAAAAGCCGGCTCATGGCCGGCTTTTAATGCTCAAATATTTTATAGCTGATATTGGCAGCCAGCCTGCAGGGTCAACTCCCCAATTAAGACTTTAACAGGCTCTTCAATATAATCTTCTGTCAAGGCGGCCTGTAGTGGAATTTTGCCATTATTATCAGCCAGACATACATCGGCTCCCGCAGCAATCAGGGCTCTGACTGAGGCAAGATCACCTTTCGGCAAGGCCTCGTGTAATGCTGTTCTACCTTTGTTGTCACGAGCGTTAACATCAAGCCCCATGTCAATGAGGCGCTGTGTCATGGCCAGCGATTCCTCGAGTGTGACAGGTATCTTGAAGTCATCATCTCTACCCCAGCCAGTCCCGGAAGCAATCATCAAGGTGGTCACGCCTTCAGTGGTAAGCTTGAAGGGATCTGCTCCGGCTTCAAGCAGGATGTCAAACAGTTCCATATCCCCAGTACGAATAGCCCACATCAACGGTGATCCACCCTTGCCCAGGGTTGGGTCAGTGGTATCCAGAGAACCACGGCGCGGCACGGTTCGGGTTAAACCCTTATCAACGTCAATTAAGGGATAACTCAATAGCATGTGAATGATATCTGTCACCGTGTTTTCGTTATGTACCAGATGATAGGGCCGGGTTGAATAAGGGTTTCTGCGCATCCAGACTGCGGCAAATAGTGGCGTTCTATTGTAGATATCAGCCAAATTCGGGTCTGCTCCATAGTTATAGAGCAGTTCCGTAATATCGTAATGCTGATTCAGAATCGCTAGGTTCATGGCAGGAAATTCATCATAATTTCTGATATTTGGGTCCGCGCCATAATTCAGCAGTACTTCGGCTGACTCATAAGCACCATCTCGGGCCGCAAACAGCAGAGCTGTCATACCCCCAGCAGGCATGTTACGAGGGATCTCATCGTCCTCAGTGCCATCATAAGGCACACGCAGAGACTGAGTATCAGCTTCAGCACCATTTTCCAGCAGTAACTCAACGATATCGTAATAATTCTTGGAAGCAGCCCACATCAAAGGTGTCTGCCCCAAGAAACTCTCGGCCTGGTTTACATCGGCGCCATACTGGATGAGTGTGCGAACGACCTCCACATCACCAGTGTATACTGCCGTCATGAGTGGAGTTTCACCACTGCGCTGTGTTGCTGATATATCAGCACCATGATTTACCAGTAGGGCTACTGCTTCTGAACTGGCATTCAGGGCGGCATTGTAGAGTGCAGATATGCCATAACGGTTATACGTACTTACATCCGCTCCGGCGTCGAGCAGGCGCTGGGCGATGTCCAGATTATCATGGTAGGTCGCCCAGATAAGAGCTGTTGAACCATCATTAAGAGGCGTATTAACCTCTGCTCCCTGTTCCAGATAATTACGCACTCGGTCCCAATCACCGTCTCTGGCTGCTGAAGCAATATTTTCAGAGGCAATAACCGATCCGGTCAGGATTGTTAATATCACAGCCACAAAAAATTGACGAATTGTATTCACAAACTTATTCCTCATAAGGTCGGATTATGCTGCCATGTTTTAGACGTCAGCAATGTAACCCGTACTGTCACCAACGGTCTCGGTTGGAATACCAGCCTTGTTAAGAATGGTAACCAGCAGGTTTGACATGGTCTCACCCTCATGGGCAACGTGAAGGTTACCTTCCAGTGTTCCAGCCCCTTTACCCGCAAGCAAGGTCGGAATATTCACGTGATCATGCAAATTACTGTTACCCATGGAGCTTCCGTATAGGATGGTTGAATTATCCAGCAACGAGCCTTCAACATCCGGTGTATTCTGCAGTTTTTCCAGGAAGTGGGTAAACAGCATCACGTGATGCGCATTCAGGATAGCCAGTTTGGCGAGATTTTCCTCGTTATTCTGGTGGTGTGACAAACTATGATGCGGATCTGGTATACCGATATGCGGATAGGTTCGCTCGCTCACTTCACGCACCATCAGGAAGGAGGCAACCCGGGTCAGGTCAGCTTCCCAGGCCAGTGCTATCAGATCAAACATCATCTGCGTGTGTTCTTCGAAGGTGGCCGGAATACCAATCGGCGCTTCGGGGACGGTCTCAAGCTGATCCCGTGATTCAGCAATCTGAATACGGCGCTCAACCTCTCGAATATTCTCCAGATAGGAGTCCATGCGAGTGCGATCGGCGGCCCCAAGTGCACGCTGAAGCTGATTTACGTCTCCCATAATCTCATCCAGGATGCTTTTGTCAGCAGCCAGACGCCTGGCTCTGGCTTCTGGCGTGCTTTCACGACCCAACATATATTCAAAGACTGTCCTTGGATTAAGCTCCATAGGTAATGGTGTGGTCGCATCACGCCAGGAGATGGTGTTCATGTAAGTACAGCTGTAACCTGCATCACAGGTCCCTATCAGGCCCGTCATGTCTTCTGTTCCCATTTCTATTGAAGGAAACTGGGTATCCTGACCCAGGTTTTCCGCAATAATCTGATCAATTGTCTTGGCAGCACGAACGTCTTTACCATCTGTGGCTTTTGGATGTGCACCTGTCAACCAGACCGGTTGTGACAGCGCATGAGGCGCAGGAGCATCCGCTGCAGGGTGATTCATGCCAGACACCACAGTCAGGTAATCCCGAAATCTTTCAGCCGGTTTAAGTGCCTGGGAAAATTCAAAATCCTTACCCAGCGTGGGTGGCACCCAGGTAGCAGCGGGAGCACCATGGGCCAGATAAATAAAGGCATGGCGATGCTTTTTCAGATCGTTGGCGAAAGCCTGTGGCGCCATCGCTGGAATCATGGCATCCAATACTGGCAGTGAAACTGCTGCTCCAAGCCCTCTTAAGACTGTACGACGAGCTAGTTGTTTTTTTGGTATAAAGCCCATGTTTATCTCCTTCTAAGATTCACCCTTATTTTGGCTAATGCTGTATTACGTAAATTAGCAGCATAGAATTAAGCCGATTATCAATCAATTATCATTCATACTCAATGTTGCAGCATCTTCCACATTTCGATTCATCTGAAAAGCAATGCTATTGGCGATTCCCTCAACCAATGAGGAAAAGCTGTAATTGTCTTCAGCTGAGGCTTCCAGAATCCTGCGCATCGTCGGATAGTCGTAATATTCTACCGGCCGACCCAGTGCATAAATGTACATTTTCTCCAGCATGGTAGACACAAATATCTCAGGATTTGCCATCAATGCGGCACGTAAATCCTGGGGCCCGGAGACAGGCGTCCCATCCGACAGCTCTCCACTGGCATCGATTGGTCGACCCGTAATACCCAGTTCTCTCCAGCGACCCAGGGCATCAAAGTTTTCCAGTGCTAGCCCCAAGGGATCCATCACATTGTGACAGCTGGCGCAGACCGGATTTGCCCGATGCTGCTCCATCTGTTGGCGAATGGACAAAGGAACCCCATCTGCTGATGTCGCCTGGAGGTCTGGCACATTGGGAGGTGGAGCTGGTGGTGGCGTCCCCATCATGTTTTCAAGGATAAATTTACCGCGCAGGACAGGCGAAGTCCGGTGAGCGTGTGAGGTAACCGTCAAGATGCTTCCATGACCCAGTAAACCACGGCGTTCTTCTGGCACTGACACCCGACGGAACCTTTCCCCTCTGATACCCCTGTATCCATAATGCAGCGCAAGACGTTCGTTGATAAAACTGTAATCTGCATTCAGGAGGTCCAGCACACTGCGGTCCTCACGCACTATACTGTCAAAAAGCATCTGTGTTTCAGTGAGCATTGCCTGTCTGAGGTTATCATCCCAATCCGGGAATTTCTGAGGATCCGGGTCGGTTGTGGACAAGTTTCGCAGGTATAACCATTGGCCAGCAAAATTTTCTGACAGGGCAAAGGATTTTTCATCCTGCAACATACGCTCGATTTGCTGGTTTAGCACTTCAGTCTCAGATAAACGGCCATTTATGGCAGTTTCGAGCAGTTCTTCATCCGGAATACTGCTCCAGATAAAGAAAGACAAACGCGATGCCAGTTCCAGATCTGAGATAAAATAATCATCTCCGGGAACAACAGACTCCGGCGTTTCTTCAAAACGGAAGATAAATTTGGGGTTAGACAGGATATAGCGCAAGGCGTAGTCAATACCCTGATCAAAACTGCCTTCCCGGTTACCTTCAGCAAACAGACGCATCACCGGGTTGAGATCCTCATCACTTACCGGCCTGCGATAAGCCTTTTGAGCCAGTTCAGACAGGATATCGTAGGCACACTCCTCTGCACTCAGTGTGGCACCAGGCCGGCAGCTGAACAACCTTTCCCTGTACTCGGGATTACCCGGCCCGACCGGGTTGTAAGGTCCAGTTATCGTCACGCGGTCGAGATGAGGAGGCCCAATTGGGTCAAGCGGCTGAATGACTGTTGCTGGTTTGATGAAAGGACTCAGGTTTTCCGTATTCAGGGCACTGTTTTCGTCAACAAAAGCAATCGCGATTTCATGGCTGCCTGCCGTCACCGGCAAGGTAACCTGCATTTTATCCTCAACGGCAACACGCTGCGCGCCCCTTCCCAAGCTAAAGTCTTCAAGACCACCAAAAGTAATACTGTGCACCAGCTCATCATCAATCCAGATATCAGCCTGTTGCTCAAATTCAACCCCTTTGATCTGGTCTACCGTGGTCATCATCAGTCTGATGTCAAAATGGTAATCGCCATCCAGCGGAAAATTATGCTCAACGCGCAAACCACCCCGGGTTCCCAGCGGAAGTCCAGGTAAGTGCACATCCTGTGACAGATCCGGTGCTGCTCTGTATGACTCGGCAACCAGTGGAATCTCGGGGCTGCCCACCATGAGTCTGCTGATACGTGTAGCCGCGGTAAGGTACTGTTCCAGCAAGAGAGGGTTTATTCCAAGGGCAATATTGTCAAAGCCCAGAGTGCTGTCATCGGGCGGTAGCATGGAGCGAACATCCACGTTAATTCCCAGCAAATCACGAACAGCATTGCCATACTCAGTACGGTTCATGCGTCGCAAGCCGGCATTACCTGGATTTGCTTCAGCTGAGTCCAGGTCTGCGACCAAATTTCCCAGAAATGCATTGAGGGCTTCAGGATCTGGCCGTTCCTCACCTCTTGGTGGCATCTGGCCCGTTTCAAGTTTCCGAATGACTTTTTCCCAACGGTCCGCGTCATCGTGAACATTGGCGATGTCCATTTCCCAAAAATCCAGACTGCCTGTGTAGTCCATGGAATTATGGCACTGCGTGCAATACTCAAAAATAAAAGCATCACGCTGGGCAAGTACCGCATCGGTCTGCGCATTTGCGCAAACTGAGGCTGCTGACAACATGGCCAGGGTTGTTAACCTGGAAAGGCTAAACTGCCTGGGAGCTATTCGATTCAACACAAGCTATTACCCCTTTTGAAATTCTCATTAGCTAATCTGTTCATTATACTTGTCTTCACCGGGCATTTAGAGGGCTTTGATAGTAACAATTGCGCCAGTAAATAGCCCTGCTCACCAGTATCGTATCAGGAATCTGGTGACCAATTACTTCCCTCTGCCGCATTCATCACCCCGTTCACCGAGTGAATGCGGCCATAATTACCGCCAAAACCACCATCACGCAAGGGATTAACGGTAATCACAATCTCATTGCCCACAGCCAGTGTTTCTCTGGTCACGCCGCGTGATCTCATATTGACGATGGTCGACATCTCAATATCCCATCTCTGCATTTGTCCTGACTCATTTTCGACCTCCAGCAGCATTCTGATATGCGGGTTCGCATAGCGCAGTCCAACCACTTTGCCGTTCAAGGTGATTTCAGCATCTGCATCAAACATGGAATGGGAATGATGGGCAAACAGGTTATTTGCCCCAAGGCACAAGACGCTTATCAGCAAGATCAGCATTGTTCGCAGCATTTTTTGTCCAGACATTTTTGACCCCCACATTCTGCCAGTTAGCCTGGCAAATCAATTTATTCGATATCAATGAAATTTTCAGCAGCTGGCAGCAGGCCCTGTTCCTTGGCGGCTTCTGCCCTTTCAAAATTGCTCGCCCAGGGTCTGGTATCAAACAGATCATGGTAATCGGGACTTCCCGGCGAGCGCTCATTAATCAAACCGAGTTCATCATGATAGGTATTGTTGGTTGATACGCAGTCATTCACTGAAGGTGGCTGCTGCATCCAGTTTTCTATTTCATCATCTGCTGTGCTGAAAACCCCCACATCGTGCCAGGGGTAGGCAAAGGCCACAGGATCGTAAAATGTGATATCTACCAGCAACTGATCACCTACTTTTTTCCAGCGTTCGATGTATTCCATAGCATCACTGTATTCCGGCAAGCCATGGCCGCCAAACCAGCCTTTGACATTTTTTGACCAGATGATGAGCTCATCCCCATCCCAGATACCCTGTGATTCGCCATACCACTGACTTAATGCCCAGTCCTCAGGCAGAAAGCCACGTCCATCCGTATAGATATACCTGACTTCCGGCAAGGGTTGATCCTTGATGAAAAATGTCAGTTCAGGGCCCGTCTGAATGAAGCGGTTACGCCAACCATCCCGAAACAGACCATTGGGCAGGCAGGTATCGGCAGGCCACCAGGCACGTCCTTCTATTTCAGCCTGAACTGCCTGAACAAAATAAGCTTTGTACTCATCAGAAACGGCTTCATATATATCGCTTAATTGCGCACCGCCACCCATGACACCTGGCGTGGACCGTTCACCCAGCCAGTCACCGGACCAGTCTGGCACACTGGAGCGGGTATGCTGGACACCACCTCCTGCTGCATCCACCCAGGCCTGCCAGTGTTCTTCCGCTGAAGCATAGGGATAAGGTGAGCGCACAATATAGGAATTGCCACTCCGACCCTGAATGCCGTCCCAGAATTCTGCGAAGCTGACACCGTCTGCTGCCGCATCCTTCCACTGTCCCTGCCAGGTTCTGCGCCAGAGGTCGGCACCACTCAAATTATGAAAGGGGTCTGCAGGATCAGCTTCGGTTTCAATTCGAAAACGATCCTGCCAGTCTGATGCAGAGCTTAACCCGGCAAAAGGATCCAAAGGGTTTATCGCTGTTTGCGTGAACACAAGCGGACTTTGCAGGAGCCCTATTAACAGCAAGACAAAGGGCTGACATTTTCGTAAAGCAGTATTAGTCATTTCATCAAACTCTTGTTGTTATAACCGTGCCTTCAAGGCAGGCTCTCAAACAGCAGCTCAGTCCTTTCCAGAGCCCTGTGCCTGCTTGTATCATTTCGTATCTGGCAAAGCGCATTATTATATGCTGATACCGCAGTGAATATCAGCTTAATTTAAGCCATTATCCCCTAAAAAAGAGCCTCAGCTTACTACGGCCCTTCTGAGCAAAGCGCTCTATGTTGGGCGCTTAATTTTCCGCTGCACCTGGCTGGCGACTTCCCTGCAGTCTGCGTTGCACGTTTTCCAATAGCATCTCGGCCTTATCCCAACCCGGGGAGAGTTCCAGCGCCCTCTGGTACTGAAACTCAGCCTCACGCAGATTGCCCATCTCTTCGTAGACGATCCCCATATTGCTATGCACCGCATGGGGTCGTGAAATTCCCAGCTCCAGTGCATCACTGTAATCTTCTAGCGCCAAAGCCAGTTGCCCTGTGTAATAAAAGGCATTCCCCCGGTTGGCAATAACAATCGGGCTATCCGGCATCATCTGGGCAGCAGCATCAAAATCACTGAAAGCTCCCTCGAAATCCTGAATCAGGTATTTCAGTACAGCACGATTGTTGAGGGTTGCTGCCCTATCCCGGGGAGTCAGCTCTTGAACATTGCGCAGCACAAAATCACAGGGTTCAATAAAGGCTCTCGAACCGGACCCCAGATTATTTGCCATTTCGACATTCAACTGGCATTCCCTGGCATACTGATTACCACCAAAAACCCGCATGGACTGGGCAGATACACTAGACGGTAAGCTTAGAATAAGACTCAAGGACAGGCATATAAAAGGCTTCATAATTTAGTCCTCATGAATGGGAAATTAAATCGATAATGCAGTTTAAGCCTGTTAAATGCAAGGCAAATCCAGATACCTCATGTGGAATAAATATGAATTCAAACACGGGCTTAGCGAGCGTGTATCAAAGCTTACTGATGGGCATGCTGGTTTTTTAGTGGACGCTGATGGGCTGCCTGTTTATGCTTGTAACAATTATAAAAAAAATCAATTTCCGATAAGGAGCTGCCTTCATCATGAAACGCCGTCAGTTTATTCAAGCACCTCTAACCGGCGCCGCCATTGCGCCCATGATCTGGACCAGAGCACGAGCCCAGGCCGATGGACTGGGTAGCATTATCGAAACCACCAGTGGCCGAATTCAAGGCTATCTCAATGATTCAGTAGAAGTTTTCAGAGGGGTTCCCTACGGGGAGCCGACCTACGGTGCTAACCGCTTCATGCCTCCACAGGAAAAGCAGCCATGGACCGGGGTGCGCCTGACAACCGTGCATGGAACGCGCTCTCCACAACCCTATCGTCCGATGATTCCTGAAATTGGCGATGCCCTGACTGGGACCGGCGCCATGGGAGAAGACAACCTCAAGCTCAATGTCTGGACTTCAAACGCCAGACCCGGGGTCAACAAGCCGGTCTATATCTGGTTTCATGGTGGTGGCTTCAGAACCGGTTCCGGTAACTCGCCCTTTTTCGATGGCGAACAGCTGGCCCGCTACCATGACATGGTTGTGGTAACAGTAACACACCGATTGAATGCCCTGGGTTTCTTGTATCTGGCCGATGCGCCTGATTCCCGCTATCGCGAATCGTCCAATATGGGCATGCAGGATATTCTGCTGGCACTGCAATGGGTCAATCGGAATATCGAAAACTTCGGCGGTAACCCGAATAATGTCACCATTGGCGGGCAGTCGGGCGGTGGCGGTAAGACCAGCATTTTACAGGGCATGCCGGAAGCCCAAGGACTGTTCCACAAAGCTGTGGTGATGGCGACCATTATAGAAACGGCCGTTACCGCTCAAGAGGTGGAAGAAGCGGTACATAACCGGGACCTCCTGCTGGGGCGTCTGGGCCTCAGCCTGAACAACCTCGAGCCTCTGCATGACATGCCCTTCGAAACGATCATTCACGCCCTTGGCAGACAGCCTGGCCCAAATACGCCCGAGAATCGCGACCTTGGCCTGAGTTTTGTCCCGGTCAAGGATGATCAGGTATTGCACTATCACCCTTTCTCGCCGCAGGCCAGTCCCATCAGCACCGAAGTACCACTGATTCTGGGTTCCAATGCAACTGAAGGGGTTCCTTATGGCAATCCGGCTGATCCATTCTGGAACTCTGAACCTGGCAACATGACGGAACTGACAACCCAAATCATGCAGAGTCACCGCATAACTCAAGGGGAAGCACGGGATTTGATCGGACTGTACCGTCGCAGTCGTCCCCATGCCTCCTATGGCGATATTTCTCTCTACATGCAGGCAGACATCCGGGCTACCAGTCGTTCTGCCGAGATAATCGCTGAAGCCAAACTGCACCAGGGAACAGCACCCGTGTACTTCTATTACTTTGACTGGAATTCGCCAGTCCGTCAGGGCAAGCTGCGCTCCATGCACTGCATGGAAGTCCCGTTTTTCTTCGATAACATCGACAACACGGCATTTATGACTGGCCGGGGTCGCTCACAATACAAGCTGGCCTGGGACATGGCCGAAGCCTGGTCAGCCTATACCCATACCGGCAACCCCAGCCATGCGGGCATTGGTCAATGGACTGAATATACCCTGCCTGAACGTGCCACCATGATGTTCGGCGATAATCCCCGAATGGTGAATGACCCCTATAGTGACGAGCGTATCGCCACGGAAGAGATCGTCACAAGCTGGGGCGAGGACTGAAATCGGATTGATTAGCAAAAGGGAGCTATCAGCAGCTCCCTTTATTTTTTGCTTCTGATAGCTAGCGTGCACCCTGCGCCGTACGGATACCGGTTGGCGCCCCGGCCACCTCAATAACACCGGCAACTCTGAGCGTTTCGCCGTCAAATTCAAACAACTCTAGCGCCAGGTCGGCGGCACACTGCACTGCCAGTCGACTCGAATCATCACTCCAGACGACTCCCTGACACCAGCGACCTGTTTCAATTTCATCGACCAGCGTCAGTTCAGCCCCGTCCATGCGATAGATTTTGAGCCAGCCATTGTCATGAAACCAGGGCGCATCGGCAGGCAGGTTGGAGCCATTCATCACCGGCACTGCCAGGTAATTACCATCCGGGGATAAACCAAGTCCTTCCGGAATAATCCCAACCGTAATGGCATTTACCAGGCGTGGTGGCTCCAGTTGCAAATCAATAACACTGACCGTATCGACGCCTCCTGTCGGACCGTTACCGATATTGGCCACCACTGCATAATGCCCGTCAGGGCTAATATCCAGGGAGTAGGGCCCCATATTGGCGGAAATATCGATGCCAGAATAGCGCACCATCTGGCCATCCACTTCCAGCACCGATACTTTGTGATCGGCATTGCGTGTCACCAGCGCGCGCCTTCCATCGGGTGTAAACACCGGCAAACTGGGCATACAGTCTTCACACAGCTTGATCTCATCTATGACACGCAGTGACTTATTTTCAATGCTGAAAACACTCACGGTTCCGGCAGCACGGTTGGCGACCAAGGCCAGGGTCCCTGCGGGGTTTATGGATACCCCGGATGCTCTTGAACCGGCGCGTACCGTATTACTCACTCGTGGCGGATTGCTTTGCAAGTCGATCACGCTGACTTCATCATTAAAAACCGTTCGCCCCGGATCTTCTGGATCAATGGCAGTTGATGAAACTACCAGCGCGATTGACTCATCCGGAGCCACTGCCACACTTTGCGGTGGAGCTGACCAGCCTCCAGGAGCCTCCAGCTCAATCACCAGGCGGGGAGGATTGCTCCCCATATTGATGATGCTGACCGTGTCAGGAGCCGGATTACGGACCAGCGTATTCACACCATTTATCAGTCTGGCCTTGTTGTCATTTGAAGATACGGCCAACTGGGCATGGCTGGCCGTCACAACTGCCAGCAGCAAGAGGCCGCTTAAAGCACGGCAGGCAAAGACCTTTATTTTCATAGCAAAAGCTCCATGATTGAATTCACACCCGGCAGAAAAATATCATTCCAGCTCAATGCGTCAGGGCATAGATTGCAAAATTAACCCCCATGCGAATGGACAGGTTCGCTTCATATTGGGGATAACCGACATCATCAGCACGCTGCCAACCGTCGGCAATATCATTGTTATGGGCAATCATCACCATGATGCGGCCATCATCATCCAGAATGGCTCGCCAGTGAGGTTCAGCACCATCATTACGGTAACCCAGTGGCAGATACTGCCAGGTTGGAATCTGGCGTTTGTCAGACAGGTCAAAGACCAGATGAAAAATGGGATGCTCATCAGGCAGTTCAACAATGGCACGATCCGGAAATACCTTGCGCAAAGTTGTAACAAAGCCGCTCCACTCATACTCGCCGTAAAAACTGTCACACAACAGAAAGCCGCCTTTAAGGAGGTGTTCACGAAGTTTTGCAGCCTGTGCATCGCTGAGATTCCAGCTGCCAACCAGGCCTGAAATCATGAAGGGCCAGAAAAATGCGTCATCACCATCATCCAGATTGACCGGCTGCTCCACTGGCCTCACATTCAACATGGTCAATCGATCCAGCAAATCAGCAAACTTTCTATCACCCGAGGGGTAATCCACTGACCAGGCTGTACCTCCCCTGAGCCAGTTGCCAGGACCGCTACCAAAAGGCCCCCGTTCATACTGTGGAAACATCAGCCTGCCTACAACAAATTCACTGGGTTCGAGATGGTTTGAGGGCAAAGCGGGACTGTACCTGCCCCACTCCATACTGGGGTATTCGCGCCATTCACTTTGCGCCGACAGCGGAGCACTGAACAGCAAAAGCCCTGACAAGGCAGCAGTTAGCAGTATTTTCCCCAGACTGTAAGGTATTCTTGAATACATCAGCTTTCAGCATCACAGCAAAGACTTCAGCATAACCATCTTATCAAGAAAATGCACATGGGTGATTTTGCAGCAGTAGCATATTTATCTATCATGGCGACAGATACTAAAAAATACTGACGCTTATTATGATTTACGAAGTTGAAGGCGATCTGATGCTGAGTCGTGCTGCAGTTGTGGTACAGGCTGTCGGCGTACATGATCCCATGACCACCGGGCTCTCAAGAAAGCTGCATGAACGCTTCCCGGTGATGGTGGAAAGCTTTCATCAGTGGTGTAAAGAGACTCAGGCGGAACCCGGCCAGCTATGGACATGGGGTGAGTCAGGCAAGGCCATTATCGTCAACCTGCTGACACACGAAGCAGATGATGACCCCTCCCGACAAAGGCGCCCGGATAAAATAGCCCTGAACCGCTGTCTGAAAGCACTCAATGCCCTTTATCATGACAGGCGCTTCAGTTCGATGGCGATGCCCATGCTCGGCGCTGGAGAACGGGGGCTTGACTGGCCAGAAGTAAAAGACATGATGAACTCCCAGCTGGGTGATTTACTGATTCCGATATTTATCTATACCAAACAGCTTGACGGCCAGCTTGCCCATGAATCCGGTCTGTAACATAGCAGACATGGGTCACTCTAAGGCATAAATGCTTAAGGAAATCAGCCTATGTTACGTTTGATTCTTCTGTGGATGCTTGCAAGTTGCTGTATCGCCGCGGAACCCGAATGGACGCTTTACAATGAATTACTGGATGACTATGTGTCTGCCGGCAACAAAGAGGGCCTGAGCGCCAACCTGCTTGACTATCAGGGCTTTGCCAGCGATTCACGCTTTAGTGAACTGTTGACCCAGATCCGGCTTTTTGACATCTCAGAGCTGGAAAGCCGTGAAGAAACCCTGGCATATTACATCAATGCCTATAATATCCTGACCATTGAGCTGATTATTGCCAACTGGCCCCTAGACTCCATCCGGGATATCGGCAATTTTTTTCGCGGCCCCTGGGATATCGTGGTACTGGAAAATGCTGCCGGCAGACTGAGCCTTGATGATATTGAGCACAATATCATCCGCCAACTGGGCGAACCGAGAATCCATTTTGCCGTCAACTGCGCTTCACTCAGTTGCCCGGACCTGCGCACTGAAGCCTACCAGGCAGACAAACTGGATGCCCAACTGGATGAGCAGACGCGAATTTTCTTGAGTCAGCAAAAAGGCCTGCAAGTCCGGGGCCCCGATATCCGGGTCTCCCGAATTTTTGACTGGTATGGTGATGATTTCAGCGCGAGCGGTGGCGTGGAGAATTTTATCCGGCAGTATCGCCCGGAATTGGTTTTTGTCGAGGCCGATGCCAATTTGCCCTACAACTGGGACCTCAACTCACGACCCTGACTAGTCTTCAGAAAAATAGATATCCCCGTAATATGCCCTGGCGCGCTGGCCGGTATTATCGCTATCGCTCATGATGGCAATGGCGTGAATTGTCACGACGTCTTCCCCAAAAAGCTCACGGAAATCTTCACGAATATTGCGTTTTTCGCTCAACCATTGTCCGCTTTCACGATTGCCGGAATGCAGTGAAAGCATGACGGCATTTCGGGTTACCGCACTTTCCCAGGTGCTGCCAGCGGCCAGCTGACTGGTCCAGGCATAATTGATCGCCTTGGTTTTCCAGAAAAATAGCCCGCCTGAAACCACCACGAAAATACGGGCAGGATAGTCATCACCTTGCCGGGTTTTTTCATCATTGCCGCTGTAAACATTGTCAACTTTCCACGACCAGTTGAGATAGGGCGTCTGGCTCAGGTCAATTTCCCTTTCAAAATACAGACCCGAAGCACTGGCTACCGTGTCAGCCTGCAAGACCTGACGCTGCTCATCCTGCACCAGTTCATAACGTGTATTACCAACAAAGGACTGCTCCTCCCAGCCAGACAGATCCCCCTGGGAAAAAGCGCCAATACTGAGCGTTTGACTCAAAGCTGGCAGAATCGGCATTCCCGATAGAAGGGATACCAAACAGATCGCAATGAATACCCTGAAACGCATTAAAATATGGTGATGCCTCCGGAAATTCCGCCGGACTGGTTAAGTTTACGCGCATCACGTACATTCGAGATACCGCCTGCATTGGTGACATTGGTAAACCCGGCCTCCTCAAAGATGGCCTGAGCCCGTCCTGCTCTGACACCGGAAACACAGTACAGGCGTATATCCGCATTTGTCGGCAGGTTTAACTGGCTGCGTAAGGTTGCAGCATTCAGGCCCTGTACCGGCATATTCCTGTCACCGTCAATATGATCTGCCTGGTACTCTTCAACGGTCCTGACGTCTATCCACACCGTATCACTGTTGGCAGCAGGTGTATTGGCATCCATCAGCATTGAGGAACTGCAGGAAAACAGCAGCAAACTGGACAACAGCAAGAAAAGAACTGATCTGATTTTTGTAGGCATCATGAGCCCTCCTTTTTATCGTGAAATCATTACCCGTGGTAACTACTCAATCAAGTTATAGACTACCCTGCACTTGCATTGTTACTGCAAGCCTATTATCGCAAGCTGACATTACCCTGATCGTCGACGTTGAATGTTGCCAGCAGGGGATTTTCTCCGTCTGTGCTTAACTGGATAGATGGCAACTCAATACGCCCATCCTGATAGAGGATGGATCCCCTGATTTCTGCTGGCGTCGCATCCCGCTTGGAATACATCGTGGTATATATCTGGTAATCGCCTTCAAAGGCCGAGGGGCTGAGCCAGATTTCATTGCCTGGCCCGTTCAAATTATCTTCTTCGAAGGCGGCATCGGAGCCAGGGAAAGTACGTTCAGCAAAATAATATTCATTGCCTCTAGGGTCAATGATATGTAAGTCAACATCATCGGTCGTCGGCCAGGAAATGACGACCAGCACGAATGTCTGCATCAGCAATGCCCGGCAGGCATTCAATTCGTCCTGAGTACTGGAAAGGACATCACCATTTGGAATCTGTGCCTGACACATGGCGAGTTCTTGCTGGGTCTGAGAGAGAATTTCTGTGCTTGTTTCAAGCTCGATATTTTGCGAGTCAAGCTGATCCCTTAATGCATCCAGTTCTTCTGCCTGTGATGCCAACTGATCCCTCAGGGTTTCCATTTCAGCCAGCATTTCCTCGGTAATGTTTTCTATCAGTTCAGGCGAGTCGCCGGTATTGGGGAAAAAAGGCATGGTTACTATGGCAAGCAGCATGAAAGCCCCGAGAGCTGAAGCGAAGAGGTCCAGCGCTGACATGCTGAAAATATTGACTTCTTTATTTCTGAGCTTCAAGACTTAACCTTCATTCCTTCCCGGGTAGGCCACTCGACCGAAAACGCCTGTTCACACTTAGCGTATAAATATGACACGGCCAGCAAAGATTTACTAATCTTGGCTGCTTATTTTCCAGTGCAAACAGATAAAAATGCCCATAGGCCTACTTGAGGAAAGATACGGCAACAGAAGACATGGCAGCTGCCGTCAACTGGCTTATTCTGGCAGAATATCTTCCGGACGTAAGGAGCCTGGCAGACCTTCCCGTTGCTGGAAGACATTGTCCCGGTTACCCTCGGCACAGAAATATTCCCTGATTCCCCAGTCATTTCTAAGGTTAAACAGGTATTTACTCCACACCGGACGAGTGAAGTATTCGCTGTCTTCATAACGCTGGGTCACCTCCAGTGTTTCCCCCTCTTCAATCAGTCGGTACCACTCCGTCAGGTGTGCACTCTGTGACACCGGAATACCATTGGCAGCGATCCAGGCTTTACCATTGAAATTACTGACATCCACCAGCAGGGTTCCATCATCCTGCCACTCCCCGACCGAGTGCCCCATGAAACGCTGATCCTCAATGGGATCAGGATGTTCCCGGCCATCTGTATAGATAATGCGAAAAACGTTTTCATACTCAAAAAGCTGCACTACACTGCCCTGATTCTGGACTATTTCAATTGGATAGGGGCCACCCAGGTGACGAGGCATTGAAGGAAGACACATGGCACTCGGATCAAAGGCTGGGCGTACATTTTCTGTTAACTCAATGGCTCTGGCAGTAAGGTATTGTTCCGGCTCCAGGCGCTCAAAGTTTTCATCCAAGTACCCACGCTGACTGCGATTGGAGACAACCCAGAGTCCGGTCAGATCGGGTGTGGTTATCGCTTCTGCTGTAAATACCGGCCCAGCACTACTTTGAAATGCCAGCGCCAACAGGAACAGGAAAACTTTTCTTGGCATAACTACTTTCATCGTGGTCCCTCTTCATTGGTATCCACGGCAGTTGGCGTATCAGCATTGATAATAGTGCCATCCTCTTTGACCAGCATCACTATAGCGCCACCGGGTTCACCATTACGCAGGGGATAAATGGTCAGCATGACATTTTCACCGGGCAGGACAGTATTTCGATTCCAGCCTCGCCTAACCAGCACATTCGGACTGCGCCCTTCAATACTCCACTCAACCTGATTACCCGTCATTTCATCGATGACATAAATCTGAATCCAGGTATGCGGGTTAACCCACTGGAATTCTTTGATTTCACCGCTAATCTGAATGGGATTGCCCCGATCAAACATTTCAAAACTGTGATGGGCACTTGTACTCACTGGAAACATCAGCGCAAGGGCAAACAGACTGACGGGCAGTTTAGCTAGATTATTCATGAACTATCCCTCGACATTCGTTAACTGTAATTGGAATTGCAATTACAAAAACCTCGAAGCTAGGCAGTATAGTAAGCCTTTACACGTAAGACTACCCTTTCTTCTCGGTCTGGAACGCAGAAAAAAACGCTAGCTTCATCACATCTATCGACTTTTTGGCAGGTACCGCTTCAAAAATGTGAATCTGTCGAAAGTTTGTGCCAAGAGGCTGCATTAAATTTTCATCTCAACAGGAGGACGCCGCATGAAACAGAACAGCAAATCACTATCCTTACTGGAACTGACCACAGTAGCCTGTGTTTTTATGCTGTGCGCGGCCTTTGCCAATGAAGCCTTTAGCCGGGATCTGCAGTTATTGCTGGATTCTCCCACGGGAAAGCCTGTGCCACAGGCTGTGATGATTGACATCTCGCTTGCCGAAGCCAGACAACTAGCCCGACTGGAAGGCCTATCAGGGCGCCAGGCTTTACCTCCACACACGGCAAAAAAACTGGTCGCGGGGGCGCAGTTACCTCCCTGTTTTGCCCCGGAGTCAGTACCGCCATCCATGATGATGAGACTGCCTTATTTGGCGACTCATGAATGGTTAATTTTGGGGAATGATCTGGTGCTGGTAAGCCTTGGCAACAATGAAGCGGTCTTCGTCCTCAGCAAGGTATTTCAGTAAGCAAGCAGCCAGATTTCTGGCTGCTTATTCGCATTCCTGAAAGATACAATTACTGCTGCGCCTCGGACATTTCACAGCTACCCCCGGCACAGCGGTTGTTTTCCTGGCACACATATTCCAACAAACCAAGCGCTTCCCAGTCCGGACGCAGGCTTAATTGAAAATCCTGTGTAAAAGGTTCTGTGAAGATTTCAGGGTCATCGATGGTAATCTGATACAGCATGCTGTCTCCCTGATGGGTTAGACGTTCGACTGTTCGCAGCTGATCACTGTGCCAACGATTGCGTGTCGGATCCGTGTAATGGTAGTCATCCAGAATCCAGCGTTTGAAATTCACGGATTCTATCACCAGGGTATCGCCTTCCCAGTGCCCTACCGGATCACCGTAATAGGTTGGCTCTATGCCTTCCCGGTGTGGGCGACCATCAAGCGGGATAATCCGAGCTGCACGCTGTAATTCAGGAATGATGACCAGGTAGTCATCGTTCTGCACAAACTGGATTGGCAGGATATATAACATACCGGAAGGAAAACCTGCCGGCAGGCACATGGCTCGGGGCTCATCATGGTAAGGATCGCCATTACGTTCCTCATACAAAAGCGCTTCCGCACCCGGCAACAGGGGGGCCATCTTGTCGGCATTGAATATCAGGTTGCCACGTGGCCCCGTCGCATTAATGGTGGCCGGTGGCGTATAAATCCCGGAAAAATCCGGTTTGCCACTGACCGTACGAGGAATATTCTGCGCACTTGCCGCAGCGCTCACGAAAAGGCTGACTAAAGCCAGGCTCATTAAAAGCTTCATTATCGACCTCCTTCACTGGCGGTGAATACATTGCTGCCATCCGGAAAGGTTATCCGGCGTCCCGAGGCGTTATTGGAGCCATCCCGGGCGCGGGAACCTTCAACATTGATCGTGGCACCTATTTCCAGCACTTCTTTGGTGATGCCTCGACGCATCCACATGCCCGGAGGTGCCGTTGAAAATCCCCAGGTAGTAACGGAACCATCATCGTTGCTGACATCGACATAAAACCAGACATGTGGGTTATTCCATTCAACGGCAGAAATAACACCGGTGACACGCACCGGATCATTACTGTCAAACTCCGCCGCTTCGGAATGGTGGGCGAAACCCTGAGTGGTAGGCAACAAAAAAATAATTATCGAGAAAAACGTACGCAGTATCATAAGCTTCCCCAAGGTATTGTTTGAAATTTCGTGTATTGCTTGCTCACGAATCTGCTATCTAGAGAGGCATTCCCTACAGTTTGCTGGATAACACCAGCGGAATACGCTTCAAAAGAAAGCTCTTAGCTTATAAGCAGATCAGGCTATCTGTCCAGCAGATTCGGGATCGCTGAAACTGCTTTGAAAGAGAACAAGCTGCAATGCCCTCTGCAAAGCCTGATTGATCGGAAGATCCTCTCTGCCCAGTGTGAAATCTATTTGGCGCAGGCGCTGCTTGCCAGTCGCCATGCGGGGAGGCGCCTCGCGAGGCAGATTCTGAAGTGCCAACTGATAGGCTTCCGCTTTGTTCTGTTTGATGTGCCTGCATACAGAGAGTCTGGTGTTTCCGTATTTATCCCGGTCACCCGCAGCGCCAAATACACGGCAGATCACAGGACGCTGTTTATACACGGAGCATGAGCCCATCAGCCCATCAAGGGAATTACGCTTGTAGTGATAACAGGCGAATCCGGAATAGCTCTGGAGTTCTTCAAGCACTGTTTCAGCCTGACCCAGATCATACAAGTGCAAGGCCAACGGCAACATTTCCAGTACTGTGGCTTCAATGTTGGGATTATTACAGCAGGCACCGCAGCCGGGTATACAGCTTAAACTACTGCGCAACTGATAGGCCCCGAAACTTTGTTCAAGTTCGTCAAATACAGCCTCAACAAGACGCGCGAGCTCACGCAGCCTTTGCATAAAGACTCCATCTTCAGGACAGAATAATGGGAGAAACCCAGCCCCTGAGACCTCAGGGGCAGCAGATTTTAATGACTAGGCCAATCTTTTGGCAAGACTGTTGTTGAGTGCAAGCTGAATTTGCAAAGCTCTTGTCAGAAAGAAGTTCCCTGACCAGCAGATTTCTGGTTTGACTCAAGGGTCAGGCAACTCAAACACATACAGCGCATTTCCGCCGGCAGGGTGACGAATATCCTGGGTAACGATGGATGGCACGACACGCGGGCTGCCGCCACCGAGGCCTGTGGGAACCGCAATGTACTGTTTGCCATCGACCGCAAAACTGATCGGGAAACCCTGCACCGAGGTGCCCAGGCGGGTTTGCCAGAGGACTTCTCCGGTCTCGATATCCAGTGCCCGGAATACCCTATCGATGTCACCGACAAAAGCCAGGTTACCGGCAGTACTCAGCACCCCTGTCAGAAAAGATGCGCGCTGTTCCAGCGACCAGAGCTCCTGCATACTGCGCACATCATAGGCTGCCACTTTACCAATATTACCGTTTGAGCCGGGCATCTCAGTAAAGCGCCTGTCAGCTGCTGTGCCGCCGCCGCCAGCGACAAACTCTACTTCACGGGCACGAATTTCAAGACAGGTCTGGCTCAGTGGAATCACCAGACTTTCAGTACCCGGATGAAAACTCATGGGATGCCAGTTCTTGCCACCGGCAGTCGAGGGACAGGCCTGTATCCATTCACCAATACGCTGCTCGACAATATCATTGCGGTATTGAGGCCGGCCGGTTTCAGCATTAAAGCTGACAAAGATATTCTGAAACACGGTTTCTTGATGTTCAATATAGTCACCACTCACCCGGTCCAGCTTCCACAGAATGCCGTTCTTGCCGATGGAAAAGACATATTTTTCATCATCCAGGTCCACCAGCACGCGCTCATAGACTTCATCCAAATCAAGTGTTTCACCCGGCACGTGCTGGTAATACCAGACCAGCTCACCAGAGTCGCCATCCAGTGCCAGCGTAGAGTTGGCATAAAGTGCCTCATCGTAGACACTCATGTTGCGGCTGGCACCCATCCAGGGTTTGGATTGAGCCACCCCGATATAAACCAGGTTCAATTCCGGATCGTAGGTGGGGGTAATCCAGGTATCGGTACCGGCACGAAACAGATTATCAATGCCACCCCAGGTATCACCTCCCGGTTCACCAGCCTGCGCCACGGTATTGAATTTCCATAGCAATTCGCCATTGCTGGCATCATAGGCACTGACGAAACATTTTTCTTCACGGAATATCTGACACCAGGACAACCCGGTAAATATTTTGCCATTACCCACTAGTGGCCCACTGGTATTAATGAAGTCTTCTGCGATCTGGATACTCCAGTCTTCTTCACCATTGGCAGCATTGATTGCAAGAATGCGGCTATCGGGTGTGTTGATAATCAGGTTGTCATCATAAATACCCAGTCCACGCATTGGCCCGATCCTGCCCGCAATTGTGTGTTCCCAGATCAACTCCCCGGTATCCCCTTCGAGGGCCTGAATTCTGTTTCCAGGGCTGTATAGATAAAGCACACCATCATGGACCAGTGGTGAATTCTGATTTGAAACAATATCATCCAGAGCCCAGACCCAGGCCAGGCGCAGCTCATCGACATTCTCCCTGTTTATCTGATCAAGAGGGCTGTAACTCCAGGCCTGATGGTTCCCGCGAATCATCAGCCAGTCTTCCGGGTCAGGGTTACGCAACTCTGCATCACTGACCGGCTGGAAGTTTGCTACCGTCCCGGCAACGGTAATACCGGTCGGACCGATGATTTGTTCGTTGGAACGGACCCCTGGCTGAAATTCAATATTGATGACATCATTGATGATGGTTTGCGAGTCTGCCAGCAGTGGAGTATCGCCACTGAGCGCTCCATTGGCAGACAGAATAAAAGCTATGATTGCCAGATACATTTCATCTGTCAGGCCACCGACATTGGTTGGCGGCATGCTTGTTTTGATGGTTTCAAACAGCTCGGCAACAGTACTGGTTCCCCAGATACTGCTAAACCCCAGTTGACGTAAACTGGCTACCGGACCACCGCCCAACATGTCTGGCTGGTGGCAGCCATTAGAACAGTTTTGCTGATAAACCTGTAAACCCAAGCCTACCTGTTGTTCCGTGAAAATAGCTGACTGTTCCTGGGCATGTGAACCAGAGGCAGTACTCATCAAAGCAGTTGCCAATCCACACATTAAGATTCTTTTTGCGGAGGTAAATCGATTCATTGTTATTCTTTTCCTTGTCCAAATACCTGGGAACCACAGGCTAGCATAACTTTTCTGTAATGGTATTCCTTGCTTCACCAAAACAGAATAAATTGCATTTCCTGTTGCCATCCACCTCTTCACTTCATTTAAATTGAGGAGCTTGCAAGCATCCTCAATGGCCTTTACGGTTTATTAATTCAATTTTTCGTTGATTTTAAAAATTGTGCAATGCAATATAACTTCAGTTCAAACGCAATATATCCAATATTATGAATACTTTTAAGAGTTCTTTAATTAAAAACGGCAGTTACATCAACGGTAACTGGCAGACACAGTGCGCAGAAAAATTCAGTGTCAGTAATCCGGCGGATGGCTCGATCATCTGCGAATTATGTGATGGTAATGAGCAGGATGCAGAATCTGCAGTTGCAGCAGCCCATGCAGCCCTGCCAGCGTGGCGGGCAAAAACAGTCAAGGAACGTTCAGTCCTGTTGAGACGCTGGTTCAACCTCCTGATCGAGAATCAAGACGAATTGGCAACCATCATGACACTGGAGCAAGGCAAACCACTGAGCGAAGCCAAGGGTGAAATCAATTATGGCGCCAACTATATCGAATGGTTTGCTGAAGAAGCCAAACGTGTTTACGGCGACACCATTCCCGGCCCATCTCCTGAAAAACGTATCGTCATTATCAAACAACCTGTGGGGGTTGTCACAGCAATAACGCCGTGGAATTTTCCCAACTCGATGATAACCCGCAAAGCTGCACCAGCTTTGGCAGCCGGCTGTACCTTTGTGGTCAAACCGGCCATGGAAACTCCCCTCTCGGCCATTGCCCTGGCAGTACTGGCGGAAGAAGCAGGCATTCCGGCCGGAGTATTTAATGTCGTGGTTTCTTCCCAGTCACGCAAGATCGGTGCTGTATTTTGCAGTGATCCCCGGGTTGCCAAACTATCATTCACCGGTTCAACGGAAGTTGGCAGCAAATTACTCGCCCAATGCGCTGGCACTATCAAGAAAACCACCATGGAACTCGGTGGTAACGCCCCATTTATTGTGTTTGATGATGCGGATATCGACTCTGCCGTTGACGGTGCACTGGCATCAAAATACCGCAATGCCGGCCAGACCTGCGTCTGTACCAACCGGATACTTATACAAGAAGGGATCTATGATGAATTTGCCAGCAAACTGACTGAGAAAGTTAAAAGTTTCAAAGTCGGAAATGGCCTGGAAAAAGATGTCATTATCGGCCCACTGGTGAATATCAAGGCTGCAGAATCCATGGAAAGTATGGTTAGGGATGCAGTAGCAGCCGGTGCCAGTCTGCTAACAGGCGGCAATCGAAGCGATCTGGGTGAGTGCTTCTTTGAACCCACCGTAGTCAGTGGTGTGACCATGCGCATGAATATTGCCCGCGATGAGATATTTGGACCCATCGCAAGCTTGATCCGCTTCAGCTCCGAAGAGGAAGCCATCGCCATAGCCAACGATACCGTATACGGCCTCGCCTCCTATATCTATACCCGCGATATTGGCCGCATCTGGCGTGTTTCAGAGTCGCTTGAATACGGCATGGTGGGCATCAACGAAGGCATCATTTCCAATGAAATGGCCCCCTTTGGCGGCATCAAACAAAGTGGCATGGGACGGGAAGGATCCAAGTACGGTATCGAGGATTACCTCGAAATCAAGTACCTTTGTATGGGTGATCTGGATAAATAATAAGGATAAATTAAGAGTACAGTCATGAACCATAGCAATACTGATCATGAAGAATTTAGTCCCGATGAAGACGAAATCCGGATCATCAAGAAATACCCCAACCGGCGTATCTATGATACGCAGACCAGCCAATACATCAAAATAGAAGATATCCGGGATCTGATTGTTGCTGGCGTCAATTTCATTGTGCTGGACAGCAAAAGCGGAGAGGATGTGACTCGTAGTGTGCTGCTACAGCTCATCATTGAGCAGGAGTCCGAGAACAACCCTCTTTTTACCACGGAGAATCTCAAATCATTTATCCGCTATTACGGCCAAGGGCCACATCAACCCTTTGCAGAGTACATGAATCAAAGTCTTGCCTTTTTCCAACACCAGCAGGAACAGCTCAGTGAAAGTTTCCATGACATGATGCAATCCAACCCCATGAAAGACATGTCGGAAATATACAAACAGAACATGAAACTGTGGGAAAAGATGTCGAAGAGCTTTTACAGCAACCCCAAAAAGAAATAGTATCCCTCAGTCATCCTGCCGTTAATGAAAACAACGTCGGCATAAATCCGGCGCATGGACATCTGATGTTTCTAACTGAATACCAGCGCTGCACCGACAGTTGTTCTTTCACCAACGGCCCGCACAGCTTCCAGCGTATCATCCAGCGGATATTCTGAAGGCGCAAGTGCAGCCGCATTGAACTGCCCCTTTTCAATCAGGCGGGCAAAAATCGGAATGTCACGCAAGCCATTGACGCCATTAACCCAGATCAAGTTTTCAGAAACTATGCGAAAAATAAGCAGCCTGGG
>CAZSHI010000009.1:59369-66089 GCA_964606735.1 uncultured Enterobacteriaceae bacterium
CGCCATTAACCCAGATCAAGTTTTCAGAAACTATGCGAAAAATAAGCAGCCTGGGAAAGCCGCATCACAGCAGATAGATTGTCAGTAGGCGTGCTGCCGGATATCAGTCCAGGACGGAGATACTAATCTGCGAACTCATGCCAGCATCCTGTAAAATGCTGACCAGCGGCGAATCCTCAAACTCTACCGTACGGAAACGTTGACGGGCATCTGCGCCAGCTATACGCAACTGTAATCGATGACCCGCTTTGAGCACATAAGATACCGGCAGCAGATCAAGACGCATGCGACTCGGTTCCCCCACCTGCAGGGGCTGCATGTCTGCTGCATGACTTCTGTGATAGGGCAGTCCCATGTAGTTATTATAGGGGGCAGGATGCTCAGCTCGATGAGAGGCCCGCAGGCGCCCGTGACTGACGATGGTAATTTCACCATTTGGAGCGACATCTTCCATATACGCAAAAATATCCGTATCGGGCTGGGAAACACTTAGCCATAAATCCAGCAGGGGATGCCCTACCAGGTGGACATCTTCGGTCATCGCAGCTGTCTGGTAAGCCAGGCCATGATCCTGCATCAAACAGGGCCAGAACAGAAAGTACATGTCGACCTCGCCCTGGCACACCGGATTGTAATTAACCTTGAGACTGTCGGCTTCATCGTAAAGGGTAATAGCCGGCTGTGTAGCATCGCGCAGAATGCCCGGGCTGTTCACAGCAGCATCACCTTTCAACACAAAGCTTATCGTCTTGCTTTGTGCCGGCGGCCAGACAGGACTGGAGGTCCATTCCTCGCCTTCATCGGCGTTATTGCTGTGATAGTAAACCGGATCTTCTTCATCCCAGCCGTTATCAATATTTTTCAGGAAAAAATCGAAAAAACGCAGCATTTCCACATCCATCGGAAAATCGGCTGTCTGGCAATGCCCCCAACCACCCATCCATAAATGTTTAGGATTATTCAGATTGTTGTAGGCAAGCGTTGCTTCAAAACTGCCTTCATCAAAAAAACTGCCCCAGATAAACACACCGATTCCAGAGTCCTCAATCACCTGCTCAAAATTGGCAATGGAGACTTCCTGCCAGAAATAACTGTCCACTTCCTCGGAATAGGAATCACGATAGGGAATTTCACGCCACAGATCGGCCATGATGGTACTGTCCAGATGTTCCTCCAGCGCCTGATCCCTCATATGCCCCTCGGGGTCTGCATCGACCGGTAGCACGCCCTGACCATAATCCTGCCCGGGATCTTCAGGGCGGGTATTGAACTGGGCCATGATGCCACCACGACTGATAAAACTGTATTTGTCGTAATCGGAAAATCCCGGTGCAATAGCCTTCAGGTGAGGTGAATAATTACTGGCGGCATGAAAGGTACTGCCCCCGGTGTAGGAGCACCCGCTTATCCCAATATTGCCATCACTCCAGGGCTGCATGGCAAACCATTCAGTCATCTGGTAGGCATCATAGGCTTCGGTACGATCCTGAAAGCCTCGTCGCCAACCCTGCGATGCTCCTCGTCCCCGGGTATCCACAAGGGCAACCACATAGCCATGCCGGAGCAGAGTCCGGGTCGTCGCTGAATCGCTTCCCATGCGGATATTGCCATTGGCATCCATGAATGCCCGCCTGTAGGGTGTGTGTGTCCAGACCACCGGCATCGGTTCTTCCACCGCCAGGCCATCAATAGCCGGGCGGAATATATCCACGGCAAGTTGAACCCCGTCACGCATGACAACATACAGGGACTCACGCACCCATTCGTCATAAAGGGCCTCACTGTAACCCTGGTATTGACCCGGGCGAGATATTTGCTGGGCGTTTATAAACGGTGCAAACAGACCGGCAAGTAACAGTACAAACAGGGATAATCGGCGTGTCATGGCGAAAGCCTCTTGCTTTTTATTCTGGTTTTAACAGGCCATCGCAGTGTAGGGGACCCTTGGCCACCTAGTCAAATGCCATCTTCCCACACTGTGGTTTCAGCAACAGGACGAGACTACCAGGCTAATCCCTCGCGGGATTATTCCTGCCGATTGATAGCGCACAAATCCGAGATAGATGGGTATAGGGCAGACCCGTTTGCTCATGCCAGGTATTAAAAGCCTGCTGACATTGGGTCAGGTCTTTTTTACTGCTGGGCCTGTCTGCAATCGCTAGCCCTGAAGCCTTGAGTCTGGCCACGACATCAGGGCTCAGCACAAAGCCGTCCTTGCCCATAAAACGGATAAAATACATGCCCGTATTGCCACCCAAACGTGCTCCATGCTTTTTCAGGTAGGCCATGAGACCAATCTGATCGTTCAGCGGCCACTGCGCAAATAGTCTGGCAAAGGAGCCATGGTGCTCCGCTTCCTCAAGCAGAAAACGGGCATTATCCAGCACCGATTGAATCTTGATCCAATTACGCACGATGCGGGTATCATCGATATAGGCTTCCCATTTTTCCGGCGGCATGTGTGCAAGACCAAGCGGATTGAAGCCATGAAAGGCTTCCTCAAAACCTGGCCATTTCTTGCTGATGACCTGCCAATTAAAGCCAGCGTTGAAAATACACTTGCTCATCATGGAAAGGTAACGATCGTCACCCAGTCTGGCAAGCTCAGTGGTACTAAGGCTTTTTTGAGTGGCCAGGATTTCCTGCAGAGCCTGTTCGCCGCCTTTTCTTTTAGCTGCGAGCTCTTGAATGGCCTTGAATGCTGTCAGTGTCATTCGATATTTCAAAACAGCTGTGGCAGCTCACCCCTTGTCGATTGGTAAGCCCTCATCCAGCCATTGCAGCAGCCCCCCTTTGATATTGGCCACCTCAGTCCAGCCATTCTCTTTCAAAATGGAAGCTGCCAGTACCGAACGTCTGCCTGAACGGCAGATCGTCATGAGTGGTTTATCCTGTGGCACCTCGCCGAGGCGCTCCCGTAGTTCATTGATTGGAATCAGCTGTGCCCCTTTTATCCGCACCGACTCTTCGTCTGTCTCGGCACGGGTGCGAACATCCAGAATATTGAGCTCCGCTAGATGGGCAGCGACACATTGCGGTGTGATTTCCAGGTTGCCACTGTAGGTGCAGACTACCGGCGCCCATTGTGGTTTGACAGGCATGGTTTCGGGTTTGCCGGCTTTCTGATTGGCCGGAACTGCAATGTCTATCTGACGCGGATGCGGCAATCGCATATTTTCCAGAAAGCCGATGAAGTCCGCTTCATTGGCCTTCCCTCCGGCACGAGGGTTGTACTGTTTTTCCTCGCCTATGCTGCTGGCGGAACGGCCACTGTAGTCATGAGCCGGATAAACAATACAGTCATCCGGCAATGAAAACAGTTTGTCATGAATCGAGTGAAACAGTTTTTTAGCAGATCCTTGCTGGAAATCAGTACGTCCACAACCCCGGATAAGTAAGGCATCGCCCGTGAAAACCATGGACTGGTCGTCCAGCACAAAACTGATGCAGCCATCGGTGTGGCCCGGCGTTTCCATGGCAGTCAAATGATGCTTGCCAAATGCATAGCTGTCACCCTCCTGCAGGGCACTATCCAGTGGATCAATGCCAGCATGGACGGAAGCCACCAACTCACAGCCCAGCGCATCCTTCAGCAACCAGCCACCGGTAACATGATCTGCGTGACAGTGGGTTTCCAGACAGGCTTTCAGATTCAGGCCTAACTCCCTGACCAGTGCCAGATCACGCTCATGCTGCTCGTACACCGTATCAATGTATACAGCATCTCTGGATTTTTCGTCAGCCAAAAGGTATGTATAGGTTCCGGAACTTTGATCAAATAATTGTTTGAATAGCATGGCGGTCACTTGTTGATTGAAGAGCTAATGCAGGAATTCTCTGACAGTGGAGGCCTTGTGTCCAGACGCTGACGCTATGATCATACCGCATGGTCTCAACGCTGATGATGTTCTCATCCTGCCTTGCGGCTATTATACAGCCCTTCAATACACTTTATTTCGGCAACGGTATTGAGCCTGGCCCTTCAGCACAGGCATCGCAATTTAAATGAGCAGTTCGGTATACCAGTCTTCAACACGCAGATTACCATTGAAAGGCTGCGACAGCTGAACCAGCGCACTGTTGACATCGTCAGCTTCAGCATTTGACGGGAGGTATGGATAGCCATTGAGCTGCACATCCATATAGGCCGGGATCATCTGTACCCGGGTCACCTCACTACCGCGCACGAAGATGCGAGCGATTGCGGACCAGCGGTATTCTTCCAGAAAATATCGGCTCTCAACAGCCTGCACCATGGTCGGGTTCATCTGCATCTGAGGCAAGGCACGGCCATTTCTTAATAGCTGGAAAAAGATATGCCCCAGGCTGTAGAAAACCGGCTTACCCTGATAAAGCTCAATACCGTGCAGGACATGAGGACCGTGACCAAAAACCATATCAGCACCTGCATCAATTGCTGTATGCGCAATAAGTTGCCGCCCTATTGCGACTTTGTTCAAGGGAGCATTAAGATCAGCCGGGACAATGCTTCCGAGTGGAGCTTCAGCGCGCTGGTAGTTTTCACCCGGTGGCGTATCAAGCCCCCAATTCATGTGGAATGAAACCATCAGCGTATCAACCTGTGCACGGGCACTACGGATAGCATCTGTCATGGTTTGCATATCCTCAGCATGCGGCAGGGCAATACCAAAAGGTTCACCAGGAACGCTTACCGTAGAACCGGAAATCAGACCACAGCCCGCCTTATTATCCCCTGCCCGGAAATCTTCCCAGCTACTGTTATTGGCACAAAAGAAAGCCAGTAAACCGATCCGTTTGCCATTAACAACCCGGACTCCCGGTGCAAGAGCCTGTTCAAGGTTGGCGCCGGCGCCGGCCACGGTAATACCGCGGGATTCAGATTCTTCAATCCAGTCCATCAAGCCTGCTTGCCCCAGATCCATGGTGTGATTATTGGCAAGCGACATCATGTTAAAGCCACTCAGCCTGAAATCATCAAGCATGCGGGGATGGGCAGTCTGGGTAAATCCCCCCCGTAGTGTACCGGTATCAGCTATTGTGGTTTCACAGTTTCCAAAAGAAATATCAGCATCACCGATCAACTGGTACAAAGCGTCTACCTCTGGAAGCCCGCGATTACTGACCGGGTCACTGACCATCATGTCACCACAAGCCGTAATGACAATTTCTTCAGGTTCAGGTTGAGGCAGCCTGGCAATACGCTCAGCCCAGTTGATGTTGTTCTGGCCAAACCCTGCACGAGGTGCTGCCATCGTGGTCATGGCGACTGCGCCCCCCAGTTTAAGCATATTACGACGATCCATTTTTTCTCTCTGTTAACTAATCGCTTGTCACCTAAAGGCTAGCTGTCAGATATAATCCAGAAGACACCCTAAGTGATAAGCATGAAGGAAATAAGGCGATACGGACATCCTCAGTCAAATTGAAGCCATTGGCAAGAATATCTGAACAAGTTTGCATGACTGCATCTGTCAATAAAGGCAAGCATCGCCGTTACTTCAGTCGTAATGCAGTTCGAGACTATCGATTTTCCACTGCTCATTAACTTTCACAAATTCGAAATCATAATAACCTATGGCATTCACCGTTGGAGCCGGCTCACCGGGCACCATGTTGGTTGACATGGCCATTACCTTGGCAACAATATGATTCTCATCGAGCTGATCGATAACAATATTGGTAATGAAATGTCGGCTCTGTCCTGCACCATTTTGAATTCTGTTCTGAGCTCGTTCAGTAAACTCAGTATACCTGGCTTCACGACCCTCCCGATTACCAACCTGCCGCCCACCGTTGTACACCCTGAATACCCCTTCTTCAGTGAACAGCGTCATCAACAGATCGGTATCATAGGTATCGACACCAAAACTGTACCTGTTGATCAAGTCATAGACATCCTGACGGTCTTCATAAGAGATCTCTGCTGCCAATACTGTCTGCGTCATAGAACAAATTATTAGCAATAAACTCGATACAGCAGCATTCAGTTTTAACATGTTTTTATCTCCGCTTAATGGAACTCGTACTTATTAGCAATTTTAGACTGGAAGATACCCAAAGTCTTATATACATACTGTTCGGATAGTACTGTTGGACAGGTTTTTGCGTTAAAAACCTGCCAACAATTTCAAGCCTGCCATTCAAAGTACCCATGCCCTTATAACGAGCATGAGGCAAAATTTGACTCACGTTGTTGCCGTCCGCTCCGCCTTTCATGCTTCAAGATAGGCTCGGTGATTGGGCATAAAAAAACCCGCTACAGCAAAGCTGAGCGGGTTTTCTTATTTGGATGCCTGATAATGTCCTACTCTCACATGGGGAGACCCCACACTACCATCGGCGCTGAGCGGTTTCACTTCTGAGTTCGGGATGGGATCAGGTGGTTCACACTCGCTATTGTCATCAGGCAATTCTTTTTGTCTTTTCAGTACCGATACAAGACCGGACCAAAAAAACCAAATCGTTGACATAAAAAATCATACTCAGTTCTGCACAGCATTACTACTTGTTGCTTTTTGTATTTGTGCGGTTATTGGTGCTCGTTGCCATCACATATAATTTTCGACTTTTTCTTTATATTTCAAAAGCCTGCGATTATATGGTCAAGCCTCACGTGCAATTAGTACTGGTTAGCTCAAGGCCTCACAACCCTTACACACCCAGCCTATCAACGTCCTAGTCTCGAACGGCACTTTAGGGAGCTTAAAGCTCCAGGGAGATCTAATCTTGAAGGAGGCT
>CAZSHI010000010.1:0-48757 GCA_964606735.1 uncultured Enterobacteriaceae bacterium
TAATCAGGCTGATCAACAGTAGATGTGATAATCGCAATATTATGAGCACGATCGAATTAGCCCTGTTTGTTTGTCAGCAATAAAATCACTGCCATCTTGAAAAACCATTTCAGCTGAGAAATGTATCCCCAGGCCTGTTAGTTAAGCGTTGCGCTTTACATTAATTCATCGCTTGCAACGAACAATATGAAGCCGTTCAAATTTGAGAAGTGGTGCACATGAAATTATTCAGGGTGTGAACGGCTTTACAGTTTTTTCTGCCAGTGACTGACAAATCCGGGCACTATTGGCAAAAAATTGTTAACTGACTCCCAAGCAATTCCTACATATTTCACGAAATGGGCACTTTTTTCTCTGGCCGCTGTTTAAATAGTAGTTATTGAGGTCTCTAGAGGTGTTGCCAGCCCTAATACAACGATAATCAAGATTGATATAAAGGAAGGGGAAAGAGTATTATCTCCCTGGTTTTTATTTATATGGTGTTTTACTTTGTTAGCCTTTTATTACCTGCTGTGAGATCAAAACGTATTTAAACTCAGCATCAATAAATAGCATCAATGTCGATAACAGCCTGTTTCAAGGGCCAACGGTTCCTAAATTAAGGCCCGAACCCGAAAGAAGAACCCTGCTAAAGTGACTGAAAAGGTATTTTATGACTACATTCAAACTAAAGGCCCTGGCTGCCTCATTTTTACTACCCGTACTGAGTGCTCCTTTTATCGCTCAGGCCAGTGTTGAAGGATACTGGCAACCCATCTTCCATGAGGATTTCGAAGAACGTTTGCCAGGCCCAGAAGCCGGTGATTACGCAGGCTTACCCATCAATGATGCCCTGCGTCTGCGTGGCGACACCTGGCAGTCAGGTTTGCTGAACGTGCCTGAGCATCAATGCAAGCCTCACCCATCTACCTATGGTTTCCGGGGTATTGGTAATCTGCACTTTCAACAGGTGCTTGACGAGGAAACCCAGGAATTGATCGCGCTGACCACACATATTGAGTGGCAGGCGCAAAGACGCACCATTTATATGGATGGGCGCGAGCATCCTGGAGAGTTGTACCAGCATACCTGGGGTGGCTTTTCTACCGGACACTTTGAGGGTGATGCTCTGGTTGTACACACGACGCACCTGAAAGCCGGCTGGATCCGCCGCAATGGAATGGCTCTGAGCGATGAGGCCACACTGGATGAATATTTCTTCCTGAATGACGACCAGACCATTATGACCCACGTGTCTATTGTCTCTGACCCCAATTATTTAACTGAGCCCTTCATTCGAACCAATGGCTGGAAAAGGCTGCATGAAGTCAATATGGGGCCATATCCCTGCCGCCCGGCAATCGAAATTGATCGTGAAATCGGCGAGATCCCCCACTGGATGATCGATACGGAAGAATCGCATGCCGGCAGTGAAGAGTTTGCCGAGCGCTGGAACATCCCGCTGGACGCGGCCCGTGGTGGTGCGCATACGGCACTACCTGAATTCATGGATACCGTGGCCGAGTAATGGTTTGGAGAACACAAATGATTAAATTACTGAAAAAAAACCGTAACGGCTCAAAAACACTGGCAAAAAGCCTGCTGGGGGCTGCCATCCTTAGCTCAACGCTAATGGGAAGTGCCTACGCACAACAGGACCTGTCTGATGTAGAGGTCCATTCCTATCATGTACAGGGAAATGTCTGGGTTCTGACAGGAGCTGGCGGTCATGTTACCGTGCAAATTGGTGACCAGGGTGTACTGGTGGTTGATACCCAATTCGCCGAAACTGCGCCAAAAATTGTGGCAGAAATCGAAAGACTGGCACCAGGTAAAGTTATCCGCTACGTGATTAACACTCACGCCCATGGAGACCATACTGGCGGCAACCAGATCGTCAGAGCAGCAGGTGAAACCATTGTTGCTGGTAACGAAGCCGGTGATGTGGGAGCGACTTTCGAACCAGGTGCCGAGGTTATCGCCCATGAAAATGTCATGCTTTCCATGGCAACGGCCAACCCACCCATCCCGTTTGATGCCTGGCCGACAGAAGTTTATATCGGCAACAAATATGACTTTTACTTCAATGGTGAACCCGTTGAAATACTGTATCAGGGCAGAGCACATACCAACGGCGACAGCATTATCTTCTTCCGTAAATCTGATGTAATTGCTACCGGTGATATTTATGTCACCGAAGGCTTTCCTTTCATTGATGAAAGCAATTTTGGCCACATTAACGGCATTATTGATGGCCTCAATCAGATTATCGGTATCACCGTTCCATTACAGCAGCAGGAAGGCGGCACGCTTGTCATCTCAAGCCATGGTCGCCTGTCAGACGAGGCAGACGTTGTCGAGTATCGCGATATGCTGACGATTATTCGCGACCGTGTGCAATACCTGATTGATGAAGGCATGAGCCTGCAGGAAGTTCTTGAAGTCGGACCGGCCAGAGATTACTCCAACCGCTATGGTCATGGCTTCGTCACCACGGAAGACTTCATCACTGCTGTCTACAATAATTTGAGCGAGTAGGGGAAAAAGAATGAAATTTACAGGCTTTTCAAAGATCGCTGTATTTTTAAGCGCATCACTATTAACAACATCAATTGTCGCTCAGCCTCCGGGAGGCGGTCAGAATCTGGCAGACCTTTCTCCACGGGAAGGAACGCCCGGCAACCTGCAGAATATCGAAGGGCAATGGGTTTCCATTGTGAATGAAGACTGGCTCTGGCGTATGAGGGTTCCTGAAAAAGGTGATTTCACCAGCATTCCCTATAATGCGCGAGCCCGAGAAGTCGGCGAGGCCTGGGACGAGTCCATGGCAAATTCCTGCCTGCGTTACGGTGCTGCCGGCATCATGCGCCAGCCCATGCGTATTCGCACCGAGTGGGACTCTGATTCCGTACTCACGCTGGAAACAGATTATGGCCAGCAGACCCGTCGTTTCATTTTCAATGAGGCACCTCCAGCCAATACGGCCAGAAGCCTGCAGGGTTATTCGCAGGCAAGCTGGGAATACGATGTAGCACCCATTGGCAACTTCGGTGGTTTTGGAGTTGAAGGACAAAACCGGGATTATGGCTCATTGAAAGTCGAAACGAGTCATCTTACCGCCGCCTGGTTACGTGCCAATGGCGCACCGGTCAGCGAAAATGCCACGGTGACTGAATATTTCACCATGTTCCAGGACCCAACCGGCATTGACTGGCTGGTAGCAACTGTTGTTGTGCATGATCCGACTTACCTGAATCAGGACTTTATTACCAGCTCGCATTTCCGTCGCGAAAACAGCCCCGGTGGCTGGGATCCACGCCCCTGCGGAATGTAATGTTTTCCTGAAAATCCAGCTGAAAAAAGGCCTCAAAATTGAGGCCTTTTTTATGTACTGAATAAAATAATTACTGGTTAATGCCCGGGTTGATTTAATGTTCAATAACACCACTAAATTGAAAGTACTATTTTACAAAAGTCTTCTTAATGCATTCAGTTTGGACTCATAAAGATTACGTGTTGAAAAATCATTAACATTGTTAATCGCCCTATTGAGGGCTCGTTCAGCACTTTCAACCTGCCCCAACTGGTAATAGCTAAGGGCCATACCTATGTGCGCTTCATGCAAATATGGAGCAATCTCTATGGCACGGCTGTAGAAACGAATGGCATCACTGTAGTCATTAACGTCGTAGGAGTGCTTGGCAACATTAAACCAGTGTATTGGACTGGGATCATTCATGGTGCTAAGCCTGCGATTAATGGTTTCAGCTTCCAAAGCGCGATTCTGGCTGGTCAAAAGAATATGGTAGTTCTTCATCAGGGTTAATTTATCTTTAGCATGATTGATGCCATATAGATAGATTTCTTCTGCTTTATCCAAGACGCCAATACGTTTATAGGCAACAGCCAGCATATTTAAGGCATCAGAACTCAAGGGGTCGTATTTCATGGATTCCAGCGTGTTCCAATAGGCTCCTGAATAATCATCGTTATTGAGAGCCTCGGCAGCAATATTCCTATAATAGACAGCTATATACTCCTCGTAAGAAACATTACCAATGAAGCGACCATCCTCAGAAGGAAAATAATCGATGATAAGCCCCCCTTCAGAATAATTTGAAAATGATGTGGCATTATTACTGCTTGTGGTAACTGCTTCAGTGGTAACAGGTTTGTAAATCAGACTTCTGATATGTATGCCTTTGTTAGCAACAGAGCCTGATAACTGATAGACGGGTGTTGAGTCGATCAGCTGATATTCTATTTGAATATTCGCAAGGTTCGCTAACGCAGTAGTAGCTACTGCTAGCGACATACAGTTACCCTGATTAAGCCTGAATGCTTCTGAAGCAGTATAGGTCTTGCTTTCATAAACAAAATTATTGGCGCTATTGAGCAGAAAATTAGCCACTCGTATATGCGGATCTATATTTTGGTTATCAGCAGCATTGAAGTAGCTTAAAAAAGATTCTTCTTGCTGTGGCGTCAGTTGATGAATCTCCTCTAACGATACAATAGCTGGCTTTTCAGAAAAATAATCTGGAAAGACCGGTACTGATTGCGACTGTAAATCGAAGCCCCCCTGGTCCAGGCTGGAGCAGGCTGACAAATAAAGCACGATTAGCAAAAATAATGCGATTGGCTTTGCTTTTATGTTAAGTAGGCGCTGGCTTAAAGAGATTATATTCATTGAATTAACCCTCCTATCTAACGGCAGTTCAGCTTAATATTTAAAAGTAGTTAAAAATTAACGCTGTCTGAAAGGTTAATTCTTCATTACAGGGAAGAATTGTAAAAATCGCTTATATTTGCGCTAAATGAGTAAATGTTTTGGGGGAGCGGCCTGTAACTGACTTAAAGTCTTTAATGAAGTGTGACTGGTCAAAATATCCAAGTTGACCGGTTATCTCAGTCAAGGACTTTTGAGTATTACCTGCAAGTATGTCGAGAGTATTTCTTACTCTTATAACTTTACAGTATTGACTTGGAGATATGCCAACTTCTTCATTGAAACGTTTTCTAAATTGAGCATTGCTCAATGCAATATTTTTCGCCAATTTATTTACTTCAATGAATCCTTTCGAATCTAAAATTAAGTTGACTGCTTTATCAATTGCTGAATATTTTCGGTCAATATATTTTCCAAGCAAAAAACTCTCAATACATTGAATTTTACTTTGATCATTTTTTTCAGAGCTTAACTTTTGAGATAACTCTGAAACAGAATCCCCCCCAAATTTCAAAAATATCTATGACATTGTTTTGAAAATCATGCAAATGCTGAGGGATAAAGTATTTAGCAGCATGTGGTTTAAACTCAACAACCATGCAATAGTTGTCTTTATTACTGGATTTTACATGATATGACTTATTGTGCAGTCCCCCTATGAAATCCTTTGGCCTGGTTTTCCATCCAGAACTATATGAAGTATTTTGCAGAAAACAATCACTACTTTGGAATACAATTTCAAAAACACCCTTCGGAAAAAGCTGAATATCAATATTTTCACCAAAACGATAAATGTAAAATTTATTGATATATCGACTTAATATAGATGGTTGATAATGTTGTATATCCATCATATTTATCTTTTATATATTTCTTGTTCTAAATCTTTATTCTTCTTAAAACAAAGTCATATCGCTGATTATTATGAACCTGCCTTTTTGTGCTGGCAAGCGATCTTGGTTTGGCGCCTTAACTGAGCTCAGCCCCATAACCTTGAACCATAGAGCTTACCTGGGCTAGCGAGTTTTCAGTGAGTGGATTATTCCACTGTGGCTCGAAGCTGCACAATGAACGTCCCAAGCCTATTCAAAGTAAGATGAATTCACGCCCAGGAGAGGGTGAAGCCTGCCGCTCATGAAGCACAGCTTCATGGCAGGCTGAACGCGAGTGTTTTTCAACGAGCTGCTTAGCCCTCTGTGACTCGAACTAGACAAACAAGGGAATCCTGCAGAAGCTAAATACCAAAGAATTATAGTGGTGCCCAGGAGAGGACTTGAACCTCCACGGCCGTAAGGCCACTAGCACCTGAAGCTAGCGTGTCTACCAATTCCACCACCTGGGCATTGTGAGGAACTGCATTTTGCAGGGGGCTGCAATTTACCGATATTGCCGGCTTCTGTCAATGTTGTTTGCTCGAGCGCCTGTTATACTTCCAGACCAACAATCACGTATTTCAGAGTCTTCATGCCGCCAGCCAAAAAATCCAAAGACCCACAGGCCAAACGGGAAGCCGCCCGTTATGAAAATCCCATTCCCAGCCGTGAATACATCCTCGAACACCTGGAAGAAAGAGCGGAACCGCTGACCCATCTGCAGCTGTCCACTGAATTGCTGCTATTTGATAATGAATCGCAGGAAGCCCTACGCCGACGTCTGAGGGCCATGACCCGCGACGGCCAGTTGATCGAAAATCGTGGTGGCGCTTTTGGGCTGGTGCGCAAGATGGATCTCATCAAAGGCACGATTCAGGGTAACAAGGAGGGCTTTGGTTTTGTGATTCCAGAGGACGGTTCAGCCGACCTCTTTCTTAACCCGAACCAGATGAAGAAAGCCTTTGATGGCGACACGGTTCTGGCAAGGATTTCCGGTTACGACCGCCGTGGCCGTCTTGAAGGCAAGATTGTCGAAGTGCTGGAACGCAAGCGCAGTGAATTTGTCGGGCGTTTTTATCGTGAATCCGGCGTCGGTGTAGTGATTCCCCATAACCGTCGTATTACCCAGGAAATTCTGATTCCCCCGAAAAAGCATAAAAATGCCAAGGACGGTGATTTTGTTGTGGTAAAAGTAACCCGCTTTGCCATCGATCATGTCAAAAGTACCGGTATTATTACCGAGGTGCTGGGCGATGTTGCAAGACCCGGTATGGAAATAGAGGTGGCAATTCGCGCCCACGATATTCCCCGCGACTGGCCCAGAGGCATCATCGGCGAACTGAACCGGATCAGCAAAACTCAAGATAATCCGTCTACAGAAGCACAGCAGCGAATCGATTTACGCGAATTGCCTTTTGTCACCATTGATGGCGAAGATGCCAAGGATTTTGATGATGCTGTTTACTGCCAGAGCCGACGCGGAAAGGGTTGGACCCTGTACGTTGCCATCGCTGATGTTTCACATTATGTACAGCCTGACTCCATTCTTGATGGGGAAGCACAGAAACGCGGCAATTCAGTCTACTTTCCCGGTCATGTTATCCCGATGTTGCCAGAGGATTTATCCAATGGTTTATGTTCACTGAAACCCCACGAAGACCGGCTGGTCATGGTCTGCCAGATGAACATCGGCCGTGAAGGCAATATCAACTCCTATAAATTTTATGAAGGTATCATTCATTCACAGGCCAGACTGACCTATACCGAAGTCGCTGGCATGCTGCAGCCAGCCAAAAGCGATGCCGACAAGCGTCTGCAAGTACGCTTGCGGGATAAACATGGCGCAATACTGGGACACCTGCAGCATCTGTATGCTCTGTATAAAACCCTGCACCAAAGTCGGCGCAAACGTGGCGCACTGGATTTCGAAAGCACGGAAACCCGCATCATTTTTTCCGAGCAGAAAAAGATCAAGGAAATTGTGCCGGTTGTGCGCAATGATGCGCATCGCCTCATTGAAGAATGCATGCTCTGCGCCAATGTCTGTGCTGCCGAATTTTTACTACAGGCCAAACTGCCTGCCTTGTACCGCGTGCATGACGGTCCCAACGAAGAAAAGGTAGCCAAGCTCTATGATTTTCTACGCGGTATCGGCGTCGGTCTGGCGCGTAAACGAAAACCGACACCCAGCGACTACCAGCTTATCCTTGATCGCTTGCGCAAACGCCCTGACCGTCAACTGATTCAAAACATCGTGATTCGTTCACTGCAACAGGCTCTTTACCAGCCCAATAATGGTGGACATTTTGGGCTGGGATTTGAGGCCTATACGCACTTTACCTCTCCCATTCGTCGCTACCCTGATTTACTGGTACACCGGGGCATTCGCTATCTGATTCGCAGTGGCAAATTCCCCAGCTACACCCTGCCCGTCGCGGGGAACAAGGCCCTGACCCGTAAGGAAATCTATCCCTATAAAGTGGCCGACCTTGATAGCCTGGGTGCTTCTTTGTCCATGACCGAAAGGCGTGCGGATGCTGCCACTTACGATGTGCTGGACTGGCTGAAGTGTGAATATATCAAAGAGCATATCGGTGAAGAGTATGAAGGCACCGTTACCTCTGTCACCAGTTTTGGCCTGTTTGTGCAGTTGGATGACCTGTATGTCGAAGGCCTGGTGCATGTCACGGCTTTGCACAATGATTATTACCACTTCGATGCCATTGCCCATACCCTGACCGGCGAAGCAAGCGGTTATCAATATCAGATGGGTGACAAGGTCAGTGTCATCGTCGCGCGTGTTGATCTTGATGACAAAAAAATCGACCTGCAGCTCACTGGCAACCGTAAAACGGCAACGCGCGGTCAACAGCTGCCGCAGCGACAGCGTTCCGGCAAACCACGTAATAAGGCAAGAAAGCAACTTTCCCGCCAGTCAAGAAAACGGCACTGAGCTTATGAGCATGAAACAGGAATGGGTTTTCGGCATCCACACCATCAATGCCCTTCTGAAGCACAGGCCGGAACTGGTACAGAAAATTTTTCTGCAAAGCGGACGGCTGGATGAGCGTATATCCGCCATTACCGATCAATGCAACAGTCTGGGGATTCCGGTGGAAGTGCTGGAAAAGCCTGATCTGGACCAAAAGGCTCAGGGCGTGCACCAGGGCGCTATTGCCCTGTGCCATGAAATCAAGCTGGAATTTAATGAAAGCTATCTCAAGCAACTGCTGGACAGTCTTGATCACCCTCCCCTGCTACTGATACTGGATGGGGTCACTGATCCGCATAATCTGGGGGCCTGTATCCGTTCCGCAGAGGCCGCCGGCGCCGATGCCGTGATCGTCCCGAAAGATAAATCGGCACCACTTAATGCCACGGCTCGCAAAGTCGCCTGTGGAGCTGCCGAAATTCTGCCTCTGATCAGTGTTACCAATCTGGCACGTTGCCTGGAAGATCTGAAAAAACGCGGTATCTGGCTGATGGGAGCCGCTGGGGAAGCTGACAAGTCGATTTACATGGCTGATCTGAAAGGGGCGATTGCCCTGGTGCTGGGCGCCGAGGAGAAAGGCTTGCGGCGCCTGACCCGCGAACACTGCGATCAGCTTCTTGCCATTCCCATGCGGGGAGAGACCAGTTCGCTGAACGTATCGGTCTCAAGCGGCATCTTACTGTTCGAGGCCTTACGCCAAAGGAGCAGCTAGAAGTTGCATAGTCGCCCCAATATCTCTACAATTCGCCCTCTTTTTAACTCCTTGTCTTACCGCAGACGAGCTTTTTAGAAGCCACCGGCTCCACAATGAGCCCTGACGGAAGACTGCCAAACCGTGAGGAGCATTATGCGTCACTATGAAATAGTATTTATGGTGCATCCCGACCAGTCTGATCAGGTCCCGGGGATGATCGAAAAATACAGCTCGCTGGTCAAAGATGGTGGTGGTTCTGTACACCGTGTCGAGGACTGGGGCCGCCGTCAACTTGCCTACCCGATCAACAAAATTCACAAAGCACATTATGTGCTGATGAATATTGAGTGCAGCGCTGAAGTACTGGATGAGATCTCCACGCTGTTCCGCTACAACGATGCAGTCATTCGTGATCTGGTTATTAAGCGCAAGCAAGCCATCACCGAACTTTCAGACATCATGAAAGCCGAAAATGAGAGCCGCGAGCGTAAAGCCCGTGCGTCTCAGCGCATGCAGGAAGAATCGGATGAAGATGACGATTTCGATGATGATGACGACGATGCGGTAGATTCGGATGAAGAAGAAACCGAAGAGATCAGCAACTAAGCGACTGAATTTGGAGAACTAACATGGCCCGTTTTTTTAGACGTCGACGCTACTGCAAATTTACCGCTGAAGGCGTCAGTGAAATTGATTACAAGGATCTGGATACACTCAAAGCCAATATCAGTGAGACCGGCAAGATCGTGCCCAGTCGCATTACCGGGACCAAAGCCCGTTACCAGCGACAACTTGCTACGGCGATCAAGCGCGCTCGCTATCTGGCTTTGATTCCCTATACGGATTCGCACGAAGTATAAACATCCAAGGGGATTGATGATGCGGGGCCTGGCGGAATATGTGATGCATAGCCGCAGCCGGGCAATCATCGTGGTATTGCTTTGCGGCTTTATCCCCATGGTGTACTGCCTGAGCGCGGCAGTTGTCGGATTGATAAATCTGCGCAAAGGCGCTCGAGAAGGATTGATGATCCTGCTGTGGTCAATGGTACCCGCAGGATTTTACTGGGTTGTCGGGGATCCGTCTCCGATAATGCTGATGCCAGGTGTGGCCCTGCTGGCCCAGGTACTCAAACATAGCGAGTCCTGGTCCAGAGTTGTCATGGCAGGCACGATAGTGGCTCTGTTAATCCAGTTGAGTCTGGTCTGGCAGAACGCTTACGTAGCCCAGCTAAGTGCCATTGTTGAAGAAGGAATGGCGCTGCAACGCTCGCAGGGTGCAGTCATGCCCTATACGGCTGAGCAAATCGTGGCCCTCTTGTTAAGCTTTTTTGGAGCTTACCATTTTGCCACCATCCTCAGCTGTCTGGTGTTGGCGCGCTGGTGGCAGGCTGCATTGTACAACCCGGGTGGTTTTAAAGAAGAATTCCAAGTGCTCAGGCTGGAGCCTGGCTTTGCGATTCTTTTGATGGGGCTGATGATTGCGGGGCTGGCCGATATGGAGCCGCTAGATTCCTGGGTATCCATCATGAGCATCCCACCAATGTTGGCCGGTATCGCGTTGATGCATTACGTGATCAACCTGAAAAAGTTGGGTTCCAGCTGGTTGTTTATCGGCTACCTGGCAGTATTTTTTTTCATGCCGGCACTGGCGTTACTGGGACTGGCAGACAGTGTGATAAATGTGAGGAAACGCATTGCCGCTGAATAAGTAGACGGCAATAGGTGAGGTTAAAAACATGAACGTAATATTATTGGAAAAAGTCGGGAAAATCGGCGACGTCGGTGAGCAGGTTGAAGTCAAAGCCGGCTTTGCACGGAACTATCTGTTTCCCTTCGCAAAAGCTGTTCCTGCTACCAAGGAAAATGTAGCCGAGTATGAGGCCCGTAAGGATGAGTTGCTGAAAGCTGCTCAGGAAAAACTGGCCGCTGCCGAAGCCCGTGCTGCAACACTGAATGGCATCGTTGTCACCATTGAAGCTAACGCCGGCGATGAAGGCAAACTGTTCGGTTCTATCGGCACGCGTGATATTGCTACCGCGCTGAACGATGCCGGACACAAGGTTGAGAAAAGTGAAGTTCTCTTGCCTGAAGGCGCTTTACGTACGACGGGCGAATTTACCATCAGCCTGTCTCTTGGCTCAGAAATTAGCGCTGAATTTACATTGCATGTCGTCGGCACCGATGCACCTGAAGCCACTGTTGCTGCCCAGGAAGAACTGGATGGCAAGCCAGAAGAAGCGGCTGAAGACGATAGCGCTGAAGAAGAATCTGCAGTAAAAGACGAAGAATAACTGAGTCTTTGCAGTCAAGTAGAAAGAAGATCAAAAGTCTTCTTTCTACTTTTTTTAATACAGCGCAGAAGAGGGCTTTCGGCCCTCTTTTTTTTTGCCTGTTTCTAATTGCCGCCGAAAAAGCCCTGCACAGCCTGCGGATCCCGCTGATGGGTATAAATCAGTCTGGAATTGAAGTTGGTATTGTCAAAGCCAAAAACTTCAAACAAGGCCTCAAAATGTGCGCTGCCATCACCTGCCAGGGCCAGGCTTTCTTCAATCTCCCTGAGTGTCTGTGGATCGCTAGCCTGTTGGGCAATATTGATCAGGCTCTCATCACGCATACCGGCAATCATACTTATCTGGTGCCCGTTGGGTGAGGGGAAGCTCGCCAGCAGGCTGTAATCCTTGTAGGCATCGGCTCCAGACAGGCCTGAGTTGCTGATGTAATAATCCCCGTTTTGCAGATTGTTCAACTCATCGTAGGTGGCACCAACCTCCAGAGTCGAGCCAGTAAACATCAGCGCATACAACTCCTGCAAACCGCTCAGGTAACCCAGGTAAATAATATGATTATTGGCCAGGTCAGCTGTGCTGTATTCCGAGACCAGCTTTACGTTTATCCGGTTTACGCTGATCTCGTGTAAGGGCCCTGACATCAGGCGGCTCAGGGCAAAAGCCGTGGAGCTGGGAATGTAATTCAAACCTAGGTCAAAATAACGCTCCGACCCGTCCATCCCGAGGTCCTGCATAAGGTTCAGCTCCTCGGAGGAATTCACATCAAAGTCTCGCACCAGTCGATCGACATCGCCCTGGGCATTCACTTCCCCAAAAATGTAATAGTCTCCCACCAGAATCAGGATGGGGGATACATCGTCCAGCATTTCCTTCCAAGGGCTCAATTGCGCATAGGCAGAACTGGTAGGGTCTGCTGGCTGATTGTCGCCAAACTGAAAGACCAGGTTCAGCAATAGCAGCAGTACTGCCAGTCCCGCCAGCCAGGGGGTCATCGCTTCACGGCGCCTGTCAGAGCCCGATACAACCTGATCCGTGTCGGCTTCCCGGGCCGGAATGGCTGTCAGTATGTACTGCCCCTTGGGGATATCCAGCCGGTATTTTTCCTGCCTGCCGTATTTTGCAAAATAGGCTTTGAGTTTGTTGCGCAGATGATAGATGTGCACCCGTACAATCGAATCCTTGCCGACATCGAAATCAGGCTCGCGCCCCAACACATCAATGGCAATGGCCACTTCCTTGGGGGTATTACCGGACTCGGCGCAATCTGCCAGATAACTGAGTATGTCACTGTAGGTACGCGAACGTCCCAGCTCACCGCTTTTTATGATGCGCTGAACAAGGGCCTGCAGCTCTTCTGGTTCGATGGTGCTCATACCGGGTTGTCAATCTCTTGAAAGATGCGCATTGTCGCGGTTTCAGGGAAATTTGCAAGGGCTGTTTTAACGTTAAAAAAGGCTCTTTGCCATAAAAAAGCAACGGTTTAACGAGAGGTTAACACGATTATCAACAATTAAAACAGAAGCTTATAATAGAGGTTCGCATATAGCGACCTCTCTGGCTGCTAGCAAGCCGAGACGGACGGATCATGCAGAAAAGAAATTGCCGATTCAAAAGAACCGGCAGTCAGGGAGAGCATTAACGTTAAAACTGGTATCTTACCCCCACACGGAATGCCCGAGGCTCAGTCGCCCGACTCATATTGCAGTTGGTGACATCACAATCAAGCGTCTCGGATGTCAGCCCGACCGGATCAAAACCATTGACATAGGCCGGGTAGTAATACTGGATTTCCTTGCCATCACGATCGAACAGGTTGATGGCCTCAACAAACATCGTGAAAGATTCCCAATGATAGGCCGCACGCAGATTGGCGGTGGATAGTGACTCGGCACGATTGCTATTGGCGGCATCCAGGGCATAAGGCCCAAGATAGCGCACGCGAAGGCTGGCATCCCAGTTATCCTGTGTAATGGCGACACCCAGCTGGGCAGCTTCTTCCACGGCTCCTTCAACATAGTTGCCTTCAGGGTTACTGATGTAGCGTGCAACGCTACTGGTGAAAGAAGCATCCACACCCAGCCAGTCACTGGGCTGCCAGAACAGGGTCAGTTCATAGCCATCACGTTCCGAGCCTCCTTTGGGCTCAACTGAATTGGAATCACCGACAAAGATCAGCTCGGAATCCTGATCCAACCACCAGTATGCCGCTGTGAATTTAAAGTCTCCCAGATTCATACGACTACCGAGTTCATAACCCGTCCCGCTGGAAATACCCGGTACGGGGTTGGCCTGGTTAACCACGCCGCGTGCATCATTGGAATGAAAGCCGCGACCCCAGTTATAGTAGAGCTCAAGATTATCCCGTGCGGTCCAGGCCAGCCCAAACTTGGGAGAAAACTCCCCGTCCGTCTTGCTGCCCTCGGCGCTGAGCGCATTCAGTGCCGTGACATCGAAATCGAAATAGTCATAACGCAGTCCGGCATTGACGCGTAAATTCCGGGTGGCATACCAGTTGGCATCCAGATAAGGACCCAGTGAGTATTCGGTGATTTTATTGGCAGCAATGTCACCGGTATAAATCCCAGCATTGAATGCCTCTACCCCGATTCGGCTGCCATCGTCATAACGGGCATTCAGGCCAAGGCTCAAATCATAGGCACTTTCTTCCAGCAGGGTTTTGCCTGCCGTCCCTCCTACAATCCAGCGCTTGTCAAACTGATTGATCTGGGCATCGTAGGTCGGGTTGGAGGACATGGTCCAGTCATAGTGCTGCCCGTAGAAATTGGCAAACCAGTCAGAGCCCTGCAGATCTGCCGAGGCAATCCAGCGGGTGGTTTCACCTTCTGCGGTAGGGTCCAGTGTGCAATAGCGATCTGCACAGACAGCAGAACCTATGACTCGTTCTGGGTTCTGTTCGGTTGGGCGCCAGTCGGCTCGATAGGCACTGAAGCTATAGGAGGCATCACCAAAGGACGTCGGCGTCAGGTACTTGCCCCACAGGGCAAGGTGATTGAGGTCTTCACCCTGTTGCCAGGGGCCATCGTAATTCTTGTACTCGCCGATCAGGGTCAGAGTTCCTTCATTGACAGCCTGACTGGTCCCCGCCACGTATCGACCCCAACCAAACTTGCCGGTCTCGGCAGAAACAAAGCTGCGCTCCAGTTCATCAATGGTGTTGATAAAGGAAGCCCCGGCCATGGAAAAATCCCCCAGGTCGGCATAGTAAGGCCCCTTGCGGTAGTCGATCCCTTCCACGGTTTCCGGAATGATGCCGTTGACATCCAGGTAGCCCTGCCCGTGCCCGTGAGAGCGCAGGTTCATGGGAACCCCATCCAGGTGCACGGAATAGTCAGTCCCATGATCCAGATTGAATCCGCGCAGAAAGTACTGGTTGGCCTTGCCGCTGCCGGAGTGTTGCACCGCCACCATGCCAGGCATGGACTCCAGTAACTCCGCGGTTTTTACCAGCGGACGAATCAGCAAATCCGCGCCACCTACATAGCCCTGGCTGGCAGATTCGGCCTGGCCGACCAGATCGGTATTACGGCCAAAAATGACGACCTCCTGGATACCACCGGGTTGTGCCAGTCCGCATACTGGCGCCAGGGTAGAAGCACAAACCAAAGCAATACTGCCTGTGAGTTGTTTTGGTCGATAGCTGAAACTTTTTAGTGCTTTCATGTGTTTCTCCAATCATCAATGACTGCAGTACTAACATCAGTCCTGCTTTGCCGACAATCTATACCAGTTTGGCCGGGGCTCAATACAATTAACGGTTTGAAAACGGTTTATGAATTGTTAACGATAGGTTAACAATTGGTAAGCAATGTGCAGGTCCCGATTTAACTGAGAATCAAATCTTCATGACTGACAAGCACTTTGCGCATTGCCGAAAATCAAATCAATCCGATGCAAGTACGCTTATAATAATGCGACTGAGCCACATTTCGAGCGACTTATATCAATTCAATGAGCTTAATCACTAATTTGATCGGTGGTCTGGGGCTGCTGTTGATCGGCATGTCATTGATGACTGACGGCCTGAAACTGGCCGCCGGTAATACGCTGCGCGACCTGCTGGCCAGCGGAACCGATACCCGGGCGCGCGGCCTGTTTTCCGGTTTCCTGATTACCGGTATTGTGCAGTCCTCCAGTGCTGTTACTGTCGCCACCATCGGTTTTGCCAATGCCGGTATGCTGAGCCTGGAAAAGGCTGTGTGGGTCATCTATGGCAGTAATGTGGGGACCACCATGACCGCCTGGATCGTTGCCCTGATAGGCTTTCAGGTCAACATGGAAGCCCTGGCCCTGCCACTGGTCGGTATCGGCGCCCTGCTGAAACTCAGTGGCGCAAACTCCAGACGTGCTTCCTATGGCCTGGCGCTGGTCGGCTTCGGTCTGCTCTTTCTGGGCATTGGTGTCTTGAAAGACAGTTTTGAAAATCTGGGTGCCGAATATTCCTTACCGGTTCTGGAGCAGCTCAATATTCTCAATGTACTCCTGTATACCCTGCTCGGCTTCCTGCTGACGACGCTCATGCAGTCTTCCAGTGCCGCCATGGTCATCGCACTGAGTGCCGCCGCCGGGGGGCTCATCGAAGTCAACGCTGCCGCAGCCGTGGTGATTGGTGCCAATCTCGGCACCACGACCACGGCACTGATTTCCGTTTTCGGCGCCACCCCCACTGCCAAACGGGTTGCCATGAGTCATGTCGGCTTCAATCTGATCACTGCCTTTGTTGCTCTGCTTATGCTGAGCCCCCTGTTATGGTTGGGAGACAGGCTTCAAATCTATCTCAGCCTGAATCCCTCACCAGCCATTACCCTGGCCATCTTTCACAGTATTTTTAATATCACCGGGGTTCTGCTGATGTGGCCCATATCCACCCATCTGGTGAACTATCTGCGCAAGCGCTTCACAACGGTCGAGGAGCAGGCTGCTCTGCCGCAATATCTCGACAAGAATGTCATGACTCTACCTTACCTGGCGATTGATTCAATGAGTATGGAGGTCAAACGCATATCCGTCATGAGCATGGCATACATACTCAGCCTGATGGATTCCAAAAGGGAAATCGAATCCCCGGCACCGATCAGGGAGCTCACCAAAGCCGTTGGAACTTATGCCGTCGAACTTAACAGCACCTCACTGACCCCTTTACTGGCCGAAGTCCTTGGTAACCTGATTGAGGCCATGCAGGAATTTCTGTTCGCTGTTGATCTGGGTGAAGACATCAAGGAGTTACAAAGCATTCAGCAGCTCAGCAGCTTTAATACTGAATTAAAAAGTGAGGCGCTGAAATTCACCCTTGTCGCCGGGGATTTCCTGTCCAGAACCGCACTGACTGGCACCGAGCCCCTGCAGGCCATGCCAGATTACGATGAGATTGAAAAGGCCTACCGGGTTTTCAAAAAGATCATCATGCACCAGGCTGCCACCGGCAGCATCCCCATTTACCAGATGGATTCTCTGCTACAGGACGCCAATGCCATCAAACGCTGCTGCCGACATCTGGTCAAAGCCCAGCGACGTTTACTGATGGTACAAGAAGCCCTGCAACAGAATACAGCTGGTGAAATTACCCCCAGTTCTTTGTCAGAAGAAAGCAATCTGGCCATCCTACAGGAAGCCAAGGAAAAGCTGGATGATAAACCTGAGTCCAACACTTAGAACTTTCTGCGTTTTAAACTAGAAGACTCTACTGCTATTTTTGAAAGTCTAAGGTTTTATTTCTGCCAGGGACATGCCTAAACCCACACATCCAAGCACAAGCTCGGCTGGCGACTTTCCTGTAATCCAGCTGCTCCAGACACATTTCAAAACACAACCTAAAAATTTGAGATAAACCAAACAGAGAAGTTATCCTCTATTCAGATATAAATTTTCAATACTTTGTCGATAGGTTACCATTATCAGCCCAGCCGGATTTAAGAAAAATAATCAGTGATGTCGGAAGCACCTTCAAATCAACCTCGCAGCCTTGATGCCACACTGGGTAATACCAGCAGCCTGAAAGTTCCGCCGCATTCGATTGATGCCGAGCAGGCGGTTCTCGGGGGCTTGATGCTGGACAATGCAGCCTGGGACGATGTCTCTGATGTGCTGATTTACAGTGATTTTTATCGCAAGGAACACGGCATTATTTTCCAGGCCATGCACAAACAGCAAGACGCCGGAAAACCGATCGATCTGGTCACCTTGGCCGAAACCCTCGATCATCTGAATCAGCTGGAAGCAGCCGGCGGTGTCGATTACCTGGGTGAACTGGCCAGCAACACCCCAAGCACAGCCAATATCATGGCCTATGCCCACATCATTCGCGAACGGGCCATTCTACGACGACTGATCAGAACCGCCACTGAGATTGCCGACAGCGCCTACAATCCGGAAGGTCGGGACAGCGCGGAACTGCTGGACCTGGCTGAACAGCAGGTTTTTAAAATAGCCGATGAACGACCCAAGGATGGCGGTCCCCAGTTTATCAATCCTCTTTTGCAAAAAGGGCTCGACCGGCTGGAAGAGCTGTTTAACACCCAAGGCAACCTGACCGGTATCACCACCGGATTCAAGGATTTGAATAACCAGACCTCCGGACTACAGAAATCTGATCTGATTATTGTCGCCGGCCGACCTTCCATGGGAAAAACCTCTTTTGCCATGAACATGGTGGAAAACTATCTGCTCGGGGAAGAAAACCCGCTGCCGGCGCTGGTTTTCAGCCTGGAAATGCCCGCGGAATCACTGGTGACACGTATGCTCTCGTCCATCGGCAAGGTCGATCAGACGCGCATGCGTAACGGTAAACTGCTGGAAGATGACTGGCCCAAACTGACCAACGCCATCAACAAGCTGACCGGGAAACCGCTTTACATAGATGACACTGTGGGGCTGAACCCGACCGAAATGCGTGCCCGGGCACGTCGCCTTGCCAAGGATCATCACAATAAAATCGGTCTGATCATGGTGGACTACCTGCAACTCATGCAATTGCGGGGACACAGTGAAAACCGCACCGGTGAAATCTCGGAAATTTCGCGCAGCCTGAAACTGATGGCCCGTGAATTTGAATGCCCGGTTATTGCCTTGTCACAGCTCAACCGCAGTCTCGAACAACGCCCCAACAAACGTCCTGTGATGTCAGATCTGCGTGAATCGGGTGCCATCGAGCAGGATGCCGATGTCATCATTTTTGTTTACCGTGATGAAGTCTACGACGAAGATACCGAGCACAAGGGCATGGCCGAAATCATTATCGGCAAGCAGCGAAATGGACCCATCGGCACCTGTAATCTGAGCTTTATTGGCAAATACACCCGCTTTGAAAATTATATGCCGATGAGCGCTGAACAAAACTTTGGAGGCATGTCCGGTTTCGGCGCTTACGCGGATGATGCCGGAGATTTTGACGAGTGATCCATCGGGTCAGAGCCAGCATCAATCTCAATGCCCTGAGTCATAACCTGCGTGTCGCCCGCCAACGTGCTGGCCTGCGCAAACTACTCGCTGTTATCAAGGCCAATGCCTACGGTCATGGTCTGCTGCCAGTCGCCGAGGCCCTGAGCGAAGCCGATGCCTATGCTGTCACCGACATTGAAGAAGCCGAAGCACTGGCAGGCATCCTCGACCCGGCATCCATAGTCATTCTGCAGGGGATTCTCGAACACAGCGATATTCCGCGAATTGCACAGGCCGGCTTTCAGGTCGTCATCCACCGAGAAGCAGAACTGCTCTGGCTGGAGCAGGCACTGGATTCAAAAAACCCGAAAACACCACTGACTTTCTGGCTGAAAATGAATTCGGGCATGGGCCGACTGGGCATCCGTCCGGACAGGTATCTGGCTGTCTATCAACAGCTCAAGGCCAAGCCCTGGTGCAGGGGTATAGTTGCCATGACGCACCTGGCAAATGCCAACCTGCCTGACTCGGCCCTGAACCTGGAGCAGCTCGAAACCTTTACCCGTGTCAGCAGTGAAATTGTTGACTGTTCCAGCTCTATTGCCGCCAGCTCCGCCTTACTGGCAGGCTTTGGTGAAAATAGCGAGTGGGTCAGACCCGGGATCATGCTCTATGGCAGTTCGCCTTTCCCCTACAGCAATGCCGGCTTGAGACGGGATGCCCTGGGTTTACAGGCTGTGATGAGTCTGCAGGCGAAGATTATTGCCATACAGCATTGCCGTGCCGGCGATAATGTCGGTTACTGTTCGCAGTTTATCTGTCCGCAGGATATGCCAGTCGGTATCGTCAGTATCGGTTATGCCGATGGTTACCCCAGCAATGCCCCCAATGGCACCCCGGTACTGGTGGATGGGGTTCGAACGGTGAGCTGCGGTCGCGTATCCATGGACATGATTGCTGTCGACCTGAGTCCGGTGCCTGGCGCTGAACTTGGTTCAGTGGTAAGCCTCTGGGGGGATAGTCTCTCGCTGGATGAAGTCGCCGAGCATACCGGTATTCTTTCCTATAACCTGTGCTGCAGCATTGCTCCGCGCGTGGAGCGGGTCTATGGCTAAGACCAAGACCGCCTATGTCTGCAATGATTGTGGTGCCGAACACGGTCAGTGGCAGGGGCAGTGTCAAAGCTGCGGGGAGTGGAATACCCTGTCTCGAATCTCTCTGGGCCCCGCAACATCACCGGCAGCCGCTGCCAGCTTCAGACGTCAGGGCTTTGCTGGCGATGCATCCAGCCTGAAAGTCCTCAAAGATATCAATCTGGATGATGCGCCGCGTATCGCTAGCGGGATCGGTGAGTTTGACCGCGTACTGGGTGAAGGCATTGTGCCTGGTTCAGCCATACTTATCGGTGGCAATCCCGGTGCCGGTAAAAGCACCCTGCTGCTGCAAATCCTCTGTCAGCTCTCTCAGAACAACAAAGCCCTCTATGTCACCGGCGAAGAATCACTGCAGCAAGTGGCCATGCGCGCCAAACGTCTTGGTCTTCCCAGCGACAAACTGATGATGCTGGCAGAAACCGATATCAGACAGATCACCGATATCGCCGAGGAGCAGCAGCCAAAACTGATGGTGATTGATTCAATTCAGGTCATGCATAGTAGCGAAGTTCCATCGGCACCCGGTTCCGTTTCCCAGGTGCGTGAATGCGCTGCCTATCTGGTGCAGTATGCCAAGCAGAGCAATACCGCCGTCTTCTTTGTCGGCCATGTCACCAAGGAAGGCTCTCTGGCTGGACCAAAAGTGCTTGAGCACATGATTGACTGTTTCATGATGCTCGAAGGCGGCGATGATTCCCGTTATCGCACCTTGCGTTCACAGAAAAACCGTTTCGGCGCAGTTAATGAGCTGGGTGTTTTCGCCATGACGGAACAGGGTCTCAAGGAAGTTAAAAACCCTTCGGCCATTTTTCTGGCACGCAGCGAGGATATTTCTCCCGGCTCACTGGTGACAGTTTTATGGGAAGGTACGCGTCCCCTGCTGGTGGAAATCCAGGCCCTGGTAGATGCCTCGCAGTTTGGCAACCCCAGACGCATTGCCGTCGGGCTGGATCATAATCGCATGGCTATGCTGCTGGCAGTATTGCACCGGCATGGTGGTTTGTTCATGGCGGACCAGGATGTCTTTGTCAACGTGGTCGGCGGTGTCAGAGTCAGTGAAACCAGTGCCGATCTGGCCCTGATACTGGCGGTGGTTTCCAGCTTTAAAGACCGCACCCTGGACCGTGAACTGGTGGTCTTTGGCGAAGTCGGCCTGGCTGGTGAGATTCGTCCTGTACCCAACGGTCAACAACGCTTGCTCGAAGCAGCCAAGCATGGTTTTACCCGCGCCATCGTACCCAAGGCCAATGCCCCAAAGCAGGCCATTAAAGGCATGCAGGTTATCGCCGTTGCACGGCTGAGTGAAGCGCTGGCCGCCTTATAATTTTCTCTGCCCTGTCCAAGTGGCTCTATCAAAAAGCGATTGATTTTTTATAGCGAAGTGCTATTGTGCGCCACCTTTTTTAAAGTGGGCCTGATCTTACATGTCGGAACTGGAACCCGGTCACATCAAACACAAACAACCTGCACAGCCTGCGAAATTTGGCACCTTGCTGGGTTATGCGCCAGGGAATGTCCCGGTTTATTCCTCGGATTATGACAGTGCAGATGACCAGGAACTGCCCAACCGACACGCCTACCGCAGTTACGTCGATAACATTTTCATGGGCTACAAATGGCAATGTGTGGAGTTTGCCCGGCGCTGGATGTATCTCAACAAGGGTTATATTTTTGATGATGTGTCGATGGCCTACGATATATTTCTGTTGCAACACGTACGCGTGGTGAAAGGCGGTAAACCGCACAAACTGCCCCTGCAGTCTTTCCGCAATGGCTCCCTGCGCTGGCCAGAGCCCGGCAGCATGCTGATCTGGAATGAAGGCGGTGAATTTGAAGTCACTGGCCATGTCGCCATTGTCACGGAAGTGCGGGAAGACTGTATTCGTTTCGTTGAGCAGAATAATCTTCATCAGGTATGGCCTGAAGGTCAGAACTATTCCCGGGAATTGAAGGCCCGTATTGCCGAAGATGGCGCCTACTGGATTGAGTGCTCTTTTGGCGATGCTCCCTTGCTGGGCTGGATGATCCAGAGCAGCGATGCCAGCCACGCCGTAGTCCATGAAGCAGCGAAAACAACGCTGTTCCGTTTTCAGTTACGTAGTGCGGAAACCGCTATTAATCCGGCACAATCCTGGCTCAATATTGCCAACGAGGATGAAGCTGCCTTTGTAAAAATGATGGGTGGACACCGCATGAGCAGCAATGAAGCTTACTATAACCGTTACCTCGGGCTCAGCGAGACGGCCGCCAAAGAACTCAAGCGAGCCAGCAATGAGCTTCACGCCCTGTTTCTGCATGCCACCGATTATGTGTTGCAGCATGAAGAACTGCTGGCCAGATTCAATCTGCCCAGGGTTCTCTGGAGCCGTATCAAGCAGTCATGGGATAACCGCCGTAATGAAATGATCACCGGGCGCTTTGACTTCTGTCTGCATGACCAGGGTATCAAAGTCTATGAATATAATTGTGACTCGGCATCGTGTTATATGGAATGCGGCAAGGTTCAGGATAAATGGGCCGAACACTTCGCAGTACATGAGGGCCGTAGTGCCGGCAACAAGCTCTATGATGAGCTAGTGCAAGCCTGGAAGAGCAGTTCCGTTCAGGGTGTACTGCATATTCTGCAGGACAAGGATCTGGAAGAAACCTACCATGCACTGTTCATGAAAGAAGCGATTGAACAGGCCGGCATCCCCTGCAAAATCCTCAAGGATTTTTCCAGCTTACGCTGGAATGACCATGGCCAGATCGTCGATGCTGATGGCATTGAAGTACGCTGGGTCTGGAAAACCTGGGCCTGGGAAACTGCTTTGGATCAGCTGCGTGAAGAATGCGAACAGGATGAAGTGCAAATGGACGCCTACCAGTTTGACCGGATCAGGCAGGGACATCCTCGCCTGGTCGATGTTCTGTTACGCAGTGAAGTTGTGGTGTTTGAGCCCTTGTGGACATTGATTCCGAGCAATAAAGCCATCCTGGCTGTTCTCTGGTCACTGTTCCCTGATCACCCCTATCTGCTCAACACGCAATTCAGTCTGGATGACAATTTACGCCACAAAGGTTTTGCCCAGAAGCCCATTGCCGGTCGCTGCGGCCACAACATCTCCCTGGTCGAAAAAGACACGGTACTGGGAGCCAGCAGCGGAAAGTTTAAGCATCAGGATGTCATTTATCAGGAGCTATGCATGCTGCCCTACCTTGATCAGCTTAACATCCAGCTTTGCAGTTTCACCGTTGATGGTTCCTATGCCGGTGCCTGTGCGCGAACCGACCAGAGTATTCTGATTACCAAGGACAGTGATCTTTTGCCGCTACGCATTCTCGAGGATGAGTCCTTTACGGATTAAACAGGAAAATCCACAGCCTTCCCACAGCATATGCTCTAACAGGCACCGGAGGATTGTGTTAGCATTTTTGCTCTGATATCAATTTGACTGTCCGCATGAGTTCATCCCTGATTCCTGAACGACCGCTACTGATTTATCCTACGCTGGCTTCCACCATCGGACTGGAGGAAGCTGTGATGCTGCATGTACTCAGCGAACTAGCACTACGAGAAACAACCCAGATGCGCAATCAGCGCCGCTGGTGCCGGCTCAATGAATCCATTTTGGAAAAAGCTCTGCCATTCTGGTCGCTGACGGACATCAAGCGCATCCGCCAGAACCTGCTGGAAAAAGGGCTGATTCTGCTTGAGGCCGATGATCAGCACAGGGGCGATTTTTTAGTAGCCATCAACCAGCCGCTGCAGGAAAGTGCTAAGCCAGCACAGCAAGGCCGCTCACAGCCCAATACGCTGAGCCGGGTATTCCAGTCCCAGGAAGCCGGAGGTAAAGCCACTTACATCCCGCCAGACTGGCAGCCCAGTGAAGAACTCTACCAGCAGTGTGCTCTGCACCAGATTCCCCGTGATTTTATCGAGCAGCGCATCCGGACTTTTGTTATGTACTGGCGCGAGCGCCAGACAACACAATACTCCTGGCACAACACCTTCCTGAAATGGATATTGAAAGACTGGCGTCGCGAACAGAGTTACCAGGGAGCGCGAGAGCTTGAAGCAGACATGAGCAGCGACTGGAGACCCAGTGAGGAAGCTTTGAGCATACTTGAACATGCCGGCATCAATGGCGGCTTCATCGAGGATGCCATTCCTGAATTTGTGCTTTACTGGAAAGAACGCGGGCTGGTCACCAGCACCTGGAACACCAAATTTATTGCACACATCCGCAGACAGTGGGCCAAGTACACACTGGCGCTGGAAAATGATCCCACACCACGCCTGATTCCGGATGACTATGAACCCAGCCCGGCCTGTTTTGAAGTGCTGGCAATGGCGAATATCGACGAAGACTTTGCCCGTGATCAAATTCAGGAATTTGTACTTTACTGGAAGGACCGTAAAGAAGCACAGTCATCCTGGAACACCAAGTTCCTGCAGCATGTTAAATACAAGTGGGCTTATCATCAGCAATCCAACTTGCCTGCCTCACAGCAATTGCAGAACAAAATTGAGCAGTTTACCGACCGCTCCTGGGCCGAGTAGTAAGGTAGCTATTACACTTGCACATACTTCAGTAAAACTTACTTTTCTCTCGGTCATTCATCAAGTGAGAGGCAAGGACTCTCTATGGTATGGTCGCGAGTTTCGACATACAACTGCAATCTTATGCAGGGAACTACTCGCAGGATTACAAAAGTAAATTACTCGACAACACGAAAAGAAATGTCTGAGCCGGATTTTCACAAGTTAGCCGACGATATCAAAACCTGGGGACGGGAACTGGGTTTTCAGCAGGTCGGAATCAGCGATATCGATTTGACTGAAGCTGAACAGCACCTGCAGAACTGGCTCGCCAAAAACTACCATGGCCAGATGAGCTACATGCAGGCACACGGCGCCAAACGCTCGCGCCCGGAACTGCTAGTGCCCGGCACCATCCGTGTTATCTCCCTTCGCATGGATTATTTACCTGCTGATGTTGAAAGCCTGAGCGTGCTGAAAGATGCTTCCAAAGCCTACCTTTCACGCTATGCCCTTGGTCGTGACTACCACAAGGTAATACGCCAGCGTTTGCAAAAACTTGCCGACCAGATTCAGGCTGCCTGTGGCGAGTTTGCTTACCGGGCCTTCGTCGACAGCGCTCCGGTGCTGGAAAGGGCACTTGCTGAAAAAGCAGGCCTCGGCTGGATCGGGAAAAATACCATGCTGATCAACAAGCAGGCCGGCTCCTGGTTTTTCCTTGGTGAACTCTACACTGACCTGCCACTGCCGTCAGACGAAAAGGCGCAGGCACATTGTGGCACTTGTCGCGCCTGTCTGGATGTTTGTCCGACTCAGGCTTTTGTCGGCCCCCATCAGCTGGATGCCCGCAAGTGCATCTCCTACCTGACCATCGAACTCAAAGACAGCATTCCTCCAGATTTGCGCCCACTCATGGGCAACCGGGTTTTTGGCTGTGATGATTGCCAGCTCTGCTGCCCCTGGAACAAGTTTTCCCGCAACAGTAATGAGCAGGATTTTTCTCCACGACACCAGCTGGACCAGGCTGAGTTGATTGCCCTTTTCCTGTGGACGGAAGAAGAGTTCCTCAGCAAGACAGCCGGCTCACCTATCCGGCGAATCGGTCATGAACGCTGGCTGCGTAATCTGGCAGTCGGGCTTGGAAATGCAGCTCCCAGTGAGGCAATACGCAAGGCGCTGAAATCACGCAGCGAACATTCCTCTGCGCTGGTAAGGGAACATGTTCAGTGGGCAATTGAGCGGCAGGAGAGCTGATCAGTGGTCTTGCATATCCTTCAGGGGTTTCCAGAGTACTGCAGCCGACAGACCACTTAATACCCCAATGGCGATGATGACCATCAGCCAGTTCGCCGCCAGTAAACCCAGAAAAACCAGCAAGCCGGTGATCAGAAAGGCCAGGCCGAGAAAAAACAGGTAGCAGGTCCTGAAGGCAAAGGCCAGCATTTCCACCGCCAGCAGAATAATGCCCAGCACCATCAGGATGATGCCCAGATGTTCATGTATCCACATCAGCATATCAGTTGTCTGCGCCTTAGCTTATCGCGATTACTTTTCTCACCTTATCATGTCCGGGTTTGTCAATAATAGCGAGTTCAGAGTCCCTTTTCACGAGTAAAGCGCTCAGCCGGGAATAATACACAAGTGTGGCCTGCTTTCGGTATACTGCACTGCTGAAAACCGGAAAGGTAAGATTTTGACTGAATCAAGTGCATCCTTGAATAACCTGCTGGTCATGAGCCTGGCTTTTATCAGCGGCTTTATCATTATGTCGATAGAACTGCTGGGTGGCCGCATCCTGGCGCCCTATTTTGGCAGCAGTATTTTTGTCTGGGGCAGTATCATTACTGTTTTCATGATTTCCCTGTCCCTGGGCTACCTGCTGGGAGGAAAATTATCCTTGCGCAAACCCGGACTGAAACAGCACGGCACTTTTTTTGTGACAGCTGCACTGTTGTTATTACCACTAATTCTCTTCAGTAACCAGATTATGGAAAGCCTGTTTTTGATTATTGAAGACCCCCGCTACGGATCCCTGAGTGTTTCCCTCTTGCTGTTCTTTTTACCCACGACCGTTCTGGGCATGATTGCTCCCTATTCCGTTCGCCTGCTGGTTATAGATTCTCACCACAGCGGACATGTAGCCGGCACACTCTATTTTGTGTCGACGCTGGGCAGCGCACTGGGAACCCTGGCAACTTCTTTTTATCTGGTTCTCTGGTTTGAGGTTAACCAGATTCTGATTAGCATGGGTGTCATCCTTTTCTTTGCGGGATTTCTGGCCATCTTTTCAGATAAGACCTTCGCTCAAAACAGACAAAGCGTGGAGTCGACCTTATGAATAAACTGCTTAACGCCACGGGTTTGATATGCCTGTTTTGCCTGCTCGGCTGGCAAGCTCAGGCACAAATCGGCGTACGCCAGATTCACCAGGAACGATCTCTGTATCGCAATATTATTGTCACTGAAGACTCTACACGTCGCTGCATGCGTTTCACCATCACCCGACGCACTGGCCAGAATCAGAGTTGCCGTTTCCTGGAAAACCCCGAACATCTGGTTTTCCCTTATGCCAGAATGACCCTCAGCAGTTTACTGGTACAGGATAATCCGCAGCGAATTTTAATCATCGGACTCGGTGGTGGCACCTTGCCTGCAGTTTACAGCCACCTCTTCCCGCAGGCAGACATTATCATTTCCGAAATTGATGAAGCCGTCTTGCGCGTAGCACAAGAGTATTTCGACTTTGAGCAGACCGACAGAATCAAAGTGGATATCGGCGACGCCCGGGTTTATGTCAAACGTGCCGGCCTGCGCGGCGAGAAGTTTGATCTGGTCATCGTTGATGCTTTTAACGGAGAGTACATTCCCGAGCATTTGATGACGCAGGAATTTTTACAGGAACTGCAGCAGCTTCTGCCGGCAAACGGCATGGTGGTAGCCAATACCTTTTCCAGCAGCCGACTGTATGACGCAGAATCCCAGACCTACCGGAACGTATTTGGTGAAATAATCAACCTGCGCATGCCCAATACCGGCAACCGGATCATCATCGCCTCGACAGAAACTCTGCCATCTCCCGACATGCTGGCACAACGGGCTGATCTGTGGGCACAACGACTTGAATACTTCGATATGGACGTACATGATTTTGTGCCTAACATGAGCACTGCTGTCGATTGGAATACCAGCGAGAGGCCCTTAACGGATCAGTATTCCCCTGCCAACCTTTTGAATAATTAACTACGCGACTATCTTACTGATGGCTTGCAAACTTCAGCCTGGAAACTTAAAAACCAGGATATGTTGCTGCAAAAACTACTTGTGAGCAATCGGCTTGTCTGTAAACAGGTAGTCTTTTAATTCACTATCGAAAGATGGATCCCTGCGACGTATCCATTCCAGCGTCATGGCCGCATGCTCTTTTTCTTCATCACGGTTATGCGCCAGGATGGCCTTAAGCTCCGGATCCTTACAGGCATCCACTCGCTGGTTGTACCAGTCTACTGCTTCGAGCTCCTCCATCAGCGAGGTAATCGCCCGGTGCATATCCCGGGTTTCGTCACTCAGTTCATTTATCGGTTCATGGTAACCTTCATTTGCCATTGTCTGTTCCTCTTGTCATTTGTATTTATCGGTCAGTTCAGTGCTTTTTTATGTTTCAGGTGTTGCATCCAGCAGCCACAGGCTATGAAGTCTGATTCTACAACAGGCCTGTTATAGATATATACCCAGGCTGCTTGCTCACTCGCATCGGGACACATTGATTGCCGCAAATACAGCGAATCCGTTTCATTGTCAGTACGATAATCTTCAAAGGCATCCAGCACCTTCAGCACGTCGTCTCCTCGTATGGCATACAATTCAGCACGCACTGTGTCCTCCTTTCCCCGTGCCGGCAACAGTGCTGGATACTTACCCAGATCATACAAACGCCCCTGAATGCTGCATGGACCAAGCAATTCAAGCTGCTGACTGATTCCCAGTCGTGAAAGGGTATTGAAAGCTGACATCAATGAACCATAAAAAATAATTCTGTTAGCCTTATCGAGCATGTTCGGACTCTGGAAAATAAAATGTACTTTGCAGCTCTGTCAAAATGGGATAATGTCAGACTAATGTTTAACATGTCCCTGGCAAAGTTCGCTGGCTGTTATTGTATCCTGATACTGACAGTTCTTCCCCGTTCCTTTGCTGCCGAATCTTCACCGGATGAGAGTTCTCCTGGATCAGGTTCCTTTGGACTGGGTTGGCTGGACCGTACACAGTCGGCGGCCAGTTCATCCGCTAACCGTTTTGCCGATTCAGTTGATCGTTTTTTTGGCGAACCGCGCAGTGATCTTGAGGCGGCATATTCTTCACTACGCCTGAGCGTTGAACAGCTCTGGCATGAACATAACAACACTGACACTAATCTGCACTTGCGCGGGAAAATTTACCTGCCTCGCATTAATGAACGGCTCAGCCTTTTATTTTCCGAAGACGAAGGAACCGGCCAGGATTACTATGAACGCAACTCCATTGACAGCAGTGACCAGCAATCCATCAATGCCAACCTGCAGTTTAACCTGCTGGATGAAGTGAGGAACCGCCTGGATTTCAGACTGGGCCTACGCTCATCACTCAAGGCTAAAGCCTCTGTACGCTATCGTTATTCACTGCCGCAGGGTGATGACCTGCAACACCGTTTTGCACAGACCCTGTATTTTATCGATTCTCAAGGTTTCGGTTCGCTGTCTCGCTATCAACTGGATAAAACACTGGGGGCGGAAACGCTGTTACGCTGGAGTAGCGATCTGCGTTTGGAAGAAGAGCTGTCCGGAGCTTTCTGGTCAAGCGAATTGAGCAGCTCACACAGGGTGTCCAATCAAACCGCCTTCCTCTACTACGGGCGCATACAGGGACAAACCAGTCCCGGCTTTGTACAAAGCTACGATCTTGGCTTCAGGTTACGCAAGAATATTGCAAGGCCCTGGCTGTTCATGGAAATCGAGCCCGGACATAGCTGGACAAAAATCACTCCCGCGTTCAAACGCCGCAGTTCCTTTTATGTTTTCTTGCGTCTGGAAATGGCTATCGGCCGTATCTAGCTTTTGAGCCTAACTGTCGCCAACCCTGGCGAGCACTTCGGCTTCCGTCAGATCCCGGGTGTCGTTGGCAAAGTGATAATACAATGGCTTCTTGTCGATAAAAATTTGCTGATCAAACAGCAGCTCTTCATCCAGGTCAAACAGTCCCGCCGGGAAAAAATACTGCTGGGTCTGTTTCAGTTGATAAAAAAGATGGGTGCCGCACTGCTTGCAAAAGCCTCTTTGCGCCCATTCAGACGATTCATAGAGTTTAATATACCCGGCACCTTCAATACTGACATCACCCTCACATTCCAGAGCCAGCAGTGGGCCACCTCCCCAATTGCGACACATGCCACAGTGGCAGGCACCGACATGCGAATTCAGGGCTTGTGCATCAATGCTGACGGCACCACATAAGCATTGGCCTTTTGCATCAAGGGTATCCGACATGCTCACTCCCCCTGCTTTGATTGATTAAGCCCAGGTTTGGACCACAGTACCACAGCTCTCACATTAACAAGAATAAAAGCTGCATTGGCCAACATGGTCGCCAAACTGCCTGCCATCAGGCCCATGATGATCCAGGCACAGTTGCCACCGATGTGCACATAAAAACCGTTCTTGTTGCGGTTACCAATCATCCAAATCGCCAACAGAGTCAGCGCCATGGCCAACCAGTCCACTGCATAATACTGGAATAAATTCATCATCAGCTCACTTGTATTGGGCATGTGCCCACTTGAATACGGCCAGCCCTTTCACCGTTACCAGATTTTGACACGCTGCTCCGGTGGCAGGTACAGGGCAGCATCTGGCTGGATGTCGAAAGCTTCGTACCAGGCATCGATATTCCTGACAATGCCATTGGTACGTGCTTCACTGTGAGAATGCGGATCAGAAGTGATGCGCACTTCCAGATTTTCATCCCGGTACAAGCGTCGCCAAACCTGCGCCCAGCCCATGAAAAAGCGCTGGTCTCCACTAAATCCATCAATAACCGGGGCTTCCTGGCCATTCAGGGATAGCTGATAGGCTTTATAGGCCATGGCCAGGCCGCTGAGATCACCAATATTTTCTCCCAGGGTAAATGCACCATTAAGAAACTTTTCAGGTAGCACTTCGAACTGATTGAACTGTTCAACGAGGGCGCTGGACCGGGCAGAAAAAGCAGCGGCATCTTCTTCAGTCCACCAGTCACGCAGCATGCCATCACCATCCGATTTACGGCCCTGATCGTCAAAACCATGACTGAATTCGTGGCCTATAACAGCGCCTATCCCACCATAGTTGACGGCATCATCCGCTGCCACGTTGAAAAAAGGCGCTTGCAGAATGGCCGCCGGAAATACCACTTCATTCATGCTCGGGTTGTAGTAGGCATTGACTGTATACGGGGTCATGTACCATTCGCCGCGGTCAATCGGTTGGCCCAGTTTGCTGACTTCACGGTTATGCTCCAGACGCCTGGAACGCATGACGTTTCCAACCAGATCATTTTCCATGACCTCCAGTCCGGAATAATCCTTCCAGGTATCGGGATAGCCAATCTTGGCCGTAAACTTGGCCAGCTTGTCCTGCGCCTGCTGCTTGGTTGCATCGGTCATCCAGTCCAGCTCATCAATACCCTCCCGAAAGGCTCTGCGCAAATTGCTGATCAATTCATCCATGCGCTGTTTAGCAGCTTCCTGAAAATATCTCTCAACATACAATTTGCCCACCATTTCACCCAGAGCAGCATCAACCGTATCGACGCCACGCTTCCAGCGAGGACGGTTTTCTTCCAGTCCATTGATGACGCCACCCTCGAAGGCAAACTTGGCATCAACGAAATCCTGACTCAGATACTCGGCAAAAGCATTCACCAGTTTAAATCGTGTGTAATGTTTCCATTGGGTGAGGCTGACTTCAGACCAGATGCGGGAAAAATCCTCGAAGAAGCTGGGCTGCCGGATGATGTATTCATCCGTGAACATCCCGAGCCCCTGCATGGCAGATGACCAGTCCAGTGCCGGCGACAAGGCCTGCAGTTCTTCCAGTGTCATTTTGTTATAGGTAAGTTCGCGCTGACGGTTTTGTACGCGATCCCAATGCGCCTGCGCGAGGCGGTTTTCAATCTGCATGACCGCATCAGCGACCGCTTCACCGTCACTGTCACCGGCCAGACTCATGACCTGGGCTATATAAGCAGAATAGGCCTGCCGTGCCTGCTGGTAGGTTTCATCATCCGTTTGTAAATACCAGTCACGGTCAGGCAAGCCAAGTCCTGACTGAGAAACGTAGGGAGCATACTGATCGGTTTGTCGGACATCGACGTCAATATAAAAACCGAAAGGCATCTGTACCCCGATATAGTTCAGCGAGCTCATGCTTTCGAGCATCTCCTGTTTGCTGCTGACAGCAGCCAGCTCTGCCAGCAGATCACGTAGGGGATTAATACCCAGACGATCAACCAGTTCTTCGTTCATGAAGCTATCGAAAAAATCACCAACTTTCTGGCTGTCCGAGCCGATTGCAGCATCTTCGGCTGCCGCTTCCTCAATGATGCTTCGCAGATTGAGTTCCGCATCATCCGCCAGTACGGTAAAGGAACCATAGTTGGATTTATCTGCCGGGAGTATGGTGTTCTGCAGCCACATGCCATTCACATAGCGATAAAAATCATCCCCTGGGGAAAAGGATTCATCCATATAAGCCCTGACTAGGCCAGAGCCCAGCGCCGGAGCCTGTGTTAGCTCATCGGAAGTAGACTCAGCCGTGACCGCACTGTCCTCTACTGCGGGTGTACAAGACAGTAAAAAAACCATGGCAATAAAAAGAGTATAAGGAACCTGACGCATCATCGTTCTTGTCTCCAGCGTTGGATGTGGGTTGGTCAGTATAAAACGCCTGTTCTAAAGACTTCAATTGCTCAGGCTCAGGTGTGAGGTCCTGTATCCTGAAAGTATTGCCGGGAGGACTTAGCGGGCGGTTTTAATGAAGTGTTCGCGATAATAACGCAGTTCATCAATAGAATCGCGGATATCTTCAAGAGCCAGATGTGCGCTTTGCTTTTTCAAGCCGTTCATCAGTTCAGGACGCCAGCGTTTGACCAACTCCTTGAGTGAGCTGACATCCAGATTCCGATAATGAAAAAAAGATTCCAACTCGGGCATGTAACGCGCCAGAAATCGGCGATCCTGGCAAATGCTGTTACCACACATCGGTGACGAACCTCTTTCGCAATACTGGGAAAGAAACTGCAGCGTAAGTTGCTCGGCTTCACTTTCCCCAACAGGGCTTACCTTGACGCGCTTCAGCAGACCGGATGAACCGTGATGTTCCTGATTCCAGTCATCCATTTCAGCCAGAACCGCATCTGACTGGTGAATCGCCAGTACCGGCCCTTCAGCAAGCACCTGCAAATTACTGTTCGTGACTATCGTGGCAATTTCAATGATGCGGTCTGACTCGGGTATCAGGCCGGTCATTTCCAGGTCAATCCAGATCAGGTGCTGTCTTTTATCCATCGCAGCATTGTAGCAAAGCCAAGAGCAAAGGCGGTAGCAAAGGCAAGGCTTACTTAGTATTCTGTCGGCAAAAACCAGCAAGCCCTGTTAATGAAAAAGAAACATCTCAATCGACGTCAACTTTGGCGTATTCAGAAAATTCAGGAAGACTATGCTTCCAGAGCAGAAAAACGGCATGCCGCGGCATCCGATGAGATGGCTACTGAACAGCTTGGCCCGGCAGAACAGGGACTGGTCATTTCGCATTTTGGCCAGCAACTGGACATCGAGGCATTGCAGGGGGAGCATGCAGAAGAAATTTTTCGCTGCCACCAGCGCAGCAACCTCGAAGCACTGGTTGCCGGTGACCATGTCATCTGGCAACAGGGCCCTGAGACAGGCATCGTCGTTGCCAATCTGCCCAGGAGCTCCCTCTTACAGCGACCCAACAGCTTTGGTGAACTGAAACCGGTAGCTGCCAACATAGACCAGATGGTAATCGTCATCGCGCCATTTCCCCAGGCTTTCTCCAATCTGATTGACCGCTATCTGGTCGCCGCTCTCAACAGCCAACTCAGCCCCTTGATTGTGCTTAACAAGGCTGACCTGCTTGGCCCTGACAATGCCGCTGAGCTAGCTGCCATACTGGCAATCTATGAAAACATCGGCTATGAAACCCTGCAGGTGTCCAGCAAATCAGGTGAAGGCATCGAAAAACTGAAGACATTTCTACAGGGCAAAACCAGTATTTTTGTCGGCCAGTCCGGGGTCGGCAAATCTGCGCTAATTAATGCGCTTTTACCAGGAGTCAATACGCTGGAAGGCGAATTGAGCGAAGGCTTTGAAAAGGGCCGGCACACCACCACATCGGCCCGACTCTTCCATTTCCCGGATGGCGGTGATCTGATTGATTCTCCCGGTATCCGTAAATTTGGCATGTGGCATATGAGTCCGCAGGAGGTCTTCCAGGGCTTCATCGAATTTCAGTCCTATGCCGGACAATGCAAGTTCAGAGACTGTAAGCATCAGCAGGAACCCGGCTGCGCCCTCATTGAAGCGCTAGAAGCAGGTCAAATCCAGCAGGAACGCATACAAAGTTATCAACATATTTTGCAATCCCTTGATGAATCACATACCTTTAAGTCCCCGAATTGATAGACGAAGCCTATGTCTGCTCTGAACCTGGAACTCATTATTGAAGCCGATGATCTGGAAGCCATTCTAGGCAGTCCGGAACTCCTGCTTGTTGATGTGAGCCAGCCACAAACCTATCAGCAGTTGCATGTGCCGGGCGCTGTGCATGTGACTCCCGCTGAGCTGATCAGCGGTATTCCACCGGCCACGGGTAAATTACCGACACTGGAGCAGCTGACAGCGCTATTTTCCAGAATCGGCTACAGCCCTGAGAAACATATAGTGGTCTATGATGACGAGGGCGGCGGTTGGGCCGGGCGTTTTATCTGGACGCTGGATGTCATCGGCCATAAGCATTATTCCTATCTAAATGGCGGCATCCATGCATGGATGCGTGAGGGACACCCCGTCAGCGACGAGCCAGCTCAAGTTCAGGCCAGCGAGGTCAATCTGAATATAGACCATGGCCCTATTGCCACACTTCAGCAGGTGAAGGACTCCATAGAAAATACGCATATAAAAATCTGGGATGCCCGCTCACCCGACGAGTATGCCGGTTCGAAAGTGACTGCCCAACGCAACGGCCATATACCCGGAGCCGTCAACCTTGACTGGTTGCAGACCATTGACCGGGAAAATAATTTCCGCATTTTCCCTCTGGATTTCTTGCAGGAAAAACTTCACATGCTTGGCATCAATCCAGGCGATGAAATCATTACACATTGCCAGACGCATCATCGATCAGGCCTCACCTATCTGATAGCAAAAGCTCTGAATTATGCGGTAAAAGCCTATGATGGCTCATGGTCTGAATGGGGTAATTTACCCGATACGCCCATTGATCGGCCCTAAAGATTACACATGAAAAAGCTGTTCCTAGTTTTTCAACATTGCATCCCGCAGCACCTCTTATCACGATTGCTCGGCAGGCTGGCAGAATCCAGGCTGCCTTTTTTGAAAAATTTCTTGATCAATCGCTTTATTCGACACTATCAGGTCAATATGTCTGAAGCCCGTCGCCAAACAGCTGCCGATTATGCCTGCTTTAATGATTTTTTTACCCGACAGCTGCAAACTGAGGCACGCCCGCTGGCAAGCGCGGCAGATGCCATAATCTCTCCCGTGGACGGCACCGTCAGCGCAATCGGCGATATAGATGATGAACGAATCTTTCAGGCCAAAGGAAAATCTTTCAGCCTCCGGGCCTTGCTGGCTGAGGATGTGGACTTGATCTCACAGTTCAAAGGCGGAAAGTTTGCTACCCTGTATCTATCCCCCCGTGATTATCACCGTATCCACATGCCAACAAATGGCAAGCTGGAGAAAATGATTTACGTCCCGGGCAAACTGTTTTCGGTCAATCAAACCACTGCCGAAGGTATCGATAATCTGTTCGCCCGAAATGAACGTGCCATCTGTCACTTTCAAACTGAACAAGGGCCCCTGAGCCTGGTCCTGGTCGGTGCGCTGATTGTTGCCGGTATAGAAACTGTCTGGGCAGGACCAGTGGCACCGGGACACTCCCTGCACACTGAAACCTATCAGGAACAGACCGCTATACAACTGGGCCGTGGTGAGGAAATGGGATTATTCAAGCTGGGCTCGACCGTTATCCTTTTGTTTCCAGCACATCAGATGAGCTGGAACGACGGACTGGATGTTGGCGCTTCTATTCGAATGGGGCAGGCCATTGGTAGCTATTGTAATGCTGGCAACTAGGCTCTTGTGAAAGGAAAACTCAGGACCTCTTCAATCGAGTTGACTTTACATTGCAGCATCAGGAGCCGATCGAGCCCCAGGGCAACTCCGGCACAAGCAGGCAGCCCATGTTCCATAGCAGCGAGTAAATAGGCATCTGCCCGTCTGCCTGTCTCACCGGTTTTCTTAAGATCCTGCTCAAAGCGGTGGCGATGTTCCCGGGGATCACGTAATTCCCGATAACCGTTTGCGATCTCCATACCATCAATGATCAACTCGAATCGCCGCGCGACTTTTAGGCCTGCCGCATTTCTTTCAACTTCAGCCAGCGCTGCCTGTGAAGGGAGGTAGTCATAAACAAAAACTGCTCCGTCCAATCGCGGTTCAATGACATGACTGAACAGCAAGTCCAGCCAGGCATCAGCACTCAGGTCTTGATCCTGAAAAGATAAGTCCAACTTCTGGCTGGCCAGCTCACGCAATTCATCAGCATCGACAGTAAATGGGTCTATATTGAGATGACTCAGAAACAGCTGCTGATAGCTGTAGCTCTGAGGAGAGATTTCTGGCAGTACTGACTTAACCAGTGCTGCTACTTCATCCATCAGTTGATGCTCATCATATCCAGGGCGATACCACTCCAGCATGCTGAACTCGGGATTATGACGTCTGCCCAGCTCTCCATTTCGGAACACCCTGCAGATCTGATAGATAGGTCCACTGCCTGCCACCAGCAGTCGTTTCATAGCAAATTCCGGAGAGGTTTGTAAATAACGCGCTTCTGCCGGTGCCTGCGCAGAACTCTGATAGGCTACTTTGACTGGCAATAACTGCGGATCCGTATTGCTGTAGCGGGACATGATGGGGGTTTCGACTTCCAGCACCCCGGCATCGGCAAAAAAAAGCCTGATGTCTTGCAGCAACTTCGCCCGGGCGAGTAATACATCCTTATCGGCAAGCGGCCGCCATTCGTCTGCACTCATGGGATGCTGTTTTACTGCTTAACGCGATTCTGGTATTCACCGGTTCGGGTATCAACGCGCAAGACATCTCCGATCTCGACAAACAGGGGTACTTTCACTACAGCTCCAGAACTAAGTGTGGCTGGTTTGGTGCCACCTTGCGCCGTATCTCCTTTCAAGCCCGGATCGGTATCCCTCACTTCCAGTTCAACAAAGTTTGGCGGACTCACTGAAATGGGAGCATCATTCCAGACAATGACAGTATAAATATCCTGTTCTTTAAGCCAGTCTCTGGCGCCCTCGATGGCACTGGCATCAGCAGCTACCTGCTCATAACTGCCGTCAGTTTTCATGAAATGCCAGAATTCGCCATCTGAATAGACAAACTCCATTTCCAGTTCCATGACATCTGCCCCTTCCAGGGTTTCACCGGATTTAAATGTCCGTTCCCATACCCTGCCGTTTAACAGATTGCGGAATTTAACCCGGTTAAAGGCCTGCCCTTTTCCTGGTTTGACAAATTCATTTTCCAAAATCGTACAGGGATCACCTTCCAGCAGAACTTTCAGCCCGGATTTAAATTCGTTTGTTGCAAAGGTTGCCATTGTTACCTCATATCGCTGCGTCGAATAAGGCGGAAATGATATGTATTTCACGGAAGGAAAGCCAGTTAGCAGTCGATAATTGTTAAACCCCTAGGCAGTTTTTAGCTATCATTACTCCATGTTTTCGATTCCCATACATGAAGAACGTCCCTGGCAGGACTCACTGGCTGATCTCATTACCGATCCACAGGAATTACTGAGGCTGCTTGAGCTTAGCGCCGAAGATCTGTCCATCTCTCCTGAGGTGCTGCGTGAATTCCCCCTGCGCCTGACCCGTTCATTTGCCGCGCGTATGCAAAAAGGCAATCCCAAGGACCCCTTACTGTTGCAGGTTCTACCCCAGCAGCTTGAACAGATAAGAACTGAAGGTTACAGCAATGATCCCTTGCAAGAAGCACTCGTCAATCCGGTGCCTGGAATTTTGCATAAATATGCCGGGCGAGCCTTACTGATGCCCAGCAGTAGCTGCGCCATCCATTGCCGTTACTGTTTTCGCCGTCACTTTCCATATACCGAAAACCGTCCGAACAAGCAGCAGTGGCAACAAAGCCTGCAATATATCCGGACCGATGACAGTATCCATGAGCTGATACTCAGTGGCGGTGACCCACTGGCAATCTCTGATAAATACCTGGAATGGCTGCTGGAGCATCTGGCAGGTATTTCCCATCTGAGACGCCTGCGGATTCATACCCGTATGCCGCTTGTTTTACCTCAGCGCGTGAACGATAAACTCTGTGACTTGCTACAGCGTTTTCCCCTAAGATGCATCGTCGTTATTCACTGCAATCATGCACAGGAGCTTGATGAGCAAGTACATGCAGCCTGTAAACAGTTAAAAAGTGCCGGGATCGAATTGTTCAATCAAAGTGTTTTGCTTCGGGGCATTAATGACTCACTACCGGCATTGTCAGCGCTTAGCGAAAAACTGTTCGATTATGGTGTGATTCCCTACTACCTGCATTTGCTGGATAAAGTTCAGGGTAGCTCACATTTCGAGGTCTCAGAAAGCACAGCACGCCAACTACTGGCGGGCCTGCGCAAGCAATTACCCGGTTATCTGGTGCCGACTTTGGTCAAGGAAGAAAGTGGGCAGCTCAGCAAGACACCACTATACTAAATTTTCAGGATAGGGTGCTTTTCAGGCTCTTCACATCCATGGCAAAGCTTAGCAGGAGCAGGCCTGATGGAAGTAGTGAGCAAAACAGAGCTGATTCAGCTGCTGATAATCTCCAAACAGCTTGACCGGGTAAACGAGCTCTTAAGCAACTTGAGAGTACAAGGACTACAGCTAAATGCCCATTGCACAGATACGTATAAAAGGCTCAATGAGCTGCTCAGCTGTAGAAAATGGCATTTGATTATTTTTGACTTAAACAGTTCGATTTCTGTACAGGACTTTATTCGGGTAATGACAAACTCGGGGGTGGATCTTCCTCTCATCATAATGAGTGAGGCTGGGTCGAAGCAGCTTGATGAACGTTTACTGAGTGAGCCTGTACAGGACATCATTGCCTTTGATGACGAAGCACATGTCCGGTTTGCTATTCGGCGGGAGGTCAACAAGCAAGCTCTGAAAACCCGCTATCGCTTGCTAAAACTCAATCACCGGGAACTGGAAAAACGGCATCAAACCTTGCTGGATAATACTCAGCAGGCACTGGCCTATATTCTTGAAGGCATGCACCTGTATTGTAATCAGAGCTATGCAGAGCTGTTTGCAGCTGAGTCCGCAGCCGCATTGGAAAAAACTCCCTTACTGGACCTGTTCAGTGATACACATCGCGATGCCCTGAAACACTTGTTGTGTGCAAATATTCACGAGGAAAAGCAGCTTGTTCTTGAGCTGGCAGGTAACAAGGTGTCACTGGTTTTTTCGCCTGTTCGTGTCGGAGAACAGAATTGCCTACAACTCATGATTGGAGTTGCCAGCGGTAATGACAGCTACAGACAAAAACGGCGTTCCATAAAAAATAGGGACTTACTGACCCGTCTGTATAACCGTGCCTTTTTCCAGGAAAAAATTGAATTGGCCATTGCTGGCGCTATTAAACACAATCAGCACTATTCCCTGATAATCGTACAGGTCAATGAATTTCTAGATATTAAATCTGCTATTGGCCTGAGCAATGCCAACCTGCTGCTCAGGGATATTGCGACATTCTTGCAAAAATCAGTAAAGAAACAATTTTCAGCAGCCCGCTTGTCTGAATATGAATTTGCTCTACTACTTGCAGAGTGTCCGCTTGCTGAAGCCATTGAGCTGGCAGATTTCATCAAAAGTAAAATCAATAATCGGATCACCTCCACTGCCCTACCAAGCCTGCAACTCTCAAGTTCAATCGGGATTGCTGTCATCAATAACAATGCACTGGACGCGGAGGATAGCATTACCCGAGCTCGATTGAACATGAGCAGGAAACTCCCCTCGACAGTAGGCGCTGAGTTAGAAAGCTTCCACGCTACGGGCAATGATCTGGAAGGCCTGCTGACCAGCCTGGAAAAAGCTCTACAAAAGCGCAGCTTCACCCTGCTGTTTCAGCCCATGCCCGGGCTGCAGGATCAAGGCAGTAAATATTATGAAGTATTAAGCCGCCTGCAGGATCCCGGTGGAGTACTTATTTCTCCTTCGACCTATATTCCACTGGCCAATCTTAACGGTATGGGCGACAAACTGGACAGGCTTATCATCTCGCTGGCCTGTGAGGCATTAAGCAGACAGCATACTGACGAGACATCCAGGTTAATCATCAATCTGACCAGTAATTCACTAGCCAGCCTTACCTTTATACCCTGGTTAGCTGATTATTTGCATAAGCAGGACATTGCACAAGACCGCCTGCTTTTCCAGATCAGTGAACTAAGCATCTGCAATTACCCTGATCACTGCCTTGAGTTTTGTCATGGCCTGGACGAAATGGGTATCAGCTATATCGTCTGCCACTATGGCTGCGTTATTGAGCCTGAGAAATATCTCAGCGCGATAAGTCCAAAGTGCGTTAAACTTGATTGCACGCTGGTCAGGGATATCAGCGACAATCATTACCAGCTGGAAGATTTGAAATTGCTGATAAACGATTTACATAGGCGGGGCTTTAAAGTCATTGTACCCCAGATTGAAGATAATACCGTGCTACCCCATTTATGGAAGGCCGGTGTGGACTATGTTCAGGGCTATGGCCTGGAAAAGCCCAGCCAGCATATGAATTACGAATTTGTACATAATCACGAGATAAGCCTCCAGACAGCTGGGCAGAGCTCATAAATTTCATTTCCAGCCATGCCAATTTCATTCTTCAAGAGCTTGACCCTTAGCTACAAAATCGCACTACTTTTCTGCGGTGTCTTGATTCTGACAATGAGTACCTTATGGATATTTATCGAGCGTGAAACAAGACTGAATTTGCAATTACAGGCCGATGAAGTCGGCAATACCCTGGTGGCACAAACAGCGGATGCAGTGCGGGAGCTGGTGCTGGCAAATGATCTGCTGGGCCTGAATGTAGTGGTGAGCCAATTGGCCGAAACTGCGACCATTGGACAAATAACCGTTTTTGATGTCGACCGGGAAATTTTGACCCGTGCTGGTAGCGTGCCGGCCAATGCTTTCTACTCGACTGTCTATCAGGCTGATATTCGTCTACAGGATGCCATTGCCGGCTCAGTTCAACTGGAACTTGATCTCAGTGAACTGCTTGCCAATCTGAACAGCACCCGCTATTACTTCTGGGGCATTCTGCTTTTTGGGCTGTTGCTGACAGTGGCACTAAGTCTGGCGCTGGCATCCTATATTAGTGGGCCCATTAAGCAACTTACTGCAGCACTTGATGATCCAGATGAAGCTGTACTGGCTGAGCCTGCTGGAACAGATGAGATTTCAGGTCTGCAAAAAGCCTGTAAGTTCCTGATCGAGAAATACCAGGAAAACCGCGCCCATCAGTTGAACCTGGGCGGCATGCTCAAGCCAGGAACAGATCAAGCACTCACTAGATCCAGTAAAATCATGGCCAGCCTGCTGGTTGTCAAAGTCGTGAATGTTCATACGGCGATTGAGTTATTGCATCCCAATACCTTTTCGAGATTACTTAACGAATATCATCAGCACCTGAAACAGGCAGCCAAGCTTTATGGTGGCACCCTGCATCGCTATACAGGCGAGTCCACCATGGTTTCGTTTGACAGCCATAAATGTGGTGAAGAGCATGGCCTCAACGCGATATGTTGTGGCCAGTTATTTCTTGCGCTTATGCAGAAAATTAATCAACGGCACAAGAATGAGAAAGCTCAGGCACTACAATTCCGTCTTGCTATCCATAGTGGTGAAACATTTTTTAATGTGGAGTCTGAATCTGAGATCCTGCTGGGCAAGAGCCTGGAAACGGCTTATTTTCTTTCCAAACAAAGCAAACCGGGGCAATTGCTAATCAGTGAAAGTACTTTTTCACAGGCAAACGCAGAGCAGCAATTACAGTACGCAGACAGCATTGAAATTACAATGCCGACTGATAACATGTCTTTCACTGCATACATTCTGAATGAAGAAACCTACGTCTATTCAGACCTGATTGCGAAACAATGTCAGCACATATTGCCAGAAGCTGAATAACACAGGCAGAACCAATCATGGACCAGAACTTTACTGTCGGACACCCGTTTTTGTGCAGTAACCGTAATTTCCTGAATTAGACCTGATTGCGCCTGGGCGGAGTTCACAACAGATGCCATAGCCAGACTCAAGACTGAAAGCTGAAATGGACACAACCAAATTCTGTTGGCCTTAAAACGCATAGAATGAACTCATCTATTATCTTTGAGCCACTGAAATAAATTTAACCTGTCAGCGAAATACTAGCTTTGGCTAGGCTCGCCAGTAACCTCTACATTATCGACTTTCTGAAAGCCACGAGGTAGCTTGTTGCCACGCCTTCCTCTTTCGCCTCGGTAGTGCTCCAGATCATACATGCTTAAGGTTATGTGACGTTTGCCAGAATATATCACAAGCTGCTGATTAGCCGCTATTACAGCTATAGCAACAACATATTCTAGCCTTTCAGCCACTCTGGCAGACGGTATATTAATTATTTTATTGCCCTTTCCTTTTGGCAATTCTGGCAGATCTTCTACTTTAAACATTAGCATCCTGCCTTCATTGCTGATACTGACCACACAACTGCCTTGAATATCTTCAATAGGCGCCGGGTTTAACACTTTACTTCCTTTGGGCACTTTTAATATAGCTTTCCCGGAACGGTTTTTACTGTAAAAATTTTCCAGTTTGCTAATGAATCCATAGCCGGCATCGGAAGCAATCAGATAATTTTTATCAGACTCTCCCATCATTAGGCCTTCAAAGCTGGCACCTGAGGGAGGATTCACTCTGCCGGTTAGAGGTTCACCCTGCCCTCTGGCAGAAGGCAGAGAATGTGCCCTGATGCTATAGGCCCGCCCTGTTGAATCTAGAAAAACAGCACTTTGATTGTTTTTTCCTTTCACAGAGAGCTTTAGTTTATCGCCGGATTTATAAGCCAGGCTGCCAGGGTCCAGATCGTGTCCCTTAGCCGCTCTTACCCAACCAGCTTCCGATAAAATGACCGTAATCGGCTCTGTACTGATTAGCTCTTCCTCTTTAAAGGCCTGCGCTTCTTCCCTTTCAACCAGTGCTGAGCGGCGTTCATCACCGTAAATTTCAGCATCCTGTTTAATTTCATTTTTGATAAGCGTCTTCAGCCTGGCGCTGGAGCCGAGCGTTTTTTCAAGCCCAGCTCTCTCTTCTGCCAACTCATCCTGCTCGGCGCGGATTTTTATCTCTTCCAGCTTGGCAAGATTTCTCAATTTCAATTCCAGTATTGCTTCTGCCTGTCTGTCGCTTAGCCTGAAGCGCTGCATCAGCACCGGCTTGGGTTTGTCTTCTGTACGAATGATCTGAATGACTTCATCAATATTCAAAAAGGCAACCAGCAAGGCTTCAAGGATGTGCAGTCGATCGTTAATTTTTTCAAGACGGTGCTTAAGGCGGCGAGTTACGGTGGCAATGCGGAATGTCAGCCATTCCTTTAACAAAATATTGAGCGTTTTTACCTGAGGCCGGTTATCAATACCAATCATATTGAAATTAACGCGATAGTTTTTCTCGAGGTCAGTCGTGGAAAAAAGATGCGCCATAACACCATCCACATCAACACGGTTAGAGCGTGGCTCTATAACAATTCGCGTTGGGTTTTCATGATCGGATTCATCACGCAGATCAACAATCATGGGCAGTTTTTTCTTCTGCATCTGGGCAGCAATCTGCTCCAGCACCTTGGCACCTGACACCTGGTACGGCAGCGCTGTAATGATGATGTCTCCGCCTTCCTTGGTGTACACGGCACGGCATTTAATTGCACCTTTACCAGTTTCATACATCTCCTGTATTTCATCTTTCGGCGTAATGATTTCTGCTGCGGTCGGAAAATCCGGACCCTGTACAATTTCCAACAGTTCTGCAACTGAGGCTTTCGGGTTATCCAACATATAGATACAGGCTTCTGCAATTTCACACAGGTTGTGAGGTGGAATATCTGTGGCCATGCCTACTGCAATACCGCTGCCACCATTTAACAGAACATTCGGCAATCTTGCCGGCAGAATTATCGGCTCTTCCAGCTCTCCGTCAAAATTAAGTTTCCAGTCAACCGTATTGAGCCCAAGTTCTGACAGGAGCACTTCGGCATATTGCCGCAAGCGTGATTCGGTATAACGCATCGCAGCAAAGGATTTCGGATCATCAGCCGAACCCCAGTTACCCTGCCCATCAACAATCGGATAACGATAGGAAAATGGTTGTGCCATTAGCACCATCGCTTCATAACAGGCAGAGTCGCCATGCGGATGAAATTTGCCGATGACATCACCTATCGTACGAGCGGATTTTTTGTATTTGGAACTGGCTTTAAGTCCCAGTTCGGACATGGCATAAATAATCCGGCGCTGAACGGGTTTAAGCCCATCGCCAATGTGTGGCAAGGCGCGGTCGTTGATGACATACATGGAATAGTTCAGGTATGACTGCTCAACAAAATCGCGCAAGGCAACCTGTTCCATTCCATCATCATTCAAAGTGATCATATCGGTCATATTGTTTCCCGCTTTTCAAGCGAACAGCTTTATGTATTTAAAGTATTAGCCAAGATCAGCCTGATTGCCTCTTTTTTCGAGCCAGGTTTTTCTGTCACCTGAGCGCTTCTTGGCCAGCAGCATATCCATCAGCTCATTGGTCTTGTCATTTTGTTCAATTTTCAGTTGCACAAGTCGTCGCGTATCCTTATCCATGGTTGTTTCACGCAACTGCAGGGGGTTCATTTCGCCAAGCCCCTTGAAACGCTGAACATTAGGTCTGCCTTTTTTCTTTTCGGCAGCCAGGCGATCCAGAATTCCCTGCTTCTCATCATCATCCAGCGCATAATACACATCCTTGCCCAGGTCGATGCGATACAGTGGAGGCATGGCTACATAAACATGGCCAGCCTCAACCAGCGACTTAAAATGCTTCACAAAAAGCGCGCTCAGCAAAGTTGCAATATGCAGACCATCGGAATCAGCATCAGCCAGAATACAGATTTTCCCGTAGCGTAAACCGCTCAAATCTTCAGAGCCCGGATCGACGCCAATAGCAACGGCAATATCGTGTACTTCCTGAGAAGCCAGAATTTCTCCGGAATCCACCTCCCAAGTATTGAGGATCTTTCCACGCAAGGGCATGATTGCCTGCGTTTCACGATCCCGGGCCTGTTTTGCCGAACCGCCAGCAGAATCCCCCTCCACCAGAAACAGCTCTCCGGCCAGTACATCCTGCGTTGAACAATCAGCTAGCTTGCCGGGCAAGGCCGGCCCTTGCGTGACCTTTTTACGGACAACTTTTTTACTGGCCTTGAGTCGACTCTGGGCATTATTGATACAGAGTTCGGCCAGTTGCTCTGCTTCATTGGTATGCTGGTTTAGCCAGATGCTGAATTTGTCTTTTACCACACCTGAAATAAAGGCTACCGCCTGCCTTGAAGACAGTTTTTCCTTGGTTTGTCCGGAAAACTGGGGATCAAGCATTTTAGCCGACAGGATGTAGCAGCAACGATCCATGATGTCATCAGAACTCAGTTTGATCCCGCGTGGCACCAGGTTTCTGAATTCACAGAACTCTCGAATGGCTTCCAGTAAGCCTGTTCTGAAACCATTAACATGTGTGCCGCCCTGTGCGGTCGGGATCAGGTTGACATAGCTTTCCGTCACCACATCGCCTCCTTCAGGCAACCATTGCACAGCCCAGTCCGCCGCTTCATCATTGCCTTCCATCGAGCCTGTGAAGGGTTCCAATGGTAGTGTTTCAAATGCCTCAGTTGCTTGTTTCAGGTAATCTGCCAGACCGTCTTCGTAATACCATTCATTACTTTGCGACTTGTCGTTGCTGCTGACTTTATCCTCAAAAACTACACGCAAACCCGGGCACAAAACAGCCTTGGCTCGTAAAAGGTGAATCAGCCTGCTAATTGATATATTGGCTGAATCAAAATATTTCGCATCAGGATAGAACTTAACTGTCGTACCAGTGTTGCGTTGACCAACACTGTCGATAACTTTTAAGTCGGAAGCTTTGTCGCCGTTTTTGAAACTCATGTGGTGCAACTTGCCTGCACGTTTAACGAACACTTCCAGAGAACTGGAAAGGGCATTGACCACGGAAACGCCAACCCCATGCAGCCCTCCTGAGTATTTATAGTTATCACTGGAAAACTTGCCGCCGGCATGCAGACGGGTCAGGATCAATTCAACACCGGGAATCTTTTCCTCAGGATGCAGATCTACCGGCATGCCACGACCATCATCACTGACCTCTATACCGCCATCTTTGTGTAGCACCACAGTGATTTCACGGGCAAAGCCTGCCAGCGCTTCATCCACACTATTATCCAGTACTTCCTGGATCAGGTGATTGGGCCGAGTAGTATCGGTATACATGCCCGGCCTTCTTCTGACCGGATCAAGTCCACTGAGTACTTCAATGGATTCAGAATTATAATCTTTACTCATGTGTAGCTTACGACTCCTTAACTAGGCACTGCTTCGCAGTCCGGCAAACTGCATGATATCCGGCAATAAACGTTTAAAACTTTCAAAGCGATGTGTGCCACCATCAATAATCATCTGACGCGCTGCCGGCATTTTTTCAGCGGCCACCCGGTAATCCAGTACTTCATCAGCCGTTTCCAGTAACAAAAAATAATTTTCCTGTTGCTTGATTTGTTCAGGCTCCAGCTTCTCTAAAAACGTCACATCATCAGAATCAATGTTAAAAATCTCGCCGCTGTATGGGTTTGTATAAGTGCCCGGAAAATCTTGAGCAAATTGTGCCGGTAAAGAGACCAGTGGATTGATTAGCACCACCTTGCAAGGATGATGCTGTGCAAGATAGATACTGTAAAACCCGCCCAATGAACTCCCCAATAACACAGTATTATCAGGCTTATCAGCCAGCAAGCCTTGTAACTGCTTTATGGCAGCGGCCGGTTTATGCGGCAAAGAAGGAACCAATAGCTCAGGACAGTTTCCCGAGTCATCTGTCACTTTTTTCTGTTGGGTATAGCGTATGAGAGATTGTGCTTTTTCAGAGTCGGGTGAACTGTTAAATCCATGCAGGTATATCAAACGAGTGCTCAAGCTTCCATCATCGCTCATTGCAAAGTTGTTGTTTAATAACCCTGACTACTTAAATCAAGTTTATATTTTTTACCAATGACCCGGCGCACACCTGTACCCATTGTGCCGTTCGCATGCAAACTTAACCAGCGATAACCCGGATTCTCCTTGTCCAGTGAAAAATAATCGTGTTCAGGATGAAACTGAATACTGGTGGATGGCGCTCCCAACATCAGTACATTATTACGGGACACTTTAAAATCCTGATGGATATGCCCGAATAACACGCACTTCACATTATCGCAGTCATCCACCAGTTCGAAAAAATCAGTCGTATTCTGCAGAGAATGATTTTGCAGCCACTCTGCATTCACCGGAACCGGGTTATGATGCACAGCAATGATGATATGACGATTTTCAGCCTGAAAGGTCTTCAATTCCTTGCCCAGAAAGCTCAATTCTTCCTCACTCAACATGCCAAAAATGGAACCTTCCACGCAGGAGTTCAGCATGATGACACCCCAGTTACCAAGGCGTAAGGATTTTTGCAAGGCCGGATGTTTGGCGCCCAGCGCCTTGTTCATGTTCCCCAGTAAATCATGGTTGCCCGGAATCCAGAGTTGCGGCGCCTCCAGCTCATCAATTTTGTCAGCAAAACGCCGATAGGCCTCCAGGCTTGCGTCCTGCGCAATATCACCGGTACAAAGTACTGCATCTATTTTGTTTTCATGTTCCTTGACCAGCTCAACAACGTCCGTGAAACCTTCCTGACAGTTCATGCCGACAAGCTCGGTACTTTCATCAAGAAAAAGATGGGAATCTGTTATTTGAATCAGTCGGAAGCTTTCTTTCTGTACGTCTTTTGCAGCCAAAACTTTTCTCAATCAGGCAGCCGTTTCCGCTGGGAAAATACTGGCCAGAGCAGTGCTCGAACACAGGCCTTCCTTCTGACAAAAACTGAGCCATTCACTCAATAAAAAATTGATCTGTTCTTTTTCGTCTGCCTGGTAAAAGTCCTTATTCGGCAGCTCATATTTTGCTCTCAGGTAACGGACCTGCTGGTATGAAATGACTTCAGCCGTCTTGGCGTCGTGATACATCCGTATGAACATTTCCGGCACTTTATACAAAGACCAGGAGCTCTGCATATTTTGCGCCATCCGGACTGTACTGGTGTATTTAAACTGCTCGATCACTTCTATCACGGTAGTGGGTGATTCCTTGCCCGGATTTGCTTGTTCAGCATGATCGGCAAAACTAATTTCGCGCCTAACACCAGGGCTGAGCTTTGGCAGAATCTGCAGAACCCGGATGTAATTGGCATCACACACGGCCATTTGAGCACTCAAGTCAATGGAATATGGCTTTTTAATTTTCATTCAAGGACTTCTATATACAACATCAAGGCAACATCACGACCTTAATCCAAACAGGCTCTTTGCACAAGCCCAATAATTACCGCTTTACCCGGCTTAATCAATGCTGATTCAAGCTTTTAATGCTCCTCG
>CAZSHI010000010.1:48857-62428 GCA_964606735.1 uncultured Enterobacteriaceae bacterium
ATCACCGGCCGGCGTAATAATCAATTTTTGGAAATCCAGGGCGGTCTTCAAGAGGGAGAAACTGTGATCACTTCGAGCTATAATCGGATGCTAGACATGGAAAGGATACAATTACAGTGAAAGCTGTAATTAGCAAGCTTCTTTGATGATCTTCCCTGAACCAACTATACGTACTGGAAGAAATTCTTAATCAAGCGTTCATTGGAGAAATTTTTTATGCTCAGTTTTTTAAGCAATTTGATAAATTCCAAAACCAGGCTTAGTTTTCTGTGCTTGAGTTTTATTCTGCCAAGCGGGACATCATATGCCGAGGATCTGCTGGATATTTTCGACCTGGCAGCAGAAAACGATCCCCAAATTCGCCAGGCCAGAGCCGAATTCAATGCTACCCATACCAATGTGGCACAGGGGCGCTCCCAGCTGCTGCCCTCCGTTACCCTGACGGCCAACACCTCACGCCAGGCTCAGGGGCCGGCTGAATCAAATGGCTTTATTCCGGCCTACTCCTATGCCAACGGCTTTAACTCCAAAAGCTATGGCCTGAATATTTCTCAGAATCTGCTGAATTTTGAAGCCTGGTACTCCTACCGAGCTATACTGAATGCCGATGAGGCTGCTGCTACCAGTCTGGCCCGCTCTGAGCAGGAGCTGATTATGCGCGTAGCCAATGCCTATTTTGATGTCCTGCGTAGCCAGGACAATCTGAGCACCTTTGAAGCCGAACTGGAAGCCAGCGAGCGGATTCTCGAGCAGGCACAGGAACGTTTTGATGTCGGCCTGGTCCCAATTACCGATGTCTATGACAGCCAGGCATCTTTTGATCTGGCCCGGGTAAATCTGCTGGTGGAAGAAAACACCCTGAACCAGCGTTATGAAGCCCTCGAAGCGATTACCGGAGAAGATCACAACAGCATTGCCCTGCTCGACGAGGAGTTTCCGATTGAATCCATGTCTCCGGTTTCTATGGAAGAATGGGTGAACACCGCCTACCGCTTCAACCTCGACATCCTTTCAGCTCGGCAGACCCTGGCCTCTCGTGAATATGAGGCAGATGCAGCCCGCGCTGCCATGTTTCCAACACTGGACCTGAGTGCCGGCTATAACTGGAACGAATCAGGCGGAATTTCCTTCTTCAACCTATCACCTGGCGCAGCAGCTGACATCGTTTCTGAAAACAGCAACGTCACAATGACCCTGTCTATTCCCATTTTTCAGGGCGGGCTGAACCGGGCTCGTGAACGTCAGGCTCTTTACGACGTCAATGCCAGTGAAGAATTTCTCTTACAGACTCAACGTGCCAGCACGCAGGATATACGTAATAATTACCGTAATGTCGAAAGTGACGTCCTGACGATTGCTGCGCGGCAACAGGCGGTACTGTCTGCACAAAGCCAGCTGGAAGCAACCGAGGCAGGGCTGGAAGCCGGCACTCGCAATATTGTCGATGTGGTTACTGCCCAGCGTCTGCTGTTTCAATCCATGCGGGATCTGGCCAATGCACGCTATAACTATGTCATTAATACCCTGAACCTGAAACAATCAGCCGGGCTGCTCAGCCCGCAGGATGTTATTGATCTGAATGCATGGCTTGTTGAATAAGCGCTAACTGCCTCTGACTGGCACCAGCCTCTTGCGCTACCACCTGTTGCGCAGCAGCGACCATGCTCATCCTGGACTGTGTATTTTGCAAAAGCTGCAGAACCACCTGTGCCAGTTCGGCTTCGTCAGCGACCTGCTGCAAGCCACCTGCCGATTTTAGTAATTCCGTGACTGACTCAAAATTATAGGAAGAAGGACCATAGACAACAGGTCGTCCCAGCAGGGCCGGTTCAATAATATTCTGTCCTCCTGTGGCAACCAGCGAGCCGCCGACAAAGACGACATCCGCACAGGCATAATAAAACGGCATTTCCCCCATGCTGTCGCCGAGCAGAACCTGGGTTTTTGCCCTTGGCATCTGCCGTGAACTGCGCAGCACAAAGGTCATTTCCTGCTCCCTGAGCAGCCTGCTGACTTCACCAATACGTTCCGGGTGGCGCGGCACCAGCACCAACAAGAGTTCCGGAATCTGCTCCTGAACCTGCTTGAATGCGCTCAGCACCTTGATCTCCTCCCCTTCCCTGGTACTGCCAGCTACCAGTACTGGCCTTGCCAGATCTTGCCTGAAGGCCTGCCCGGCTTTTAGCTGCTCGGCATCAGCAGCCTGATCAAATTTCATGGTGCCCGCCACTTCCAGCTTGTGCGGTGACAGTCCCAGACGCTCAAAACGGTCTGCATCCTTTTTAAACTGCGCAGCAACGGTATCCAGGTTTTCCAGCATGCTTCGACTCAGCGCTGCATGTTTCTGGTAACGGCGGAAAGACTGCTCCGATAGTCGCGCATTCAACAGGAGTAAACGACAGTCCTGCCGATGTGCATAATGAATAAGGTTGGGCCATAACTCCGTTTCCATCAGCACCAGCACCCTGGGCTGCAAGGCTTTCAGAAAACGTTTGACGGCAGATGGAGTATCGTAAGGCAGATAGCAATGTTGCACCGAGTCAGCAAAAACTTCCCTTACCCGAGCCGAACCGGTCACGGTCATCGTAGTCACTGTTACCATCCAGTCGGGATTCTGCATCATGCAGGCCCTGATCAGGGGAATGGCTGCGTGAAACTCACCGACAGAAACCACATGAAAAACAATGTTGGGTTTGTTGTTTGCAAAGCGCGAAGTTGGATAGTAGGCCAGACGCTCTGACCAGCGTTGGCGGTAACGGGTATCTTTAAAGGAACGCCAGCACAAGCGAAGAAACATCAGCGGCAGGGCCAGCGTATATAACAGAGTATAGACAGTGCGATTCACAGCAAAGCATATTACGTAAGGCCTCCAGGCTTGTCCATGCCGCCTGCTTTAACTGTTATAATCATGAGCTGCTTCTAGTTGGGGAACCGATCCAGCCGTCATGCCAGTCGTCATAGAAAAAGATGCCCTGATCATCGGTGGCGGCATAGCCGGGTTGTGGCTGCTAAACCGTCTTAAATCAGCTTCCTACCAGGTTATGCTACTAGACAAAAATCCGCTTGGCAGTGGCCAAAGTGTTGCCTCCCAAGGCATGATCCATGGAGGCATCAAGTATGCTCTGACCGGCAGTCTGACCAGCGCCACTGCAGCAATCGCCGATATGCCGGCACACTGGCGAGCCTGCCTGAGCGGTCAAGGCGATGTTGATTTGCGTGGCACCCGGCTGCTTTCTGAACACTATTACATGTGGCCCCGTAACAGCTTGCGTTCCCGACTTAATGCTTTCCTCGGCAGCAAGGCCCTACGAGGCAAAGTCAGCACTGTCAAGACAGCTGACTACCCTGCTTTTTTTAAAGGCCGAATCAATGGCCCCCTGTACGAATTAAGTGACATCGTGCTTGATGTTCCTTCTCTTCTGTATTGCCTGAGTGAGAGATACCGCAGTGACATCAAACTTGTCAGCCCGCAAAATCTCAGTTTTGAGCACGCAGAAGATGGCAGTATCCGTGAGCTTCATTACCGGCACCAGGATCAGGACTACGTCATTCGAGCCAAGCGTTATTTAATTTGCAGCGGTGAGGGCAGTGCCGAGCTGCTGAAAAAAATGCTGCCGGATGCTGCCCTGCCAGATCACCTGCAAATGCAGTTGCGCCCGCTGCAGATGACCCTGCTAAAACATAACCTGAAGGACCCCCTGTATGTCCATTGTGTTGCCGATCAGCTGAGCACCACACCGGAAGTGACCATCACCTCGCATCAGTGTAGTGACGGGAAAACCGCCTGGTATCTTGGGGGGGAACTCGCTGAAAGCGGCACCGATAGGAGTCCGGATGAGCAGATCGTAAGCGCCCGTAACAAGCTGGCAGAACTGTTTCCCTGGGTGGATTTATCGCTGGCGCAATGGCACAGCTTTTACATCCAGCGTGCTGAAGCAAAAACGCCGGATGGCCTGCGACCTGAAACGGCTAGTATTCATACGCATCGCAATGTCGTGCTTTGCTGGCCGAGCAAATTGACGCTGGCTCCTCACCTGGGCCAGCAACTCATCGATCATTTCCATACTGAGGGAATCTATGCAGGATCTGAGTACCATAATCCGGATCTCAGTGGCTGGCCTTTTCCCGGCCTCGCAAGCCCTCCCTGGGAGACGATGCCGTGAGTTTTGTACGTCAACTTGCGGGTACTGAACTACGTGTCTCTGCACTGGGCCTGGGCACCGTCAAGCTTGGCCGCAATGAAGGGGTTAAATACCCGCAAAGCTTCAGCATCCCTGATGACCGGGAAGTGCAGGATTTACTGGCCCTGGCCAGTGAGCTAGGCATTAACTTTATTGATACCGCACCTGCCTACGGCAACAGTGAAGAACGGCTCGGTAAGGTGCTGAACAATCGCCAGGACTGGGTAATCGCCACCAAGGTCGGTGAAGAGTTTGAGCAGGGAAAGTCCCGTTTTGATTTCAGTGCCGGGCATACCCGATTCAGCGTTGAGCGCAGTTTGCAACGCCTGAAAACAGACTACCTTGATATCGTCCTCATTCACTCGGATGGGCAGGATGAAAGCATTCTGCAGAACAGCGGCTGCCTGGAACAACTTCAGCGATTAAAGGAAGCCGGGCTGATCCGTGCCATTGGCATGTCCAGCAAAACCATGAGCGGCGGCATGCTGGCTGCCCAGCTGATGGATATCGTCATGCTGACCTACAATCTACAAGAACGGGATCAGGCGGCGGTGGTGGATTTCGCAGCCGAACATAACAAGGGAATACTGGTCAAAAAAGGCCTGATGAGCGGACACCTGCAAGATAATGGCAAAAGCCTGCTGCAGGAAAGCATGCAGCTCATTTTTTCCCAGCGGGCAATCAGCAGCATGATCGTCGGGACTATCAAACAAGACCATCTCAGACAAAATGTCGAACTGGCCTGTCGCGTTATTGACAGCCTTTAACAGCTCTATAGCTGCGTTGCTTATTTTTCCCGAATTTTTTCCACGATTTTGCTGGTGGAACAATTATCCAGAAAAGACAGGACTTTCACTTCCCCTCCATAAGCCTGCACAAGCTCGGCCCCGACGACTTCAGATATCTGATAATCCCCTCCCTTGATAAGCACATCCGGTTGCAACAATTCCAGCAGCGGAATCGGGGTGTCTTCGTCAAAACCGACTACCCAGTCGACAGACTCCAGGCCGGCCAGCACCGTCATGCGCCGCTCCAATGGATTAATGGGCCGGCCCTCGCCCTTTAGGCGGCTGACAGAAGCATCATCATTGACGGCAACAATCAAGCGCTCGCCGTGCTGCCTGGCATCCTGTAAATAACCGACATGCCCGGCATGGATAATATCGAAACACCCATTGGTGAAGACCACTCTCTCGCCATTGGCCTTGGCATCGGCAACTGCCAACGCCAGCTGCTCTCGACTCATCACGCCACGGTCTGCATCATTATCTGACTGGATTTCCCGACGCAATTCCGGTCCACTGACAGCAACCGTTCCCACTTTGGAAACCGCAATTCCGGCAGCAATATTGGCCAGTGCAACCGCTTCTGCCAGTGTTTTACCGGCAGCCAGGGAAGCGCCCAGCACCGAAATAACAGTATCCCCGGCGCCGGTGACATCAAACACATCACGGCTGCGTGCCGGGAAATGCAGTTCCTGTTTGCCGGGCTGAATCAGGGTCATGCCATGTTCTCCGCGCGTTACCAGCAGAGCTTCCAGCTGCAACTCGCTGATCAGTTGCTGACCTTTCTCAACCAGTTGTTCTTCGCTCTTACATGGACCGACAATCGCTTCAAACTCGTGCAGGTTGGGCGTCAGAATACTGGCTCCGTGGTACTTGGAAAAGTCACTGCCCTTGGGGTCGACCAGAACGGGAACACCGGCAGACTTTGCCAAGCTGATCAGCTCATTCACGGCACTCAAGGCACCCTTTTGGTAATCAGATAAAATCAACAGATCGTGCGTTTTCAGCAGCTCCTGCAGTTTTTGCTGCAAGCCGGCCGATTCATCCTGGCTAAAGGTTTCTTCGAAATCGAGTCGAATCAGTTGCTGGTGACGGCTCAACACGCGTAATTTTGTGATGGTGGGTTTGCCGCTAAGGGCTAAAAAATCACAGTGGATTCCGGCCGATTGTAATGCCTTGGTCAGCAGGTCTCCTTCCCTGTCCTCACCTATCAGGCCGCTCAATGAGCAGGCCGCGCCAAGCGCAGCAATATTCAGGGCAACGTTGGCTGCGCCGCCAGGGCTGTCTTCAATGTCCTCAACCTTGACCACCGGAACCGGAGCTTCCGGTGAAATTCGGGACGTGGCTCCGTGCCAGTAGCGATCAAGCATGACATCGCCCAGTACCAGAATACGTGCAGAATCAAATCGTGGCGTTTCAAGTTTCATCGGTGTTTTACGGCTTGCTCAAAGGGCTCCATCATAACATAAGGCTTCTGGTAGAATGAGCGGAAATTCAGTGACGAAGACAGTTGTGCCCAAGCCAAGCGTTCCTCCATTTACTCATTTCCTGGCTCCCAAATTCTGGCTTACCTGGCTTGGAATTGCTTTGCTGGTGCTTATTGCCTATCTGCCCTTTCGCCTGCGCATGTTCACCGGGCACTGCCTGGGAATCATACTGTACAGCCTAGCCCGAGAACGCCGCTATATTACACAGACCAATATTGCGATCTGCTTTCCCGAACGCAGTGCACAGCAGCAGGCCAAACTGGTACGTGACTGTTTTATTGAAAACGGTATAGGCCTTATTGAAACCGCTGTTGGCTGGGTCAGAAATCCCCGCCACTTTCAGCACCTGCTGAAAGTAATCAATGCGGAAGCCATGCAGACAGCATTGGCCAAAGGCAAAGGCGTTATCCTGCTGGGTGCGCATTACACAACCCTGGATTTTTCTGCCAACCTGGCATCGCTTCAGTACCCTTTTGCGGTAACTTACCGGCCTCACAAAAATCCACTGTTTGATGCCTTTATGCTCAAAGGCCGTTTAAAAAACTGCAACGGCGTTTTTGACCGTTATGACATCCGTGGCACACTGCGGCATTTAAAAAAGAACAACATCATCTGGTATGCCCCCGATCAGGACTATGGTCCCGAGCACGCTGTCTTCGCGCCGTTTTTTGGCAGACAGGCTGCAACGATTACAGCTGCCAGTCGACTAGCCGGTTTTTATGATTCCCCAGTCCTGCTGGTTCGTCATCATCGTATGTCCGGCTCCCAGCCCTATGAAGTTGAGTTCATTCCATTTCCAGAAAGTTTTCCCGGGGATGATGAAGTCGCCGATGCCACTTACATGAACAAGCAGCTGGAAGTGGCCATCCGTGTGCAGCCCGCGCAATATTTATGGATGCACAAGCGCTTTAAAACCCAGGCCAACGGCAAGCCGGACAGCCCCTACATTCTGGTCAAAACGCCAGTGCACAAAATTGACCGGCAAAGCTTCAACACCATGATAGAGGGAACAAAAGTTATCGAGGAGCAGCATATAAAAAACCTCACCCGGCAGCTGGATAATGATGTCCTGTTCAGAATCCTGCCCAGCAGTGATACTCGATTTTTTGCCGCACCGCCCATGAAACTGTTCGACCTGAATTCACGCTTGCTGCGTGCCAAGGGCATTGGTTCGGTGACTGTCGACAGCCTGTTTATTATCAAAAAAGCCGACTTCATGGCTGCTACCTATTTCCCCCTGCCTGGGACAGGCCTGCAGAAAATAAGCCCTGAGGAAATCGACTTGAAAGCACTGGCTGCCTTTCTGGATCAGGTGCATCAGGGCGGTTTTTATTTCAATGAGATCAGGCCGGCAAAACTGCTTTATGATGAAGCCAGGTTTTATATCGCCAATCCTGAAGAGCTGCGTGTTTTCCCAAGCTCTATCTGTTTCGCGGATCGCTGCGACAATATTCAACTGCTGTTGAACAAACTCGAACTGTCACAGATACAGCGTGCGCAGTTCATAGAGCTTTATACTGAGCTGTCCGGCCTCAAAAATGAGCCCGCTTTTACTCAGCTTTTTTCACGATTACTTGCTTCTCGCTGAGCTCGCTTATTCATATCCCAGAGGTTGGCGTATTTCATGTAGTTGTAAAAAGCCACGTTGACGCTGGTCATAATGCCCTGAAGGCCATCCAGAAAATGGCCCTTGAAGACATAGCAACGAATGAAGGTCAGCGGAAAAATTAGCAACACTACCAGAAAGCTGACCTTGTCCCCACGTTCAAATTTATCCCGCGCTTTTAACCTGGCATAAAACACGGTTTTTTCAATACGTTGTGAATACGTTAAATTTTCATGATGCAAAATTGCAGCCGAGCTTTCCTCGATCTCGCCATTGACAATGATACTTTCATGCACCTGCCGGGTGTCGTAGTGGCCGCAGTTCCGGCGAAACAAGCGAATCAGTTTTTCATCACTGCCAAAACTTCGCGGTCGCCGTCCCCAACGGTACAAAATACGCCTGCATCGGAGAGCGTTTTTGGTATCCTGCTGGATAAAAACCTTTATAGCCTGAATCAGTTCATCGCTGAGGGTTTCATCGGCATCAAGATTCAGAACCCAGTCATTGGAGCACAGGGACAGTGCATGCGCTTTTTGCTCGCCAAATCCTGGCCAGGCATTGAAACTTACCCGGGTATTGCCATAGCTTTCAGCAATGGTAAGCGTTTTATCCGCGCTGCCACTGTCAACAACAATCACCTCAGCAAAGTCTTTGAGGTTATCGAGTACCCGGGCGATATTGGCTTCTTCATTTTTGGTAATGATGAAAACGCTGACCGGGATCGGAACAGATTCAGGCATCTTGGCTACCATTTTTGATTTAGGGCATTATACATGGACTTGCCGATTCACTCAGGTAGAATCTTTGCCACCGTACTGAACAGATTGCTGATATTTTGAACCAGGTTTCCGAAAAAAATATCCCTGCTGACTATCAACGCGTTGTCTTGCTGAATCCAACACGCTATCTGGGCAACCTGTTAATTGCCGGCGGCCTGATTCAGGATTATTACCGTTATTGCCAGCAACGTGGCATTCTTTTTTTACTGGTCGTTGATGAAGCCTACCGCGAATTGCTACAGGGCTTTTTGCCGGATGAGGTTCTGCTGTTCTACCCACGCCAACGCATCAAACAAGGGAACCTCTGGCAACAGGCATCTGCCTATTTACGCTGCCTGTTCGCCATCAGGCGTTTCAAGGCTGACATTGCATTCAATATCGAGGAAGACAGCGTTTCTCATCGCCTGACTCAACTCTCCGGTGCCCGCTTCAAACTGGGCAGTAACCGCCAGCGTAACAGGTACGGCTATGACCGGGTACTGGATATCAACTACCTTCAGCGTAGCCCGGAGCGTCGACATCGCTGGTATGGTTATGCAGATGTTTTCAGACTGCTGGGACTGACCGACAGTAAAGCCGCTTATCTGAAACTGCCCGCCCATCAAGCCAGCCAGGCATTCATGAAAAAGCTTTTTAACGCAGGATTGAACCCCGGCAGCCCCTTCATCATTCTTCACAGTAGTGCTGCAAAGGATTACAAGAAGTGGCCGGCCGCTAATTTTGCTGAACTGATCAATCGGCTCAAGCTGGAAGCCTACTCCAGTGTGTTGATTGGCGCCGGGTCAGCTGATCAGAACGCCAATCAGGCTATTCTGGACATAATTAATGAACACTATCCCGATGCGAAACCTGTCGACCTGTGCAATCAGCTTTCTCTTTCAGAACTGGTAGAACTGATGCGTCAGGCCAGCGCCATGGTCGGGAATGACAGTGGCCCCTTTCATCTGGCGTCTGCCATTGGCCTGCCGGGTTGTGTCATCTTTGGACCCACCGAAGTTGCACTGTGGCGCCCTCTGTCTGACAAGTCGCTGGTGCTTAAAGCTGATGAAGTTTGTGCGCCAGCCTGCACCAAGACGGGATGTATTTATGCAAACCGCTGTCTGAAGGCAATCACCCCGGAACAGGTGATGCAGGCACTGCTTCCCTTAATAGGCTAGCGCTGAAGCACTTTGCACCAGTAGCGTTGCAACCGCTTCGGGCATAGAATACAGATCATTGTTCTTGCCATAGGCAATGCCACCGGCTTTCCACTGTTGTCGTTGTTCTTCCTGCACTAACATTTGCTGCAGCAAATGGTTAAGTTGGTCCTGCTCAAAAGGTGATGGGCAGACCAATCCAGCCTGGGCTTTTTCAATATGGTAAGCATAGCCACAGCACGCAGTGGCCAGTACTGGCAGGCCCGCAACAATGGCCTCCAGGATAACCATGCCGGCACTTTCCTTAATAGAAGGGTGTATCAGCATATCGGCTGCCTGTAGAAAATCGGCGATATCATTCCTGCCTTTTAAAATTTTAAAATGCTTGGCAATGCCGAGCTGCTCTGCTTTGTGCAGGTATTTCTCTGGCGCATCTTCACCAATTACATAAAAGTGCGTCTTCTTTCGCAGTGCTTCCGGCAAAGCCACATAGGCCTTCATGGACCGCTCCAGCCCTTTGGTTTTAAAAGAGGAGCCAATCTGCAGCAACAAGAGTTCATCTGCAGCTATAGAAAACTGGTGACGCAGGAGCATGCGCTTGGCCAGCGAGTCTGGTCCGTGTCGCCGATCTTCCTTGATGCCGGCCGGTAAAGTCAGTAATCGCTCCGAGGGCGTCTTGTAATGCCTGACATATTCGGTGCACTGTAGGGGGGACAGCAGCAGAGAAACGGTATCACTTTCTTTGCCAAAAACCGCATTTTCAAATTCCAGATACTGTCTTGTTCTGGAGCTCAGCCGATACAGGATGTTGCGTTCGTTATAGGCTTTTTCCGCAAAGCAGTAATCGGCAGCATAGTAAAAGTCCAGACCTGGCATTTTGTTGAATCCCAGGACCAGGTCAAAATCATTGACGGTAGCTGCGAGGGCCTGGTCGACAAAACAGCTTCGTTGCGCCACCCTGGTAAAGCCCTGGGTCGGCAGCTGGATAACCTTGGTGTGGTGAGGAATTTCGCCCGACCATTGCATACAGTAAACGGTGACATCTATTTTTCGGCGCTGACAGGCTTGTAATATTTTCAGCATGTCCTGCTGCAGGCCGCCATAGGGAAAATAGGAAAATAGAACAAAGGCAATCTTCATGTATCAGCTTTCCCTGTGCTCTGCCAATACCCGAGCGAGTTCCTGCCAGACATGCTGCGGGGAGAGTGTTGAAAAACACGGCGGCTGTACCGTAAACACCTTTGCCTTTTCTTCGTCTTCAAGCTCCTTGCCTTTGTACTCACAGTGCCGCTTCAAACAAGGGCTGCAGGACAGTTTTGCCTGCAGGTGTTTCTGATTGTCACCATAAGTTCCCGTGCGCTCAGCATCACTGGCACCGTAGAGAGCAAGGGTTGGTCTTCCCAGAGCAGCAGCTAAATGGGCCAGGCCGGTATCGACAGCAACAATTGCAGCACTTTGGCACATGAGTTTAGCGATCCCAGTGATGGCTTGCCGATCAATAACTCTTGCCTTTGAGTTTGACCCGGCAATCCTCTGCGCACGACTTTTTTCTTCCTCATTGCCCCATAGCAGCTTCACCTGGTAATTATGCTCAGTGGCCAGCCTTGTGAGTTCCTGCCAGTATGCCTGTGGCCATAATTTTGTCGGCCAGGTGGTACCGTGTAAAAACAGCAGGGATCTGTCAACTTGCTCAGCCTGTTTGCCCAATTCCACAGCAGCAATACCATAGTCTGCCTGTGCTGCTTTGTTGTACCCCAATGCACGAGAAAATAGCTCACGGGTTCTTTCGACGGCATGTTGTTGCCTGGACACGGCATAACTTTCATCATAATAAGAGACCGCCAGTTTTTCACGAATGCTCTGCCGGTCAAATCCGACTGTCCTGGCCGGTACCATGCCGCAAATCACAGCACTTTTCAGCAAACCCTGAGCATCAATGACCAGATCATAAGGGGAGGTTTTCAAATCGCGCCTGAAGCGCCTGAATTCAGCATTAAAAAACAGGCTGAAAATATTTTTGCGCCAGCGCCTGAAAGCAACAGGAATCACTTTGCTGACGGCAGGGTGCCAGGCAGGTATTTCGGTATAGGCTTCTTCGACCACCCAGTCGAACTCTATGTCGGGGATGGCATTTCTGGCGTCCGTCAGGGCAGGCAAGGTATGAATGACGTCACCAAGAGATGAAACTTTTACAACAAGTACTCGCATCAGCTCGCCTGTATCTGACTAGTCCTGAGAAGTCATTGTATCAATGACCATCGATGCCTGTAATTTATTCAGACAGTCCATATGGCCCAGTGGACATTCGCGTTTAAAACAGGGACTGCAGTCAAGCCCCAGACTCACTACGCTGACATCATCACTCAGTGGCGGCGTAAATTTCGGCGATGTGGATCCGTAGATCACCACGAGTTTTCGTCCCAGTGCCGCAGCAATGTGCATCAACCCTGAGTCATTGCTGAGCACCTGATCCGCCAGTGACATCAAGTCAATGGCCTCACCAATGGAAGTACGACCTGCCAGATTAATACAGTATTGCCGTTTCTCGGCATCCATGGCATTAAGAATACGCCCGGCTGTGTCGGCATCCTTTGCCGAACCCATAATCCAGACCTGCTTACCTGAACTAATAAGGACACCTGCTACTTCAGCGAAATGTGTTTCCGGCCACTGCTTGGCCGGACCAAACTCGGCGCCGGGGCAGAAGACTACCGGCGGCCTGAGTGTATCCAGTGCCAGACTTTCCAGCAGGCCCGGCAATCGTGTTGCATCAACTTTCAATGCAGGCCTGGGTAGGGTATCAGGCAAGGTTTCACCATCCGCAAAGGCCAGCGCGACAAAACGTTCAAGCATCAGAGGATAGGCCAGCTTATCGAGCACGCGAAAATCATTAAGAAGCCAACCACGGGCCTCACCTCGCCAGCCTGTTCGCCTGGGAATTCGGGCAAACAGTGGCAGCAGCGCTGATTTAAATGAATTAGGCAAGACAATGGCCTGCTCATAGTGTTCTGCCCGTAAGGCTTTGCCCAGACGCCAACGTTTCTTGAGCCCCAGTTCGCCATGCGCCAATGGCAAATCCAGTGCCCTGTTCACTTCAGGCATCCGCGCCAGCAGATCCCGCGTCCAGGCCGGTGCCAGCACATCAATCCGGGCCTCGGGATGAAGCTGCAGCAAACAGCGAAACAGACTCTGCGCCATTACCATGTCACCCACCCAGGAGGGGCCAATGATTAAAATTTTCATGCGTCTGTTACCAGCGGTCTGTTAATGCTCATGAAACGCTAATGATTTTCAGGTGCCACCCTGAAAACTTCATTGATTGTGGTAAGACCGGCAGCTACTTTTTCAGCGCCACTATGTCGCAGACTCGCCATGCCTTCACGATATGCCTGCTTACGTAAATTCGGCAAGTCAGATTTGTTTTCTGTGTAAGCCTGCAGGGATTCCGTCAGAGGCATCACCTCATAGATGCCTTCGCGTCCCTGAAAGCCGGTATCACGACATTCTCGGCAACCTACAGCTTCATAAACCTGTTCAGGTAAATCGTTTTGCCAGCCCGGGTCCATATCACGCCACAGTTCTGCATCCACTGGCTGA
>CAZSHI010000011.1:0-59876 GCA_964606735.1 uncultured Enterobacteriaceae bacterium
GAACCGGCGTACACGGAGTTGCAGTCCGCTGCATAACCACTCTGCCATCCAGCCTAGTCGGGACTTTGACTACATTGATAAAAATTGGAGCGGGAAACGAGATTCGAACTCGCGACCCCGACCTTGGCAAGGTCGTGCTCTACCAACTGAGCTATTCCCGCTATGCGTTTTTATCCTGCGTGGGGATATTATTGCCTCCCCAGCCAGAGTTCCACTATTTCAGGCTCTTTGGCTTACTAACCAGTGCACAGAGTGCTCGCTGGTTACAGGCAGTCCTGGGTTCAGCGGACCTTAAGGCCTGAACTGAACAGGGCTTTTTAAAGAGTGCGCTATTCTAATCTTATCCCCTGCGAAGTCAAGTAGAGAGTGGCCTTGAGGGCTGTCATGCTCTGCTTCGAGTCGCTTAGGCTCAGGGCTTTTTTAATGGCTCTGTTTCAGGTCTCTACGCAGTGAAGGCCAGGCACTTTTCAGGTAACTGAACATGGACCAGAGGGTGAGAATGGCAGCCAGATAAATCAGGATATAACCGGCAATCAGAAGATAACTGATGGTGTCCGGTGAGGCTGCCAGCAGCAGAATAATGGCCAGCATCTGAGCGGTTGTTTTGAACTTGCCGATCCAGCCGACGGCAACGACGTCGCGTTGCTGTTGTCCACTCATCCACTCGCGTAACGCGGATATCAGCACTTCACGGGCAACCATGATGGCGGCCGGTGCGACAAACCAGGGGCTGGTGTAATTGGCAGCCAGCATCACCAGGGTAACAGTGACCAGCAACTTGTCGGCAACCGGATCGAGAAATGCACCGAAATCCGAGCATTGATCGAGTTTGCGTGCCAGATAACCGTCCAGCCAGTCAGTGATGCAGGCCAGAATAAAAATGCCTGAGGCAATCAGGTGTGCATAAGGCATGCCTGAATAATAGATAACGATAAATACCGGAATCGCCAGCACACGTAAAATGGTAAAAAAGGTTGCGATGGTCATGGGCGCATTCTACACCAGCAGGAGCCCGCTAACTATCTGCAGGCTTCTGCTATCCATGGATGGCGTCATACAGGGATTCAGCCAGATTGCGGCTGATGCCAGGTACTTTTTGCAGGTCTTCAATACTGGCGCGCTTTATTTCCTGCTGGCCGCCGAAAAAATGAATGAGTTCGCGGCGTTTTTTCGGGCCAATGCCGGGTATTTCATCCAGAAAGGATTGGGTGCGTTTCTTGCCCCGGCGCTGGCGGTGAGCGGTAATGGCAAAGCGATGCGCTTCATCACGAATCTGCTGGAGCAGGTGTAGCGCCGGCGATTCGGCATCCAGTACCAGTTCCTGGCGTGTTCCCCCGAAAAACAGTGTCTCCTGCCCTGCCTTGCGACTGATGCCCTTGGCGATACCTAGCAGTAAGATGCCCTTGATATCCAACTCTGCCAGTACGGCTTCAGCCTGGCTCAGCTGGCCTTTGCCGCCATCAATCAACAGAATATCCGGCAGTTTGGCTTCGTCTTTTTTCAAGCGTTTGTAGCGACGGTTCAGTGCCTGTTCCATGGCGGCGTAATCATCACCAGGGGTGATGTTCTCAATGTTAAAGCGCCGATAGTCACTTTTCAGGGGGCCGTTATGATCGAAAACTACACAGGAGGCAACCGTGGCTTCTCCAGCACTGTGAGAGATGTCGAAACATTCAAGGCGTGTGGGCAGCTTGTCGCTGCCCAGCGCTTCCTGCAGGGCGGAAAAACGCTTCTGCAGGCTTTGCTTGCTGTTGAGTCTGCTCAGAAGTCCATGCTGGGCATTGGTTCTGGCCAGCTGCAACCATTGCTGGCGATGCTGCCGTACCCGGGTTTTCAGCGCGACTTTTTGCTGGGCACAAAACTCCAGTGCGGCTTCGAGGCTCTTGGCTTCATCCAGTTCATGGCTATAGATAATTTCGCGAGGAATGGTATGCATACCCTGCTCCTGCAGGTAGAACTGGGCAATAAAGGCATAGAGTATTTCTGCCGGTGTTTTTTCCAGTACGAATTTCGGGTAGTAATTTTTATTGCCAAGTACCCGGCCGTCACGGATGAAAATGACATGGATGGACACCACCCCAGCATCAGAACACATGGCGATGACATCGACATCCCCTTCTTCACTGGCCATGTATTGACGCTCCTGAATCATCCGCAGGTCACGAATCTGATCGCGTACGCGGGCGGCTTTTTCGAAATCGCGGGAGGCCGCCAGTTTTTCCATTTTTTCCTGCAGTTCTTCAGTTATTTGGTTATTTTTGCCTTCTAGGAACATCACGGAATGGCGGACATCTTCAGCATAGTCTGCTTCGCTTACCAGGCCGACACAGGGGCCTGAGCAGCGCTTGATCTGGTATTGTAGGCAGGCGCGGCTGCGATTGCGGAAATAAGAGTCTTCGCACTGTCGCACATGAAACACTTTTTCCAGAAGCTTGAGACTTTCACGTACCGAGCCGGCGCCGGGATAGGGGCCGAAATAGCGTCCTTTTTTCTTCTTGGCGCCACGATGGATGGCAAGCCGCGGAAAACTGTCCTGAGAAGAAAGGTATATAAACGGATAAGATTTATCGTCTCGCAGCAGAATATTATAGGGAGGCCGTTTTTCCTTGATCAGGGTCTGTTCAAGAATCAACGCCTCGGTTTCGGTATTGGTGATGGTGATGTCAATCGACTGGATCTGGGACACCAGTAACAGGGTTTTGCTGTCCAAGCCCGAAGCGCGAAAATAGGAACCGATACGTTTCTTTAGGTTTTTGGCCTTGCCGACATAAAGCAGCTTGTCATTGGCATCAAGCATGCGATAGACCCCGGGACGGGTGCTGGCATGCTTGAGAAAATTTTTGTGATCAAAGGTCGGGGCATCCATTTGCTTATTCTACCCCAGCTTTGTCGAACGGCAGCTGAAACTAGATGATTCGGACTTCCGGTTCGAGCATGATGCCAAACTTTTCCTCGACGGAGGTCTGGATGCGTTGAGACAACTCATAGAGTTCTGCTCCACTGGCTTCACCATAATTGACCAGCACCAGAGCGTGTTCTTTGTGTACACCGACATCTCCTTCACGAAAGCCTTTCCAGCCAGCTTTATCGATTAGCCAGGCTGCAGAAATTTTACATTGACCCTGATAGGGGTAGACCGGCAGGTCAGCATGCTGTTTCTGTAATGCCCTGGCCTGTTCAGAGCTGATGACAGGGTTGCGAAAAAAACTGCCGGCATTGCCAATATTTACCGGATCAGGTAATTTTCTTCGGCGGATTTCGCAGACCTTATCACTGAGCAGCTGAGCCGTGATTTTTTCTGTCGGCAAATCCTTCAGCGCATTTTTAAGTGCCGGGTAGCCCAGATTGAGGTGAGGCTCTTTCAGTAAAGCGAAGGTGACGCTGCTGATGATGAACTGTTCTTTCAGCTCGCCTTTGAATATGGAATGCCGATAACTAAGCTGGCAATCTTCTTTGCTGAATGTTTTGAGAGTTTTGCTGCTAATTTCCATAGCTTCTAGCTCATACAGGAAATCGCTTAGCTCAACGCCGTAGGCACCGATGTTCTGCACCGGAGCAGCCCCTACTGTGCCAGGAATCAGGCTGAGATTTTCCAGGCCGTAGTAACCACGCTGCAGGCAATACTGAACAAAGTTATGCCAGTTTTCCCCGCCCATGGCGCGGATGTAAACACACTTATCATTCTCATCGACTTTTTCAATACCACGCAGGTTCAGTTCGATGATGAGTCCGGCATAATTTTTCTTGAATAGCAGATTGCTGCCCTGCCCGATCAGCATGAAAGACAGATTGTTAGTTTGCTGAAAATCCAGTGCCTGAATCAGATCGTCCTGGGAGCTGACTTCGGCAAAAAAGCGTGCCTGTGCCGAGACATGAAATGTGTTGAAGTATTTGAGGTTAAAGTTTTCCTGTATCTGCATGGAGAACTCAGTGTAGTTGATGAAGTTTGACCAGATGATCAAGAATTTCCTGGCTGGCATGTTCCACCAGATCCAGCACTAGCTCAAAACCTTCCGGTCCGGAATAGTAGGGATCAGGAACTTCCTGATAACCCTGGCGGCCATCCTGCAGATCAGGCCAGGTCAGAAACAGTACGGTTTGCGCTTTCGCTGATTCAGGCTGCATTGCCTGCAGATCGCTGAGGTTGTTGCTATCCATGGCAAAAATATAATCATAGTTATGGAAGTCATCCGGGCTGACGGTGCGCGCTTTTAGCTTGCTCAGGTCTATATTGCGTTTGGCGGCTGCGGAACAGGCACGATGATCCGGGCTTTCACCGATATGCCAGGTGCCGGTGCCAGCTGAATCGATATCGAACAGATGATCGAGTTGTCGCTGCTTTACTTGTTGCCGAAAAATTCCTTCAGCAGTTGGTGATCGACAAATATTGCCCAGGCATACCATCAGAATTTTCAGCTTGTTATTGCTCATGGTTTCTATCAGTTTTCCAGTAGGGATTTTATAGCCTGGTAATCGGCTTCGGTATCTATGCCGGCGGGAATAGGCTCGACACATTTGTCCAGATGAATTTTGATGCCGTTTTCCATAAAACGAAGCTGCTCGAGTTTTTCGCATTTTTCGAGTTCACCCATCGGCCAGGTGACAAAATCCCGCAATGCGCCAACCCGGTAGGCATACAAACCGATATGGCGTTTGTAAACGATATTATCCTCAGGCTCGCGCTGGAAAGGTATCGTGGCACGTGAAAAATAAAGCGCCATGCCCTGCTGATCAGTGACAACTTTAACCGCATTGGGATTGCTGATGTCTTCGACATGGTCTATTTCCGCGTAGAGTGTGCACAAGGCAGCTTCATCCTGGGCTTTCAGGTTTTCTGCAACCTGATTGATCACGCTGGGTGGAATCAAGGGTTCATCACCCTGTACGTTGACGACGATATCACTGTTGCGTAATTCCAGGATGCGGGTTACCTCCTCAATGCGATCAGAACCGGATGCATGGTTCGGGTCTGTCATACAGACCTGAGCTCCGAAGGCTTCGCAGACTGATTGGATTTCTGTGCTGTCAGTAGCCACATAGACTTCCTTGGCATCGCTTCGCAAGGCGCGCTCAAACACATGCTGAATCATGGGTTTGCCACCTAAGTTCAGCAAAGGTTTACCCGGCAGGCGCGTAGACTGGTATCGTGCAGGAATAACAACGATGAAAGACATTAACGCGGCCTTTTCTCTTTTTCCTCAAGGGTGAGCTGTCGAGCCTCATTTTCCAGCATGACAGGTATGCCATCTCGAATCGGGAATGCCAGATTGTCGGCATAGCAAATCAGTTCTTGCTGTTCCTGCTTATAGTCAATTTTTCCCTTGCACAGGGGGCAGGCGAGAATCGAGAGTAGTTTTTTATCCATGATGTTATTGCCTGGATTAAATGCTGAAGTTTCTGAGCTTGGTCAAAAGCTGTTCAATAAAAGAACCATCAATAAGTGCTTCGACGCTGAGGTACCAGTCGGTCTTGCGGGCAAAGCCAGCGCACTTGACGGCATCTTTTTCCGTCATAACAACTTCCAGTTCATCATCAAAGCGGATGTCATCCGGCCTATAGACATGATGGTCGCTGAAAATGTGCGTAATAATATCAAAACCGCAGTCACAAAGAGAGCTGAAAAAACGAGCCGGATTTCCGATGCCTGCAATGGCATGAACCTTGTGGCGTGATTTGCTGCTGTCTTGTTGGCGCGCCTTTGCCAGTTCAGTCTTGATGTCCTCGATCGCATAGGCATCTCCGCTTTGAATATGGCAGAACTGTCGCGGTTCGAGCCTCATGGTGAAAGTTGGCACAGTGCTGTTCAAGTTGCAGTCGCCATTGCAGATAATAAAGTCCACCTCATTGAGCCTTGCAGGTTTTTCACGTAGGGGGCCTGCCGGCAGGAGTTCGCCATTGCCGAAAAGACGGCGGCCATCCACCACGGCGATTTCAATATCCCGTGCCATGGCGTAATGCTGCATGCCGTCGTCGCTGAGGATGACATTGCAGTCGTAATGCTGTTCAAGGCTTTTTACCGCTTCAACACGATTCGCGTCTATGATCACCGGACATTCCGTATTTCGTGCTATCAGCAGTGCTTCATCGCCGCTAAAAGCCACTGGCGAATCAGCCTTCACATGGTAGGGGTACTCTGGTGCTTTTGAGCCATAACCACGGCTTACAATACCGGGACGGAAGCCATGCTCAATAAGCTGCCTGCTCAGATACACAATCAGGGGAGTCTTGCCAGTACCACCGATGGTGATGTTGCCGACCACGATTAGTGGCACACTGGCACGATAGACTTTCTTTTTGCCACTGTTATAGAGTTTACGACGGGTTTTGCTGAGCAGCCCAAACAGCAGGCTGAGCGGTTTTAACCATGCGATTGGCTGTTTTGTGTACCAGCTGTCGACAATTTTCTTCATGCGTCGGCAAACTGTTTTTTATGCAATTTGGCATAGTGCTGATTTAGCGCCAGCAATTCACTGTGCGTGCCCTGCTCGACAATCTCCCCTTCCTGCATGACCAGGATCATGTCCGCTTTTTCAATTGTAGACAGGCGATGGGCGATCACGAATGTGGTGCGACCCTGCATGAGCGTTTCCAGGGCCGCCTGGATATGCCGTTCGGATTCAGTGTCCAGCGCTGAGGTTGCCTCATCCAGAATCAGAATCGGCGCGTCCTTTAACAAGGCGCGGGCGATAGCGATGCGCTGACGCTGACCTCCCGACAAAAGCGTTGCGTCATCACCTACCCGGGTATCAAGTCCCTCGGAGAGCTGGGATATGAAGCCCATGGCATGTGCATTTTCGAGTGCTTCGATAATCTCGGCTTCACTTTTGTTAGCCAATTCTCCGTAAGCAACATTGTCGCGTACGGAACTGTTAAACAGGGTTACCTGCTGTGAGACCAGAGCAATTTGTTGTCGCAGGTTCGTCAGTTCAAAGTCCGTGTTAGGCATGTCATCAATTAGAATTTGTCCCTGATGGATTTCATAAAAGCGTGGAATCAGATTAACCAGTGTGGACTTGCCGCTACCGGATTTGCCGACAATGGCGATGGTTTGCCCCGGAATGACCTCGAAATTGATATGACTGAGCACATCTGGACCTTGTGGGGTGTAACGGAAGCTCAGATTCTCAAAGCTGACCTTGCCCTTCACTCGCTCTGTTACATAGCTGCCATGATCTTTTTCCGTGTCCTCGTCCAGCAGATCAAAGATGGAACTGGCAGCGGCAAGCCCGCGTTGAATGGATGCGTTGATCTGCGTGAGCTGGCGTATCGGTGTCGATAACATGCCCGCAGCTATGATCAGTGAGGCCAGGTCCCCAGTGGACAGGTCGCCAAGTACCTGGGGAGACAGGGTAAGCCAGACCAGAAAAGCCAGTGCGATGGTAACCACCACCTGCACTACCGGCGTGCTGATATTGGAGACTGATTCCAGTTTAAGGCTTTGCTGGCGATTGCGTGCACTGGCAGCCGTAAAGTTGTCCAGGGCCTGTTTTTCAGCGCGGAAGCTGCGGATCACCCGCATGCCCTTGATGGTCTCGGCGACGATGTGGGTGACGTCGCCCATGGAAGACTGAATGCGGTGACTGTGCATGCGAAACAGTTTGGAAGCGTAGTTCACCACAATCACGATCAGTGGTGAGACGGCCATGAAGATCAGGGTAAGCTGCCAGCTCTGGTAAAACATGTAGGCCAGCAGGCCGATCACGGTCAGTCCCTGCTGAAACAGAACTTTCAGGGCATCGCTGACCGCTGCAGTAATCTGCAGAACGTTAAAGGTGACAGTCGACATAAGCTTGCCGATTTCACTGCGATCGTAAAAACTGATTGGCAGCTGCAAAAAACGCTCTACCAGCTCGGTGCGGATTCGGTGCACCACCGAGTTGGCAATATAGGCCATCGAGTAGCCGCCAAGATAGCCGCCAAAGCCCCGGGTAGTCGCCAGCAGTACCAGCAAGAGTGGAATACGCAGGCGTTCCATGGCATCCATCTCACGTGCCCCTTCGATGGTGTCCACCAGCTGCCCGGTCAGGTAGGCAAACCAGGCATTGGTACTGGCAAACATGGCAAAGCCGACAAGCGTGATGATGGCCACGGGCCATAGCGGCTTGAGATAGGCCAGCAAACGTCGATAAAGCACCAGTGAGCCTTTACGGGATACCTTGTCTGGAGCGGCATCACTCATCGCCTTCAGCCTCTTCTCTTGTCACGATATTGAGTCGACTGAAGCCCAGTTGTGCCACGGCATCCATCACAGTAACCACAGACTGATAGGAGGTTTGGGCGTCCGCAGTAATAATAATGGGCAAGGCATTATCACCACCGGATATTTCCTGTACAGCGTCCATCAGAGTTTGTATCTGATTATTGACCAGTCCTCTGCCATTAACGGAATAAGCGCCGTTACGTGCTACCAGAATTTCAAGCTGCTCAGGTAAGGCGTCCAGCGGCTCCCCCGAAGCTTCGGGCAAGTTAATCAGGAGGTTGTTATCACGTGTAAAGGTGGTCGTCACCATGAAGAAAATCAGCAAAAGAAAAACAACGTCAATCAGAGGCGTGAGATTGACGCTGAGTTCTTCCGTGCTTTGGCGCTCAAATTTCATGCGGCCTGTTCATCATCGGCAACTTTATAGTCAACACTGCGGCTGGTATGCAGTGCATCAACCAGCTTGATGGATTCTCGTTCCAGTTCGACCACCAGACTATCGATCCGGCGCTGGAAAAATCGGTAGAACAGCAGGGTCGGTATGGCCACTGTCAGACCTGCAGCCGTTGTGATGAGTGCCTCGGAAATACCACCTGCCAGGGCATTGGCGTTACCAGTGCCCTGCGCCATGATTTCACTGAAGACCTGAATCATGCCTAGCACAGTTCCCAGCAGGCCCAGTAATGGTGTGATCTGGGCAATGGTGCCAAGCAGGTTGAGGTAACGTGACATATCATGAATCACGTGACTGGCAGCCTGCTCGATACTTTCGGTCATGATGTCCCTGCCTGATTTCGCGTTCACCAGCCCTGCAGCCAGAATTTGCCCTAAAGGCGATGAATAACGCAGTTCTCTGAGTTCATTCGCACTGAGCTGGTTCTGCTTAATTTTGGCCCAGACATCAGGCAGCATGTTTTTGGGAGCAATAAGGGATGGATTCAGCATCCAGAATCGTTCGATGATGACGGCAATGGCTAGAACGGAACAAAGAATGATCGGCAGCATCAGGATACCGCCTGCCTGAACTATCTCAAACACTAGAACATGCCCCTTTCAAAATTGCCGTACTGAGCGGCTGTCACGAAGACGAAATGGTGAAAAAACAAGCCCGAATAGTACCATACTTGCCTGTTTTGCCTCAGTGAAGCCTCTCACTGAAGGCGCGTCCAGAAACCTGCTTTTTGCTCCCGATAGCGCTGCGGCACCGGTAATTCACCAGAATTTGGCAAATCCCAGTGCAGGGTTCCCGTTTCTGTCGTATTGAGTCCAATTGTGCCACTGTTTGTATAGAGTTTCACTACTTGTGGATGGGGATGATTAAAGGCATTGAGGTAGCCGCTGGAGAAGATGACATACTGTGGTGAGACTGCCCTGACAAATGCTGGGCCTGAGGATGTCCTGGAACCGTGATGGGCAGCCACGAGGATGTCAGCTTGCAGATGGGTTTGCTGGCTCACTAAAAGTCTCTCAACCTGATTCTCAATATCTCCTGGTAGCAGTACACTGAAATGGCCGTTGCTCAGCAATAAAACACACGAAGAATTATTGTCACTGTAAAAGCGTCCATCCGGATGCAATATTTGAAAATCAACACCATCCCATTGCTATTGCGTGCCGGCACGGCAGGGCCTGACCAGGCTACTAAGGTTCAAGGATTCGGGTTTGGATGTCAGGTATTTTGCCAGGGGAAATGCTTGCTGGATCATTTCCAGACCGCCCCTATGATCCAGGTCACCATGACTGACGATAACCCGATCGAGCTTAGATATATTTTGTGATCGCATAAAGGGCAGAATAATCCCGCTACCCGCATCAAAATCGGGGCTGTAGAGCGGGCCAGTATCGTATAAAAGCGTATGAGTACGGGTTTGAACAAGTACTGCCAGCCCCTGCCCCACATCCAGAATATCAAGTCGTATATGCCCCTCAGGGATCTCGCTTTTGAGTGGCAGAAAGCCGGCTAGACTGAGTAGAAGCGTCACAATAGACATTCCGTAATGCCCTTTGCGAAACTGCCGCAGCGCCAAGAGCGTCACACATACTAGAAATGTCCACTGCCACCAGGGTACTGCCGGTAAATGCAACAGGGTGCGTGGCCAATTAGACTGAATCTGCTGTAGCATGAGCATAAACACATCAAGCAAACGGTCTGCCAGGATGAGCAATGTTGTTGTTGCTGGTTCAGAAAAAGTACTCAGCAACACGGACAGCAGACACAGCGGTACCACCAGCAAGGAAATAAAGGGAATGGCAGGGATATTGACCAGGGGTGCCAGCACTGAACTTTGCTGAAAGAACAGCAGCATGAAGGGCAGCAAAGCGACGGCTATCACGACCTGAGTCAGGAAAAGTGTGGACAGTGCCGGGCGCGCCCTACGTTGATGCATGCAAAACAGCAGGATAGCGACAGCAGCGAAAGACAACCAGAAACCGCTGTTAAATCCGGCCAGCGGATTATTTAGCAGTACCAGTAAGAGGGCCAGATAATAGGAATCCTGGGCGCTGCGCTGTCGGCACAAAGCCATCCCCAGCAGAAAAACCGAGCACATGACAAAAGCGCGCTGCACTGGCAAGCCAAAGCCAGCAATCTGGGCGTATAGCGTAACGGCCGGTATACATAGACAGGCAGCAAGAGCCTGTGCGGGCATCAGGAGGCATAGTCGCGGGATGCAGGCCAAAAGGCGACTCAGGCAAAGCAGCAGGCAGCCACAGACAATGCCAAGATGCATGCCCGATATTACCATCAGGTGTGTGGTGCCAGTGGCCGAAAACAGTGCCCAGTCCTGGCTGCTGAGCCCTTGTCGCTCCCCGATACTTAATGCTCTGAGCAAACCCTGGCGTTGCAATCCATGTGACTCAACGAGCTTCATGATACTTTCACGAAAGCGCTGGCGTAGCTGCTGTATGCTAAAACCAGCATCCTGCAGCAGTTGATTTTGAGTGTCTTGTCGGATATAGCCGATAGCCCTTATACCGCGTTGCCATAACCAGGCTTCATAGTCAAAACCACCCGGGTTCTGAAAGCCGTGCGGCCGTTTCAGACGGACTTTAAATTGCCAGTGCTGCCCTGCCTCCACCGACAGCTCCTGATACAGGCTCAGTCGTATCAATTGCCCTGCCAGCAGAGACTCCTCAAACAGACAATCCTGCGGATTTTCTTCCAAGCATGTGCTGTCGACCCTGAATTCAAATGCGCTAGTGAAGCTATCTTGCTCCGGCAAGCTCAATACATCCCCCCTGACCCAGAAATCCTCGCGTTCAAGTTCAGCGGGCAGCAAGGAAAGCCTGGCAGCATCTGCCCAGTGCAAGAGCCAGAAAATACCCAGGCAATAGGCCCCCAGCAGGCGAACCTGTGCAAAACGCAGCGAAAGCAGCTCCGGGATTAGCAATACGGGCATGAAAAAGGTGTCTGGTAAGGTGGGGATCAAGCTGCCCAGCAGTATCCCGAGACTGCACGCGATCATCCATGAACGCATGACTATCCTCTGAATGTCTTGAGTTCAGTGTAGCGACTTATGCAGCATTCGCTATTTATTCGTAGCGCAGGGTCTGTGCCGGATCGACCTGGGCTGCCGACCAGGCAGGATACAAAGTTGCCAGCAGGCTGAGCACAATACTTACAAGGGCAACACCCAGCATGTCCTGCAGCATGAGCTGTGAAGGCAAGTAGTTTATCGGGTAGATGTCGGCGCTGAGAAACTGGACATTCAAGACCTCCTCCAACCAGCTGACGAAGTCCGAGACATACAGTGAGGCGAATATACCCAGCAGCAGGCCGCTGAGAGTGCCGATCAGGCTGATCATCAGTCCCTGGACAAGGAAAATATGCCGGATGGTGGCCAGCGAGGCTCCCATGGTGCGTAAAATGGCAATGTCGCCTTCCTTGTCTTTGACAATCATGAAGAGACTTACCACGATGTTGAAAGCAGCAACCGCGATCAGCAAAAACAGGAGTAGCCCTACCATGGATTTGGAAAGCTGGATATTGTCATAAATATTGCCATATTCACGGGTCCAGTTGCTGTAAGTGAAGTCGCCGGCGATACGATCTTGCGCAGAGCGAATGAATTCAGCACTGTCGAATAGATCCTGCAACTGTATGCGCAAACCGTGAATGCGATCGCCAAGGCGATACAGCAACTGTGCATCTGCCATGTGTACCAGCGCGAGATTGCTATCGATCTGGGAACCGACATTAAAAATACCAGCGACGGTAAAGCTACGCTGTCGAGGGAATTCTCCCAGTGGCGTAATGTTAAGATAGCTTGAAACCAGGGTAAGCTCATCGCCAACCTTGAGCTGTAAATCCTCAGCAACACCAGCTCCGATCAGAATGTTGAAAGAGCCTTCACGTAATCCATCCATGGAGCCCTGTTCAATAAAATCAGCAAGTATGGAAACGCGTTGTTCGGCCTCGGGCTCGATACCGTTCAGCAGAACCCCGCGAGATTGCCTATTGGCCAGCAGCATACCCTGTACTTGTAGCAAAGGGGCTGTGCCCTGCACCTGCGGATCATTTTCAATCAGGCGCTGATTTGCCTGCCATTCTTGTGCATTCATTAAAGGCTCGTTACGAGCGCTAGTAATGGTGACATGCGGTACCAGGGCCAGGATGCGTTCGCGCAGCTCGCGATCAAAACCGTTCATGACAGAGAATACTGTTAGCAGAATCGCTACGCTCAGGCACAGGCCCATGACTGAAAGGCGGGATATGAAGCTGACCAGCAGGTTGCTGGATCCCAATGAGGCATAGCGTCTGCCAATATACAGGGCCGTGCCTGTCATGGAGCCTCACCGAAGGAATGCAGCTGGCCGTCTTCCAGCACCAAAGTCTTGTCCATCAGCTTCGCCAGTTCCTGGTCGTGAGTGACAATAACGAAACTGGTGGTCACGTGCTCTTTTAAATCCAACATGAGGCTTTGTACCTGTCTGGCCGTGTTTCGGTCCAGGTTGCCGGTTGGTTCATCCATCAACACGCAGGCTGGTTGATGTACCAGTGCCCGGGCAATGGCAACGCGTTGCCGTTCTCCGCCAGACAGTTGGGCCGGCTTATGGTTCAGTCGCTCAGACAGGCCAACTTTATCAAGCACATCCCTGGCCTGCTGCAGACATTGTTCGAAAGGCTTGCCGGCGATGATAAGGGGCATGGCAACATTTTCCTGGGCGCTAAATTCGCCCAGTAGATGATGGAACTGGTAAACGAAACCCAGCGTCAGGTTACGCAGGCGGTCCTGCTGCTGGCGTGAGAGAGCCTGTGTGTCCTGTCCCTGAATCAGTACCCTGCCTGAGCTGGGGCTGTCCAGTCCGCCGAGCAAATTCAGCAAGGTGGTTTTTCCTGAACCGGAAGTGCCGATGATGGCAATGCTTTGTCCTGACTGCAGGGTGAAATCAAGGTTTTCCAGGACATTCAGGGTAGCGCCACCCTGCTTGAAGGATTTTCCAAGGGACTGACATTGAAGGATTGTCTTACTCATAGCGAAGCACTTCAGCTGGATGAATACGTGAGGCTTTCCATGCCGGGTACAGGGTGGCCAGCAGGGATATCAGCAAGGCGCACAGGCAGGTAATGGTCACATCCATGACCTGTATGTCGGTAGTAATGATACTCAGCATGAACATGCCCTCGGGAATGAATAAGGCTTCTATAAAAGCTGCTAGCAAGCTGAAATTGGCAGCTAGCAAAAGGCCGATAAGTGCGCCAAGCACCGTGCCGCTGATACCCACCAGCAAGCCCTGGATCATGAATATGCCCATGATGGTATTTTCACTGGCACCCATGGTCCGTAAAATGGCGATATCCGCTTTTTTTTCAGATACCAGCATGACTAGTGTTGAAATGATATTGAAAGCCCCGATTGCCACGATCATCATCAGCATGAACCAGGTCATGATCTTTTCCATGCGCAGCGCATTAAATAGGCTGGCCTCAGTCTGGCTCCAATCCTCGCCGAGATATACGGGGCCAGGTAGTTCACGATTCAGCAAGTCCAAACCCTGACTAAGCTGTTCGGCAGCCTTATAAATATCGTCGAGCCGTAGTCGTAAATGCAGGCTTTCGGCGACATCCTCAAGACCCAGCAATTCAGCGCTGTCCTGAAGGTGGATATATGCCAGCTCAGAGCCGATGGAAAATTGCACATCAAAGATTCCAACGACCCGAAAGCTGTGCATGTTCAGCTGTAATTGGCGCTCGGCATCCTGCAGTTCAGGGACGATGAGATTGACGCTATCACCGGGCAGTAAACGCAGTTCTGCCGCCAGGCGGCGTGCAAGAATGATTCCCCCTTCTCCGCTGCGCAGATCCTGCAGGGAACCCTGAATCATGCTGGACTCGATAGTCGAAGTGTTTTGCTCGAGTAAGGGGTCTATGCCTTTGACTTCACTTATCTGGTGCACGCCATTCTTGCTGAGCATCGCCTCCAGGCGTATGTAGGGGGAAACACTGTTTACACCTGGCTGGGCAGTCAGCAGTTGGCTGGCTTCTTGCCATTGTGCAAAGCTACCACGGGTTGAAATGTCTGCATGAGGAACTGTGATCAGGGTACGTTCGCGTTGTTCACCCTGTGCGCCGTTGAAGACTGACAGCACAAGGATCAGGGCCAGGACGCCCAGTGTCAAACCGCCCATTGAAATCAGGGATGTAAATGAAATGATGCGTTTATCCTTCTTGGAAAGTATGTAGCGAAGGCCAATGAAGAATGGCGTTATCTTGAGCATAGTTGCGACAAAGCTGCAGTCAGAGCAGTGAGCAATTGTGCAGTGATGCTCTGGTCAGGTCAAGGAAGCCAGGAGTTCCAGGCGAAAAAGCAAAGCCTGACTATACTGAGTAAAGACTTCTTTTGAGCATAAGCACAATGAGCGAGCTAATACAGTTTCCGCAGCGTCTACATATAGAGTTCAGGCGCTTCGTTTTTAAAACGGTTGTGGAAGCAGCTCATTCATTAGGCATCAGTACGGAGCATTATATCGGCAGGATTTACTATGCCGGCGAAAATCCTGCTCCTTTCGCAGGCACAGAGGGGCTGCATAGTGTTTACAGGCCCTTTGCTGTACTGATTGACTCGGCTCTGAGCAACGATAAAAACAGTGAGGCGCTGTCAGATGCAAACCGGGCTTATTTGTGTTTCAGGTTGTATCTGCATGGCATCTGCATGGAAAGACATCAGCTGCCGGAATCCGAAGCTGAGCTGTATTTACTGGATGCCCTGCTGGAATACTTTTCCGGGAAGAACCGTATACTGTCAAAAAATGACGAGCTAAGGATACTGCGCTATCTCAAGCGCAGCAGAAACAATGCCGAACGTTTGCCAACCTAGAGGGTATTTTCCTGCAACTCAGCTTCGTGGCGCTTGAGTAGTCGTTGTACGGTCTTAAAGGATACCGGCACCAGCGGGGTGCTGACCTCTGCAGAAATGGCGCGCAGTGATTTGCCCTGCTTTTTCATCTTGATGATTCTTTTCAGGACTTTTTGTTCCATCGGGTTCTCAATCAGGTTGCCATTGGAATGAATCATGTAGCCAAAGGGTCTGCTCCCCCCAAGAAAACGGCCCTTGCTGCGTTCATTCTGTTTGACGGTTTTAATGCGTTCAGTGGAGCGACGTTTCTCCAAGCTGTGAAAAATATCCAGCATGCGACGGAAAGAAGGCGCGAAATCCTTGGCAGTAATTTCACCCCCCATTTCCAGTATAAACAGACGAGCCTGTTTATCCCGGATCAGTTTCAACCCGGCCTGCATATCGTCGCAGGAGCTGAAAATGCGCTCAATAGAACAGCTCAGAATGATATCGCCAGCTTCCAGCTGTTCCAGTAGCAGCCTGGCCTGGGGACGTTTTTTAAAATTATTTGCCCATTTGAGTTTGTGGTCAGTATAGGAACGCTTGATATGCATGCCGTGGGCAAGAGCAAAAGTCTGCAGACGCAGATCTTCTTTTTCCAGCAAAGCTTCGAGGCCCTGTTCTTCCTGCGCTTCAACGGTAGAGGTACGTGTATAGCAGTATACAGTCATGGCCAGAGATCCCTGATTGCTTGAGCGTTACTTAAAATAGCCGTGAAATTTCGACTACAACTTGTTGTTTTTATTTGTCTTGTTGTGTCTCTGTGTGAGCGACAGCGTAATTTTAATCACCCTGCCTTTAGCTTTGCAAGCTAAATATCGGAAAAATAGAGAAAAATACCCCGGTTTAGCGAAACCGGGGCTTTCTAAAATGCGTTGGCGAGATTCTGCAGAATATCGATCATGGGCATCGGATAAACACCCAGGTAGATTGTCAGGAAGGTCATACTGGCCAGCACAGCGTGTGTACCGAAAGGAATGCCTGCCAGAGCGGGATCCTTTTTGGGATCTGTTTCGACCTTTTGCAGCATGATGTAAATCAGGCGCAGATAGTAGTAAAGCCCGATAGCACTACCAATGATCAGCATGGTCAGAAGGAACCAAAGAGAGCCTTCCAGGCCGTTGGTGAAAACATAGAATTTGCCAATAAAGCCGGCAGTCAAGGGGATGCCAGCCAGCGACAGTAACACAGTGATCATGACAGCAGCCAGCCAGGGATTACGCCAGAACAGCCCCTGAAAATCTGAGACCATATCGTGCTCTTCCCTGGCATTGGATAAGGCGCTAATGACGGCAAAACCTGCCAGGGACATGATGAAATAGGCAGCAATATAGAAACTCAGGCTTTCCACACTTAGCAGATTTGGAATGCTGGCTGCGGCAATCACCACGATCAGCAAATAGCCCAGATGTGCAATGGATGAATAAGCCAGCAGGCGTTTGACATTCTGCTGCAAAAGGGCCAACAGGTTGCCGAGCAACATGGATGCGGCAGCCATAACTGTAAGAATCAGGATCAGGGCATCAAACTGGAAAGCGTCGGAATGCAACAGCAAACGCAAGGTTATGGCCACCATGGAGGCCTTGGATACCGTGGCCAGCAAAGCCGTTACCGGTATCGGTGCACCTTCATAGACGTCTGGGGTCCAGATATGGAATGGGACCAGAGAGAGCTTGAAGGCTATGCCGCCGAGAATCAGGATATAGCCAGTTAGCAGCAAGGGGCTTCCAGCCAGATCAAGGGACTGGATGCTGGGGGCAATTTCACTGAAGAACATGGTACCAGTCAGGGCATAAACCAGTGCCATACCGAACAGGATAAGTCCGGATGCAAGGCCTGACATGATCAGATACTTCAGAGCGGCTTCCAGTGGGAATTTGGCACTTTTGTTGCTGTGGACCGAATAGGCAATCATGGCATAAAGGCTGACACCGAGCATTTCCATACCGATAAACAGACTGACAAAATGTGAGCTGCACACCAGTACAACCGCACCCAGAATGGCGGTCAGCAATAATATATAGAACTCTTCATTCAACTGATGGTGTTTTTCGAAATACGGATAGGCAAGCACACTGATCACCAGCCCGCCAAAAATCAGTAGCGCAGAGAAAAACAGGCTGTACTGATCAAAATATATCAGTGGTGTAGCCTGTAAAGGTAACACCGGCTCGATGAAGTAGAAGATCAGCAGGGATGCAGCCAGGCCGCTGGTGCACAGGGCATTTACCAGTCCATGGTTACGCTTGAAACCGGCAGCCAGCATAACGATGACGGTTGTCAGCGTCAGCATGATAATTTGTAGTAAATCTATAAGTATGTCAGCGCTCATGTAACTTGTCTGTTCTGCCTTTTGTTAATCAGGGGAATACAACCTGCAAACTGCGTAAGGTTGGTTCTGCCAAATCCAGCATGCTTTGAGGATACAGTCCCATCCATAACAAGCCGATCATCATTAATACGAAACAGGCCATTTCGATAAAGCTTAAATCGGCTATTTCATAATTGTTCTTGTTTTCGCCATGGAATGCTTTCTGAATCACAATCAGCGAGTAAACGGCAGCGACAATCAAACCAAGTGCGGCAAATGCTGTATGGATCACACTGACCTGAAAGCTGCCCAGCAGTACCAGGAACTCACCGACAAAGTTGCCGAGCCCCGGCATGCCAACTGCGGCAACGGTAAAGAACAGCGCCATGAAAGACAGTTTGGGCGCGACACCCCAGAATCCACCCATCTTATCCAGGTCGCGGGTATGAATGCGATGCTGCAGGCCACCAGCCAGCATAAACAATGCCGCAGCACTGAAGCCGTGGGCCAGCATGGTCATCACGGCACCCTGCACTGCTTGGGCATTCCAAGAATAGACGCCTACCAGTACGAAACCCATGTGGCTGACAGAGGTATAGGCAATGAGGCGTTTCAGGTCGTTCTGTGCAAAGGCAACCTTGGCGGTATATAAAATGCTGATCACACCCAGGCTCATTGCAATCGGGGCGAAACTCTGGGAAGCCTCCGGAAACAGCGGGACAGCAAAACGGATCAGGCCGTAGGCACCTGTTTTCAGCAGGATCCCGGCCAAAATGACAGAGCCGGCTGTAGGGGCCTGCGAGTGTGCATCAGGTAGCCAGTTGTGTAACGGAACAGCCGGCAGCTTGGTAGCAAAGGCGATGAAAAAGCCCAGCATCAGTAACATGACAAATTCTTCCGGCAGATCTGCACCAAGCAGGTCGAAGTAGCTGAAGGTAAAGACTTCAGTGGCCTGATAGTTCAGGAACACCAGCATCAGGATAGACAGCAGCATCAACAGACCGGTGACCTGGGTAAAAATGAAGAATTTCATGGCTGCGTATTCTTTGTTTTCATGCCCCCAGATAGCGATGATGAAATACATCGGGATCAGCATGACTTCCCAGAAGAAGAAAAACAGGAACAGATCAAGGGCAGTAAACACCCCGATAACACCGGCCAATGTCCACAGCAGGTTAAAATAGAAAAAGCCTGAACGTTCCTTGATCTCATGCCATGCAGCACCCAGGGAAACCATACCCAGGAAAACCGTCAGAAAAATAAGGAGCATGGAAAGGCCATCAGCGCCAAAGATGAAACTGATGCCGAATCGAGGAATCCAGTCTGCTTGCAGCAGTACCAGCCAGCTGCCCTGCTCATTAACGACAGGCGTCAGACCAATGGCCTCAGGGATAAGCAGCATCATGACAACCAGCGCCAGATCCAGGCCAATGGCGAACAAGGCGATGACACGCGGTAATTCAGGGCTGCGTGATTCAGTCAGCCAGGCGCCGATGCCGCCGATAAACAGGATAAGCATTAACCAGACCAGTATCATGCGAACACTCCTATTGAGACAATCAGGAGTACTCCGCAAGCCATACTCAGCGCATACCAGCGTAGTTGGCCGGTCTGGGTCTGAATGACCAGACTGTGACAATAGCGCGTCAGTGCTGCAGTCCCGTTATAGATGCTGTCGATAAAATCATTCTTGTTCAGTTTTGCCAGACCGACATAGGGGAAAACGAACAGCCGGTCATACAGCCAGTCCATGCCCCACTGGGTAAAGAAGAATCGATGAAGTTTGGCACCAAAACCGGATCCTGCCAATTTCTGGGTATCCAGTCCGCCTTTTATCCATATCCACCAGGCAAGGACAAAGCCGAGCATCGGCACCAGAATCATCGAGGCCTGAGCCAACACTGAGGGGTGATGTTCTTCGGCATGTGGAAATACCGCTTCCACCGGAATATGGATGAAGCCGCCGAGTACGGAAAGTATAGCCAGTACAACCAGTGGACCCTGTAGATGCAGCCCCATGACTTCGTGGCCATCGTGGGTTTTCTTGCCATAGAAAACGAGGAAATATAGGCGGAAACTGTAGAGATAGGTCATCACTGCGCCTGCCATACCAGCCAGGAACAGGATAAAGCCGCCTTCATGATGCTCCATCGCGCTGGCCAGAATTTCTTCCTTGCTCCAGAAGCCCGAAAAACCCGGGAAAGCAACCAGACCCAGTGTGCCAATAAGGAACAGCGCATGTGACCAGGGTAAATCCTTGCGCAGGCCACCCATTTTGAAGATGTCCTGTTCATGATGCATGGCCAGAATGATTGAGCCGGCTGTCAGGAATAAGAGAGCTTTAAAGAAGGCGTGCGTCATCAGATGGAAGATCGCTGAACTCCAGGCGCCGACCCCCAGTGCCAGGAACATGTAGCCAATCTGTGAAACAGTGGAAAAGGCCAGTACTTTCTTGATATCGCTTTGCGTCAGGGCAGTGAAACCCGCCATTAAGAGGGTAATGGCCCCTACTGCGCCGACCAGAAACTGAATATCCGGAGCCAGTTCATACAGGACATGGGTACGGGCGATTAAGTAAACGCCGGCCGTTACCATGGTGGCGGCATGAATCAGGGCTGATATGGGCGTCGGACCCGCCATGGCATCAGGCAACCAGGTCTGCAGTGGCAGCTGGGCAGATTTACCAACCGCACCACCCAACAATAGCAGCGTAACGGCTGTTGCCATGCCGCCACCGATTAGCCACTCCTCTTCGGCCAGCACCATCGCTTCCTGAATATTCAGGGTGCCGAGATTGGCAAAGAGCAGAAATAGTCCCAAGGCCATGGAGGCGTCGCCAACACGGGTAACCACAAAGGCCTTACGGGCACAGTAACCGTTATAAGGGTCGGTATACCAGAAGCCAATCAAGAGATAGGAACACAGGCCTACCCCTTCCCAGCCCATAAACAGGAGCAGCAAGTTATCGCCAAGCACCAGGATGAGCATGGCAGCGACAAACAGATTCATGTAGGAGAAGAATCGGGCAAAACTCGGATCATCATGCATATAGCCGGTGGCATAGACATGGATCAGGAAACCGATGCCGGTAATGATAAACATCATCACCAGTGAGACCCCGTCCAGATATAGGGTAAAGCCGGCCTCAAAGGAGCCGACTTCCATCCATGTCCACAGGGTCTGTGAATAGGAAGTGGCCCCTGCTTCTGCCAGCGACATGAAATCCAGGCCAACCAGCAAGGCAACAAGAAAGGACAGGCCGATGGAGCCTGCCCCTACGATACCGGCAGGAACTTCGGGCAGTTTTCCCTGTGTCAGGGTTAGAATCAGAAACCCGATGACAGGAATGGTCGGGACTAACCAGAGTAAATCAATCATGCCTTTGCCTTCCCAGCTCCTTAACCTTTCATTTTATTCAGTGTGTCGAGATCAAGTGTTTTATGCTTGTGGAAAAGCTGTAACACCAGACCAAGACCAATGGCAACTTCGGCAGCTGCCAGACTCAGTATTATTAAAAACATAATCTGCCCGTCCGCTTCACCCCAGCGAGAGGCGCCAACGATGAAGGCCAGGCCTGCAGCGTTGAGCATGATCTCCAGTGACATCAGCACGAACACGATATTTCGCCGGGTAAGAACACCGACCAGCCCTAGCAGAAACAGGATACTGGCCAGAATCAGGCCATGCTGCATCGGAATTGTCTGTAAGGTGATTTCCATGTTTATTTCCTCGCCAGGTGGAAGGCTCCCACCAGTCCAGCCAGCAACAACATGGATGCCAGTTCAACGGCCAGCACATACGGACCAAACAGCTCAATACCGACCGCCTTAGCATCAATCATCGTGTGTGCCATCTCGGCATCGGTGAGATTGAGTGCATAGAGCATTTCAGCCAGCAGGATAGCCGCCAGGATACCGGGACCTATCCACATGTTTGGAGAGAGCCAGGATTTTTCCTGCTCAATGGTAGCCTGCCCCAGGTTAAGCATCATCATGACGAAAAGGAACATGACCATGATGGCGCCAGCGTAGACAATCACTTCCAGGGCTGCTGCAAAGGGTGCACCCAATGAATAGAAAATTACTGCGGCGGAGAGCAGCGATACGATAAAGTACAGCAAGGCATGTACGACATTGATACGGGTAATGGCGACCAGTGTTGTAATAACGGCAATAACAGCCGAGCCGTAGAACAGAAAATTCATGGCAGCAGACTCCTTCTGTCAACAGGCGGCAACTCATTCTGTGCTTCACCCTTGCCTTTGCCGCCAATGGCTTTGCCGGCAACCCGATAAAAGTTGTAATCGTGGTATTTTCCAGTGCCGGAGATCAGCATATGCTCCTTTTCCCAGACCATGTCCTGGCGGACGTACTCCGCCATTTCAAAATCCGGCGTTAACTGTATGGCATGTGTCGGGCAGGCTTCTTCGCAAAACCCGCACATGATGCAACGGGAAAAGTTGATACGAAAGAACTCTGGATACCAGCGGCCGTTTTCGTCTTCTGTTTTTTGCAGGGCGATACAGTCAACCGGACAGGCAACAGCACAAAGATTACAGGCGACACAGCGCTCTTCGCCGTCGGGGTCACGGGTCAGGATGATACGTCCACGCCAACGAGGAAACATATAGGGCTTAACATCCGGATATTCGACTGTATCGGCTTTGTTGAACAGGTGCAGAAAGACCAGCCACAGGGTGACAATCTGTGACCAGATAACGTTGATCTGCTTGCCGATGGCGCTAAACATGTCGATTCCTCTCCAGCTTTATCCGGCCTGGTACAGTACGACTGCACCGGTTACTAGCAAATTGATTAATGATAATGGCAGCATGACCAGCCAACCGTAACTCATAAATTGGTCATAGCGCGGTCGTACCAGTGCGGCTCGCACCAGAACGAAGAACAGCAGGAAGAAGCCTGTCTTCAGGCTCATCCAGAACAGACCGGAAATCAGCGGTGTGCCGATCTCCAGACCAAACGGCGCATGCCAGCCGCCGAAAAACAGTACCGGCATCAGTGCCGACATGACTACCATGCCAATATATTCGCCGATCATGAAGAGCCCGAACTTCATGCCGGAATACTCGGTGTTATATCCTGAAATAATTTCCGATTCCCCTTCTGGCAGGTCGAAGGGCCAGCGATGTGATTCGGCAATGCCGGCAACCGTGAAGACCAGAAAGCCAAAGAACTGGGGCACTACAAACCAGCCATCTCGCTGCGCTTCCACGATGTCGCGCAAGGTGAAGCTGTCCGCCAGGATGACGACACCGAGAATGGATATCCCCATGAAGACTTCATAGGAAATCATCTGTCCGGCACCTCGCAAGGCACCCAGTAATGAAAATTTGTTGTTAGAAGCCAGACCGCCGAGCATGGTTGAATAAGAGGCGAGCCCAGCCATGGCGAATATCCACAGCAAACCGATATTCAGGTCAATGACGCCAACCCCGGGTGCAAACGGAATCACTGCAATACTCAGCAGCATCACAATCGGGATGATCATTGGCGCCAGTACAAAGGTGAATTTGTCAGAAAATGGTGGTATCCAGTCTTCCTTGGTCAGCATTTTCAGAGCATCGGCAATAACCTGGAATATACCGAAGGGACCGACACGGTTCGGACCAAGACGGTCCGACCAGAAGCCGAGGAAACGGCGCTCAACCCAGATCATCATCACTGAAACCCCCAGTCCAACGACCAGAATCGCAACAATATTTAGTAAGGATCCGACTTCAAAGCTGAACAGGCTAGGCATTAGTCTGTCCCCCCGGCGTGTTGGACGATGCTGCGATCACTGACGATGATATTGGCAGCTTTCCAGCTTTTTGGACTTTGCCAGCCTTCGGCCTTGTTGAGACTGATCACTGCAGGCAAGTCTCTGAAATTAAGACCTGTCAGACCTACCGAAACGCCGACACTGCCGGGTTCCAGTGAATCCCGCAGGATGAAAGGCAAGGCGCCATTATGCTCCACCTGTACCCCATCGCTTCCCTGCAGTCCCAGTTTTTCAGCATCGGCAGGATTCAAGGCAATGTAAGCCGAGGTGGCTTTTTCCTGGATGGCCGGAGTGAAGGCCGACAATTCTTCTGAACCAAACAGATGGTAAAGCGGAAAAGTCCTGAAGCCCTCGCCACTGACGGAAACTGCTGCTGGCTTGTACCAGGACTTTTCACTGGCCGCGTTGCTCAGTAATCGATGACCGTGGTTGCCCTGCTTCAGCGGTCCACCGGCATATTCCTGGAATTTGAAAACGCTCTGGTTTGAGTTCCAGCCCGGTGCCCAGGGTGAATTAAAGACAGTGGAATCATTGATGGCCGGCACCCCTTCCATCGAATAGACCATGACGCCGTTTTCATCCTGCTCCTGGCGGGGTTCATGCACGCTGATATTGGCGCGCATGGCAGTTCGGCCGCTGTAACGGTGCTGTTGACGAGGCGCCTTGAGCCCGGCAAAGTTGTAGTCTTCGCCCGGTGTCAGTTTCAGCATCTCGCTGCAGTTGGGAATGCTGGTCGCACAGGCTGCAGTCAATTGGTTCAGGCTCAAATCGGATAGCCAGAAACTGCTAGCACGGATAGTGTCAGCTGGCTTGTAGGTTGAATAGTAATGCTGGGCGCGGCCTTCATAATTAACAAAAGTCCCGGATGATTCAGCGAAACTTGCTGCCGCCAGGACGAGATTGGCCTGCTCACCGGTTCTGTTTTTCAGGTAATCAAGCACGCTCAGGTGCTCGAGATTATCGATAAAACCGTCAATATCTGCGGAGGCTGCACGACGGTATAAATCATTTTCCAGCACAATGGCTTTTTTGGCGGAAGCGTTCAATGCCTGGTCGAGCGATTTGTCATTGCCCTGCATGAGCAATGCCAGGCCCAGGCTATTATTCTCAGGAACGACAAGTGCCAGGTTGGCTCGCTTGTCCCCTTCGTTAAGGGCAGTGGCGACATTGGCTGCGGCTTCAATCAATCCCTGGTGCAGGCTGGACGTGCCGCTGATAATCAAGGGTTGTTTGGCGTCTTTCAGGGTGTCGGCTATTTCTTTGGCCAGTGCCTGTTCTTCTTTGCTCAGGTCTTTGGCAGCCGGTGCCGACTTGTCTATGGCATGAGCAATTGCCAATGCGATGTTGGTGCTCTGTTGCGCTGAACTGATATGCACAGTGCGGGCAACATCATCCAGACGGGTGGCATGCGGACTGAGTATGTACAGCGGGCTCTTGCGATCCATGGCCAGTGTGCGAATGGCGGCATCATGCCAGATGGGAAAATTCAGGTCGGCACCCATCTGACGGCCAAGGTTTTTCACTGACTGGCGAACGCCCAGCGCGAGCCTGGCTGCTGTATTAGTAATATCCTCACCTAGGATCAACACGGCATCTGATTTTTCTATGTCTTTTACACTGGCAACATTGATGGGTTTATTCTGGTAGATATCCAGAATGCTGTTTAGCATCTGCAGTTCCTGTTCAGGAATGCCGGCATAAAAATTATCCTCTCCGACCAGTTGGCGCAGCGCAAAGTTAGCTTCCATGGAAGCACGCGGTGAGCCAATGCCGATAGCACCCTTGGCCGCCTCCTGAAGCGCTGCTTTGGCTGCATCGGGGTCAATTTGATGAGGATTCGCTGTATGGGAGTCACGTGTCATGCTCAGCGGAATGCGCTGCTCGCTGTTAACAAATTCAGCGCCAAAACGGCCCTTGTCACAGAGGAAATAACCGTTCACCTCATCGTTGAAACGATTGACGATCCGACGCAAGGTGCCGTAACGCTCTCCTGGGTTGGTATTACAGCCAACACCGCACCCCGTGCAGACGGAGGGTGAAGATTGCAGATCCCATTTGCGGGCATAATGCTTGCTGAAAGGCTTGTCGGTAAAGACGCCGGTCGGACAGACTTCCACCAGGTTGCCTGAAAATTCACTTTCCAGGGGGCCTTCCTGCCAGCGTCCAAAATACGTGTTGTCGTGTGAAGCCTGTGGTCCGAAATCCGTGCCGCCCGCATAATCCTTGTAGTAGCGCACACAGCGGTAACAGGTGATGCAGCGGTTCATTTCATGATTAATAAAAGGGCCCAGGTACTGGTTGTTATGGGTTTTCTTTTTGCCGTCATAACGTCGGTAGGTATGACCGGACATGACAGTCATATCCTGTAAATGACACTCTCCACCCTCTTCACAGACCGGGCAGTCATGTGGGTGGTTAATCATGATGCTTTCAATGGCCTGTGACCTGAACTTGGCGGCAGCTTCAATGGAATAACGGGCACCATCCCGTGGTGAGGTCATACAGGCCATGACCAGTCTGCCGCGTTGATCTTCGTCATTGGCATATTCAATCACGGCACACTGACGACAGGAGCCGACTGAGCCCATGCTCGGGTGCCAACAGAAATACGGCAAATCCATTGCATGTGACAGGCACTCCTGCAAGAGATTGTTCTGTTCGTCGACTTCGATGTCTTTGCCGTCTATCTTGATGGATGCCATCTTTTAACCTAAATACAATAAAATCAATATTTTATTTGGTAAATTTAATGTGATTTATACTTGCAGCCGTGCTTCACGTGTTCCTCGTATTCATCCAGGAAGTACTTCAGGCTACTTTGCAGGGGCTCGGCGGCACCGGGTGCCAGGGCACAAAAGGTATTGCCGGGTCCCATATAACTGCTCATTTCCCGCAGAATCTCTATATCCTTCATTTCACCCTTGCCCTCTTCCATTTTGTTGAGGATATGCTCAACCCAGGGCAAACCATCACGACAGGGTGTACACCAGCCACAGGATTCGTGGGCAAAAAACTTGATTAGGTTGCGTACCATGCCAATAGGACAGGTTTTGTCATCGAGCACTGTCATCAGGGAGGTGCCAAGGCGGGAACCGGCTTTTGCCACGTCACCCGGAATCATCGGTAAATCCATGTGTTCAGGCATTAGAAAGTCAGTGGAGCCCCCGCCAGGAATGAAAGCGCGGAGTTCATAACCATCCTGCATGCCCTTGGCGTAATCCTCAAAAACAGTGCGAAATGTTGTGCCTACCGGTAATTCCCAGCAGCCAGGATTTTTTACCCGACCACTGACACCGCTCAAGCGCGTGCCGCTTTCCTCACCAAGCCCCAGGCCTTTAAACCATTCCACACCGTAGGTAAGAATCCCCGGGATATTGCAGATGGTTTCCACATTGTTAACCAGGGTAGGACGCCCCCACAGACCGCTGACTTGCGGAAATGGTGGCTTGAAGCGCGGATTGGCACGCTTGCCTTCCAGCGCATTGATCAATGCCGTTTCCTCGCCACAGATATAGCGACCGGCACTGGTATGCAGATAAATATCAAGGCTGAATTCAGATTTCTGGATATTCTTGCCCAGCATGCCGCCTTCATAGGCTTCGGCTATGGCTTTGAGCAGAACTTCCTCTGCCAGGGTGTATTCGCCACGTAAAAAGATATAGGCAGTGGTTGCCTGCAGTGCATAAGAAGCAGTAATCATGCCCTCAATCAGCAGATGCGGGTCATTTTCCATCAAGAGACGGTCTTTGAAGGTTCCTGGCTCCATTTCATCAGCATTGACCACCAGGTAGCGTGGTCCGCCATCGGGCTCAGGAATAAAGCTCCATTTGAGACCGGTATTGAATCCTGCACCACCGCGTCCGCCCAGACCGGAATCCTTGACCTGCCCCATCACATCACGAGGCGCCATTGTCATGGCTTTTGCCAGAGACTGATATCCGCCAGCTGCCTGATACTCCTTGAAGTTAAAAGGCGCCCTGCCGATTTCAATATTTTTGGTTAAGGGGTTCGCTACACTCATGAATTACTATTTATGCCTTGCTCTTGTGATCAGCAATAATCTGATCAATTTTTTCAGTTGTCAGGTTTCGGTACAATTCTCGGCCCACCATCATGCTGGGCGCCTTGTCGCAATCACCAAGACAGGGAACCGGAATCAGGGTGAATAAGCCATCTTCTGTGGTTTCACCATAATCGATCCCCAGCGTTTTGCTGATGTGTGCTTTTAAATCATCACAACCCAGAATCCAGCAGGCAACGGAGTCGCACAGCAGAATGACATGTTTGCCGACCGGGCGTCGGAAAATCATATTAAAGAAGGTTGCCACTCCTTCCAGGTCGTCTGGCGGTATATCCAGGTATTCAGCAACTGCCAGCAGGCTTTCATCGCTAACCCATCCCTGATGTTTCTGTACTATTTTCAGGGCTTCCAGACCGACTGCCTGCGCATAGGGGTAATGCGTTTTCTCATGCTCGATTTCATGAATTTCCGCTTCCGTCAGTTGTCGGGCTTTCAGGGCGGTGCTGGCAATAATGTTAGTCATCGTTGTTGTGCTATCCACATCACTATTTATCAACATCCGCCATGACGAAATCCGTTGTGGCAACTACTGCGGTAAAGTCGGCCAGCATCAAATTACGGCTCAAAAACGGAATTGCCTGAATATGAATAAAGGACGGTGTGCGAATACGGGTGCGATAGGAACCGCTGCCGCCATCATTAATCAGGTAATAAGAGTTAATTCCCTTGGTGGCTTCAATAGCCATGGAAACCTCTGTCGGATCCATGACAGGCCCCCAGCTCACACTCAGGAAATGATCAATCAGGGTTTCAATATCCTGCTTGGACTTTTCCTTGATTGGTGGTGTGGTCAAAGGGTGATCAGATTTATAAGGCCCTTCCGGCATATTCTCCAGACACTGGCGAATGATTTCACAGCTCTGGCGCATTTCTTCCACGCGTACCGCAGCACGGTCATAACAATCGCCATTGACGGCAATCGGGACTTCAAATTCAAAATTTTCATAACCGGAATAAGGACGATTTTTACGGTAGTCCCACTCCAGGCCGGTTGCACGCAGCGCCGGACCGGTCATGCCCCAGTCATAAGCATCCTGGGTGTTCATTTTGCCGACCCCCATGGTGCGTTGTTTGATCATGGTGTTGGCCATTACCATTTTGTCATATTCACGTAGTTTCTTCGGAAACATGTCGACGAATTCGCGAATTCGGACATCCCAGCCTTTGGGCAGATCCTGGGCTACACCGCCAATCCGGAACCAGCTCGGGTGCATGCGGCCACCAGTAATGGATTCAATAATGTTGAAGGCTTTTTCACGATCAACGAAGGCATAGAACAAGGGAGACAGTTGTCCCAGATCCACCGCCCAAGTACCAAAAAAGAGGAGGTGACTACAAATACGGAAAAATTCAGCCAGCATCACACGAATCACCTTGACACGATCGGGCACCTGGATTCCAGCCATTTTTTCGACTGCCATGACATAAGGCAGGTTGTTCATGACACCACCGAGGTAATCAATCCGGTCGGTATAGGGGATATAGGTATGCCAGGTCTGGCGTTCGCCCATCTTCTCAGCACCGCGATGGTGATAGCCGACATCAGGAACCACATCGAGGACATACTCACCATCAAGTTGCAGGGCAAAGCGAATAACACCATGCGCTGCTGGATGGTTCGGACCAAAGTTCATGAACATGAACTCACTGGTGTCTGATTTACGTTTCAGCCCCCACTCTTCTGGCTTGAACTTCATGGCCTCCTGTTCATGATCGACGATTTCGTCGTCATGAGAGTAAGGCTCCATTTCTGTCGCACGAGCCGGGTGGTCCTTGCGTAAAGGGTGTCCTACCCAGGTAGGAGGCGTATAGATGCGGCTCAGGTTTGGGTGGCCGGTAAATACGATTCCGAACATGTCCCAACATTCCCGCTCATGCCAGTTGGCAGCAGGCCACAGGCCAATGGCGGTAGGAATATTCAGATCATCTTCATGGAGGGCGACTTTGACGCGGACATCACAATTGCCGGAAAAGGAAATCGGCTGATAAACCACTGTGAAATCACTGTCAGGTTGCCCGTCACGATGAATACGTAAACGCTCATCAATCGCGGTTACATCCAGCAGCATCTCAAAACGGGGTTTGGCTTGGTCGCGCAGGAACTTCAGGACATCCAGGATCTGCTCGCGCCCTACCCAGACCGTCGGCATACCTTCAGCCGTATGCTGACGAACAAAAGAAGATTCTCCAAATTTCTGATATAGCTGGGCGATAACCGCTGGAAGTTCGGTTTCACTTTGCTGCAAAGTTGCGGCGGAGGTGTTCAAAATCTTCTCTTCTCTTTCCAATTAAGGGTTAGGTTTCGTCCGGGCTTCTCAGTTCTGTCGCAGCGATACGGTCTTTGAGGCGGAATTCACGTTGAACGACATTTTTCTCGCGCTCATAGATGCCCTGGTCATTAATCACCCAGCTAACCGGGCGGCGTTTTTTACCGACGGAATCCTGTAAAAGGTTCAGACCTTGCAAGAGGGCTTCGGGACGTGGCGGGCAGCCGGACACATAAACATCAACCGGTAGAAACTTGTCGACACCCTGCACAACAGAATAGATGTCGTACATGCCGCCTGAATTGGCACAGGAACCCATGCAGATTACCCAGCGTGGCTCCATCATCTGTTCATAAAGGCGCTGTACAACCGGGGCCATTTTGCGAAAAACGGTACCGGCAATAATGATCATGTCGGCCTGACGCGGCGTGGCTCGGAATACCTCGGCACCGAAACGTGCAATATCGTGACGGCTGGAAATCGCTGTTGCCGCTTCAACGTAACAACAGGACAGACCAAAGTTGAAAGGCCAGAGGGAGTTTTTACGGCTCCAGGCGATCATGTCTTCCAGCGTGGTCATGATCACATTTTTGCGAATGTGATCGTCAAACTGGTTCATCCCGGGGCTGGGAGAATGAGTATCTTCAGGTTTGACCAGTTCCCAACTCATTAATGGCCTCCGTGATGAGCGTCTTGGTGCTTCTCGGCTTTATCGTGTTTAGGCTTGATGTTAACAACGCCACCCTTGCCCAGTGTGTTCTGAAGGTCCATACGCTGACGTTCTGTACGCCATTCAAGCGCGCCTGAACGCCACAGATAAATAAGACCGGCTATCAGGATGGCAATAAAAATGAAGACTTCAATATAACCAAGCCAGCCGGTTTCACGTATTGATATGGCCCAGGCAATCAGAAAAACGGCTTCCAGGTCAAAGATAATGAAAAGAATGGCCGTCAGATAAAAAGGAACAGAAACCTTGAATTGCGCCGAACCGACCGAAAGCTGACCGGATTCGTAGACTTCATGTGTTGCATGGTCTTTGCGTTTTTGTCCCAGCAGATGTGAGACTGCCGTCAGGGCGACGATTAGTACAATGACGATTGCAGAATATAGTACCAGTGGGAAGAGGTCGATATTCAAACTACTAAACTCGTTTTACAGTTGTGGATTTGGGTCTATTTTCGGGCGAGCATTATATGCGAACATCCGCTGCTAATCTATTAATAATGGCGGCTGATTAGATTTTTTTTCATCACGCCGGCCATTATCAGAATACTCTATTATAGCCATCATAGGCAGCAACTTTATAGGCTTCTGCCATGGTGGGGTAGTTGAATGTGGTATTCATAAAATATTTCAGGCTATTGGCCTCACCTTTCTGGCTCATGATAGCCTGACCAATATGAACAATCTCCGAGGCCTGCGCTCCGAAGCAGTGGATTCCGAGGATCTCGAGCGTGTTGAAATGAAAAATTATCTTTAGCATGCCAACTTCTTCACCGGTAATCTGTGCGCGTGCAATATTGCGAAAATAGGCCTTGCCGACTTCGTAGGGTATTTTCTTTTCCGTCAGTTCTTCTTCATTCAGGCCAATGGTGCTGATCTCGGGTATCGTATAGATGCCACTGGGGATGTCTCTTATAAAGAAAAACTCATCGGGATTGACGATGGCATTGCAGGCTGCCCTGCCCTGGTCAAAGGCTGCGCTGGCCAGTGAGGGCCAGCCGATTACATCACCAGCTGCATAAATATTATCCACAGCTGTCTGGTAATGCCCATTAACAGCCAACTGCCCCCTGCTGTTGGCCTCAAGACCGACCGCTTCGAGATTGAGCCGGTCTGTATTACCGGTTCGTCCATTGGCCCACAAGACGATGTCGCTCTTGATTTTTTTACCGGATGCCAGATAGGTGACCACCGAGTCTTCGGCGCATTCCATTTTTTCGAAATGTTCCTGATGATGACAACGGACACCTAGATTGCCCAGGTGATAACTGAGGGCATCGGAAATTTCACTGTCGAGAAATGAAAGTAGCGAGCTGGCAGGGTTGATCAGCTCAACACTGATGCCCAGGCCGGCAAAAATGGAAGCGTATTCGCAGCCAATAACCCCTGCGCCGATGATGGTGACACGACCGGGCGTGTGATTCAGTTTGAGGATGGTGTCGCTGTCGAAAACCCGGGGGTGGGCAAAGTCGACAAAGTCCGGGCGATAGGGTCGGGAGCCGGTGGTGATGATGAAGTAATCGGCCTGAAGTTGGCTTTTCTTTTTGCCATTGACGACTTCAATGGTGTTTTTATCAATGAAATGTGCCGTTCCGTAGATGACGGGAATGTTGTTGCGCTCATAATTCGAGGTGTGCATGCTGAGCTGCTCGTCAACGGCGTGTTCGGCATGCTTGATAATTTGTTCAAAACCGGCTGTTTTGACATCGGCCAGGTCACGAAACATGGGGTTACTGTTGAGTACCAGCAACTGACGCACGGAATTACGCAGCGCCTTGGATGGAATGGTGCCGTGATAGGCCGAATTTCCGCCGAGACGGGGCTGCTCGCAAATCATGGCCACTCGATGCTTTGATTTGGCGGCGTTCATTGCTGCCGACTCCCCTGCCGGGCCGCTACCGATGACAATGATTTCGTAGCTTTGCTTGGACATGTTTCCCTGGGAGTGGCCTTTTTCGGTTGGGTTTATATGTTCAGGTCTTCGTTTTCCGGGTAGGTCAGGTAATTGACACCGGCCATTTTCGAGACCATACGCACAACCTGGCTGCTGTAGCTGAACTCGTTGTCATACCACAGATATAGGATCATGTTCTTGCCCTGCACCTTGGTTGCCGTGGCATCCAAGGTGGCGGCTTCTCGCATGCCAACGAAATCGCTGGACACGGCATCGGGAGACTCCGTGTAACCAATCTGGTTTTGCAGTGGGGAATGCAAGGCGATATTGCGCAAAAATTCATTGATCTCATCACGCGTGGCTTCTTTTTCCAGGGTCAGACTCATGATTGCCATGGAGACATTGGCTACGGGCACGCGCACCGCATTTCCGGTGAGTTTGCCCTGCAGTTCAGGCACGGCCTTGGCCACCGCTGTTGCTGCTCCCGTTTCAGTCAGCACCATGTTCAGCGCAGCACTGCGGCCACGACGGTCGGCTTTGTGATAGTTGTCTATCAGGTTCTGGTCATTGGTATAGGCATGGACAGTCTCAACGTGACCATGCACCACTCCGTAACGCTCGTTGATCAGCTTCAGCACCGGGGCAATTGCATTGGTTGTACACGATGCGGCAGAAATGATCTTGTCGTCCGGGGTGATCATGTCATGATTGATCCCTGAGACAATATTTTTCAGATCTCCTTTGCCCGGAGCCGTCAACATGACCTTACTGACACCCTTAGATTTCAGGTGCAGGGAGAGCCCGGCTTCATCCCGCCATTTGCCGGTATTGTCGATGACGAGAGCATCACTGATGCCATATGCGGTGTAATCCAAGGTATCGGGACCATCGGAATAGATAAAGTGGATGATGTTGCCGTTGGCAATGATGCGGCTGTTTTCCTCATCAACACGCACCGTACCACCAAAAGGTCCGTGCACGGAATCATTACGTAATAGATTGACACGTTTGAGCAGGTCGCCTTCTCCGCTTTTTCTTACGACTACAGCACGCAGTCGCATGACCTGACCATTGCCGGTCTGCTCCAGCAGAAGGCGGGTCAGCAAGCGGCCGATACGGCCAAAGCCATAAAGAACGATGTCGGTGGGCTTTTCAATAGGTTTGTAATTGACACCGACCAGATGGGACAGTTCCTTGCTGACAAAGGCATCAATATCGGGTTTGTGCTCATTGGCTTCACACAGCTCCATGTATTTGACGGTCAGTTTGCCCAGGTCGATTTGAGAAGGGCTGAGCTTGAGTTTGCAAATGGCTTCAAGCACAGGGTGGCTTTCGAATTCAGACAGCTCGTTACGGGCGACTTCTCGAATGCGGCGATGTGATTTCATCAGGTAGGTGGTAGAGCGATTGTTCAGGGCACGACCGTAAAGAAAGGTCTGTACGCCTTTTTTGTGTTCCAGCATCCCGATCATGGGGATCATTTGCTGGGCAAGGGCTTCCCTTGCTTTCCAGTCACCAAAATAATCGTCTACGCTTGGTCTTACCACAATGCCTTCCTGTATCTGTCGTGTTAGGGTTGATTTGGACGGCGCGTATTATCTTAGGAAGTGTTTAATAAGTCCAACCTACAGGATAAATAAGCAAATTTGTGACATGATAGCGCCCTTTTTTTAAACAGCCAGAGTTATCGTGCAGGACCTGAACCTATTTTCACCTCCGTTAGATGAGAAACTGTTGCGTCCGGGGAGCAAACAGAGCTGGGGCGGCCTGCAAGGCGCCAGTGCCACACTCTGCATTGCCAATTGCGCCCATGAGCATAACGGTCCCGTTCTGGTACTGACCGAGAATTCACAACAGGCTCAGCGCCTCAGAGCCGAACTGGCTTTTTTCTGTCACTCTGATGAGCCAGATGCCACCTTGTTTCTGGAAGAATTTCCAGACTGGGAAACCCTGCCCTATGACACCTTTTCACCACACCAGGACATCATTTCCCAGCGGTTGAAGATACTGGCAAAGCTGGCCCAACTCGAACGAGGCATACTGATCGTTGCCATCAATACGGCTTTGCATCGCCTGGCACCAAAGCAGTATGTACAAGGGAGCAGACTTTCATTTGCGCTGGGACAGCGTGTGGACCTCACTGAACTGACCCAGCAACTACAAAATGCAGCCTATCAGCGGGTGGAAGCCGTCTATGAACATGGAGAATTTGCTTTACGCGGCTCCATTCTGGATTTATACCCCATGGGTGCTGATTCACCTTTTCGAATCGAATTTTTTGATGATGAGATTGAGAGTCTGCGCAGTTTTGATGCGGAGACACAGATATCCCAGCAGAAAATTGATGCCATCAGCTTGTTGCCGGGCAAGGAGTATCCCTTCGATAAAGCTGCTGTTGAGATATTCCGCCGTCATTTTCGCGAAGCCTTCGCTATCGATCTGCGACAGTGCCCGCTTTACGAGGATGTGTCACAGGGCATCGCAACTGCAGGGATTGAATATTATTTGCCGCTGTTCTTTGAAGGCTTGGATCACCTGTTTGAGTATCTGCCAGCGAATACCCTGCTGTTGAGCTACGGCAATGTTCATGAAGGAGCAGAATTGTTCTGGCGGGAAATCAACAGCCGTTTTAGTGAGCATGGGGTTGATCCTCAACGCCCCCTGCTTTCTCCCGAACAGCTGTTCATGCCGGCCAATGATTTCTTTGCCCATCTGAAAAACTATCCGCAGATCCAGTTGTACTCGCCAGCCAACAAACAGCAGCATGCCCAAGTCGCCACACAGAACTTTCCGGATCTGTCTGTGGAGCATAAACAGGAAGAACCCCTGGCCGCCTTGCAGTCTTTTCTGGGCGATCAAAAAGAACTGGGGCCGGTACTGTTTTGTGCTGATTCAGCGGGTCGTCGGGAAACACTGCTTGATTTACTGAAGCGTATCCAGGTGTATCCGGAGCCGATGGATAGCTGGCAATCATTTCTTCGGGAGCAACCAGAGTGTGCTATCTGTGTTTCCCCGCTGGAATCAGGCTTCTGGCTTAGAGATCCAGCGATGGCTGTCATCACCGAGAGTCAGCTCTTTGTGCACCATGTCAGCCAGCGGCGGCGCCGTGGAAAATTTCATGACGATGCTGATATTGTGGTCAAAAGCCTGACGGAACTTAGGCAGGGCGATCCGGTTGTGCATATTGATCATGGTGTTGGCCGTTATCAGGGTTTACAGAGTTTTGATATCGACGGTCAGCACACCGAGTTTCTGGTGCTGGAATATGCCGATCAGGCCAAACTTTACGTCCCCGTGGCATCGCTGCACCTGATAAACCGTTACAGTGGCGCCGAAGCGCAGACCGCTCCCCTGCACAAACTGGGCAGTGACCAGTGGTTAAAGGCCCGGCGCAAGGCTGCCGAAAAAGTGGTTGATGTGGCTGCCGAGTTGCTGGATATTTATGCCCGCCGGGAAGCCAGACAGGGCTTCCGGTTCAGCTTCCCGGATGAGGAATACCAGCTGTTCTGCAATTCCTTTCCTTTTGAGGAAACCGAAGATCAGGAACAGGCCATCAAAGCTGTGATTGCAGATATGTCAGCGGCAAAAGCCATGGATAGATTAATTTGTGGTGACGTTGGCTTTGGCAAAACCGAGGTTGCCATGCGGGCAGCATTTATCGCTGTGCAGAATAATACTCAAGTGGTAATCCTGGTGCCGACCACGCTGCTGGCCCAGCAGCATTTTGATAACTTCAAGGATCGTTTTGCCGACTGGCCCGTGCGGGTCGCGCTGATGTCACGTTTTGTCAACAAGGCCGATCAGGAGCGTAATCTGCAAGATATCAAAGCCGGAAAAATTGACATCGTGATTGGCACCCATCAGTTGTTACAGGGTGACATATCGTACCATCAACTGGGCCTGCTGATTATTGATGAAGAGCACCGCTTTGGTGTGAGACAAAAAGAAAAACTCAAATCACTACGTGCGGATGTGGATATTCTCACCTTAACAGCGACGCCCATTCCCCGCACACTAAACATGGCCATGTCAGGCATGCGTGATCTGTCGATCATTGCCAGCCCTCCTCCCAGGCGTCTTGCTATCAAGACCTTCGTCAGGCAGTCCAGCACCCCCCTGATCAAGGAGGCTGTTTTGCGGGAGCTGCTCAGGGGTGGTCAGGTGTTCTTTTTGCACAATGAAGTTAAAACGATTGAGAAAGCCGCAGAAGAAATCAGGACTCTGGTCCCTGAGGCCAGGGTGGGTGTGGCACATGGCCAGTTAAGGGAAAGAGAACTGGAACGGGTTATGTCCGAGTTCTATCACAAGCACTACAATGTGCTGGTTTGCTCTACCATCATTGAAACCGGCATTGATATTCCCAACGCCAACACCATCATTATCGAGCGATCTGACAAGTTTGGTCTGGCCCAGTTGCATCAATTACGAGGCAGGGTTGGACGCTCACACCACCAGGCATATGCCTATATGCTGACGCCGCATCCTCGCTCCATGAGCAAGGACGCTCTCAAGCGGGTGGAGGCCATACAGGCGGCCGATACCCTGGGAGCAGGATTTACCCTGGCCAGTCACGACCTTGAAATACGCGGTGCCGGAGAATTGCTGGGCGATGAACAAAGTGGACATATCCAGACAATTGGTTTCAGTCTTTACAGCGAAATGCTGGAACAGACCATTAAACTGATGAAAGCGGGTAAGACACTGAACCTTGATCGTCCTGTGCAGGAAAGCACTGAAATCAATCTGCGTATTCCTGCGCTGATCCCTGGAGATTATCTTCCCGATGTTCATATACGCCTGTTAATGTACAAGCGGATTGCCAATGCCCGGGACGATAGTCAGTTACGCGAATTGAAAGTTGAGATGATTGACCGTTTTGGTCTGCTACCGCTGCCCCTGAATTATCTTTTCGAGGTGACGATGCTGAAATTACAGGCAGAAGAACTGGGCATTTCTAAAATTGAAGCCAATGCAAAAGTCGGTAAAATGCACTTTAAGCAGGAAACCGGCGTGCAGCCGCAGGCTATCGTTGCGCTCGTTCAGCAAGAGGCCCAACTTTATGCCATGTCAGGCGCCAATGAGCTGAAATTCAATCATAATATGGCAGACAGTCAGGCACGACTGGAGTTTGTTAAGCATACCCTGCTTCTGTTGAAGGCAGCCTGAATAACACGGAAGAATTATGTATAGAGCCACGCTGATTGCCCTGTTCTACTTGCTCTTAGGCAACACGCAATGTCTTGCGCAGGGATTCAGTTATGATGGCAACCGCTGGTATGAAATTGAAGTCAGTATTTTTACCAATCAAGGCTTGCCTGATGCCAATCCGGAGCTTTTTCTGCCGGATGATGTCAGCCTGAGTTACCCCTCCCCCATTCTAGAGTTAATTCCCTTAAGCCAGTTTTACTCGGTGGACTTCCCGCTGTCATCATCATCCGGCAGCCCGGTGAATGCTGCGGAGCAGATGGCAGAATCTTCAGAGCCGCTGATCGGACCGGTCTACCGTGCAGCCAATAACAATTTTCGGAAAGTTGACAAGCTACGTGACGCTTTTATCGCGCTGGATGAATCTGCGCATGAATTCACCCGGTATAACCGCAATCTGGAATTGAGCCCCAATCATCGACTGCTCTATCATGCCGTGTGGCGGCAACCGGTTTTAAACAAGGTGCAGGCCAGCGCCATTCAAATAATCGGCGGTGACAGATTCGGCGCACACAGTGAACTGGAGGGCAGTCTGACCATCAGTTACAACATTAACCGTGTCGATATCGACGCTTTGCTATGGCGCAATGTGTTTAATATCAGTAGCGAACTGGACTGGGATGTTCCCTTGCCGCCATTATCAGAGCATACCGAGGCGGATAATCCGGGGCTGGTTATTGAGCGCGTTTATCCGATGCTGCAGACTCGCCAGACCATCAGCAATCAGTTGCACTACCTGGATCATCCGGCCTTCGGCATGCTGGTGGAAGTGCGACCTTATGAACTGCCTCCACTGGTAGATTTTTCACTCGATTAGTGCGGGTAGGCTGGCACTAAGCAGTTTGCGTACATCGGCCAGGCCGACTGAGAGAATCTTTCGGATTTCATCAATGGAGATCAGCGTCTCACTCAGGCCGGCAGCAAGATTGACGATCAGGGCAATCGAGGCATAATCGAGTTGCAGTTCCCTCGCCAAAGCAGCCTCTGGCATCAAAGTCATGCCGACAAGATCACAGCCATCCTTGTCGAGTTTGCGAATCTCCGCAGCAGTTTCCAGGCGTGGTCCCTGGGTGCAGGCCACACAAGCGTTTTCAGCAAGTGGAATGGCCAGAGCTTTTGCCTGCTGAATGAAAATCTGCCGCAGTGATTCGCTAAAAGGATGGGTGAAGTCGATATGGTCATTAAGCGAATCAAGACCATCGAAAAAACTGTGCTCCCTTCCCCAAGTATAATCAATCAGCTGATCGGGGATGGCAATCTGGCCGGGCTTTAGCTGGGTATTGATAGCGCCGACAGAATTGATGGCTATGATTTTTTGTGCGCCGGCTTGCTTCAGTGCCCAGAGGTTGGCGCGATAATTAACGCGGTGAGGCGGAAGGCTATGCTGCTCACCATGCCGGGCAAGAAAAAAAACCGTCTGCCCGTTTACTGATTCAATGCTTATGTTGACCGGCGTATTGCTGTAAGGGGTATCCTGCTCTATGAAGTCCTGTTGACCCTGGGTCTCAGCTTCGTGCAAACGGTAAAAACCACTGCCACCGATAATTGCAATTGATGGAGAGTCGCCCACACGCTTACCGGTAGTATGCGTTATCCTGGTTGCTGTGATCCGTCACATCCTTGACAGCTGAAATTTCAGGCAGCTGTTCCATCAGAGTTTTTTCAACACCCTCTTTCAGGGTGACATCAACCATGCCGCAGCCCTGGCAGCCACCACCAAAACGCAGTACCGCAACATTCTCTTTGGTAAGTTCCTCAAGTGTAATAAATCCACCATGACTTTGCAGGCCGGGATTTACCTGGTTGTAAAGAATGTAGTTGATTTTATCTTGCAGCGAACTGTCTTCAGTAATTTTAGGCATGCGTGAATTAGGCGCCTTGATCGTCAATTGGCCGCCCATGCTGTCTTTCGAATAGTCAACGACAGCATCTTCCAGATACACCTTGCTCTTGCCTTCGATAAAAGCTTTGAAGCCTTCATATTCAAATGCTTCATCACCTTCCTGCTCTTCACCGGGGCGACAGAACGCAATACAGGTTTCCGCTTTCGGTGTGCCGCCGTCAAGCACGAATACCCTGATGCCTATCCCTTCGCAATCCTGCTTGGCGAGTAATTCGGATAAATATTTCTGACCTGATTTGCTTATCTCAATCATCTGCTGTTGTGTCGGATGTCGTGTTAAAATGGAGGTGAAAAAGACACATAAAAATTGTGGTTTTACACTGTTATATATAAGGGTAAATCATTGTGAATCAAGGGCCTGAAAAAAGCAAAGTATCCGAAGTGAAAGACAAGGACTCAGGAAAAATACCTTTCTGGCGAGTTATGTTAAGCGTCATTCAGGCCAGTTTCGGTGTACAAAGTGCCAAAAACCGACAAAGGGATTTTACCCAGGGAAAACTCCTGCCTTTCATCGTTGCGGCCTTAATTTTTACGGTGCTGTTTGTCTTACTGGTTATGCTGGCCGTCAGACTGGCCCTGGCTTAAGTATTTGCCAAGTATATCATGCTTCCGGCAGCAATCAGGACCAGGCAGAGAATGGCAATGGCATCAGCCTTGCTGTCTGCTTCATTCGCTTCAGTGTTGGAAGTTTCGTTTTGAATATCGTTCATGTTGTATGAGCCGCCTTGTAAGAGTCGCCTGAGGTTTGAAGGGAGCTAATTATCCTAATCTGGGACGGAAAACTCAAGTCGCAATAGCGCTGTAAACAGAGATTGTGTATCATCGCGAGCTCATCAAAAAGCGACCAGACCCTACTGAATATGTATATCTACGACAACTATGACCATCAGATGCTGGCGGAACGCGTTGCCCAGTTTCGCGATCAAACCCAACGCTACCTGGATGGGAAACTGACTGATGATCAGTTTCGAATTTTGCGCTTGCAAAATGGTCTCTATGTTCAGCGTCTCGCACCGATGCTCAGGGTGGCGGTTCCCTATGGCCTCCTCTCTTCCATACAGATGCGCCGACTGGCATCCATTTCACGAGACTACGATAAGGGCTATGCGCATTTATCAACGCGGCAGAATGTCCAGTTTAATTGGCCAAAGCTCGAACAGGTGCCGGAACTTCTGGCTGAGCTGGCCGAAGTCAGTATGCATGCCATTCAGACCAGCGGCAACTGTATTCGCAATACCACAACCGACCAGTTCGCTGGTGTTGCGCCTGAGGAAATAGAAGATAGTCGCCCCTGGTGTGAAATTATTCGGCAGTGGTCAACTTTCCATCCCGAGTTTGCATACCTGCCCAGGAAATTTAAGATAGCCGTGTGCGGCACACAGGTCGATCAGGCTGCGACACAGGTGCACGATATAGGCCTTTACCTGAAAAAAAATGCAGCGGGGGAACTCGGTTTCCAGGTGCTTGTGGGTGGCGGGCTCGGCCGAACACCGCAAATCGGCCTGGTGATCTGTGAGTTTTTACCCTGGCGGCATTTATTGAGCTACCTTGATGCCATCATGCGTGTCTATAACATGGAAGGCAGGCGTGACAATATCTACAAGGCCCGTATCAAGATACTGGTGAAAGCGCTGGGCATTGATGCCTTTCGTGAGAAAGTGGAAGCACAATGGCAGCACGCCAAAGATGGCGAAGCGACCTTGACAGAAGCTGAAGTAGCCCGCTGTAAAAGTTTTTTTACCAGCCCGGATTATGAAAGTCTGCCGGATGATGATGAAGCGATCGATAAGGCCCTGCAAGAAGATGTGCTGTTTCAGCACTGGGTTGAACGCAATGTTGCCAGTCATAAGGTGCCGGGCTATCGCATCGTTACCCTGAGTCTGAAAGAAACTGGTGTTGCGCCTGGTGATATCACGGACAGGCAAATGGAATTCGTTGCCGATCTGGCTGAACGATATAGCTTTGCTGAAATGCGTATCACTCATGAACAGAACCTGACTCTGGCCGATGTGCGTTTGAAAGATTTGTATGAGCTATATCAGGCCTGTAAAAGCGAACGTTTGGCTGAAGCCAATCTGGGCCTGTTAAATGACATCATCTGCTGCCCGGGTGGTGATTTCTGTTCACTGGCCAATGCCAAGTCAATCCCCATAGCAGAATCGATACAACGACGCTTTGACAGTTTCGAGCGACTGCAGAATATTGGTGATATTTCACTGAATATTTCAGGTTGTATGAATGCCTGCGGGCATCATCATGTTGGCAATATCGGCATTCTTGGTGTCGATAAGAAAGGCGAAGAGTTTTATCAGATCGCACTGGGTGGCGCACAGGGTCGCGAGGCCAAACTTGCCCAGGTGTTGGGCCCTTCATTTGCGCAGGATGATATCCCTGATGTCATCGAAAAAATCATCGATTTGTATCTCACTGAACGCAAAAGCGATGAAAAGTTTATCGATACCTTTGAGCGATTAGGTATTCAGAGCTTCAAGGAGAAAGTGTATGCCAAAGCTGATTAAAGATGGGCAGCTGGTCGAGGATCACTGGACCATGTTTGAAGCTGATACTGAGCTGGCGACTGTGCTGGCCACTAAGGCGAAGCAAGTGCTCCTGCCGGCGGAACTCTGGCTGCAACACAAGTCTGAATTGGCCGGGCTGAATGCTAAGATTGGTCTGTGGTTTGCTAGCGCCCAGAACCCGGCAGATTTTGAGGAAGATATCACGCAATTTCCTCTGATAGCGCTGGAATTTCCAATGTTCAAAGATGGCAGAGCCTATTCTTATGCGGCCATCTTACGACAGCAGCTGAATTATAACGGTGAACTCCGTGCGATAGGTGAGGTCTTGCGTGACCAACTGACCTACATGTTTCGCTGTGGATTCAACAGTTTTTCGCTCGCAGATGATGCAGACGTCGACTATTGCCTGAATGGGTTTCATGATTTTTCGGAAAACTACCAGAGTACTGTCAGCAATCCGACTCCCCTGTTCCGACGACGCAGCTGAACTAAGCCGTATGATCCTGCGGCGATCGGTGCAGCCATTTCATAAGACTGCTATCGAGAGCGTTTTCTACGGATTTACTCAGCCGGTCAGCGAGATTCTTTTTCTTTTCGTAAATGACTGAATACACGTCAGCATCCTTGCAGGCATTTACAATGTATTCATCACTGGTGCCAATCTCATCGACCAGATTTAGCGCCAAGGCCTTTTTACCAAACCAGGATTCACCTGTGGCCACCTGATTAATATCAAGCACCGGTCTGTATTCGTGGACAAAGTCCTTGAAAAGTTCGTGTGTCTCCTGAATTTCAGCAGTCATTTTCTCACGACCCTGATCGGTATTCTCACCAAAAATTGTCAGCGTTCGTTTATATTCTCCGGCTGTAATCATTTCAAAATCGACATCTTTTTTCTTCAGCAGACGGTTGAAATTCGGCAGTTGTAGCAAGACTCCGATAGAGCCTATATAGGCAAAGGGAGCGGCTATGATTTTGGTACCAAGGCATGCCATCATGTAACCACCACTTGCAGCCACTTTGTCGACACAAATTGTCAGGGGAATCTCTTGTTGGCGGATTCGCGCCAGCTGGGATGCAGCCAGTCCATAGGCATGAACCATGCCGCCAGGACTTTCCAGTCGTAACATAATTTCGTCTTTGTCAGGGCGAATCACTGCGAGTACCGCGGTTATTGCTTTTCTTAACTCCTCTACCTGTGAAGCACGGGGGTCACCATGAAAATCCAGCACATAACAGCGCTTTCTTGAGTCCTCTGAATCCTTATGTTTTTTCTTTTTCTTTTCTGCTTTTTTTAAGGCCTTCTTCGCTTTTTTAATGTCTTCTTCCTGTTCGACGTGTTGTTTTATTTCATCGCAAAAATCATCAATTTCCTTGTTAAGGTGCTGAACAAGAATTGAGCCTTTGGGCTCTTTTTTATTTTTTGCAGCGGCTGAGACGAGTGCGACAAGAATAAACACTACCGCTGCTACCAGGGTAATTGATTTGGCCAAGAACATGCCGTATTCAGAAAGAAATTCCATCACTGCTCCGCTACGTTAAAAGGGAAATTATAGTCTTACTCAGGAAAGGCTGACAAACCGTCAATCATCCCCGGGCCAGAGCTTCTGCCCTGATTCTTTTTTGATACTTTCAAGTCGCGCAAGGTGCGCCTGCACTTCATCTTTACTTGCCTGAATCACTTTAAGTGGCTTGCGGTCCTTTGCCAGTCTTCGTATCTTGCCAGCACCAACTCCTTCACTGCCGCTATCATGCCCCAATGAGAAAGATGACTGACCGCCTGTCATGATCAGGTAAACATCGGCAAGTATCTCAGCATCAAGCAAAGCGCCATGTAACTCGCGCTGTGAGTTGTCTACAAAATATCGTTTACACAGAGCATCCAGGCTATTTTTCTGCCCCGGGTGCTTCTTACGCGCCATAGCCAGGGTATCGAGAATCGTACAGTAGCTGGCCATGCTGTTAAAACCACGATTGAGATCTTGCAGTTCATGATCCAGAAAGCCGATATCAAATGGTGCGTTATGGATGATCAACTCGGCTCCTTCGACAAAATCAAGAAATGTCTTGGCTATTTCAGCGAAAACCGGTTTGTCAGCCAAAAATTCATTGGTGATGCCATGCACCTCTAGCGCACCGGCATCTATTTCGCGTTCAGGGTTGATGTAGATATGCAAATTATTGCCGGTCAGACGCCGGTTCATCAGTTCGACACAGCCTATTTCAATGATGCGGTGCCCCTGACTGGGTTCGAGCCCTGTTGTTTCAGTATCAAGAACAATCTGTCTCATAATTCATCAATACCTTTGTTGGCCAGTTGATCAGCCAGTTCATTATCGGCATCACCGCTGTGCCCTTTAACCCAATGCCAGTTGATCTGCTTTTGCTGACTGGCCAACTCATCCAGGCGTTGCCAGAGCTCGACATTCTGCACCGGCTTTTTACTGGCAGTCAGCCAGTTTCTTTTTTTCCAGTTGGGCAGCCATTCATTGATGCCCTGCAGCACATATTTCGAATCACTGAACAGTTCGATGTCACAGGGAAATTTAAGACTTTCCAGTGCCTTGATCACAGCTGTCAATTCCATGCGATTGTTTGTGGTATGGTTTTCGCCGCCATACAGTAATCGTTCGTGCTCACCGTGCCTGAGCACAGCACCCCAGCCTCCCGGACCAGGATTGCCACGACAGGCTCCATCGGTATAGATAATCAGTCGCTTACTCATCAAATATTAATGCAGGGTAAACTTGTGAGGATTGCTTGGGGCCATACTGGCATTGTCTCCCAGAGCCAGTCCAACAGGTCTTGGAATGGCTTTCCACGGTTCTCTGATAGGCATTAGCGGGGTGCGCTGTTTTCTCGCAGAAATAATGTAAAAGGCGCCTGTAGGCCAGTTGAGTTTCTGCGCAAACTTGCCAAACAGTGATGAATATTTTATCAGGCCCTGCCGGTTTATCGGCATGGCATACATGCCATAGTGTACCTGGTCTATTTGGAAATCGAGCAATTTCAACCAGTCACACAAGCGCAAACTTGTCAGCAATCTGGCTTGCCAGGGTGACTTCTGCTTTCTTCTGCCAAGCTTGTGTCTGATACCCCAGGTACTGAAGGGATTGAAGCCAATGATCAGCAAGTCACCGCCAGCAATCAATACGCGGTCGGCTTCCCGTAATAACTGGTGGGGGTCACTGGAATAGTCCAGCACATGATGCAAGAGAACCATATCAACAGATTCAGAAGCCAGGGGAACAGCCTCGGCCTGAGCAACCAGTGCACCCTGTTTGCTGTGCTCGGCCGGCGTCAGGCAGATTTTATGGCCAATCGGGCTGTCTTCATGGATAGCAATGTCGGCACAACTCATCTGCAACAAATGATAACCAAAACGGCGGTTGATCATGCGTTCGAGTATGTCTTTTTCAGCCTTTAGCAGTGTCGATCCCAGCGGCGTCTTCAGCCACTCACTCATATCCTGAAAACTGCGGGCAACAAGTTCCTGTTCATCTGTCATAGGAAGGCATGATACCCTATTCCCAAAGCCTCTGAATAGAAATGACTATGTTAGATATCAAGCCCATCAAAGCCTTTACCGATAATTATCTCTGGCTCTTCAACCAGGAAAATGCCACTAGCGCGGCGATCGTCGATCCCGGTGATGCAGGGCCGGTGCTGCAATATCTTGAAGCCAATAAACTACAGCTCGAAGCCATTTTATTAACGCATCACCACCCTGACCATATTGGCGGCGTGTCAGACTTGCTTGAACAGTATGATGTGCCGGTATACGGCCCTGAATCCAAAGCTATTCCACAGGTTAGTCATACATTACAAGAGGGCGATACCCTCCAGGTCTGTGGAGCCCCATTCCGGGTTCTGGAAATACCGGGTCATACCCTGGATCATATCGCTTACTACGCTGAGGCGCCCTCTTTAGGACAAGCCCCGGTTTTGTTTTGTGGAGATACCCTGTTTGCCGGTGGCTGTGGACGAGTTTTTGAAGGCACCATGGCGATGATGTATGAATCGTTGCAAAAGCTTGCCACGCTCAGCCCTCAGACAGAGGTTTTTTGTGCGCATGAATATACCATGGCAAACCTGGCATTTGCCGAGTCTGTAACGCCAGAAGATCCGCTGGTACAGGCAAGAATAGTACGCGAGCAATCCAGGCGGGATCAGGATATCCCGACGGTTCCCACCACCATTGCCGAGGAATTACAGAGCAATCCCTTTTTGCGTTGTGAACAAAAAGATTTTCAGGCAGCCCTGCACTTACAGGAGAAAAGTCCTCAGGAAATTTTTGCCCACTTGCGCACGGGCAAGGATAACTTTTAGTTTTCCAGTAAAGACTTTCCAGGAATGGCGTTTAGCAGTGCTCGGGTATACTCTTCTTGCGGTGCATGAAAGACGTCATGCACGCTGCCGCTTTCTACCAGCTTGCCGTCTTTCATGACCAGAATACGATCTGAAAGATAACGCACCACTCCCAGATCATGTGAGATGAACAGCATGGTCAGATTGAATTGGTCGACCAACTCCAGCAATAAATCTAGAATTTGCGCCTGGATCGTTACATCAAGTGCAGAAACCGGCTCATCAGCAACAATGAACTGTGGGCGCGTGGCGATGGCTCGTCCGATGGCGATACGCTGACGTTGACCGCCTGAGAATTCATGTGGATAGCGCAGCACACTCTCACGACTCAAACCGACAGAGTCCATCAATGAAAAAATTCTGCTGTCGAGATCCTTTTTGCCTACAACTTTATGCAGCAGCAAGGGTTCAGCCAGTGTGTCATATACTGTCATTCTGGGATTCAGGCTGGCATAGGGATCCTGGAAGATCATCTGCATTTGCCGTCTTAGCGGCTTCATCTCCTGCATGGAATGCTGGCTGATATCATTGCCGTCAAAAAGCACCCGGCCAGCACTCAATTTCAGCAGACGTAAAATGGCGCGACCGGCCGTTGATTTCCCCGAGCCAGACTCCCCCACCAGGCCGAGAATTTCATGCCGCTTGATCTGCAGTGATATATCATCAACCGCCTTGATTAGTCCTTCGTCTTTGCCGCCGGGAAAATGAATGCTGAGGTTTTCAACGCTTACCAGATTTTCATCATCTTCCTGACTGCTTTGTTTCTCAGCGGTGGGCACGGCCGCCAGTAGTTTACGGGTATAGTCGTGGGCAGGGTTCCTGAAGATGGCATCACGGGAGTTCTGTTCGACGAAGACACCGTTTTGCATAACGGCAATGTCATCGGCTATGTCGGCGACAACACTTAAATCGTGGCTGATAAAAATTACGCCGATCTGATGACGCAGCTGTAATTCTTTTATCAGTTTCAGGATTTGTGCCTGCACCGTCACATCCAGCGCAGTGGTCGGCTCATCGGCAATTATGATTCTGGGCTCAGTGACCAGTGCCATGGCGATTACAACCCGCTGGCGCATGCCGCCAGAGAACTCAAAAGGCCAGGAATTCATTCGCTGTTTGGCATTTTTTATACCGACTTCTTCAAGTATTTCAATGCCGCGTTGCCAGGCTTGCTGTTTGCTCATCTTGAAATGCAGTCGCAAGGGCTCGATTAACTGATCTCCCACTTTCAAAAAAGGGTTCAGGGTGGTCATCGGATCCTGAAAAATGATGGAAATGCCCTTGCCGCGTATCTTGCGTAATTGCGATTCTTTCAATGTGAGCAGATCCTGGCCCTCAAACATGACGGAGCCGGATTCAATTTTACCCGGTGGCATGGGCACAAGGCCCAACATGCTGTAACAGGCAACCGATTTGCCGGAACCCGATTCGCCGATAATAGCCAGGGTCTTGCCCGCTTCGACTGTAAAATTGATGCCGTCGACCGCTTTGACCAGGCCATTGCGGGTATGGAAATGAACGCGTAAGTCTGTTGCTTCCAACAAGGCCATATCAGTCTCTGGATGCCTTCGGGTCAAGAGCATCACGCAAGCCGTCGCCAAGGAAGTTCAGGGCGAACAGAGTCAGCGTCAGTGCCAGCCCGGGGAAAATCAGTAACCAGGGATACTCCTCCATGCTCTCGACGCCATAGGAAATCAATAGCCCCCAGGATGACTGGGGAGGTTGAATACCAAGGCCCAGAAAACTCAGGAAAGCTTCCAGCAACATGACGTTGGGGATGGTCAGGGTGGTATAGACAATGATTGGCCCCAGGGCATTGGGAATTAAATGTTTGAATATAATGGCAGCAGGTGACAGTCCGATTGAAATGGCGGCTTCAACAAATTCCATTTTTCGCAGTGATTGCACCTGACCTCTCACAATACGTGCCATCACCAGCCATTCGACAGCTCCTATCGCCAGGAACAGCAGTAGAATATTCCGGCCAAAAACCACCATCAACAGGATGATAAAAATCATGAAGGGCAAGGCATAAATAATATCCACCAAGCGCATCATGAGGGCATCTGTTTTGCCGCCAACATAACCCGCAATGGCGCCATAACTGACACCAATCAGCAAGGCAACAGAAGTTGCAATAAAGCCAACAGCCAGAGAGACCCTGCCACCAAACAGGATGCGGGTCAGCATATCACGACCAAAGGTGTCAGTACCCAGCCAGTGAGCCGCAGAAGGCGCTGATGCACCCAGCCTGAGGTCCTGCTCTTCATAACCGTAAGGCGTTATCAGCGGTGCAAGCAGGCATAGAATAATCATGATAATAAGAAAGCACATACCGAACATGGCCAGCTTGTTTTTTTTCAGTCGCAGCCAGGCATCATCCCAGAGTGAGATTCCTTTCGGCATGGCCTGCGTATTGATGTCAGCCTGATTTGCCATTATTTCCTAAACTGATAGCGTAAACGAGGGTTGAGCCAGGCAGCGAGTATGTCTGACAAAAGGTTGAAGAGGACAATCAGGCTCGCCAGAAAGACGGTGGTCCCCAATATCATGGTGTAATCCCTGTTGAAAGCTGCCTGCACGTAAAAACGCCCCAGTCCGGGTACCTGGAACACGGTTTCCACCACAAATGAGCCGCCAAGCAGGCCTGCAAAGGCCGGTCCCAGAAAAGCAATCACCGGTATCAGACCGCCGCGCAGTGCATGTTTAAAAATCACGACTCGTTCAGGCAGACCTTTGGCGCGAGCTGTTCGCAGATAATCCTGTGACATCACTTCAAGCATTCCGGCACGGCTCAGGCGGGCAATATAGGCAGCATACATGGCGCCCAGTGTGATGCTCGGCAGAATCTTGCTTTCAGGTGAATTCCAGCCGGAGATGGGCAGCCAGTCCAGCCAGATACCAAAGACCAGCACCAGGGTGGGGCCGAGTAGAAATGAAGGCATGCAAATGCCAACCATGGCAAGGCTCATGGGGATATAATCCTGCAGGGTATTGGGCTTGAGCGCTGCGATAACACCTGCAGTGACGCCAATCAAGACAGCAATCAGCAAGGCATAAAGACCAAGTTCAGCGGTGATCGGCAAGCCCTGGAAAATCAGTTCGTTGACGCTCTGACCGGGGTAGTAAAAAGATGGCCCCAAGTTTCCTTGCAGAAGATCAGTCAGATAGTTGAAATACTGCTGATAGGCCGGCAAATCGAGTTGATACTGGGCTTCAAGCGCCCGCTGCACCTGTTCCGATACAGCCTTTTCACTGTCGAATGGGCCGCCCGGCGCGGCACGAACCAGAAAAAAGGTGACTGTGATGACAGTCAGAATGACAGGAATCGACTGCAGAGTACGAAAAGCTATAAACCGCCACATAATATACTTGCTTTATTCTATGGCATCAGATATCTCAAAGGACTCAACAGGCTCTAGATAGACATACTTCCAGTTGTAATAGTCCATAATATTGGCAGGGAGACCTTTTACACTGGGGTGTTTCAAGTGTTTACTTTGATAAATATATATAGGAATGATAGGCATTTCTTCTATAAGAATACGTTCCGCCTCACTATAAAGTGCATAACGTTCATTCTGATCCAACATTCTTGGTGCTTCTCTTTGAATAATTTCATCATAACGAGTGTTTGAAAAACCTGTTTTATTATTGCCGCCTTCGGTAATAAACATATCCAGAAAAGTATTGGGATCAACGTAATCTCCGATCCACCCTCTTCGAACAATGTCATAATTCATGTTCAATTGTGAATCGAGGTAGACTCGCCATTCCTGGTTGGTAAGTTGGACATTTATATTAAGCTCTTGGCGCCACATTTGCTGAATAGCGACCGCAATGCGGCGATGATTTTCCTGCGTGTTATATAAAATCTCAAAGGAAGGGAAACCCTCGCCATCAGGATAACCAGCCTCAGCTAGTAAACTTCTTGCTTCTTCCGGGTCATAATCAAAAATAATTGGTGGATGGTATCCCTTGGTCCCCGGGGGTGTCAGGGTATAAGCCGGCGCCATGACACCTTCCAATACGGTTTCAATTAACAGTTCGCGATCAATTGCGAGCGAGAGAGCTTTCCTGACAAGGACGTCATCCAGTGGCTCACGAGTGATATTAATGCCATAGAAATAACTGCCAATATAGGGTGCTATATCAATCAATTCAGGCTGATTTTCCAGATAGACAGGGACTTTATCTATGGGTATGTCATTACTCATGTGAATCTGTTCATCACGAAACATTCTTTCTTCTGTGACCAAATTTTCGGTCGGATAATACATAATGGCATTGAGTCTGACGTTACCAGCGTCCCAGTAAATGTCGGATTTCTCCACACGGATATGGGAGTTGATTTCCCATTCAGCCAGGGTGAAGGGCCCGTTAGTGACAATATTTTCAACACGGGTCCAGCGTGAAATTCGATCACTCATTCCACCATGGGCTAGAACAGTTTCAGGGTGCACAGGGAAAGTGCTGTAATGATCGAGGAGCTGGAGTAAATATGGAGTAGGATTTTGTAAAGTAACTTCAAAAGTTCTGTCGTCTAAAGCCTTGGCGCCTACCAGACTAAAGTCAGTGATTTCACCATTGGCAAATGCTTCAGCATTCAGAACTGGATAAAGCATATAGTTATACTGTCCGCCCAGTTCAGGAGAGAGGACTCGTTCCCAGGACCATAAAAAATCGCCTGCTGTCACGGATTCCCCGTTGCTCCATACCGCATCTTCCCTGAGATGGAAGGTGTAAATACGACCGTCTTCACTGATCTCCCAGCTTTCTGCTACACCGGGAATCGGCTCCAGTGTATTGGGGTCTTTGGACACCAGTCCTTCAAAAAGCGCATTAATAATATGGTGCTCGGGAACTCCGGTAACGATATGGGGGTCAAGCCCCTGGGGTTCTGTGCCATTACCCAGATGCAAGACGCCTTCCTGGTTGCCGGCATCAACCTGGGAAAGATTGTCCCCTCCACCACAGGCACTTAAGAGTATGACCAGGCTAATTGTAATAAGGTGAAAAGGCGTTTTATTCATAGGTAAAACTCGTTTGGATTAATTCGATTCTGGATAAGATAAACCCTGAATATCTCAGGGTTTATTAAAGAATACAATGCCTTTGTATACGAATGGCCAGTATCCATCGTATTTTTCCGATTTAGCGGTTTATATCGGCTTGTGCCTGTATACCACTCATGACAGCGTTGAAATCAGCCACTGCTTCTTGCTGCTGCAAATAATTCTCAAGTGCTATACGTTCACTCTCAGTGAGTTCCTCCACTGTACCAGGGATGACTTCCTGTAGCTCCACCAGAACGTAATCACCATTTTGCAGCGAAGCTCCTTCGACAACTGTTTCATTTTCCGTAGGTTTCGGCATGTTGAAGATCATCTGGATGAGTTCTGGCTCCATCCCGCTGTTGTTGCGAGTCAGGTTCTGACCAATCTGCCATTCAAGGCCCTGGACGCTCAGCAAGGTGCTGATATTCTGACCATTATTCATACTGTTAAGGTAGGTATCGCCCAGTGTCCTGGCTTGTACTTCAGCCTTTTCACGTCTCAGCAAGGCTTCTATCTCACCACTGACTTCGGCCAGGGAGCGTGCTTCTGCCTGCCGGTATTCCTGTAAATGAATAACAACACTGCGCGATTCATCCAGGCTCATGATTTCGCTGTTGAGTCCTTCCAGCACCTCAGGACCAAAAGCTGCATTGATGACTGCCGGATTGGCGCTTATGCCGACACCTCCAGAACGGTCAAACAGCTCACTGGTCTGTATTTCAAGACCCAGTGCTTCAGCGGGTTGCTGCAGATCCAACGATTCAAAAGCCAGATTGCCCAACTCTTCAGCCCGAGCCAGGTAAATATCATCTACGGCCTGGGATTGTAGTTCTCGCTCAATTCTTTCACGACTGTCTTCCAGGCTGGGAATGTCATTCTCGGTAATATCTGTCAGCTTGATCAGGTGCACACCGAACTGGGTGCGCACTGGCCCTGAGACCTCATCGAGGGTAAGTTGTGCCAGCGCATTTTCAAATTCCTCGACGAAGGTTTCGCCAGAACTGTAACCGACATCTCCCCCGAACTGGGCAGATCCACCGTCGTCTGAGTATTCAGCTGCCAGGTCTTCAAAGCTTTCACCATTATCAATGCGGTCTTTTAACTCAGTTGCCAGAGCCTGAGCTTCTGCAATATCCGCCTCTCCTGCTTGCAGCAGTATGTGCGAAGCACGCCTTTCAACGGCATTTTGCAGATCTGCGATTTCAGTCTGGTACTGCTCATTTATCTGTTCTTCGCTGATTTCAATCTCAGCAAGCAGGTCATTTTTATCCAGTTCAAGGTACTGGATGGCGACACGCTCTCCTTGCATGAATTGGGCTACATTGTTTTCATAATATTCAGCGATTTCAGCATCACTGACTGCTTGGGTCTGGCTCAGGGTCGCCGCAGATATCCGTACATGGCGGAAATTTCGCTTCTCTTTGTTAATCCTGCTCAGCACTTCCATCTCTGCAGGCGTCACAAAACTCGAGCTGGAATAAGAACTTAGCATTTGATTCAGCAAACTGTCCCGTAGCAATGCGGCACGGTAGCTGGCCGGGGTCAAGCCGAAACTGGTCAATAGGGCTCTGGCTCGCTCCGGGCTGAATTCTCCATTGATCTGAAATTCTGGTGTCAGGGCAATTTCTCGGTCAAGCGTAACAGATGAAACCGTCAACCCATCTTCAATAGCGGCCTGAATCATTAATTCGCGTTCTACCAGATTATTGATGGCCTGTTCTCTGAACTGGGTGGTATCGACATCTGCGAAATTAATATCAGCCCCTAGCGAGGCAAGCAGTTCCTGGGTAATGCGCTGTGTTTCGTTCTCGATGGCAAATTCATCGATATCAACGCCGTTTACGCTGACACTGGCATTGCTGTTTACAAAAGTACCAACGATGGAATCAAGGCCGAAAATGGCAAATACGAAAATAATAAAGCCGATGAAAGTTTTGGCTAACAATCCCTGGGAATTATTTCTGATATTTTGAAGCATTTTGGTACCTGGACTTTATTCATCTTCTAACTTGGATAAACGCAAAGGGCGCATCATAAGATGCGCCCCCTTGAGTATGCTATAACACCTGGCTTGATGAACTAGGAGTTAACAGTATCTTTTAAAGCTTTACCTGGTTTAAAAGAAGGCACTTTGGCAGCTGCAATATTAATCGGTGCACCAGTCTGAGGATTACGACCAGTACGCGCTGCACGATTTTTTACATTAAAAGAACCGAAACCGACTAAAGCTACTGAATCCCCTGCTTTCAGAGCGCCTGTAATTGCATCGGTAACAGCATCAACAGCACGTGCTGCTGCTGCTTTTGGTAAATCGGCACTTTCGGCTACTGCATCAATGAGTTCTGATTTATTCACGTTATCACCCTTCTTTTAGTTCTAATGAATGTTAGTTGGAAATCTTTTAGAGCAAGCTAATAAAGTTTTTCTTGTTTTTTCTTTGCCTGAACGCCTCGACACAATTGTTCAAAACTGTCGCATTTACCTGCTGTAAACCAGCTAACGTAACGCTTTCAAGCTAGCAGACTTTATATCAACCTTGGAAAGTTAATGTCAAGAAATACGCTGTTATTAATGCGTATTTATTTGTTTCTTTGACTTCTCCTTGACTTTATTCTCATTTGTCTCGGAGCTTGCCTTCTTAATATTGTCTACTTTATTTTCTTCCAGTGGCTCTGGCATAAACTGCAAGGCAATTTCCAAAACCTGATCGATCCATTTAACCGGTTTTATAATCAAATCTACTTTAATATTATCCGGTATTTCCTTGAGGTCCCTCTCATTTTCTTTTGGAATAATAACGGTTTTGATTTCTCCCCGATGAGCCGCCAACAGTTTTTCCTTTAAGCCACCAATGGGTAGAACCTGACCACGCAGGGTGATTTCTCCTGTCATGGCAACATCCTTGCGCACAGGCACGCCGGTGAGCACGGAAACTATGGCCGTACACATGCCAATACCCGCACTGGGGCCATCCTTGGGCGTTGCACCTTCCGGCACATGAACATGCAAGTCTTTGTTTTCATGGAAATTTGGAGCAATTCCGAGAGCTGAGGCGCGACTCCGCACAACAGTCAGGGCAGCCTGTATTGACTCTTGCATGACATCACCCAGTGAGCCCGTCATGGTGGTTTTGCCCTTACCCTGGGTCGCTACTGCTTCGATGGTCAGCAGTTCTCCACCGACCTGGGTCCATGCCAGGCCATTAACCTGACCAACGACATCTTGCTCATCCGCTTTCCCATAATCGTATTTTTTAACGCCTGCATAATCTTCAATATTTTTGCTATCGATAACAATGGTTTTGGGTATTGCCAGTCTGCCGGATTTGGCATCTTCCTCCATGCTTCTTTCTTTAACTACCTTGCGGCAAATTTTAGAGATCTCCCGTTCCAAACCTCTGACACCTGCTTCACGGGTATAATGCCGGATAATTTCCAGCAAGCTGGCATCCGGAAATTCAATCTCATCATTTTTCAGGCCGTTATTCTCTTTTTGCTTGGGAACAAGATAGCGACTTGCAATGTTCAGTTTTTCATCTTCGGTGTAGCCAGGCAGCCTGATCACCTCCATTCGATCCAGCAAAGGCCCTGGGATATTCATGGAATTAGATGTGCAGATAAACATGACATCACTCAGATCGTAATCCACTTCCAGATAATGATCATTGAAGCTGTGATTCTGCTCAGGGTCTAGCACTTCCAATAGCGCCGAAGCTGGATCACCACGATGATCCATTCCCATCTTATCCACTTCGTCCAGCAGGATAAGCGGGTTTTTTACGCCTATTTTCGACAGTTTCTGAATCACCTTGCCCGGTAAGGAGCCAATATAGGTCCGGCGATGTCCCCGAATTTCAGCTTCATCCCTGACTCCGCCCAGTGCCATACGGACAAACTTGCGCCCTGTGGCCCGGGCAATAGACTCGCCCAGTGAGGTTTTACCCACGCCCGGCGGGCCAACCAGACACAATATGGGGCCTTTCAGTTTTTTTACCCGCTTTTGGACAGCCAGGTATTCAAGAATGCGTTCCTTCACCTCTTTTAGGCCGTAATGATCGGATTCAAGAATTTCTTCAGCCTTATTGAGGTCACTGCGTATTTTGCTTTTCTTTTTCCAGGGGATATTGACCATCCAATCCAGATAGGTCCGCACCACGGAAGCTTCAGAAGACATGGGGGACATCATCTTAAGCTTATTCAACTCTGATTGCGCTTTATCCTTGGCCTCTTTGGGCATGCCGGATTCGTCAATCCGTTTGGCCAGTTCCTCAGCTTCATTGGGGACATCTTCCAACTCACCCATTTCTTTCTGGATAGCTTTCATCTGCTCATTCAGATAATACTCACGCTGGCTTTTTTCCATCTGTTTCTTGACGCGACCACGAATGCGTTTCTCAACCTGAAACACATCAATCTCGGCTTCGATCAAGGCCATCAGGTGTTCAATGCGAGGCTTTAGTTTTGCCAACTCAAGAATATTCTGTTTTTCTTCCAGCTGAAGCGACATGTGGGTAGCAATGGTATCTACCAATCTACTGGCTTCATCAATGCTGGTAATGGAGGTCATTACCTCAGGGGAGATCTTTTTACTCAACTGTACATACTGATCAAACTGGGAAAGCAGTGAACGCACGAGAATTTCAGTATCTTTTTCCTCAGCAACACTGCCACTCATTGACGAGCAGTCGGCCAGGTAATAGTCCTCGTTGAAATGCAGTTTTTTAATCTTGACTCGCTCTACCCCTTCCACCAGCACTTTGACTGTGCCGTCATTAACGTGCATCAGTTGCAGAACAGAGGCTACTGTGCCAATGTCGTAGATGTCTTTCTCCGAGGGATTGTCTTCAGCATGTTTCTTCTGGGCAGCCAGAATGACGCGTTTGTCCGCTGCCATGGCTGCTTTCAGAGCTGCGATTGATTTTGGTCTGGCAACAAAAAGAGGATGAACAATTTGAGGGTAAACCACAACGCCGCGTAGGGGCAGAAAAGGAAGTTGCTGACTGCTCGAAATTGGGGTGTCCTCACTACTCATGGTATTCACTACTCGTTTAATGCTCACGCCTGTGAGCGATATATTTCAGTTTCTACTACTCTTTTGCAGCTGATTTGTTGGGCAAAGCCTGGCTTTCTTCGCTGGATTCATACATCAACAGTGGCTCCGATTCCCCGTTGATCACGGCCTCATCAATGACCACCTTACTGACGCCGGACTGCGAAGGAATGTTGTACATGGTGTCCAGTAATACGGCTTCCATGATGGAGCGTAATCCCCTGGCACCGGTTTTACGTTCTTGCGCCTTGCGGGCAATGGCACGCAGGGCATCATCACGAAACTGTATTTCCACGCCTTCCATTTCAAACAGCTTGGCATATTGCTTGGTCAGGGAGTTTTTCGGTTCGGTAAGAATTTTGACAAGTGCCTCTTCATCCAGCTCATTGAGTGTGGCGATCATGGGCAGACGGCCGACAAACTCCGGTATCAGTCCGTATTTGACCAGATCCTCAGGTTCGACTTCCTGCAGGGCCTCCCCAACATTTTTCTTATTCTCAGTACTGCGCATTTCCGCAGAAAAACCGATGCCACTCTTTTCTGAACGGTCACGAATGATTTTATCCAGACCAGCAAATGCGCCGCCACAGATAAACAGAATATTGGAGGTATCAACCTGCAGGAATTCCTGCTGAGGGTGCTTACGACCGCCCTGCGGAGGTACCGAGGCAACAGTCCCTTCTATCAATTTCAGCAAAGCTTGCTGTACGCCCTCGCCCGAGACATCGCGGGTAATTGAAGGGTTGTCGGACTTACGAGCGATTTTGTCAATTTCATCAATGTAGACGATGCCGATTTGTGCTTTTTCAACGTCGTAATCACATTTCTGCAATAACTTTTGAATGATGTTCTCTACATCTTCACCCACATAACCGGCTTCTGTCAGGGTGGTTGCATCTGCAATGGTAAACGGAACGTCCAGCAATCTGGCGAGTGTTTCAGCCAGCAAGGTTTTACCTGTACCGGTAGGGCCAATGATCAGAATATTGCTCTTGCTGAGTTCTACGCCGTCATCGTCACTGTCAAAATTGAGCCGCTTGTAATGATTATAAACCGCGACAGCCAGGGTCTTTTTGGCTTTGTCCTGTCCAATCACATATTCATCAAGGGTATTACGGATTTCCTCCGGATTGGGCAGATGGCGTTCACCACTTTCTTCGGATTTATCCTGAATCTCTTCACGGATAATGTCGTTACAAAGATCGACGCATTCATCACAGACAAATACTGAGGGGCCTGCAATAAGTTTTCTTACCTCATGCTGGCTTTTGCCGCAAAAAGAACAATACAGCAATTTGCCTGATTCATCTTTGCCATTTTTATCTGACATCAGATCGCTCCGTTAGCCGTGACAGTGCGCATTCAAGGGGAATGCTCCAAGTCATAAGATGAAGGCATTTCCCCCATTTTACAAGCCCTGGAGGGGAATTTTTATGCTTCTTTTGAAGAGCTGGGAATTACCCGTTTACTGAGGACCTGGTCGATCAATCCATAGTTCAAGGCTTCATTTGCATCCATGAAATTATCCCTCTCGGTATCTTCTGCTATTTTCTCGATAGACTGGCCGGTATGTTCGGCCATGATTTTATTGAGTTTTTCACGGATTTTCAGGATTTCCTGGGCATGAATATGAATATCTGAGGCCTGTCCCTGATAGCCACCACTGGGTTGGTGAATCATGATGCGGGAGTTGGGTAGCGCATAACGCTTGCCCTTGGTGCCCCCTGCGAGCAGGAAAGCACCCATGCTGGCAGCCTGACCGACGCACATGGTGCTGACATCCGGTTTAATGAACTGCATGGTGTCGTAAATTGACATGCCAGAAGTAACCGAGCCGCCGGGGGAGTTGATGTAAAAATGAATATCCTTGTCGGGATTTTCAGATTCCAGATAGAGCAACTGTGCAACAATCAGATTTGCCATGTGGTCTTCAACCGGACCAACCATGAAAATGACACGCTCCTTCAGCAGTCTGGAATAAATATCATAGGAACGCTCGCCACGGGCTGTTTGTTCTACAACAATAGGCACCAGTGTTGAAGCCTTGATCAAGGTTTCATCTGTTTCTTGCGCAGTCTTTGTCATGGTGTTTTCCTGTCAGGCTTTATCGTTGTTGCCATCAGCTTGTTCAGTGGCACTTTCACCTTGCGTTTTAGCTTTTTCGTCTGTGGGAGCTTTACTCTTGGCTTTTTTGCTATCGGCTTTCTTGGCTGTTTTAGCGCTGGCCTTAGAGGCTTGTGGCTTGAGTGCATCTTCGTAAGAAGTGGTTTTTTCAGTCACTCTGGCTTCCGCAAGAATCAAGTCTATAACAGAGTCTTCCAGTGCCATGACCTCGATCTGTCCCATTTGCTCTTTATCATTATAATACCAGGCAATAACTTCCTGCGGGTTCTCGTAGCCCTCTGCCAGTTCTTCAACGATCTCACGTACTTTGGTCGGATCTGCCTTGAGTTTATTTTTCTGAATGATTTCATTCATGATCAAGCCAACGCTTACCCGCTGTTCCGCCTGAGGCTGGAACATTTCTGCTGGTAGAATGGAAGGATCAATCTGTTGCTGACCGCCATATTGCTGTATTGCTTGATGACGCAGGTTGTTAATTTCATTTTCAACCATGGACTTGGGCAGCTCCACCTCAGTTTCAGCAACCAGGCCTTCTAATACCTGCTGTTTTACATTGTTCTTAACGGCATTCTTCAGCTCGCGTTCCATGTTTTTCTTCACTTCAGCCCGAAAACCCTCTTCGCCACCCTCTTTGACATCAAAGGATGCAAAAAAAGCCTCATTGAGCTCTGGCAAGTGTACTTCACTGACTTTGTTGATATGAGTCTTGAATTCGCAGGCCTTTCCTGCCAGATCTTTCTTGTGATATTCCTTGGGGAAGCTTAGCTTCAGCACCTTGTCTTCACCTGCTTTACAGCCTTCCAGGCCTTCCTCAAAGCCCGGGATCATGCTGCCAGAGCCGATAACAATCTTGGCTCCTTTAGCGGAGCCACCCTCAAATTCTTCACCATCGATAGTGCCCACGAAGTCGATGTCAAGCTGATCGGATTTTTTTGCAGCCCGCTCTACGGCATGATAATGCTTGCGCTGTTCGCGCAATGTCTGAATCATGTTGTCTACATCTTTATCCGTAATCTCCGCTTTCGCCTTCTCTACCTTTATCTTGGCAAAATTTCCC